>NZ_WQPK01000002.1 GCF_018785265.1 Collinsella aerofaciens | reverse complement strand
GCGTGTTGGCTAAAATGGGTCGGCCGGGATTGGTCAATCTCGGCCGACTATATTTGGCTAAATTATTCCGGCGCTAACAATGCGATTAAACATAACGTAACTAGTAGGAAATAGTGGATAGATGGTACATACCACCTTTCAAATATAGAATCGTTAGGAATCTATAATTAAACAGTGGTCTAACAGGTAGTTTAATTTTCTTTATTAAAGCCGTTCATCGTCATTTCGCTACCGTTTACGGACCACTTCAGATTCTGTCTACATAATTGCGTTAATGCGTCCATAATAGGCAAGGCGTTTAGCCGAGGGCCGAGGAACCGGCATCGGCGTCGTAGAGCACGAAGATCGGGAGTAGCATGCATTCGTTTAAGATCACCAATCAATTCCTACTTGATGATGAGCCGTTCACCATCTTGTCGGGGGCGATTCACTATATGCGTGTTCATCCGAGCGACTGGCACCACTCGCTCTATAACCTTAAGGCTCTTGGGTTTAATACGGTCGAAACGTATGTACCGTGGAATCTTCATGAGCCAAAGCCTGGCGTCTTCGATTTTTCTGGCTCAATCGATTTGGCGGCATTTCTTGATGAGGCAGCATCGCTCGGTCTGTATGCAATTGTTCGGCCCTCTCCGTTTATTTGTGCAGAATGGGAATTTGGCGGCATGCCAGCATGGCTGCTGCGCGAACATGATATGAGGCCGCGTAGCAGCGACCCCAAATTTCTTGCTCACGTTACGCAGTACTACGACCATCTCATGCCGATACTCGTCTCGCGTCAGATTGACAAGGGCGGAAACATCATCATGATGCAGGTTGAAAACGAGTATGGATCATATTGCGAGGATAAGGACTATCTTCGCGCGATTCGTCGCCTTATGGTCGAGCGTGGGGTTTCCGTGCCCCTTTGTACTTCCGATGGCCCGTGGCGTGGGTGCCTTCGTGCCGGTACGCTCATTGACGATGATGTGTTGTGCACCGGCAACTTTGGTTCTCATGCAAAGGAGAACTTTGAGGCTCTTTCTGCTTTTCACAAGGAGCATGGAAAACAATGGCCTCTTATGTGCATGGAGTTGTGGGACGGCTGGTTCAATCGCTATGGGGAGAACGTCATCAGACGCGATCCCGAAGATCTTGCCTCTTGCGTTCGCGAGGTGCTCGAGCTTGGAGGATCTTTAAACCTCTACATGTTTCATGGAGGCACCAACTTTGGATTTATGAACGGATGTTCTGCACGCCATACGCATGACCTGCACCAGGTGACATCATATGACTACGATGCTCCATTGGACGAACAGGGCAACCCGACCGAGAAATACTTCGCAATTCAAAGGACAGTTCACGAGCTGTATCCCGATATCGCGCAAAGCAAGCCGTTAACAAAAAAGGCGTTTTCCATGCCCGATATTTCGGTGAGTGAGCGCGTAAGTCTCTTTAATGTGCTCGATATTCTTTCGGAGCCGATTGAAGCCCAATATCCTATGCCCATGGAAGAGATGGGTCAGTCGTATGGATATACGTTATATACCACGACTGTCGAGCGTGACCGTGCAGATGAAGAGCGTATTCGGGTTATTGACGCCCGCGACCGCGCTCAGGTGTTTGTGAACGGTGACAAAGTGGCGACGCAGTATCAGGAGCACATCGGGGAAGATATTCACTGCGTTCTTCCCTGTGAACACAACCGCCTGGATGTTCTGACCGAGGATATGGGTCGCGTCAATTATGGTCACAAATTGCTCGCTGATACGCAACATAAGGGCATTAGGACAGGAGTTTGCGTTGATCTTCACTTTGTTACCGGTTGGGAGATGCGTTGTCTGCCACTCGATAACATCGATAATCTTGATTATTCCGCCGGCTGGGTAGAGGGACAACCTTCCTTTTATCGCGCAAAGTTTGATATATCTGAGCCGGCTGATACCTTTATCGACACTACGGGTTTTGGAAAGGGTGTGGCATTCGTAAACGGAACGAATGTCGGACGTTTTTGGGATAAGGGTCCCATCATGACGCTCTATGTTCCGCACGGTTTATTGCACCCTGGTACCAATGAACTCGTTATGTTCGAAACAGAGGGCGTGTATGATGCGAAAATCTCCCTTCGCTCTGAGCCCGTTATCCGTACACTTGAACAAGAAGGAGTTGAGTAGAAATGATTGTAGGCGCACGAATCGACTTTCGCTTGATTCACGGACAGGTGGCAAACCTCTGGTCTAACGCCCGTCAGGTAAGCCGCTTCATGGTAGTTGACGACGAGGTATCGCAAGATGCTACCCAAAAGCAGGTTCTTCGCATGGCTTGCCCGGCAACTGTGAAGTTGTCCGTGCTTCCTGTCGACAAGGCCGCTGCCAACATCACTGCTGGCAAATATGATGCGCAACGTCTCTTCATTGTTGCGAAAAAGCCTGAGGTCTACGTTCGACTTTTGGAACAAGGTGTTAAGCTTGAGCAGCTCATCGTCGGTAATATGACGACAATGGAGCCGGTCAAGAAGCTGAATCGCAACATTAGTTGCGACCAGGGGGACCTTGACGCATTTGCCAAACTCAAGGCCGATAATCTTCCTATTGTCATTCAGCTGACGCCGCAGGATAACCCAGAGGCTCTCACGCTCTAGTCGAATTAACGCTAGGCCGTGAAGGGGGATGCACGGTTTATATAAGCGTATTGGTATTGTAGAAACTGTTACACCTTAAATAAGGAGTTTACCATGATTGCTTGGTGGCAGATTCTTCTGTTAACCCTGTATGCGGGTTATCAGATTATGGATGAGCTGAACTGGTACACCTGTGCCGGCTCAGCCGTCTTCTCCGGTATGATTACCGGTTTGATTATGGGTGACCTGCAGACTGGCCTGTTTATCGGCGGCAGCATGCAGCTCACCGTCCTGGGCGTTGGTACCTTTGGCGGCGCCTCTCGTATCGATGCCAACTCCGGCACTCTGGTCGCCACTGCCTTTGCCGTGGGTGCGGGCATGAATCCCGAGACGGCTCTTGCCGCCATCGGCGTACCTGTCGCTGCCATTCTCGTTTACACCGATATCGCCGGCCGTTTCGCCAACACGTTCTTCGGTCACATGTGCGATGCCGATATCGAGAAGATGAACTGGGGCGCCTACAACGTACACTACTTGTTCGGTGCCGTTTCCTGGATGTTGTCCCGCATGATTCCGGTCTTCCTGGCTCTCGCATTTGGCCAGGGCTTGGTCGAGGGCATCACCACCGCCCTTAACGGCGACTTGAAGTGGCTGGGTGACGGTCTGTCTGTTGCTGGCGGTGCCTTGCCCGCCGTTGGCTTCGCCATCCTGCTCCGTTACCTGCCGGTCAAAAAGCACGTCGCCTACCTGCTGCTCGGCTTTGTAGTCGCCGCCCTGTTTGGTACGGCCTTCACGAGCATCATGAACCTCAACGCCAACATCGTCGCTGTGAACGGTGCGCTTGGTAAGGGTGCCGTGGATATGGTCGGTATGTTCAATAACATGTCGATGCTGGCGATCGCTATTATTGGCTTTGCTCTGTCTTTGCTGTACTACAAGAACAACCAGCGTCCCGTCGCTGCTGCTGGCGCTGCGGAGGGAGACGACGACGATGAGCTCTAATGAGAAACTCGCCAATGGCACCACTGGCTACAAGATTACCAAGGACGACCTTGCGCAGATCAACCGTCGTAACCTGCTTGGTTTCCAGGATGGTTGGAACTACGAGCGCATGCAACACTCTGGTTATCTCTGGATTATCCTGCCCACGCTGCGCAAGCTGTACGGTGACGGCACGCCGGAGCTAAAGGAAGCCTGCCGCGCCCAGTGCGCACCGTTCTTCAACACCTCAAACTTCCTCAACACGATCATCACCGGTATCGATTTGGCGATCGAGGAAGAGGAGGGCATTGAGGGCCTCGAGGCTGTTGCCGGTCTCAAGACTGGTCTCATGGGACCGCTGGCTTCCATCGGCGATTCCATCTTCGGTTCGCTGCTCCCGACCATTTTTGGCGCCCTGGCTGCCAATATGGCCATGAACGGCAACCCCTTGGGTATCTTCATCTGGGTCGCCGTTAACATCCTTGTTGACTGGTTCCGCTGCAAGCAGACCCACATGGCCTATGAGCAGGGTATGAAGCTCGTCACCACCATGAGCGACCGCCTGAACGCGTTGACCGACGCGGCCTCCGTAATGGGTGTCTTTATGGTCGGTGCCCTGGTCGCAACCAATGTCGGTATCGTCATTGCAGCGAAGCCTGTTATCGGTGGCGTTACCGTTGACTTGCAGAATATCTGCAATATGATTTGCCCCAAGCTGGTTCCTGCCGCGCTCGTCGGCTTCGTATACTGGCTCCTTGGTAAGAAGGGCATGACCTCGACGAAGGCTATCTTTATCGTCTTGGTTCTGTCCATTGCCTTGGGTGCATTCGGTATCATTTGCAAGGGCTAAGTACCCCATATTGTCGCGACATTTGATCCTCAATTAAGATGTGGCGCACACCTCCAAGGCGACTTTATCGCCATATCCCCTGGAGTGTGCGCCTCTTTTGTTTTGTCGGACACCGCTTTTCATAGGCGGTTATGCAGTCATCGTGTTCGATTAATTCATTAAGGCTGCCTTGAAGGGAATATAGTGCAATGCCATTTTGGATTGTCCTGTTCATTTGTGTTGTCGTGGCTTATTTCGCTGTGACCGAAGGAGCGAAAAAATACTTCGATATGAAATTGCAGGTATTGTTTAACTTGGGCTTATACCAAGATTGCATAGACCTGCTCGATCGCAAACTAGCGCGTATAGTAATGTCTACGTATAAGCAGTATTACCTTCGTTTCACTATCTACGAAGCTGCTGATATGGACGCATATGCAGATCGAATGCTTGACCACTTGCTGGAGATGTCGTGCAGCGATAAGCAACGTCGACAGCTTGCGGTTCGCGCATTTAATTTCTATATCAAGACGGGTGACCGCAAGCGGGCGGCGTCCATGTTGGAAGAGATGCGCCCCGTCGTGTCGAAGGGTATTTTGGCGGACAGTCAATTGACCTACGACATAGTCTTTCGCCGTCGGCATGATAAGATCGATGAGATGGAAGCCATGCTAGATACGAACGACCTTGGGTTACGCGGAAAGCTCTATCTGCTGCTCTCATATCAATATGAGAGTAGCGGGAACAAGAGCGAAGCACGTAGATATCGCAACCTTGAAAAGCAGCTTAGAGACGCTCACAGACCTCCCACGATAAAACAAAATACTCACTAAACTTTAATGATGCAGTGGTCGTAAGAGCCCTTTTGAGGGGTTCTATGGCTAGAGAAAGCGAACGGTAGAAAGGTAGATAGAATGATTGGATTTGTACTAACTGGTCACGGTCAGTTTGCACCTGGTTTGAAAAGCGCTGTGGATATGGTCGCCGGCGAACAGCCTAATTTTGAGGTAGTTCCTTTTGCGGGCTCGGAGGCGGTTACTTTTGGTGATGATTTGCGAACCTGCATTGCCAAGATGCGTCAAGCTTGTGATGGCGTATTGGTGTTTGTTGATTTGCTTGGCGGTACTCCGTTCAATCAAGCTATCCCAATGACGACTGAGCTCGATAACGTGACCGTTGTCACCGGAACAAATCTACCTATGTTGGTGGAGCTCGTTATGACGCGTGCGTTTGGAGACCCAACGCTTGATGAACTTGCCGAACGCGCACGGGTCGTTGGTCGTGAGGGAGTCGATCTCAAGAAACTCGAGAGTGCTGACATTGATGAAGACGATGAGATGTAGCGTCGCTATTAGCCCATTTATTGGACATGTTGGTGCGTTACCTGAAGGCTGAAGTATTGGTCAATTGCTCATTACGTGGAGAATATCATGACGTGCACGAGGCACAGACAACCGCTATATGACCAGCTCGTAGATATTCTGATCGAAAAAATTGATCATGAATATCAGCCAGGTGATTTGATTCCGTCCGAACGTGAGCTTGCCGAACGTTTCGGGCTTTCGCGGTCGACTGTCCGGCTTGCAATTCAGGAACTTGAGTATCTTGGTCGGATCGTGCGAAAACAAGGTCGCGGTACGTTTGTTGCCGATCGACTAGCTCAAGCAACAAATCTTACCCAATCGTACAGTTTTACTGAACAGATGAAAGCGATGGGCCGGCTGCCAGAAACAACCATCTTAGAGTTCTGTGAAATGGAAGCAGATAAAACGCTCTCGATGCAAATGGGGATTCATTTGGGTGAAAAGGTATTAAAACTCAAACGTTTACGAATGGCAGATGGTATACCTATGATGGTTGAGCGTAGCTATCTTCCAGCAAGGCTCTTTATTTCACTCAAGCGTCCTCTACTCGAACAAAAGCCCCTTTACGATGTTATTGAGCAGGATTATCAGCAGAAAATTCGAGTAGCGGATGAGGAGTTCTCTGCGGGTATAGCACGTCCATGTGACGCTCGGCTTCTAGGTATTGGTGAGGGTGCGCCAGTTCTGGACATAGTCCGAACTACTCACAACACCCAAAATGATGTTGTCGAGTTCACGCTTTCGGTGGCTCGTGCGGACAAGTTCAAGTACAGAATCTCTCACTATCGAGATACTTTGTGATCGGATACGAGTGCCAACGAAAGAAAAACAGCCTATGACTACTACCCGATTTAACTTTTCAGATTAAGTCTTTGTATATCAGACAATTTAGTAAAGAAAGAGGTATTAGAAATGTTCGAGAAGAGTGTCGAGGAGCTTACCGAGCTCGGCGCCCAGATCACCACGGCCGAGATTGCTCAGCAGCCCGAGCTTTGGCGTGATACGCTCAACATCTATCGCGAGAACAAGGAGGCCATCGAGGCCTTTCTGGCCGAGGCTCGCGCTATGGGCGAGGGCCGTCTGTCCGTTGTCTTCACCGGTGCCGGTACGTCCGACTACGTTGGCGATACCTGCGCCCCGTACCTGCGTCACGCTGGCAACACTGATCTCTACGACTTTAAGCCCATCGCCACGACCGACATCGTGAGCGCCCCGCGCGACTTCCTGCGCGCCGAGGATCCCACGCTCGTGGTTTCCTTTGCCCGCTCTGGCAATAGCCCCGAGAGCCTTGCCGCCGTTGCCGTTGCCAAGGAGCTCGTCCACAACGTCAAGTTCCTCAACATCACCTGCGCTCCCGAGGGCAAGCTCGCCGTTGAGTCTGCCGATGATCCCAACGCGCTGACGCTGCTCATTCCGCGCGCCAACGACAAGGGCTTCGCCATGACCGGTTCTTATTCCTGCATGACCCTGCTCTCTACCCTTATTTTCGATACGGCCTCTGACGAGCAGAAGGCTGAATGGGTCGAGACCATCGCCAAGATGGGCGAGGAGGTTATCGCTCGCGAGTCCGAGGTCGCCGATTACCTGGCTGGCGACTTCAACCGCGTGACCTACTTGGGTTCTGGCTCCTTCGGTGGCCTTGCCCAGGAGAGCCAGCTCAAGATCCTCGAGCTCGCTCACGGCCTGGTTGCCACTTCTTACGACACTTCCATGGGCTATCGTCACGGACCTAAGTCCTTCGTCGACGATAAGACGCTCGTCTTCGTGTTCGTCAACAATGACGCTTACACCCGTCAGTATGACATCGACATTCTCAACGAGATTGGTGGCGACGAGATCGCTCAGCACACCATCGCCGTTCAGCAGGAAGGTGCCACCGTCTATGAGGGTGAGTCCTTCACCTTTAAGGGCTACGAGGCGCTTCCCGAGGGCTACCTTGCTCTGCCGTTCGTAATGTTTGCCCAGGCTATCAGCCTGCTCAACTCCGTGCGCGTGGGCAACACGCCCGATACGCCGAGCCCCACCGGCACGGTCAACCGCGTGGTTAAGGGCGTGACGATTCACCCCTTCACCGCTTAATCGCGTCCCCCTGTAAGGGCGCCCGTCCGCTCATAACGGCGGGCGGGCGCTTTTTGTTTTACGTGAGCTGGGTATAAGCATTACCACAGTCAACTGCTTTAGAAGCGAGGAGTGCATATGAGCACGTACGCAATTAAGGCTGACAAGTTCTTCTTGCCGGCAGGCCCGCAACTGGGCGGCTATCTTATGGTCGAGGATGGCGTTTTTGGCGCCTGGCAGGCCGACGAGCCCTCTTGCGAGATTAAGGACTACACGGGATCGTGGATCGCACCGGGTATGGTCGATACTCACATCCATGGCTTCTACAACCACTCAACTACCGATAACGATCCCGAGGGCATCGATATCAGCTCAACCGAGCTCGCCCGTCGCGGTACCACCAGCTGGCTGCCCACGACGTTCACCGATGGCGTCGAACAGATCAAGGACGCCTGCGCTGCTATCGCCAAGGCGGACGAGGGCCGCGGCCCCGACTTCTGCGGTGCCCGCATTCAGGGCATCTACCTGGAGGGCCCCTTCTTTACCATGAAGCACGTGGGCGCGCAGAACCCCGCTTACCTGATTGACCCCTCCGAGGAGGTTTTCGACCAGTGGCAGGAGGCTGCGGGCGGTCGCATCGTTAAGAGCGCCATGGCCGCCGAGCGCGACGGTGCCGCTGCTTATGCGGCTGCTCTGAACGCCAAGGGCGTGGTGACCAGCATCGGTCACTCCGACGCCACCTACGATGAGTGCATCGCCGCTATCAATGCCGGTGCCAGCTGCTTTACGCATACCTATAACGGCCAGCGCGGTCTGCATCACCGTGAGCCCGGTGTCGTGGGTGCTGCCATGTCCACGCCCGAGACCTACGCCGAGATCATCTGTGACGGCAAGCACGTAAACCCTGCCGCCATCAAGGCACTGCTGCAGGCAAAGGGCTGGCAGCACACGGTGCTCATCACCGACTGCCTGGGCTGCGGCGGCATGCCCGAGGGCAGCTACACCAGTGGTGGCATGGACGTCATCATGAAGGACAACCTGTGCTGGCTCGCCGACGGCAAAAGCATTGCCGGCTCGGTGCTCACGCTTGCCCAGGGCGTCAAGAACATTGTCGATTGGGGCATCGCCAGCGCTGATATCGCCATTCGCATGGCAACCGAGGTGCCGGCTCGCTCTGCGCACATCGAGGATAAGTGCGGCAGCATCATGCCGGGTCGCGACGCCGACTTTGTCGTGTTCGACCATGAGCTCACCCTCGTCGAGACGTATGTTGGCGGCCAGAGCGTCGGCAACGCCTTTACCGAGTAACGATAGAAAAAGACGGCGGGCCCGAATCTGCTCGGACCCGCCGTATGGGTTAAATGCTCAAAAGCACCTTAACAGTTACAGCTTGTTAGCGATCTTCTTTGCCGTGCGCTTGACGCCGGCCACAAGACCCCCCGCGGGATGCTCCTTTTCGTATGCTAGACGCTTCTCGCGCTTGGCATACTCTTCGACGATGATATCGCCATATTCGTCTTCGATCTTGTCGAAGAAGTCGACGGCGCCCTTAATTTCCTCAGCGGTCGGGTGTCCCTTTTGGACACCGCCGGCGAGTTTGAACGGCCCCCACGTATCAAAGCCGGGGCAGCCGTAGACACCCATAAAGATGGCCTGCCTCATGCGGCAGATGCCATCGATATCCTTGCCGTACCACTTGTTTTTGCCACCGTAGGTCATAAGGCCAAACACCTTGTCCTGCGGTTGCAGCACGTTCGTGAGCACGCGTGCCATGTCCTTGTCGATCTCGGAGTAATAGATGCCCGTGGCGACACCGATCAGATGATATTCGTGCAGGTCGGGGTACTCGTTTTTACCGAGTGCCTTGACGTCGAGGGTATCGATCTCGGGGTGTGCCTCGACGATGGCGTCCACGAGCTTTTTCGTGTTGCCGTGATGGCGCGAGGCGTAGAGGATGATGGTTCGCATAAGAAGGCCTTTCAGCTGTAATTGCATCAATGTCTGTATGGTACCCCGTTACATGGCTGGGATACCGGACGCATCGATGAACGTGCGGGTTTGTCCTTTGGTTAGGGCCGAGACGGGTACTTGCGAGCAAAAAGCAGTTGTTCGAAAGGATGGGCAATGGAATACGCTCTCTCCAACGATTCGATTTCTATTAAGGTGTCCACGGCTGGTGGTTCGTTTACCTCGATCGAGGCCGGAGGTCGCGAGTATCTGTGGCAGGGCGATCCCGCCGTGTGGTCCGGCCAGGCACCGATTTGCTTCCCGATTTGCGGAGGCTTGCGCGATAACAACGCCATGACGTTTGCCGGGCATCATGTAAAGCTCGCTCGCCATGGGTTTGCGCGCAAACAGGAGTGGAAGCTGCTGAGCCAGAGCGAGAACGAGCTGGCGATGTGCCTGGCTTCGGAGGATAACGCCGCGCTGCTGAGCGATTATCCGTATCCGTTTAAGCTTGTCGCCCGCTATACGCTCGAGGACGCCGCCGTGCGCGTCTCCTATGAGGTTACCAACGAGGGCACCGAGGACATGCCTTTCTTTATCGGTGGACACCCCGGCTTTAGGTGCCCGCTCGATGAGGGCGAGGCCTATACGGACTACGAGTTGCGTTTTGAGAAAGACGAGGCTGTGGAGCTCTGCACCGCCGTTCCCTCGACCGGATTGATTGACGTGACCAACCGCTCCAAGAACCCCATGGTGGGAAAGACGCTGCCTCTGTCGCATGAGCTCTTCGATTTTGCGGAGACCATCTTTGACGTGCTCGAGAGCCGTCAGGTCACGCTTTCCAAGAAGGGCGAGGACAAGGGCGTCCGCCTGAGCTTTGGGGGCTTCCCATATCTCATTGTGTGGAGCAAGCCCGAGGGCGATTTTGTGGCAGTTGAACCCTGGGGCGGCCTTTCGACCTGCTCCGATGAGGACGACGTGCTTGAGCACAAGCGCGGCTGTCTTATCGCCAAGCCCAAAGAAACCATCGTGCGCTCGTTCACGATCGAGATTCTGTAGTCGCATGTAGCCAATTCGTTTTGCAAGGCATAAGGAGCCTGCGAGATAAGGAGCTAGAAATGATCCTCACCGTTACGATGAACCCGTCCGTCGATACGCGCTATCAGCTCGATGAGCTCATTATCGACGACGTCAACCGCGTGACGCCCGAAAAGACCGCCGGCGGTAAGGGCCTCAACGTGGCCCGCGTCCTGGGCCAGCTGGGCGACGATGTTGTGGCAACCGGCCTGCTTGGTGGTCATATGGGCGCCTATATGGCCGAGCTCATGGATGCCAACGGCATTAAGAATGATTTTGTGCCCATCAAGGGCGAGACTCGCATTTGTCTCAACATCCTCCACGCCGGCAACCAGACCGAGCTGCTCGAGAGCGGCCCGACGATTGCCCCCGAGGAGCTCGATGCCTTTACCGCCAAGTTCGCCGAGCTTGCGAGCAAGGCCGATGTCGTTACCATCTCGGGTTCGCTGCCCCGCGGCGTCGAGGCGGACTACTACGCTAAGATCACGGGCATTGCAGAGAACGCCGGCGCCAAGGTGCTGCTCGATACCTCGGGCGCCTCGCTCGAGGCTGCGCTCAAGTCCGAGGTCAAGCCTGAGCTGGTTAAGCCTAACCTGACCGAAATTAACGGCCTTCTGGGCACGAGCTTTACCACCGACGATGTGGACGAGCTCCGTTCCGCGCTCGCCTCTGACGCCCGCTTCTCCGATATCCCCTGGGTCGTCGTATCCATGGGCGCTGCCGGCTCCGTTGGTTTCCATAACGGCCGTGCGTTCCGCGCCAAGACCCCCGATATCCCCGCCGTTAACGCTACGGGCTCTGGCGATTCGACCATTGCCGGCTTCGCACATGCGATTGCTGCCGGAGCCGACGACGAGACGGTGCTGCGTACCGCCAACACCTGCGGCAAGCTCAATGCCATGGATCCCATGACTGGCCACTTGGTTATGGATCGTTGGGACGAGGTTTACAACGGCGTTGTCGTGACCGAGCTGTAGGAGCTTGTGCTGCGGCCCCGGCATCGGTTGCCAGCTCATGTCGACGACAAGTGCAGTAGCATTATGCCGGGGCGCGACGCCGACACTGTCGTGTTCAATCCCGACCTTACCCTGGTCGAGACGCATGTGGGTGGCAACAGCGTCGGTAATGCGTTTGCCGAGTAGCCGCCAAAGAAACGATCCGAGAGGGGATTTAGATGATTTACGGTGCATTGGGCGATATCGAGGAGTACCGTGGAATGCTCAAGGGCCTCGACGTGCTGATCGACTGGCTCGAGGAGAACGATCCGGCGAAGCTCGAGGTCGGCAGCCATCCGATTCTGGGCGACAAGGTCTTTGCGAACGTCATGGCTCCCACGACGCGTCCCGAAGCCGAGGCTCACTACGAGACGCATCAGCGCTATCACGATCTGCAGATCGACGTCGAGGGTCGCGAGGCCTTTAAGGTCGCCACGGGCAGCCTGACGCTGGTCCAGGAGTTTGACGAGAAGGACGACTACGATCTGGTCGATTCCGACGCCTCGATCGCCGGCGATCTTGCCGACGACAAGTTCGCGCTGTTCGTTGCCGGCGAGCCTCACATGCCCACGCTCGAGTTCCAGGGCGATGGCGCGCAGCCGGTCAAGAAGATTTGCTTTAAGCTGCTTGCAGATGCTTACTGGGAGGAGTAGCGCGCTGCTCGGCTGAGCTGTTCGTGTTGCGAGCGTTATCCCTTGGGGGAGCTCGCTTGGGCCCCGCTGAACGCGGTTCCTTTGGGGATTGCGGTTGGCGGGGCTTTTGTTGAGTAGGAGAGTTTCCGGCGGCGTTGTGCTTGGATTGGCGGAAGCGCGCCCGAAATCAGCAACAAAAAAGCCGCCCGAAGGCGGCTATCTTGTGCAATGGAGCCAGCGACCGGGCTCGAACCGGTGACCCCCGCTTTACGAGAGCGGTGCTCTACCAACTGAGCTACGCTGGCGGCCATGTGATGGCGCAACTGAGGCGTCAACGGCTGTCTATGATACGGGACATCGCAAATCCGCGCAAGTGTTCTGACGGCTTTTCTCACTTTAAATGCACTAATATTGGAGACGCGATGTCTTGCTCTTACGGGTCTCAAACAGAATGGGGCAGCGATGACTCAACCCAAGATTCTTCTCGCACGCATCGACGACCGTTTCATTTACGGACAAGACGTTGAGCTGTGGAACGAAGCCGTGGGTTCCAACCTTGTCCTAATCGTCAACGATGAGATCGCGGCGGACGCTCGCAAGTGGGCCCCTATGAGGGTGGCGACGCCAGAAGGCGTTTGGACGCGCTTTTTCTCGGTGCAAAGGACCATCGACGTCATTCATACCGCAACGCCTCGCCAATTGATTCTGATCATGGTGTCCTCACCCGCCGATGTGCTCGTGCTGGTTAAGGGCGGTGTGCCGATCACCAAGATCAGCATCGGCCATATGCGGGCGGGGGAGGGCAAGCGCTCTGTAACGCCTGCCGTTGCCGTAGACGATACGGACATCGCCACCTTCAAAGAGCTGCAAAAGCTCGGCATAGAACTAGAAATCCGCTATCTTCCCAGTTCCGCCCCCGACCCCATCGGCAATCTGTTCAACTGATCCCTTGGGGACGGAGGAAAACGGATTATTGTACCCTTGCGAGGGACGCGCGCGATGCCGCCTGTCAAAACTATGTCCATTTACTACGTTTGATCGGCTATCGTCGAGCATGTCGAATTTGGGAAAAACAAAACCGCAGGTAGATGGCTCGCAAATGTAACAAAAACCGGTGTATGGTCGAGCATCCCGGGCTAAACGTAGTAAATGGGCATAGTTTTGATATGTCACTCATACAGTCACAGCGAAAATGAGCCCAAAAGATGAAAAAGCGCCCGCCGGCGGTGGTGCCGGCGGGCGCTGCTGTGCGATATGTCGCATTGTGGGCTTAGTGCCTCATAAAGTGGTACTCGATCACATTGCTGTAGGGGTGACCCGGGCCCACAATGCCCTGCGGGAACAGCGGCTGGTGCGGCGTGTCGGGGTACATCTCGGCTTCGAGGGCAAAGCCGGCGCCCCAACCATAGTTGGCGTCGTCCTTGGCGTGCTCGTCGCCCAGCCAGTTGCCGGTGTAGAGCTGCACGCCCGGGGCGGTGGTGAAGTAGTCCAGCTCACGGCCGGTCCACATCTCCTCAACATGCAGGGCGCGACGCAGGTTGCGCCCGTACTGATAGCCATCGATGCACAGGCAGTGATCGTAGCCACGGGCTTGCTTAATCTGCGGGTCGTCGGCCTCCATGCCGGGTGCGACGGGGCGCAGCTCGCGGAAGTCAAACGGTGTTCCCTCGACCGGAGCAATCTCGCCGGTGGGGATGTTCTGCTCGTTAATGGGCAGGTAGTGAGCAGCGTTAGCAACAAAGAAGTGCTCACAGTCCATGCCGGCGTTATGACCGGCAAGGTTAAAGTACGTGTGGTTGGTCATGGACACGTAGGTGGCGCGGTCGCTCTCGCAGCCATACTCGATGCGAAAGACGCCGGTGCGTGTAACGGTAAACACGGCCGTAAAGGTGCGGTTGCCGGGAAGGCCCAGTTCGCCATCCTCAAGCGAGGTGGTCATGCGCACGGCGTTATGGGCCTCGTCGAGCTCAACGTCCCACACGCGTTTATGCAGACCGTGCTCAAGATCGCTGTGCAGGTTGTTGGCGCCCTCGTTGGCGGGCATATGCCAGTCCGTGCCGTCGATGGTAATCGTGGCGCCCGCGGTGCGGTTGGCCACGGGGCCGATGGTCGCGCCAAAGCAGGCGGGGTTGTCAAAGTAATCCTCGAGCTTATCGAAGCCCAGCACCACATCGCGCACGTTGCCGGGAATGTCGGGCACATCGATACCCAGCACGGTGGCGCCATAGTCCATAATGCGAACGCAGATCTCGGGCCCGTTGAGGGTGTAACGATGAACGGGGGTACCGCACGGCGCGGTGCCGAAAAGCTCGGAAGTGATCATTTGGTTCCTAACATCGAGGTATTTCCGACAAACTGTAGCGCGAACAGGCGAGATTATCACTACACCCCACTAAAGCAGAGGGTATTTTTCTCAAAAAAGTGATGATTGGAGCTGTGCGGGCGTTCATTTCTGACGCGCGCGAGTCTGATACAATTTGTTCGTTATTGTTTGAATTGACGTGAGCGTGGAACAGCGAGGACTCATCGTGATTAAAGCGGAGCGACAGGATAAGGTTCGGCAGCTGCTCGAGGAACAGGGAACGGTCTCGGTCAAGGAGATTTCGGATGCGTTAGGTGTCTCGGATATGACGATCCGCCGTGACCTTGAGGAGCTTGCGAGCCTGGGCGAGATCGAGCGCGTGCACGGCGGAGCCCGCAGTGCGCAGGGCCGTCCACACGCTATGCTGCGCCATGAGTATTCGCACAGCGAAAAGCGCACGAAGCATGCCGAGGAAAAGTTGCAGATTTCGCGCCGTTCTGTGGAGCTTATCGAGGAAGGCTCGACCATCTTTTTGGGCACGGGCACCACGGTTGAGCAGATGGCCTCGATGCTGCCGGCGTTTCGCCTGCGCATTGTGACCAATTCGCTTTCGGTGTTTAACCTGCTCGAGGCGCGCGAAGACTGCGACCTGTGCCTGGTGGGCGGCATGTACCGTCGCCGCACCGCCGCTTTTGTGGGACCAACGGCCGAGGATACCCTGCGTGCGCTGGGCATCGACGCGGCGTTTATCGGTGCCAACGGCATTCTGGACGGCGACGTGTCTACATCCAATATGGAAGAGGGCCGCATCCAGCAGCTCGCCTTTAGCAAGGCCGACTCGCGCTATCTGATCGCCGACTCCAGCAAGATCGGCAAGCGCGACTTCTACACCTTCTGCCGCCTGGACAATTTGGACGCCGTGGTGTGCGAGCCGGGCATCGCCGCCGAGGATCGTGCCGCCATCGAGGAACACACGCAGGTTATTTGCTAGTTATCGCTACGGGATTGCCAACGGGTGATGCGGGAGGACTTTTACCTCCTGTCATTGTGGAAACCAGCGCGTCAGCGCTACGCGATATGACGCGCAAATAAGGACTCCACTATCAAATCGTCTCAACCTGTAACAGGTAGGGGTGAAACCACCAACCAGATGTTACAGATTGAGACAATTCGGCGGGGTCTACCTTGTTTGTCTCGATCTGTAACGGTTAGGACTTAAAAACTCGGCTACGTGTTACAGATCGAGACAAAAGAAAAAGAACATTAGGACTTGAAAATAAAGTTTTGATAAGGGATTCGCCCAGTTAAGACGGTGCGGCAGACAATTGAGATTAGTTTGCCTCCGGAGTCGTAAGCATAATGAGTCAGTTCGATGACCGGAAGTTTTGCAACACCATAATTACTGGCTTCGGAATCGCTAAGCTGACGTGCTCTATAGCTTTCCCTAACAGATTGGATAGACTTGGACAAGTCGTCCATGATTCTGCTAAATGCCTGAAAATCTAACTGGTTATTCGGAACGCGCGACTTTGAAATGAAGAACGTATCAGCGCCTATGAAGCTGCCTTCAAGTTCGTAGGTCAATTCAAGACGCTGAATTTCATCGCGACTTTGACATCCAAATTGTTGGAGCATCATTACGGAAATTGGACGACCTGATGTGAGGCCGCCGAAATGTTTGGTGATGGCATCCGGATCAACGCCATCGCAATGGCTTGCAAAGTCAAAGTCTAAAAGTGAATTGAGCTCGCTAACGCTTTTCGGTGCAACAAACGATCCCTTACCTTGGATTCGATAGATACTTCCACGACGTTCCAGCTCACTCATGGCAAGTCGGACGGTTGTTCTGCTTACGGCGTATTCGTCGCAGAGTTCCATTTCTGTTGGAAGTTTATCGTCTGCTTGATATTCATCGACGATCTGCTTGAGCAGCGCGTCGGTGAGCTGTAAATAGAGTGGCCGTTTTTCGTGTGTATCGAGCATTAGAGCCTCAGTTTGCATGTTGGTTATACCTGATGGTTGCCTCAGTCGGGATGTAACGTGGGCAAGGTAACCTTAACGTATCATAGAGCGGCTCAGCATGACGATCTGATGCCTGTATCCACGAAGGGCTTGTCCGAGCGTGAAGATATTCTGGGGCAGGCAAATACCGTTCATGGAGTCCCCGATATGTTGGAGGTCGGCGCCGGCTGCTTTTGCTGCAAGGCCTATTTTCTTAATGGTCTCGCTGTCGCAGGAGTCTTGACTCGTCCCGTTCGCCGCCATGACGAGAACCTTCTCTTCAATTGACTTGCCTACGTTGTGGGATCGTACAAAGTCTACGATGGCGCGCAGGTCTGCTTCTTGGAAGCAAGGGACGGTGTAGGGGGCTGGCACGAGAAGGATATCGACGCCGAGGTCAACAAACTTGCGCGCAATTTCGAGCGTCATGACAGGTTCCGCAACGCCCGCTCCATGCATTTTTCCGGCTATGACCAGGCCATTGAAATGCTCTTTGGAGAGTTTAATCGAATGGGCGATTGCATCGTTGGAGACGCCGGTTCCAGGGTTGCCCGTCAGGCAGATAAAATCAAATCCGAGTTCGTTAGCCTTTTCTAAGGTCTTGGGAGAGACGCGACGACCCATGGGGATTTCCGTTCGGGATTCAGACATCTCTGCCTCGTTATCAACTGGCTCCAGATTGACGCCAATGGGCCTTCCGCATGCTCGCTTCACCCAAGTGACCGGGTTTTCATTGAGATCATCTGGAATACCGGCAATAACTGGATCGAACACATCGAGCGCGTTAAACAGAAGCAGGTCGGCACCTGCGGCACGTTCGATTTCTGCATTAGTAACGCCGCCGAGAAATTGGGAAGAGGGTACGTTTTCCGCCATGATGGTACGTCCCTCGGAAGCCAGAATTGCCTGCTTTAGATCCATGGGTGACGTGGCGGCAAAATCGGATGCGGACATGTTCAGTAATCGTTTGGGCATTGTTACTTCCTTTGACTAGAACGACAGGCTTGTGACATTGTCTCTAATATTGTTACAACAATATGTTCAATATGTTATATCCAATCGGTGAACGGTTGCAAGCTTATTGTACTGCTCGGAAAAAATAGCCTTTAGCTGGGAAAACCTTATATTAATCAACTACCGTTCACCGAATAAGTATTTGAATTCTTGACATATCGATAAAGCGGAAAAAGAATTGGTTATGACAAATCGCGCAAATGATATTACATTTCGCACAAGAACGTATTCACTTGCATAAGTGGATACAAACGGGGACGACGACGGTTGAGTCCGGATAAATCGTTACGTGCCCGGGAATCATGAAAGGATGTGTTATGGACGCTATCGTCAAATTCCTTGAAAAACACCAGCCCCTCTTCGACAAAATCTCGAGGAACATTTATCTGGTGGCGATCAAGGATGGCTTTCTCTCGAATATGCCAATTGTGCTGTTCTCGAGCCTGTTCCTTCTTCTTTCGACGCTCCCTGCCTATGTAGGCATCACGCTTCCGTCTGAGGTGCTGGATTTCTTCAATAAAATCTATGCATATACCATGGGGCTTCTTGGCATTATGGTGGCCGGCACCACGGCGAGCTCACTTGCCATGTCGATGAACCGTCGCATGCCTTCGGGCAAATCTCTCAACCCCACCTCGTGCATGGTTTGTGCCATGTGCGGCATGCTCTTGCTATCGGTGACGAACGATGTTGTCTCGATTGGCGGAGCAGATACATCTGTTTTTGAAACCGGCTATATGGGGACCAAGGGTTTTCTCGCTGCGTTCGTAGCCGCATTCTTGACCGTTAATATCTATAAGGTGTGCATTAGCCATAATGTGACGATCAAGCTCCCCAAAGAGGTCCCTGGCTCTATTGCGCAGAGTTTTCGCGATATCTTTGCATTTGGGTTTTCGATCCTTGCGTGCGCTTTTATCGATCTTGCGAGCCGTAAGCTGCTTGCTGTGCCGTTCGCCAATTTGGTATCCGCTCTCATCTCGCCGCTGTTCTCCGCGGTCGACACCTATCCTGGCATGGCGCTTATCGAAGGCGCCGTCGCACTTTTCCAATTTATGGGTATCCACGGTGCTTCGGTTGTCATGAGTCCGATCAATGCTGCGCTCTACGGCAATACCGTTACCAATCTTGAGGTTTTCCAAGCAGGTGGACACCCGTCAATTGCTCTCACGCAGGACTTTACAAGCTTCATCGGCGGTCTGGGCGGTTCTGGCTGCACGTTCATCGTTCCTATTATCCTGATCATGTTTATGCGCTCCAAGCAGCTTAAAGCCATGGGCAAGGCATCGATTATCCCGGTGATTTTTGGAGTTAACGAGCCCGTTATCTTCGGTATGCCGATTGTTCTCAATCCCTATATGTTCGTGCCCTTCCTAGTGGCTCCTATGGTCAACGCCATTATCGGTAAATTTTTCATTGACGTCATTGGAATGAACGCCCCCATGTATACCATGCCGTGGGCGCTTCCCGGCCCAATCGGTGCATTCCTCACCACGGGTCTCGACCTGCGTTCTCTCGTATTGATGGCAGTGCTGTTGGTCGTTGACTTTGTGATTTACTATCCGTTCTGCAAGGCGTATGACCATCAGCTTTGTTTGGAAGAGTCTGCAAAGGAGACTGCAGGAAACTCGGATGCAGATGCTATTGCCGCGCAGGAAAATGTCGCAAAAGCTCTCGAGGCGGTAAAGGACAAGGCGGAGCAGATCCGCGTGCTTGTGCTTTGCCAGGGTGCCGGCACTTCGACTCTCTTGGCAAATGCTCTTCGCGAAGGTGCCGCTGCTAAGGGTATCGATCTGGTTTCTCAGTCCGGTGCGTACGGAAGCCACTATGAGACGATGGATCAGTACAACGTGATTGTTCTGGCACCCCAGGCACGCATGTACTATGACGCTATGAAGGTCGATACCGATCGCCTTGGAATTAAACTGCTCACCACAAGGGGCAAGGAGTATATCGACCTTACCAACGATCCCGAAGGTGCAATTGACTGGATCGTTCAGGAGCTGGCCAAATAGTGGATGCACTTCGTCGTTGATTCGTCGGTGTATGGTACGGCCCCGCAGCTTATTGAGCTGCGGGGCCGTATTTCGTTGAGTATCTAATTGAGACAATGCGCGCAACCGTCGTGAGATCGCATTGGCGCTCTCCGAGTCACCGACAAGCTGACTTTCATCTATGTGACCAATTCGCTTTCGGCCTTTAGCCTGCTCGAGGCGCGCGAGGATTGCGAGCTGTGCCTGGTGGGCGGCATGTACCGCCGCCGCACCGCCGCCTTTGTGGGGCCCACGGCCGAGGATACCCTGCGCGCGCTGGGCATCGATGCGGCGTTTATCGGCGCCAACGGTATTCTGGACGGCGACGTGTCCACGTCCAACATGGACGAGGGCCGCATCCAGCAGCTCACCTTTAGCAAGGTCGATACGCGCTATCTGATTGCCGACTCCAGCAGGATCGGCAGGCGATACATCTGCCCCCCTGCCGGCGCGGGGGTACCGCTTTACAATGACGCGCAAATAACTTTGAGCAACAAGGATGAGGCTATTCTGAGATATGACTAGACTCCGTATCTCGTCTTTATGTCCCTTGAGAATGAATCGTAGTCTTCATAGAGCCCTTCTCTGCTTTCATCCTCGGCGTGGTTTACACGTTCAAGGAGCTTATCCTTTGAAGCCTCTTTTGTTATTGCGGCCTCGCCATCGGGTATTGTGGCTTGCAAGAATAGTTCTAGAGCATGGACGTCTTTGAGTATGTAGCCCGTCGAACGACCCGCTCCTGTTTTTTCGATTGCGCTGCAACTAACAAGCTGGCCGAGGGCTCGTTTAACGGTTACCTCGCTGATATCGGGGCAGCTGGACCGGATGTCGGATTTCTTAATGACGCCGGGTCTCTGTTGAAATAGAACAGCGATGCGCGCTTGCTTCGACATGGGACGAGTGCTTGATTCAATTAAGGTACGCTGCTCGAGCTGTCGGTAGGCGGCCAGGGTTGTTCCGAGCATGAAACGGATAAAGGGTACTTCGGTGTTTTGATTTTCATTCCATCCAGTGGAGCTTGCAGCGAGGGCGTTGTAGTAAAGCGCTTTGTTGTCTTCAATAAGTCGTTCGATGCTGATGTAACGCGCAACATCGTATCCAGTCTTTTCGAGCAGCAGCGTTGTAAGGAGCCGGCTCATCCTGCCATTGCCATCGTTGAAGGGATGAATGCTAACAAAATCGAAGATAAAGCGGAGCGATATAAGGAGGGGATCGCAAACTTGGCGAGATAAAGCATCGTTGAGGGACTGGCAGGCTTCTTTAATAAGTCCCGGGGTTGCTAGAGCCGAAGGGGGCCTAAAGCGCACAAATCGATTACCTTGATCGTCAATGGAGACGATTTCGTTATCGCCATCTTTCCAATGGCCTCCATACGAGATTGCCGTGTGCGCCATGAGGTCACGATGCAACTGCAGAATGACCGATGGCGTTACGGGAATGGAATCGTGTTGCTCGTGAATAAGCGACAGCACATCTCGGTATCCAGCGATTTCTTCCTCTGCGCGGGAGCTTGGCTTGGCGGAATACGCCATGATCGCTTTGAGTCTTTTTTGGGTGGTAACAATTCCTTCAAGTCCGTTGGAGGATCGGGTGCTTTGGATCTTAGCCTCCTCCATTAGGGACGATAGAAGCTCGGGTTTGACTTGACTCAGAGCAAGCTGACGGCCTTTATGCTCGCGTATCGAGAGGAGGAGGTTGGTGATTGGAGTTGCTTCGAGTTCCGCTGGGACTGTGGTGTAATCGAACTGGCGCATGCGGCTCCTTTCGGTATCACGAACATACTTTCGATATCATAATACCATTAAATGATACCGAAAGTATGTTCGTGATACCGAAAACTGGAAACCATGGTTCATAACTGCTTGGAAAGTTCGGATTTGACTATCTTATTGTCTCGATCTGTAACAGTTAGACGGTTAAAAGTGGGCTACGTGTTACAGATTGAGATCTTTCAGCCCTGGTCGCCCGTTCGTCTAAATCTATAACAGTTAGGATTGAAAATCCCTGCTAGATGTTACAGATCGAGACAAACGGCCTGCTCGGGCCGAGCCAAAAAAATCGGCCGCATGCGAACCCGTGGAGGGATTCGCATGCGGCCGACAGGGGGTATGCGGCTTGAATTAGGCCATGAGCAGGCCGGTCTCCGCGACGTTCTTGTACCAGTACGCGCTCGCCTTGGGATAGCGCTTCTGGGTCTCGAAGTCGATGTAGAACAGGCCGTAGCGCTTGTTGTAGCCGTTGGTCCAGGAGAACTGGTCCTGCAGCGACCACACAAAGTAACCGTCGACGTTTACGCCGCCGTCGATTGCCTTGAGGATCCATGCGAGATGCTGGCGCATGTAGTCGATGCGAGGGGCGTCGTCGATAAAGCCGTCCTCGAAGTCGTCCTTATAGCCCATGCCGTTCTCGGTGATGTAGATCTTCTTGTAGTTGGGGTAATCGTTCTTAATGCGGAGCAGCAGGTCGTAGAGGCCCTCGGGATAGATGATCCAGTCCCAATCGGTGGTGGGTACGCCTTCGCGCACGCATGACTCGCCCACGCCCTTGAGGAACCAGCGCGAGGAGCCCTTGTCGCCGGTGCCATTGTGGTTGATGTCGTTTTCGCCCTCGGCGGCACGCAGGAACTGGCACTTGTAGGTGTTGACGCCCAGGCAATCGTTGTAGGGGAGCGCGGCGGTCAGCGCGGCGATGTCCTCGTCGCGGACGTCGAGCTCGCCGCCGGCGATATGGGCCAGCTTGGTCGCGGCCTCCATGGTGTCGGCTGCATAGTGGCCGCGGAAGGTGGCGTCGAGTACCCAGCGGTTGTTGATGACGTCGGCCATACGAGCCGCCTCGCAGTCGGCAGCGCTGTTGGGATCGAGGGGATACTTGGGCTCCAGGTTCTGGACAATGCCGATCTCGCCCTCAAAGCCGCCCTCATGGAAGGCGACGACAGCCTTGGCGTGGGCCACCATCATGTTGTGCATGAGCTGGAAGGCCTTGTCCAGGCGGTACTTCTCGCCGTGCGGCCAGTTGCCGACGATAAAGCTGCCCTCGGCGGTTGCGGGAATCTCGTTAAAGGTAAACCAGTGCTTGACCTCGGTGAACTCGGCAAAGCAGAACTTGGCGTACTCGACGAAGGCGTCGATGGTCGTGCGCGTCAGGAAACCCTCGCCGCCGTTCTGGTAAAAGGCCTCGGGCGTATCGAAGTGATCGAGCGTGACATAGGGGATAACGCCAGCTTTGTTGCAGGTGGCGAAAAGCTCGTGATAGAAAGCGACACCCTCGGGGTTAATCTCGCCGGTGCCACTGGGGAAGATGCGGCTCCAAGCGATGGAGACGCGAATGCCGTTAATGCCGAAGCGCTGGCACAAGTCGATATCGACCGGATATTTGTTGTAGAAGTCGCTTGCGGGGTCGGGGGAGAAGCGACCCTGAGCAGCCAGGAAATCGTCCCAGGGCACTTTGCCCTTGCCGTGCGTGCGGGTCTCGCCCTCAACCTGGTAAGCGGCGGTGGCGCCGCCAAACACAAAGCCGTCGGGGAACTGCATGGGGTTGGTCATGAGTCATCCTTTCTGTGGGATACGAATAGGGAGAGGTGCCCGAACTGGGGATCCGGGCACCAACAGAGGGAGGAACTAGTCGAGGTTCTCGCGGAGCCACTTGATGGCGCCAGCGGGGTCGCGAGTAAGGTCGATATATTCCTTACCGCGCGGGGCGAGCAGCTTAATGCCCAGACGATCGGTGTCGGCCTTCATGTCGTTGTAGTAGCTACGAACCTGCGGAGCGAGCACGATGACGTCGTACTGATCCATGATGGCAGTGTGCTGGCCATAGGCGCCTGCGGAGGAAGCGATGTTCTCTCCGGTCTGTGCGGCACCTTCCTTGATGGCGTTGGCAAGCATGGCAGAGGTGCCGGCGCCGGCGCACAGGACGAGGACCTTCAGGCCATCGACATCCTTCTTGGCGGATGCATCGGCAGCGGGCTCGGGCTGATCGGCGACAGGCTTGCTGTCGGCGGCGGCAACGGTCGTCTCGACGGAAGCGGTGGCCTGCTCGACAGCGGGCGTAGAGGCGTTGGCGGCGACGGAAGCGGCACCATCGGACTCGAGTCCCAGCTCGGCGGCGCGCTCGGCCTCCTGGTCGCAGAGCAGCTTATCGTATGCCTTCAAGAACGGCAGGTAGATGATGGCGTCCAGCAAGATGATGATCGCGACAAATACCAGGGCGATAAGCTGGAAGTTCGTGGTGATGAAGATGCCGATGGGGGCAGGGGTAGCCCAAGGCACCACGAAGGAGAAGCCGTTCATACCCACATTGTCGATAAAGAACTTGGCAACACTCACGTTGACGCAGCCGGCGGCAACAAAGGGGATGAGCATGTAGGGGTTAAGGATCATCGGCGCGCCAAAGAGCAGCGGTTCGTTGACGGCGAAGGCAACAGGGACAATCGAGGCCTTACCGACGGCTTTGAGCTGCTTGGACTTCATGAAGAGAATCAGCAGAAGCGGCACGATGAACGTGGCGCCGGTGCCGCCGAACTCACCCACGAGCGACATGTTAAAGGTGAGGGAGTGGGCGGGGTGGCCGCCTGCCAGCAGAACCTGCAGGTTCTCGGCCTGGTTGGCAAGACGGATGGGGTCGATGCCCGGCTGGACGATCGAGGGGCCGTGGACGCCGATGAACCAGAAGAACGCGGTGGCTGCCTGGATAAGGATAAGGCCAGGATAGGTTTCTGCAGCGGTAAAGAGCGGGGAGAGCAGTTTGATAAGCAGCTCGGAGAACGGAACGCCCATGAGGTTGCGCACGACGACATCGATGATGCCGCAGATGATGACGGCGCCGCCAAAGGGGATAATGTCGCGGAAGTTCTGAGCGATGGCGCCCGGGACCTCCTTGGGCAGCTTAATGGTCAGATCGCGCGAGACGCAGAATTTGTAGACCCACACGGTGATGAACGCGGCGATATAGGCCGAGAACAGACCGCGCGTGCCCATGCTGGTGCAATCGAAGACCGAAAGTTCGGAGCCGTTGAACTTGGTGGTGAACTGCGTAACGGCGAGCAGCAGCATGCTGCACTGGGCGGCCACCATGGTGGAACCGTCGTTGAGCACTTTGCCGGCGGGCATGCGACGGTTCATGGAAGCCGTGAAGTTCTTGGCAGTGGTGCCAGCAACCATGATGCCCATAACGCCCATGGTGAAGTTGTACAGCTTGTTGCACCAGTCGATAAGCGGCTGGGGCAGCGTGATGCCGACTACGCCGGGAAGGGTGGCGATCAGCAGGAAGATCGAAGAGGTGAGGACGATGGGCATGCACCCAAGGAATCCGTCCTTAATGGCCTGGAGGTAGACGTTCCTCGAGATCTTCTCAAAGAACGGTTGATGCTTTTCGAGCATCTTTACGATGGCGTCCATAGAGCTCCTTTGCTACTTAATGCGCGACGCATGTGGATGGAACTGGTCGTCGATGGATGGTCAGGACTGCCCGGAAACCTTCCTGCTTAAGGAAGGCATTGCCAAATGACAACGTTGTCATTTCGTTAATGACAACGTAAGACATTTTTGGAAGAGCAACAAGGATTTACGGGTGAACGGTCGATATTGTCCGATAAACGGCTGATTTGTCAGTCGGGCAGGTAGTGTATGCTAGAACACAAAAAACAAGCGATGCAAAACCGACTGGAGAAGCAGTGGCAACGATGGACAAGAAAAACGTCTCGATGAACGATGTGGCGATTGCCGCAGGTGTTTCTCTCAAGACGGTGTCGCGTGTGATCAACGAGCCCGATAGCGTGCGAGAGTCGACACGCGATAAGGTCCATTCGGCAATGGAGGCGCTCGGGTTTCGAACCAACTTTGCCGCGCGTTCACTCAAGTTGGGCCGTTACGGGTGCATCGGCGTGGTGATGTTCCACTTGTCGGGCGGTGCCGTGGACATGATTGACGGTATCGCCGATGCCGCCGAAGAGCGAGGCTTTGCTCTCACGATGATCAAAAAGCGGGCGGGGGAGAAGATGACCCTTGCCGAAGCGGCGCGTAGGATGTCGCAGCTGCCTGTTGATGGCATGATCTTCAACCTGCGCCAGATGGTCGATGACTTTGATACCTTTGAGGCACCGAAGGACCTCAAGACGGTGATTATCACGCCGATGGAGCATCCTACCTGCTCCACCGTCAGTGACGACCAAGAGGGTGGCGCGCGCATGGCGTGCAAGTACTTCTTAGATCACGGGCACAAGAACGTGTACTTCGTCTCTGGTAAGAAAGAGTCGCTGTCGAGCCAGTGCCGTATGAAAGGTTGGCGTGCGGCGCTCGAGACGCATGGCATCGAGCCGCCCGAGCCTCTGCAAGGCGATTGGAATGCGGATAGTGGCTATGCCGCGGGCCTTGTGCTTGCCGATAAACCCGATTGCACGGCGGTCCTCGCTGCTAACGACTGCATGGCAAACGGCGTGATGATGGCTCTACGTGACAAGGGACTCAGTGTGCCCGACGACGTGTCCGTGATCGGCTTCGACGATGAGCTCTACAAGACGATTCCCAACTCGATTCTGACGTCGGTGAAGTTTCGCCACCGCGAGCTGGGCATCCGTGCGCTCAACGAGGTCGTTGCGGGCCTAGAAGCTCCGAGCTCCAGAAGCCGTACGCTTGTCTCGGGTGTGCTGGTCGAGCGTTCCAGCGTAAAGGACCTGCGGGCGTAGACGTGCTCGGCCTGTTCGTCTAAATCTGTAACAGGTAGGGCCGAAAATCTCAGCTAGTTGTTACAGATTTAGACAATTCGGTCCGGTATATTCCGTTTGTCTCGATCTGTAACGTCTAAGCGGTCAAAAGTGGTCTACATGTTACAGATTGAGATTTTCGGCTTGGCCTGTGCGTTCATCTCGATCTGTAACAGCTAGGACCGAAAAACTCGGCTAGATGTTACAGATTGAGATGAACAGGAGGACGGGTGCGGTCTAAACAAAATGGCCCGCGCATCACACATCGATGCACGGGCCATTTATTGTCTGCAAGCGGCAGGTGGTGTCAGCGTCTTATGCCTCGAGGTTTTCCTCGATCCAGGCGACGGCGCCCTTGGGATCCTTAGTGAGGTCGATGTACTGTTTGCCCTTGGGCGACAGCAGCGTGATGCCCAGGCGGTCGGTGTCGACCTTCATCTCGTTGTAATAGGTGCGAACCTGCGGAGCCAGGACGATGACGTTGTACTGGTCCATGATGGCGTAGTGGCTGCCGTAGGCACCGGCGTTGGCGGTAATGTCGATGCCCAGCTCGTCGGCGCCTTCCTTAAGCGCGTTGGCGAGCAGTGCAGAGGTGCCGGCGCCAGCGCACAGAACCAGAACCCTCAGATCCTTGCCCTTAAGGGCGGACGGAGCTGCGGAGGCCTCAGTGGCAGAAGCGGTCTCGACAACAGGAGCCTCAACGGCGGGGGCGGCAGCGGTCTTGACGGCCTTGGTCTCCTCGGCCTCTTCTTCGGCCAGGGTCTCGGCCTCCTGCTTGCACAGGACGTTGTCGTAGGCCTTGCAGAACGGGTAGTAGATCAAGAAGTCAACGACCAGCAGGACGACAACCAGGACCAGAGAGATCGGCTGGAAGTTGGTGTCGATGAAGGTGCCGATCGGTCCGGGGAGTGCCCACGGCATGGCATAGATAAAGCCGTTCATGCCCAAAAAGTCGATGAAGAACTTACCAATGAGGACGTTGGCCACGGGGGCAAACAGGAACGGGATCAGGAAGTACGGGTTGAGGATGATGGGCGCGGCGAACAGCAGCGGCTCGTTGACGGCGAACATCACGGGTACGACAGAGGCTTTGCCGACGGCCTTGAGCTGCTTGGAGCGCATAAAGAGCAGGAAGATGATCGGGACAATGAACGTGGCGCCGGTGCCGCCGAGTTCGCCGATGTAGTTACCGAAGTTCTCGGTCAGGGCGAGGGCGGGGTGACCGCCGGCCTGCAGCGTGGCGAGGTTGGTGGTGATGTTGCCAAACAGCGCGGCGTTGAGGGCAGGCTTAACGACCGAGGGGCCGTGGATGCCCATGAACCAGAACAGCGGGATCATGAACCAGATGAGGGCGAGGCCGGCGTAGGAATCGGCAGCGGCGAACAGCGGGCTCACCAGCGTGGAGATGACGTTGGCAAACGGGACGGCCAAGCAGGTGCGGCAGATAACGTCGATGACGGCGACAAACAGGATGGAGAAGCTGAAGGCGAAGATGTCGCGGAAGTTCTGGGCGATGGCGCCGGGGACTTCTTTGGGCAGCTTGATGGTGATGTCTCGCTTAATGCAGAAGGCATAGATGTTGACCGTGGCAAATGCGGCGACAAAGGAGCTCAGCAGGCCCTTGGTGCCCATGTTGTCGGTAAAGAACACCGAGACATCGGCGCCGTCGATCTTGGCACTCGTCTGGGTAACGGCCAAGATGAGCATAGCGCACATGGCGGCGACCATGGTGCTCGTGGCGTTGATGGCCTTGCCGGCAGGCATGCGGCGGTTCTTGGAGCCGGTCAGCGCGCTTGCGGTGGTGCCGGCGACCATGATGCCCACGACGCCCATCGTGAAGTTGTAAACCTTGTTGCAGAAGTTCACGACGTCGACGTTCCACCAGTCGGGCAGCGTAAAGCCGCCGACCGTGGCGACAACGCCCGGCAGGGTCGAAATAAGCAGGAAGACAGAAGAAGACAGGATGATGGGCATTGCTGCCAAAAAGCCGTCTTTAATGGCCTGAAGGTAGATGTTCTTAGAGACCTTGTCGAAGTACGGCTGACCTTTCTCCAAGAACTTAACGATCGATTCCATAGTTCACGCTCCTCTTTGCATGAAATCTTAATGGCATGGACGTTGAAAACCTATATGGTCTCCCGCTTGCTAAAAGCCCGGGTGCAGGCGGGGTCGGTCCCAGGGGGAGAGAGGGGAGCGGCTGGGTTTGTATCGCATAGGGCCGCTCCCTTCTCGGGGGAAAGCGAGGCGATGCGCTACTGCGCGTCCGCCATAGTGTCGGCGAGCTCCTTGTACCAGAGTGCCGACTGCTTGATGTAGCGTTTTTGCGTGTCGAAGTCGATGTAGAACAGGCCGTAGCGCTTGTTATAGCCATTGGCCCACGAGAACTGGTCCTGCAGGCTCCAGATAAAGTAGCCCTGGACGTCGACGCCCTCGGCGCGCGCCTGGAGCACCTTCTCCATGTGCTGGTCGACAAAGTCGATGCGCTCGGGATCGGCGACGATGCCGTTTGCGTCGGGCTCGGGGTCCTTGTGGCCCAGGCCGTTTTCGGTGATATAGATGACGGGGAGGTTGGGATAGGTGGCGCTGATGTGCTTGAGCGTGTCGTAGAGGCCTTGCGGGTAGATGAGCCAATCCCAGTCGGTGGTGGGGATACCCGGCATATCGACCTGCTGCCCGACGCCCTTAAACTTAAAGCACGAGGTGCCCTTGTCTCCGGTGCCGTTAAAGCTGTTGGTGGACTCGCCATCGTAGGCGGCGATAAACGCCGACTGATAGTAGTTGAGGCCGAACATATCGTTGCGGGGCGCCGCCTTGGCGAGCTCCTCCATGTCGCTGTCCTCAACCGTAAGTGTGGCGTTGTTGGCACGCAGAATCTCGTTGATGAGTGAGAGGGTGCGCGCGGAGTAGTGACCCAGGAAGGCGCCGTCCATGATGAAGTCGGTGTAGAAGGCGTTGTACAGGTCGGCGGCGTGCTGGTCGGCGGGCGAGTCGGTGGCAGGATATGCCGGCGTCAGGACGTTGACCATGCCAATGCGTCCGCCCAGGTGCTCGGTCTCGTCAAGATCCTTATACAGGTTGACGGCGCGGGCGTGGGCAACGAGCTCGTTGTGCTGGCTCTGGATGCCGCTCGTCACATCAAAGTGATGGTTGGGCGGGAAGTTGCCTTGGATGTATTGGGAGTGCGAGAGGCTGATGAGCTCGTTGATGGTGAACCAATTCTTGACCTCGCGGAACTCGCGGAAGCAGAACTCGGCATAGCGCACATAGGCGTCGACGGTCTTGCGGTTGAGCCAGTCGCCCGGGTTGAACAGGGCGGCGGGGGAGTCAAAGTGATGTAGGGACACATAGGGCTCGACGCCATACTTTTTGCAGCAGGCGAACAGCTCGTGGTAGTGCTTAACGCCCTCGGCGAGGGGTTCGGCATCGTCGCCGTTGGGGAAGATGCGGGTCCAGGCGATGGACACACGAATGGCGTTGAGTCCATGCTCGGCAGAAAGGCGGATATCCTCCTCGTAGCGGTTGTAGAAATCACTGGCCGGGTCGGGCAAAAAGCGACCCTGGGCGACAAGGTAATCGTCCCACATGGTCTTACCCTTGCCTGCCACCTTCGTGGAACCTTCCGTTTGGTACGCGGCGGTTGCGGCGCCCCAAACAAAGCCCTTCGGCAGCTGCTGTACGCGGTTTAGCAAAGACATATGCATACACCCTCTCGTCTCGCTGTTCGATATTGTGCGTTTGCGCTCAGGAGGCTCCCTGGTTAGCGTTCAGCGGTGAAAAAGCCCGATAAACACTATCTTAAAATGATTAGAACCAAAATGAGCACGTGAATATTTGACAATGAGCACGTTAACATCCGGCTGGGATGTATAGAAACAAAACAACTTCAAACAGCCGCGAACGGTTGTATTTGTTCGGTAAGCGGTTTTGATTGACAGAAGTTTTCATGTTGTGGTATATGGCTCGGGTATCATGAGCACGTTATCAATGTATGTACGATGCGCCATGGGCGCGGGGAATAGTTGGGAAGCAGGTTAGCGTGGAAGGCATGGATCAGCAGACAAGGAATGGTCGTTCGGCGAGCGCGGCAGAGGTTGCGGCGCTCGCTGGCGTGAGCCGCCAGACTGTGTCTCGCGTGGTCAACGGTATGCCCAACGTGACGGAAAAGACGCGCAAGCGTGTGCTGGCCGCCATGGAAGAGCTGGGCTTTCGTCCCAATTTTGCTGGAGCGGCGTTGCGCGGCGGGTCGTATCGTTCTATTGGCCTGTGCATGTACAACATCACACGTGTCGGTAACCTGGCGACGCTCGAGGGTATCATGCAAGCGGCGCGCGAGCACGATTTTGCCGTCACTATGATCGAGATGGGCGGCGACAAGCCCTATGCACTTGCCGATGCCTCGCGCCGCATGGTCGAGCGACCCGTCGACGGCATGATTCTCAACATGAACCGCATGGCTCCCGATTTTGAGGAGTTTGTTCCCCAGCCGGGAGTGCGAACGGTCATCCTGTCCATGTATGCGCATCCGCGCTGCACGACGATCGACTCCGACCAGTATGGTTCGTGCGAGCTGTTGACCAATTATCTGCTGGAACATGGTCACTCGAATATGCGGTTTGTGGCGGGTCCGGAAAACTCGATTTCCTCGCGTTTTCGTGAGGCCGGTTGGCGCGATACGCTGGGTCGTGCTCATGTCGATGCCGCTCCGATGCTGCGTGGCGATTGGAGTGCGGACAGTGGGTACGCCATGGGCGAGCGGATTGCGGCCGAGGTGCTTGCCGGCGGGTCGCAGGCGCCGACTGCCGTGCTTGCGGCAAATGACCAGATGGCGCTGGGCGTTATCGCCGCGCTCGAGAACGCGGGCCTGTCCGTGCCCGACGACGTGAGCGTGGTTGGTATCGACGACGCACTCGAGGGACTTGTTCCTCACAATCGGCTGACGACGCTGCGATTTGATTTGCGCGGTGTCGGTAAGCTTGCGTTTGAGGCGGCGATTGGAGAGAGCTCGTCTATCGAGGCGATTCATGTGCCGAGCACGCTGGTCGAACGCTCGACTGTTAGGGACATACGGGGTTAGGTCCTACTCCGTTTGTCTTGATTTGTAACAGGTAGACGGTCAAAAGCGGGCTACGTGTTACAGATTTAGATTCTTCGGAAAGAGCAATCCTGTTCGTCTCAATCTGTAACAGCTAGGGCCGAAAATCTCAGTTAGATGTTACAGATCGAGACAAACGGTTCCTGACCAGCCCAAAAACAAAAAGGCCAGGGGCGGCGCGCCGTGTGACGTGCCGCCCCCCCCGGCTGAGAAATGGGGACAGGTTATGTGGGCAGGCAACCCCGCTAGTCTTTAGTCCAGACGACGGGTCTGCGCCACGTGCTTGTACCAGTAGGCGCTTGCCTTGGGCGTGCGCTTCTGGGTTTCAAAGTCAACGTAGAAGAAGCCGTAACGCTTGTTGTAGCCATTGGTCCAGGAGAACTGATCCTGCAGGCTCCACAGGAAGTAGCCGCCCACGTTGACGCCCACCTCCATAGCCTTGAGCAGCCAACGCAGGTGCTGCTCGATGTAGTCGATGCGCGGCTGGTCATCCACAAAACCGTCCTTGTAGGGGTCCTTGTAGCCCATGCCGTTCTCGGTGATGAAGATCTGCTTGTAGTTGGGGTAGCGCTGCTTAATGTAGATGAGCAGATCGAACAGACCCTCGGGATAGATGATCCAGTCCCAGTCGGTGGTGGGGATGCCGGGCTTGTTCACATGCTCGCCGATGCCCTTGACGCGCCAGCGGCCGGTGCCCTTCTCGCCCGTACCGTTGTGGTGCAGGTCGTTCTCGCCATCGTAAGCCTTGAGGAAGCGGCACTGGTAGTTGTTAACGCCCAAGTAGTCGTTGTAGAGCGCGGCCTCGCGCATAATCTCGAGGTCCTCGTCCAGGATCTCGATGGTGCCGCCCGAGATGGCCGCCAGGCGGTTGGCGCACTCGAGGGTGTCGGGCGCGTAGTCGCCGCGGAAGGTGGCGTCGAGCAAGAACTGGTTCTGCAGCACGTGCTCGTTGTTGGCGGCCTTGATGTCAGCGGGGTCGTTCTCGTTGAGTGGGTACTTAAACTCCAGCGACTGGATGACGCCAATCTTGCCCTTAAAGCCGCCGTTGTGGAAGGCCAGCACAGCCTTGGCGTGGGCGAGCATCATGTTGTGCTCGCACTGAAAGGCCTCGGCCAGATGAGCTTTGACGCCACCGGGGAAGGTGCCCTCGATGTAGGTGTTGGAGGCGTCCGCCCAGATCTCGTTAAAGGTGAACCAATAGGTCACCTGGTCGGCGTACTCCTTAAAGCAGAAGGTGGCAAAGTTCACAAAGGCGTCGATGGTCTCGCGGTTGAGGAAGTCGCCCTTCTCAAAGAGGGGCAGCGGCGTGTCAAAGTGATGCAGCGTGACAAACGGCTCAACGTGGTGCTTGTGGCACTCGGCAAAGAGGTCGTGGTAGAACTGGACACCCTCGGGGTTGATTTCGCCGGTGCCGTTGGGGAAGATGCGGCTCCAGGCAATGGAGAGGCGGATGCCGTTGATGCCAAACTCCTCGCACAGCTCCAGGTCGACGGGGTACTGGTTGTAGAAGTCCGAAGCGGGATCGGGAGAGAAACGCCCCTGGGCCTCCAGAAAGTCGTCCCAGGCAACCTTGCCCTTACCATGAGTGCGGGTCTCGCCCTCTACCTGGTAGGCAGCGGTGGCGCCGCCAAAGACAAAGTCCTCGGGAAACTGCGCGGGCGGGTTGGTGACGCTAGCAGGGTTAACGGACATGATGATCCAATCGTCTAAATCGAAGGGCCAGCCGGTCTTGGATGGTCGGCTGGCCCTAAGCGTTACTTACTTCGACAGTTGCTCGCTCACGAAGGTGAGAGACTTGTCGCCGTTCTGGGAGAGCTCGATGTACTGCTTACCGCGGCAAGCGACGCACTTGTTGCCCACGCGCTCGCAGTCCTTCTGCAGGTCGGCCAGGTAGCTGGCTGCCTGCGGGGCCAGGACGACCAGGTCAAAGTCGGGGAGCATGTCGACGTGGTTGCCATAGGCCTCGGCAGCGGTCTCCAGATTGATGCCGCGCTCCTTGGCAGCCTTGGCCAGCGCGTTGGCGAGCAGGCCCGAGGTTCCGCCACCCTGGCAGAGCACGAGCACGCGCTTGCCGTTGAGGTCGCTGGCGGTCGTAGCCTCGGCAGCGGGTGCTGCGGAAGCGGTGGGGGCGTCGGCCTTCACGGCCTCGGCTGCGGCACCGGCGGCAACGCTCTTGGCATCGGCCTTGCCCTGGAAGGCGTCGTTGAGCTTGGCGGCCTTCTCGGCGTTCTTGGCGGCGAGCTCCTCCTGGGAGATCTCGGCCTCCTCGGCGCACTTCTGGGCGTCATAGGCACGGAAGAACGGATAGTACAGGACAAAGTCGACGACCAAGATAAGGGCGAGCATCACAAAGGCGAGCGGCTGGAAGCCCAAGCCCATGATGGTGCCGATGGGGCCGGGGACAGTCCAAGGCAGGGTGTACATAAAGCCGTTCATGCCCAAGAAGTCGATAAAGATCTTGAGGATCCAGATGTTGGCGATCGGGGCAAAGACAAACGGGACAAAGAAGACGGGGTTGAGCACGATGGGCGCGGCGAACAGCAGCGGCTCGTTGACAGCAAAGCACACGGGGACGATGGCTGCCTTACCGACGGCACGCATCTCCTGGGATTTGGCCAGGAAGCAGAACATAAAGACCAGGACGAGCGTGGCGCCGGTGCCGCCCATGCAGACGACGAAGTACTGGGCACCCTGGGTCAGGACAGCGGAAGCGTGCTGGCCGGCCTGGAACGCAGCCAGGTTGTCGGTCATGTTGGCAACGAGAGCAGCGGCGATGGCGGGCTCGACGATCGAAGGGCCGTGGACGCCCACGAACCAGAAGAGGCTCATGGCGCCGTAGATTACAGCGAGGCCGATGTAGCCGTCGGCAGCGGTGAACAGGGGCTGGAACACCTGGATGACGCCCTGGGCAAAGCAGAAGCCAAAGGCAGCGCGGAAGACGATGTCAAAGACCCAAAAGACGGTGATGCAGACGGAGAAGGGGATGATGTCCTTAAAGGTCTGCGAGATGTTGGGCGGAACCTGCTCGGGCATCTTGACGGTGATGTTGCGCTTAATGAAGAACTTGTAGATGATGCCGGTCACAAACGCAGCGATAAAGGCGGTCAGCAGGCCCTTGGAACCAAGGTAGGTCGTGTTGAAGCCGCTGGCAGCGTCCGTGGCGATCGTGTCGCTCGAAAGGAGCAGGAAGCCGATGATGGCCGCGCACATGCACGAGATAAAGTTGATCTGGTTGTTCTTGGGCAGGTCGCGGTTCTGGGCGTCGGCGAAGTGCTTGGCCGTGGTGGCGGCACAGGCGATGGCCAGGATGCCCATGGAGTAGTTGTAGCACTTCCACAGGGCGTTGTTGATGTCATCGGGCCAGTAGAAGCCCCAGATGTTGGGGACCGAGGCTACCAGGCAGAAGATGGACGAGAAGATGATGATGGGGATGACGGAGATAAAGCCGTCGCGGATCGCCTTGAGGTACTTGTTGCGGGCGATCGCGTTGAAAAAGGGCTGGCCCTTTTCGATGATGGCGATGAGTTGCTCCATGCAATGCTCCTAAGAGTCGGTGGGTTGGCAACGATGGTAGCTGTTGGCGTTCGGTTGCCAAAATGTTGACGTTGCCATTTTGCGACACAAAAAAAGACGCGAACCAGTGGTTCCTGTGCCTGCGAACCATCGATTCCTTATGCGTAAACGTTTGAGCCGCCCGGTGGCTCTGTGTTTGCGCAATGGCAACGTTAACATTCGGGCGACAAAAGCCGTTCGGGGAAGCAAGATTGTCGGTGAACGGTAGGTTTTGGGTGGTAAACGTATTGTGGGGGGAGGTGTTGGATATACTTGAAGGCGTTCATTTGACTGCGTAGGGTGCCGCCAATGGCATCGTTGACATAGAAAGATCGACCTATGGCCGCTGTTAAAAAATCGGTTTCCGTTAAGGACGTGGCGCGTCTCGCGGGCGTCTCGGAGCAGACGGTCTCGCGCACCGTGCACGATTCGCCCAGCGTGCGCCCCGAGACCAAGGAGCGCGTGCGTGCCGCCATGCGCGAGCTGGGGTATCGTCCCAATTTTGCCGGTCGATCGCTGCGCCGCGGCAAGTTTAAGACCGTCGGTGTCGCCATGTTCAACATTTCCGGCACCGGCAACCTCGACCGTATGGAGGGCTTTACCGCTGCGGCCGACAAACACGGCTATGCCATCACTCTCACTAAAGTAGACGGGCATCCGTATACCCTCGAGAGTGCATCGTCGCGCATGAGCGCACTTCCGGTGGATGGCATGGTTGTGATCATGAATCGCATGCCGGCGGACTTTGGCACCTTCGAGCCGCTGCCCGGTATGCAGACGGTGCTCGTTACCATGCTGGAGCACCCGCTCTGTTCAACGGTCGATAACGACCAGTTCGATTGCTCGCGCCAGGTGGTCGAGTACTTGTTGGAGCAGGGGCACAAGACCGTGCACTTTATCTCATGCCCCGAGCGCTCGCTTTCGGGCATGCAGCGCGAGGAAGGCTGGCGTGAGACATTGCGCGCACATGGTATTGAGCCGCCGCGACTCGTCCGTGGCGATTGGACGGCACAGAGCGGATATGCTGCCGGTCAGGCTCTAGCGGACGATCCGACCTGTACTGCCATCTATGCTTCCAACGATGCCATGGCCTACGGCTGCATTCGCGGGCTCGAATCGCGCGGAAAGCGCGTGCCCGAGGACGTGAGCGTGGCGGGTGTTGATGACAGCCTGGGCGACATCGTGCCCGACCGTCGCCTGACCACGGTGCGCTTTGACAACAAGCGCGTCGGCATGTGGGCGGTCGACAAGATTGCCGGCGCCGATGGGGGTGCGTCTGGCGTGGAGCACATGCTGATTCCCGGTGAGCTCGTAGAGGGCGATACGGTGCGCGATTTGCGTTAGGGTGCGGTCCTGTTTGGGTTGCCGCTAACTGTGTTCGATATTGTTCAGATTGGTTTAAAAACCGTTCACGGGCGAAAAGTGACCGTTCATAGTTCGAAATTACGTTTTGCGCTGTTCTTTTTTGTTTGAATGTTATTGTTTCTGTCATACACAACGCAGCGCGTATGCCCGGACGCGATGCTCTCCATTGGTTCATATGTGAAAGGAACGCAATATGGCAACCAAAGAAGAAATCTCGATGGTTGGATTCGAGATTGTCGCATATGCAGGTGACGCCCAGACCGATCTGCTTGCAGCGCTCGATGCTGCTCGCGAGGGTGACTTTGAGAAGGCCGAACAGCTGCACAAGGATGCCAGCGATGCGCTCATCGGTGCCCACGACACGCAGACCAAGTTGCTTTCGCAGGAGGCCGGCGGTGGCGAGATGGAGATGACCTTCATCATGGCTCACGCTCAGGACACTCTCATGACCACTATGATTCTGGAGAAGCAGGCCCGCTTTACCATCGATGCCTACAAGCGCATCGCCGAGCTCGAGGCCAAGCTCGCCTAACGAGTCCGCACAATCAAGTCCCCTTCCAAAAGCTCTGCCGCTACCCGCGGCAGGGCTTTTTCTGTCCCCCTCCCCGCAACTCATCCCGAGATAGTCATTGGGGACGTTCTTAAACGACTAGTCATTGGGGACAGTCTTGGTGCGCTCCGTTCGTCCTCCCGTTCGATTTTTGCTCGGTGGGTATACTTCCTTTCGCATTAAACGCCGGACTGAGGAGGTATCCAAATGCCGGATAACGGGTCAATACAAAAAAGAGACGCGCACGAGATGGCTCATGGGCGTCCTGTCCAGATAGCCGAGCACACGACGGTAACCGAGCTGCAGCCCAGTCTGTCCGATGTCGTGTGCGCAAACAAAAAGCTGCAGATTGGCTTTATCGTTGCGCTCGTGGTACTGGCGCTGCTGTCGGGCTTTGTAGCTCGTCCGCATTTCGCCGATACCAAAACTTGGGACTCCACCATCGAGGTCATCGATCAAAAGAAGGGTAACGTACTGGCGCTCACGACCTCGTGCGTGGCGCTGTCTGCGGGCATTACCGCGCTGCCGGGTGATACGGGAACGCCGGTTGCCGAGCAGCTCGCACAGCTTTCAGGCAACCTTGGTATCGTGCTTGCCGTGCTATACCTGGAGAAATATTTGCTCACGATTTTGTGGTCGGTTGGCTTGGGCATCTTAATCCCGTTTTCGTTGGTGCTCTTTGCGGTGTCGCTCGGCATTCACGGGCGCTGGAGCACGAGCGCGGTCATTCGCCGCGTGGCAACGCGTGTGCTGGTGGTCGCCATAATTGGCATGGCGTTGGTGCCTGCAAGCGTTTGGGTGTCGCAGAAGGTCGACGAAACGTATCGCGTTAGCATCGAGGCGGCCGAGCAAAAGGCGGCCGACGCTGCGAGTGCGGCAGATAGCGATAGCTCCAAAACAAGCAAGAAAAAGACCGAGTCAGCAGAGTCCAAGAGCGTGCTCGAGCAGCTTGCCGACGGTGCCTCGGGCCTCGTCACGTCGGTGACCAGCGGCGCCAAGCAGATGACCGATGAAATTGTGCAGCAAGTGACCGATCTCATCGAAGGCGTCATTGTGATGATCGTGACCTCGTGCGTTATCCCGCTGCTGGTGCTCGCGGCGTTTCTATGGCTGGGACACACGCTACTGGGGATTGATATTTCCAGCCCGGCGAACTATTTGACGGGCCGCTTTCTGAGTGCTCCGTCCAAGCACGCCAAGAAGGGCAGGCAGTCTGAGTAGGCGGCAAAGCGTTTTTTGGAAGATCAACTGTAAGAAGGGCGGCCGAGACACGTTCTCGGCCGCCCTTTTGTTTGTTGAATACGCGGTCGCTACGTCCGCGCCGGGTCCAGACGGTCGGCAATCATCCGTAAACGATATTTGTTCAAAAAAGAACAAAGATAAACAAATAATTCTTGCAGTTGATGTTCGAATGTGTTCAAATAAACATGAACAGTGAAGAACCGCACATTCAGATGCCCGGACCTGAACGCGATTCAACACTTCCAAACAGAAACTACGCACCTGCGTATCTCTCAAGGAGGATGTCATGAGGGTTGTAATCGCTTCCGATGCCGACGGTATGTCGATGAAGGAGTCCATCAAGGAGATGCTCATCGCCGACGGTCACGAGGTCGTCGACTATTCCGAGACCCCTGCCGCGGACTTTGTCGATTCCGCGACCGCCGTTGCCAAGGACCTGCTGGAGCACAAGGATTCCCAGGGCTTCGCATTCGATAAGTACGGAGTCGGCTCCTATATGGCCGCCGTCAAGATTAAGGGCATGGTCGTCGCCAATATTTCCGACGAGCGTTCCGCCTACATGACCCGCGAGCACAACGGCTCGCGCATGGTCACCATGGGCCCGGGCGTTGTGGGCACCGAGGTCGCCAAGAAGATCGCCCACGAGTTCCTGCGCGCCCAGTACGCCGGCGGCCGTCACCAGATCCGTGTCGACATGCTCAACAAGATGGCCTAACGAGAGCCACCGAGAACTCGAACTTCTACCTCAACTTGTGAATTCAGACGAAAGGACGTTCTGATGAAGAAGACCATCGCAATCGGTTGCGACCATATCGTTACGGACGAGAAGATCTATCTGGCCGACCGCCTGGAGCAGGCTGGCTACAAGGTGCTCGACTGCGGCACCTACAGCCACACCCGTACGCACTATCCCATCTACGGTAAGGCCGTGGGCGAGGCTGTTGCCAGCGGCAAGGCCGACTTTGGCGTGGCCCTGTGCGGCACCGGCATCGGCATCACCAACGCCGTCAACAAGGTTCCCGGCGCCCGCTGCGCCCTGGTTCGCGACATGACCTCTGCCCTGTATGCCCGTCGCGAGCTCAACGCCAACATCGTGGGCTTTGGCGGCAAGATCACCGGCGAGTTCCTGATGGCCGATATCATGCTTGCCTTCCTGGAGGAGCCCTACGAGAAGACTCCCGAGCACGATGCCCTGATCGCCAAGATCGATGCCTGCAACAAGGCCGACGCCGAGGCTCAGGCCGACCCGCACTTCTTTGACGAGTTCCTCGAGAAGTGGGACCGCGGCGAATACCACGACTAAGGAGGTTCCGGCGTTCTACCGAACGCCAGACCAGTCGACGCTGCGAAGCCATCTGGCGGGCGAGTTGCTCTGATAACACTTTTGCTTGCTGAGCTTGTGTGCTTCGTTTTGGCGGTACCTGGTATTCTGCAGCTTTTTAATTGACGGCTCGCGTTTCTGTAATGGGGCGCGGGCCGGTTTTCTAAACAGGAGTTCAATATGATTCTGACCGTTACCATGAACCCGTCGATTGATACGCGCTATCAGCTCGACAAGCTGATCATCGACGACGTGAACCGTGTGACGCCCGAAAAGACCGCTGGCGGCAAGGGCCTCAACGTGAGCCGTGTGCTGCTGCAGTTGGGCGACGATGTGCTCGCGACCGGTCTGCTCGGCGGACACATGGGTGCCTATATGGCCGAGCTTATGGATGCCGACGGCGTCAAGAACGACTTTGTGCCCATCGCCGGTGAGACGCGCATTTGCCTGAATATTCTGCACGAGGGCAACCAGACCGAGCTTTTGGAGAGCGGCCCGCAGATCGCCCCGGCCGAGCTCGAGGCCTTTACGGCCAAGTTCGCCGAGCTTGCAGCGAAAGCGGACGTTGTGACGCTTTCGGGCTCGCTGCCGCGCGGCGTCGATGCCGGCTACTATGCCGAGCTCGTCAAGATTGCCGAGGAGGCGGGCGCCAAGGTGCTGCTCGACACCTCGGGTGCATCGCTGGAAGCCGCGCTGGAGTCCGACGCTAAGCCCGAGCTCGTAAAGCCCAACCTGACCGAGATTAACGGCCTGCTGGGTACGTCCTTTACGACCGATGATGTCGATGCCCTGCGCGAGGCGCTTGCCGCCGATGGCCGCTTTGCCGGTATTCCCTGGGTTGTCGTTTCGATGGGCGCTGCCGGTTCGGTGGGCTTCCATGAGGGTCGCGCGTTCCGCGCCAAGACGCCCGCGATTGCGGCTGTGAACGCGACGGGTTCCGGCGACTCGACCATCGCCGGCTTTGCGCATGCCATTGCTGCTGGTGCCGACGACGTCACGGTGCTCAAGACCGCCAATACCTGCGGCAAGCTCAACGCCATGGATCCCAAGACCGGCCACCTGGTCATGGATCGCTGGGACGAGATCTACAACAGTGTTGTCGTGACTGAACTGTAGGGTTACGCGGTTTTACCAAACCGCGTAACGGCTCGACGCTGCAAACCCGCCAGAGCGGCAATCTGCCTTTCAACCGCGGCGGCATGACCAGAAGGTCAATGCCGCCTTGTTTCAAGGCACCTTGCTCGCTCTGGCGGGTTTTCGCTGTCGTTGCCAAAACATCGACGTTGCCCTGGTCGCAAGTAGTCGTTGGGGACGTTCTTAAATGACTAGTCAAACAAGAACGTCCCGAACGACTAGTCGTTTAAGAAAGTCCCCAACGACTAGCCAATAAAACGGCGCCCGTCGGCGATGTTGCCGGCGAGCGCCGTTGTCGTGTGGGTGTCTATGCTGTGCGGGCTGCCGTTGAGCGACCGGGTCTGTGCTCTACAGCGAGTCGATAAAGCGCTGCTGGGCGGCACGTCCCGCCTCGTCCCACTTAAAGACGCCGGCGTTGTCGAGCACGTGGCCAAACACCACGCCGACCTCCTCGTGCAGGATATCGATGGCGTTGTCGGCTGTAAGCTCGTCGGCGCGGCGAGCAAAGACGTCCTCGGCCCACGCGGCATGGCTGCGACAAAGATCATCGCCCTCGAGCGCGCTAGCAAGGTCGTAGCTGGCATCGACCTTGGCCGCCAGCAGGTGCTCGCGGACAGCGCCGAGCTCGGGAACCAGGCGCGGCGGCAAAATGGCCAGGCCCATGACCTCGATCAGGCCGATGTTCTCCTTCTTAATGTGGTGGTACTCGGCATGCGGGTGGAATACGCCCAGCGGATGCTCGTCAGTCGTGATGTTGCAGCGAAGCGCCAGGTAGGCCTCGTAGATTTCGCCGCCGGCATTGCCGCGGGAGTCGACGCGGCGGATGACGGGCGTCACGGTGTTGTGCGCCACGCCATCGGCTGTGTGCGCGACGACGCCAACCGACTCATCGGTCCACTCCCGCCATGCCAGGATAATCTTCTCGGCGGCGTCGAGCAGCTGAGCGCGGTCATGCGAGCGCAGGCGCAGCACCGAGAGCGGCCACTGCAGCACGGTACCGCTGACCTGGTCAAAACCGGGCACGCTAAACTGCGAGACCTCGGCGGCATGCATCATGGGGAACTCGTGCGCGCCGCCCTGGAAGTGGTCGTGCGACAAGATCGAGCCGCCCACGATGGGCAGGTCGGCGTTAGAGCCGATGAAGTAGTGCGGGAACAGGTCCACAAAATCGAGCAGGCAGGTCAGACCCTTGCGGTCGACGTGCATCGGACGATGCTCGGAGCTCATAGCAATGCAGTGCTCGTTAAAGTACGCGTACGGGCTGTACTGGAAGCCCCAGCGCTCGCCGTCGAGCTGGATAGGGATAACTCGCAGGTTCTGACGGGCGGGATGGGCACCGCCGTCGGCTGCGGCGGAGCGTCCGGGATACCCCTCGTTTTCGATGCAGAGCTGGCAGGCGGGATACTTCTCGCCCGTGTTTTTGGCGGCACCGGCCGCGGCAATATCGCGCGGGTCCTTCTCGGGCTTTGACAGGTTGATAGTGATCTCCAGGTCGCCCCAGTTGGTGGAAGTGCTCCATTTGATGTTGCGCGCGATGGCGGCACGGCGCACGTAGCCGGCGTCGCAGCACAGGCCGTAGAACCAGTCAGTCGCGGCGCGGGGCTCGTTGACGCCCATGCGTCCGTTGAACTCCTCGTTTACAACCGAAGGCCTCGGCATGAGCATGCCCATGATGCGCATGGCGATGCGGTCGCGGCCCGACGCCGTGTCCTCGGCGGCACCGTTGGCAACGGCAGTCTCGGAAAGCGCGGCAAGCGTGCCTTCAAGGTCAAAGTCGGGGAGGGTATCGGGGTGCAAGAGCGAGAGCTTCTCGGTCTGCAGCGCCCAGGCCATGTCGAGCGCCGGGCCCGTAGCGCCGATGCACTCGAGAATGGTGTTATACGCCCAGATGCGATCGTCCTGGCCGATCATCGATCGGTGGATAGCGTACTCGATCAGGTTCTGCGCGGCCTCGCGCACGTCAGTCATTACAGCCATGCCGCGTAAGCCCCCTTGTCAGAAATTGCGTAGTGGCGGGCAGAGCCCTCGCCCAGCCAGCCGTTCATCTTGGTGATAAAGGTGTCGACCAGGTCGAGCGGCACGAAGGCCTGGATGGTGCCACCAAAGCCGCCACCGTGGATACGGACGGCGCCACGGCCGTCGAGCACGTGCTCGGCCAGTGCCAGGGCATACATCGAAGGCTGCTCGGAGCCCAGCTTGGCAACGACATTCTGCAGGTACATGGCAGAGCTGGCGCCGGACTCGCGCGTCAGGACCAGGAACTGATCGATGTCGCCGGCGTTCAGGGCAGCCCAGCGCTTATCGACCAGGCCGTTTTCGTACCAGTAGTGAACGGCGCGCAGGCAGGCGCGGTCGCCCAGCTTGGCGCGCAGCTCGGGGAGCTTGGCGTCAAAGTCCGCCACGTTTACCTCGCACAGGCGTGCCTTGCCAAACTCGGCAGCGACGTCCTGCATCTCGCGCGGAACGGCGGCGTAGTCGTCGGTGGCGGCCACGTGGTCGGCACCGACCTTAACGAGCACGAGCGCATAACCGTGATCCTCAAAGTTGAGCTCGAGCTTCTGGGTTTTAGGCTGAGCCTGATCCTCAAAGTCCATGTAGGCGAGGCCGCCCAAGCAAACGGCGGCCTGGTCCATCAGACCGCAGGGCTTGCCGTAATAGTTGTTCTCGGTGCGCTGGCTCATCTGGGCGAGCGCGACGGGCTCGATGGCGGGTGCGTCCCAGAGCGTCTCCATGGCGCGACCGTATGCCGCCTCGACAGCAGCGGAGCTCGAAAGACCGCCGCCCGAGGGGACGGAGCAGGTGAAGGCAAAGTCGAAGCCCTGGGGCTCAACGCCCAGAGCAGCGATTTCGTGGGCCATGCCGCGGACGAGGCTCGCGGACGTGCCCTTCTCGGACTCCTGAACGTCTAGCGTGTCGAGCGCGATTTCAAACGTGGGATAGCCCTCGTCGGCTACGCGAACCTTGTTGGAATCGGTTGCCACGGCGATGCCGTCGACGGCGACATCGAGCGAGCCGGCGATAACGTGGCCACCCTCGTGGTCAGTGTGGTTGCCGCTGATCTCGGAGCGGCCGGGCGCGTGCACGTAGAGCACCTGGCGGTCGCCGATGGGGCCAAACTCCTCCTCGAACAGCTTGGTGAGCGTGGCGAGTGTCTTTTTGTCGGGGGTGGTCATGGGGGGTCCTTTCCTTGACGCGGGAGAGACTGGTCCGTGTCATTATGAGTACGTTAACAATTTTGAGCACCACAAACCAGACGGTCGCGGTGCCGCACGTTAATGGGTATGTTAACGTACTCATAACACAACGCATATCTATTTTTGAGAATCTGGTAATCGGTAGATTTTCGGCCGTGAACGGTGTGGCTGTATGGACTTATAAAGCAGAAGAGATGCAGATAGAAAAAGTAGAGTACGTTAACATGCGTCCGACGATAGCGGTCCTCGGCGCGGGGTGTATTTTTGCTCGGCCGGCATTCACGCTATTCAGATCTCGCAAGGGTGAAGGTGATTCTGTGGCAAGGCGCCCGTCCAACGATACAGGCACGCGTCCGGTCTCCATGGCCGACGTCGCCCGCGCTGCTGGCGTTTCACAGCAGACGGTTTCGCGCGTCGCAAACGGCTTGCCCAACGTGAACGAGCAGACGCGCCAACGCGTGCAGGCCGCCATGCAAGAGCTCGGCTTTCGTCCGAGTTATGCCGGTCGCTCGCTGCGCGACGGCCGTTACCATTCGGTCGGCCTGTGCGTCAACGATGTCACCAAGTTTGGCAACCTCTCAATGATCGACGGCATCGCCAGCGCTGCTCGCGAGCATAATTGCGCCATCACGCTGGTCGAGATGTCCAAGACCGAGGAGTTTTCGCTTGCCGAGGCAACGCGTCGCATGGCCGCACTGCCCGTGGACGGCATCATTATCGGCATGAGTCGCATGGCGCCCGATTTTGAGACGTTTGATCCACTGCCGGGCATTGGTACGGTCATCGTTACCATGTACGCGCATCCGCGGGTGACCACGGTCGATTCCGACCATTACGGCTGCTCGCTATTGCTTATGGACCACCTGTTTGAGCTGGGGCACGAGCAAATTCGCTATATTGGCGGCCCGTCGTTCTCGGTTGACGAACAATTTCGTCGCGCCGGTTGGCAGGATGCACTCGAGCGTAAACACATCGAGCCGGCAGAGCCGCTCGAGGGAGACTGGTCTGCCAACAGCGGTTACGAGGCCGGTAGGTATCTGGCCGAACACGACCGCACCATGACGGCGATTTACGCGGCAAACGATCAGATGGCAAATGGCGCAATTGCAGCGCTGCGCGATAGCGGCTTGCGCGTGCCCGAGGACGTAAGCGTGGTGGGCGTCGATGACTCGCTCGACGACTTTGTCGCGCATAACGAGCTCACGACCGTTCGATTCGATTTGCATCAGCGCGGACGCGAGGTATTCGAGCATGCGGTTCCCGAGGCGGGGGCAACGGATAAAACCGTCGCCATTCGCATTCCCGGTCAGCTTATCGTTCGACATACCACGGCAGCGCCTCACGTATAGTTTGTGCAGGTGAACGGCGGTATATTCCGCCTCAAAAACAATCGGTAAGGATGCTGACAGATAGCCGTGGCTATGAAGGCGAGTGTTATGATAGACGGGCTCTTTTGTCTATCTAGGAGGCTTTGCCTGATGGAGATCACCAAGGATATCCGCTACATTGGCGTCGACGATCACGACATTGACCTGTTCGAGGGCCAGTACGACGTGTCCGAGAACGGTATGGCATACAACAGCTACGTTATCTTGGGCGACAAGATCGCCGTCGCCGATTCGGTTGACGCTGACTTTGTCGACGAGTGGCTCGGCAACCTCGAGGCCGTGCTCGATGGCCGTACGCCCGACTACCTGGTCGTCCATCACATGGAGCCCGATCACTCCGCCGGCATCGCTGCCTTTATGGAGCGCTACCCCCAGGCCCAGATTGTGGCTAGCATGGGTGCCTTCCGCATGATGGTCAACTACTTTGGCACCGACTTCCCCGAGCGCAAGATGGTCGTCAAAGAGGGCGACGTGCTCGACCTGGGCGGCCACAGCTTGACCTTTATCGGCGCCCCCAACGTTCACTGGCCCGAGGTGATTTTCTCCTACGAGGCCACCGACAAGGTGCTCTTTAGTGCCGACGGCTTTGGCAAGTTTGGCGCCAACGACGTCGAGGATCCCGAGGGCTGGGCCTGCGAGGCTCGCCGCTACTACTTTGGCATCGTCGGTAAGTTCGGCAAGTTCGTGCAGGCCGTCCTCAAGAAGGCCGCCGACCTGGATATCCAGATCATCTGCCCGCTCCACGGCCCCGTGCTGACCGAGAACCTGGGCTACTACCTCGACACCTATAACACCTGGTCGAGCTATCAGCCCGAGGACGAGGGCATCACGATCGCATATGCGAGCGTGTATGGCCATCTGAAGACGGCCGTCGAGGAGCTCGCATCTGCGCTCGAGGCCCGCGGCCAGAAGGTCTCCGTCTTTGACCTGGCTCGCGACGATATGGCCGAGGCCGTTGAGGATGCGTTCCGCTACGACCGTCTGGTGCTCGCCTCCATTACCTATCAGGGCGAGATCTTCCCGTGCATGAGCACCTTTATCCACACGCTCGCCGAGCATGCCTACCAGAACCGCACCGTGGCGCTTGTCGAGTCCGGTTCCTGGGCGCCCGCAGCTGCCAAGGTTATGACCAAGGAGCTCGAGGGCATGAAGGACATCACCCTAGCGCAGAACAAGGTGACCGTGCTGGGCTCGCTCAACGACGCCTCGCGCGCCCAGATCGAGGCCCTCGCCGACGAGCTGTCCAAGTAACGACACGTTCACTTTTGACGCTCAACCATCACAACCACCACAAAGGGGACAGGCACCTTTGTGGTGGTTTTTGTTTAAGCGCCGGCGATGATGAGGGCTGGACGTGCGCTGTCGGTGGCCTCGGCGATTGAAGTGGCGACGGCATGATCGGGGTCACGGTCCATCACGATGGTGTCGACATCGGTCAGCTCGGCAAAGCGGTACATGCCGCGTCCGCTAACCTTGCTGGCGTCCATGAGGGCGACGCTTTGATGGGCCGCGGCGATCATAGCCGTTTTGGTCTCGGCCATCTGGGGAAAGTCGGTCGTAAAGCCGCAGCTGGAGACAAAGGCGCCGGGGCACATGACGGCCAGATCGGCATGGACCATTTGGAGCGCCTGCATAGTGAGCGGTCCGTACAAATAACGATGGCCTTTGCGCAGCGCCCCGCCCAGCATGACGACATCGACTGAGGGCATGCTCTCGTCGATGTAATCGGCAATGGTAATGTCGGCCGTGATGACGGTGATACCGTCGCGCTGATCGAGGAGCCGGACGAACTCGAGCGCCGTGGTGCCCGAGTCGACGAGCAGCGTGTCGCCGTCATTGACGAGCTCGATGGCGCTTTGCGCGATGGCCTGCTTGGCGGCGACGTTGACATTGATGCGGCGATCCTGCGTGGAGACGGTCAGACGTTTGTGGAGTGATACGGCACCGCCGTGCGTGCGGCGCAGCTTGCCTGCTTCGGCGAGCGCGTCCAGGTCGGCGCGGGCGGTGACGGAGGACACGCCAAAGGTCTGGGCGATTTCTGCTACCTGCACCGAGGCATTATGATCGAGCATTTCCATAATGGCGGCACGGCGTTCGTCGGCAAAAGCGCGGTTGGTGGCTTGGGCCATGCTTGCTCCATTCTCGGCTAAATTTGCAGGAATTGTGTTGACTCTATTTTCGTTCATTTTCTTTTTGAGTAAGAAAACACCTTTCGATTACTTATCTTTTCTATAAAAGAAAGACACTGAACGCCCAAAATTCAATATCGAACATGTCCACTCGGCTCAAATTCCTTCCGTTTACTTTTCAAAAACGACGGTATTGACCTGCATGGGCTCAATATCTCGCACGTGCAAAGCCGCTGAATTTCATACAATGAACGCAGTAAAACGCAAGGTAAAACGCCTTGTGAACAACTACGCCCGATGTCCAGATGCGGGCGAGGGAGAGGAGCAAACGCTCATGGCACTTGTTACCACCGAAAAGATGCTCAAGGACGCTCAGGCCGGCCACTACGCCGTCGGCGCGTTCAACGTCGAGAACCTCGAGTTTGTTATGGCCGTTCTGGCCGCTGCCGAGGAGACCAAGTCCCCCGTCATCATGCAGACCACCCCGGGCACCATCAAGACCGCTGGTCTGGACTACTTCTACGGCATGGTCAAGGCTGCTGCCGAGCGCGCTTCCGTGCCCGTCGCTCTGCACCTCGATCACGGCGATGGCTATGACCGCTGCATGCAGGCTTTCCGCACGGGCTACACCTCTGTCATGATTGACGGCTCGCACGAGTCCTTCGAGGACAACATCGCCCTGACCAAGTCCGTCGCCGATGCTGGCCGCGCCATGGGCGTGCCCGTCGAGGCTGAGCTCGGTAAGGTTGGCGGCAAGGAGGACGACGGTCCCGCGGTTGAGGGCGAGAGCCCCTACACCGATCCGGCCGAGGCCAAGGAGTTCGTCGAGCGTACCGGCTGCACCTCCCTCGCTATTGGCGTTGGCACCAGCCACGGTGTGTACACGAGCGATCCGCACATCGAGCAGTCCGTGGTCAAGGCCATTCGCGACGCCGTCGACGTGCCGCTGGTTCTGCACGGCACCTCCGGTGTGCCCGATGAGCAGGTTGCCGAGGCTGTGAAGAACGGCATCTGCAAGGTTAACTACGCTACCGAGCTGCGTCAGGCCTACACCAAGGGCTTCATGGCCTACATGGCCGAGAACCCCGCCTGCTTCGATCCCAAGAAGCCGGCTAAGGAGGGTATGCGTGAGATCACCGAGCTGGTTAAGATCCGCATGACCAACCTTAACTCTGTGGGCAAAGCAGAGTAACAGCAAGGGTACTCTGATCCCACCGGACGGCTTGGGCGGGTCCTCGTACTTAGTTTCCAAAACGTCCTCGCGCATGAAGGCCCCCGTTGCCTCGCTTCTACGAAGCGTTGGCAACGGGGGCCTTCGCGCTGCGGAATGATTTTGGAAACTAAGTACGGGGACCCGCCCAAGCCGTCCTGCTCGATCGCCCTTGTGGCGTTGGGGCGGAAATGGGTGGGGCGTCAGGGCTTCTTTGCTGATGAGGGGTTAGTATGCCCGGGCTTGGTTGGGGAATGACTTGTTTAGGGATGCTTGGAGCTTTTCGAACGATGCTCGCAAGTTGAGGCTCTGGTCGGTTGAGCGTTTGGCTTTTGTGGTGGGGGAGTCGAGGAGGCCGTTTCTCTGTGTCGGGGGGAAGGAGAAAAGGTCTGCATGTTTTAGGGATGGCTGCTGTGCTGCGTCATTGGAAGAATGCATGCTTATGCGGCCTCCTCGATGTCCACCAAAAGATAGCGCACGGGGTGTGCTGCTAGGTCCCGTGCGTTGGCAGTATTATGCCGCGGACGTCGCAAAGAAGCGCTAAAGAAAGGCTTAATGAGGTTTGCAATTACGATGAAACCGCAGGTTAAAGCTATCGAGTAACACTCTTGAAAGGTTTTGGACTTAAGGGCTTTCTAAGGTTTGTGACGCGGATGTGGCGCGGACGTGCGGAGCGTGTGAATGCTCGCTGTTAGCGCTGTGGCTCTGCGGCGCGCACCTGCTCGATGGCCTTTTCCATGGTGGCGTCGATGCGGTCTTTTTTGAGTTCGCATTCCCAGATGGTTATGGGTGTCCAGCCCATTTGAGTGAGCGCTGCCACCGCGGCGCGATCGCGCTCGACGTTGCGACGGAATTTTGCTTCCCAAAACTCAACATTGCGTTTGGGCTGACTGGGATTGCATTTGGGGCAACGGTGCCAAAAGCAGCCATTGACGAAGATGGCGATCTTGCGGCCGGGGAAGGCGATGTCGGGCTTGCCGGGGACCTTCCATTCTAGGCGATAGCCTGTGAGCCCCGCTGCGCGCAAGCGCTGGCGAACGAGCAGCTCGGGCTTGGTGTTGGCGCGCTTGTTGCCCTTCATGGACTTTTTGATGGCGGCGCGACGGCGCACCAGTTCGCGCTCGTCAGCGGAAAGGTCCGAGGTGTCGATACCGTCGAGCAGACCGGGCTTGGGACGTTTTTTGCTGCGGCGCTTAGGTGCGCGCTTGGGTTTGGTGGCGGGCTCGTCGGTCGTGGCGGCCTCGGCGTCGTTGGCGGCGCCGTTGGCCTCAAGCCGATCTTCCTTCAGTTCAATCAGGGCATCAATGAGCCCCTTGTCGGCGGGCATCCACTCAACAGTGGCAAGCGAGGTGCGTGGAATCCAGCGGATATCGAGCTGGCGGTCGTGCTTCTGAGGCTCATCGGATTCTTTAGCCAGCGAGCAGTAGTAGCACTCCATGGAGAGATGAAAATCGGGGTAGTCATACTCAACGGTGTAAAAATCGCGCAGGTTGGTGACTTTTACCTGCAGCTCTTCCATGAGCTCGCGGCGTACGGCGTCCTCGGGTGTCTCGCCGCGCATGAGCTTGCCACCGGGGAACTCCCAAAGTCCCAGCATGTCGCCATAGCCGCGCTGCACGGCAAGCAGCTCGTCAGATCCTTCCTTGCGAATGATCCCAGCGGCAACATGAACAGTCTTCAACAGGAGTCCTCTCTCAACATCAACACGCGGCAGGTTAGCTACCCGTACCTTACACAACGGTAAGGCAAGCGTAAGCCATATCGATGGTAGCCGACTCGTCTTCTTGCGACTATAGATGCCGTAAACTAATCGCAAGAAAGGACTCGGTATGCAAACCACGCACATGGCGACCCCGGTACTGGAGGTCGCGCATCTCGAAAAGGTATATGGGGCGCTGGGCAATGTGACCCGCGCGCTCAACGACGTCAGCTTTACCGTCAACCGCGGCGAATTTGTTGGCATCATGGGCGCTTCGGGTTCGGGCAAGTCGACGTTGCTCAACTGCGTTTCGACCATCGATAGCGCCACGAGCGGCACCATCCGCATCAACGGGCAGGACGTAACACGCATGAAGCAGGCTAAGCTTTCGCAGTTCCGCCGCGAGGAGCTCGGCTTTATCTTCCAGGACTCCAATCTGCTCGATACGCTCACGGCACGCGAGAACATCGCCCTGCCGCTCACCATCGCCCGCACAAACTCGGCAGAGATCTCGACCCGCGTGCAGGATGTGGCAGCGCGCCTGTCCATCAGTCAGGTGCTCGGCAAGTATCCCTACCAGATGTCCGGCGGTCAGCAGCAGCGCGTTGCCGCGGCTCGCGCGCTCGTCACCGACCCCACCATGATCATGGCCGACGAGCCCACCGGCGCCCTCGATTCCAAGAGCGCTCGCCTGCTGCTCGAGAGCCTGGAGGCCCTTAACCGCCGCCTACGCGCCACCGTGCTCATGGTCACGCACGACAGCTTTGCCGCCAGCTACACGAGCCGTGTGCTGTTTATCCGAGACGGCAAGATTTTCACCGAGCTGCGCCGCGGCGACACCGACCGCCGAGAATTCTTCGACCGCATTATGGAGGTCGTTGCCATGATGGGCGGTGAGGGCTCCGATGCTCTGTAAACTCGCTTGGGGCAACGTCCGCCGTGCCGGCCGCGACTACCTCGTCTACCTTTTGACGCTCACCCTGGGCGTCACGGTCTTCTATGCCTTCAACACCATCTCGATGCAGGTCGACATCGCCGGAATCGATGAAGAGGGCTTGGCGCAGGTTATGGGCAGCATGCTCGGCGACCTGACGTACTTTTTGGCCGGTGTCATGGCCTTTTTGATGGTGTATGCCAATAACTTCATCATGAAACGCCGCAAGAAGGAGTTTGGCCTGTACCAGGTGCTCGGCATGGGGCGCGGGCGCGTCGCCACGATCATGGCGCTCGAGACCGTGATAGTATCGGTCGTGGCCTTTGTCGCCGGCATTGTGCTGGGTGTGGGACTCTCCCAGCTCATGACGTTCTTTACGGCCTCGCTCTTTAAGACACAGATCGCCAATTTCCACTTCTTTTTCTCGGTGCATGCGTTCAATCTTACCCTTGCCTGCATGCTCGTAATGTTTGTGCTCACGCTACTGCTGAACCTTCGCGCCGTGCGTCGTACCAAACTCATCGAGCTTATGGGTGCCGAGCGTCGCAACGAGAGCATCAAGACGCGCAACCCCTGGATCGCGATTGCCATTTTTGCTGTGGGCGTGGTGCTTGTGGGCGTGGCCTATTACCGTCTGCTACGTGATGGGTTCCCGCTAACCGCGACGGACAGCAAGCTGCAAGAGGCCATGAACCAGTTTGGTATTACGACCGCTATGGTTACCGTGGGCACCTTTGCCCTGTTCTGGGGACTCTCGGGCATGCTCATCAAGCTGCTGCAGAGCCTGCGCGGCGTGTATTGGCGCGGCCTCAACATGTTTACCGTGCGCCAGCTTGCGGCCAAGGTCAACACGGTGTGCTTTTCGATGGGCGTCATCGCGATGCTCCTGTTTTTGGCCATCACCTCGGTGACGTGCGGTATGTCGATTGCCAACGTGATGAACGAAAACCTGGAGCGCTATAACCCTGTTGATGTGTCTCAGACGTATGTCTATTACACGCCCGATACGCTCGACTTCTACAAAGAGTCTTTCAATCCGTCTGAGGCCGATCGCATGGTGCTGGCCGATAGTACGGTCGATTTGTACTCCGCATGGCACGGCGATACATGGCACGGCGATCGTAAGGGCAAGTCGGCGGACAACAACGACGAGATCGGCAAGAAGGTCAATATCGCCGATGTTGCCGGTGAGCATGTGCAGATCGATTCGTATCTGAGTTACCCGCTTGGCGGCTCGAATCCTTCGGTGATTCCAAGTGAGATGTGCAAGACCATGGGCGAAAAGCTTCCCAAGGCGTTCGGGGGTAGCAATGCCGATGCGATGGGTCTGTTTGTGACGCCGGCGAGCCAGTACAACAAACTGCGCCAGATGATGGGCGAGGAGCCGGTGCACATCGGTCGCGACCAGTATCTGCTCACGTGTGATATGGGCGGCGAGCTGGTCGACCTGTACACCAAGTATATGGCTGGCGGCCATGCCCTTACCTTGGGCGGGCATACGCTCAAGCCCGCAGCCGATAAGTCGGACGAAGATACGGCGGCCATCGCCAACTCGGCGATGGGTAGTAATCCGGGCACCGTCGTCGTTGCCGACGAGCTGTTGTCCCAACTTAATCTGCAGCCGTATTCCAGTAGCCTGCTCGTTAACTACAAACAGGGGATGGATACAACCGAGGCAGACGAGAGCATTAAATACACTGTGCTCGACAATCTGCTCGTTGACGGCAAGGAGTCGGGGTCGTGGGGAACCTTCATCACACGCTCCGAGATGTACACGCAGGCAGCGCAAATGAACGGTCTTATTAGCTACCTAGCCATCTACATCGGCTTTGTATTGGTCGTTGCATGCGCGGCGATACTGTCGATCCAGCAGCTCTCCAATGTGGCCGACGGCAGCCGCAGCTATCGTGTGCTGGCACAGATCGGCTGCGACGACCGCCAGATTCGCCATTCGGTGATGGCACAGCAAGCGGTATTCTTCCTGTTCCCGCTGGCATTGGGCCTGGCGCACTCCTTTGTGGCACTTAAGGTGATCATCGAGCTGGTGAGCATATTCGGAAATATGAGCATCGGTGGCACCGTGGGCCTCACCTGTGCAATCTTCCTGGCAGCCTACGGCGGCTACTTCCTGGTGACCTACCTCATGAGCACCGGCATGGTACAAGCCGCCATCGCCACCCGCTACAGCGAGTAACAAGCGGGCAAAATCGTCGCAAAATCAGAGGCGTATGACCGCCGCGAAGGGACCAGGGGCCCTTTCGCGGCGGTTTTTGCCAATCTGGTGCGTCTCAGATACAAGTGAGTAGACTTTTTTGAACCTGCCGAGCACATCGCGACAAATGATCTATAAAACCGCAGGTCAGAACTGTGGCGTTTTGGGGCGTGCTTGCCCTCCTGCAAAAAGCCTACTCACTTGGTTTTTCTGCTAGAAGACCGCCACGAGGGAAGGCAACTCCCCCGGGTAGTCGTTGGGGACGTTCTTAAACGACTAGTCAAACAAGAACGTCCCCAACGACTACTTTGCGGGTAGCTAAAAGAGCCCCATCCTAAATTAGCTGCCCCGCCAACACCGCAGGTAGAGCAAAAGTCAGCGAAAGCCCGCCAGAGCGAGCAAGGTGCCTTGAAGCGAGGCGGCATTGACCTTCTGGCCATGCCGTCGAAGCTGAAAGGCAGATTGCCGCTCTGACGGGCTTGCAGCGTCGAGTCGTTACGCGGTTTGGTAAAACGCCGTAACTCTAAATACGCTCTGCGATCTCGTGGATGAGGTAGTCGGTCTTTTCCCAGCCCAGGCACGGATCGGTGATCGACTTGCCAAAGACGCCGCCATCGACCGGCTGGTTGCCGTCCTCAAGGTAGGACTCGATCATAAAGCCCTTGACCAGCTTGGAGATGGACTCGTTGCGGCGGCAGCTGTCGAGTACCTCCTTGCAGATGCGGTACTGCTCCAGCGGACGCTTGCCCGAGTTGTCATGGTTGCAGTCGATAACCGCTGCCGGATTGGCGTAGCCGGCATGCTCGGTATAGCGCTCGGCCAGGCGCTCCAGGTGCTCGTAGTGGTAGTTGGGGTAGGTGCGCCCATCGAGACCGATGTAGCCACGCATGACGGCGTGTGCGAGCGGGTTGCCGTCGCACTCGACCTCCCAGTTGCGGAAGATAAAGCTCTGGTGCGCCTGCGCGGCGTAAATGGAGTTGAGCATAACGGTGGTAGAGCCGGCAGTGGGATTCTTCATGCCGACGGGCACCGAAATGCCGCTCGACACCAGGCGATGCTCCTGGTTCTCGACCGAGCGTGCGCCCACGGCAACATAGCTCAGCAGGTCAACGAGGTACTGGTAGTTGGACGGATAGAGCATCTCGTCGGCGGTGAAGAAGCCTGTTTCCTTAATAACGCGCAGGTGCATATGGCGGATGGCCTTGACGCCCTCGAGCAGGTCGTCGGGAGCCTCGGGGTTGGGGTTGTGCAGCAGGCCCTTGTAGCCGGTGCCCTTGGTGCGCGGCTTATTGGTGTAGACGCGCGGAATGATGATGAGCTTGTCCTTGACCTCCTCGGCGGTCTTGGCCAGTCGGTTCATGTACTCGAGGACCGAATCCTCGCGGTCGGCAGAGCACGGGCCGATGATGAGCACCTTGCGTGCGTCCTCGCCGGTAAAGACTTTGGCGACCTCGGCGTCAAATGCCTGCTTTTTGGCGGTAAGCTCGGCAGAAAGCGGCATTTCCTCGCGGATCTCCATGGGGATCGGCAGCCTGCGTTTGAATTCCATGGCCATAGGGGCCTCCTCAATCTATAGAAAGAGCAATAAGCGTATTGTCGAGTGTTCGGCATTATCCGCTGTCGCACGCTAAAGTGCAAGCCCTTGCCACCCCGAAACCTGCCAAAAGGGACAGGTTTATTTTGGCAGGTTTTATCTGGGTAAACGTCGGCGGATGTCGGGAGGGAGTGGCACCGCGCGCGACCCTAAGGCTGTTGTCGGTTCCCCAGGAAACACCCTGTGGGCAAAAAATGCCAAATATGAGTACGGTTGCTAACCTAGTAACATATCAGTCTAGCAAGATAATAGACAAAGTGAAAAATATGTTCATTAACGTTGGCACACAGAAGCCCGCTAACGGGCGTTTTGATTAATTTGAAGGCGTATAGAGGCCGCAAGGAGGTCGTTTGAGGCGGTTTTGGCTGTTACCAAAAAGGTAACAGTACTCATATTTGCCATTTTTTGCCCACAGGGCTTCGAAGGGGCTGTCAATCAGGTCCCAGGGGAGGCGGCTCAAGGGCCGTAGAACAAAAACGGGGGCGCAGGTTGTCCTGCGCCCCCGTTCTCGGGCGTTATTCGTTCCCTGCGGCAGAATTTACGCCGCCTCGTCGAACTGCGAGTTGTACAGGTCGGCGTAGAAGCCACCCTGGGCGAGCAACTCGTCGTGTGTGCCCTTCTCGACGATGTCGCCGTCGCGGATCACCAAGATCACGTCGGCGTTGCGAATCGTGGACAGGCGATGTGCGATAACAAAGCTGGTGCGGCCTTGCATCAGCGCATCCATGGCACGCTGAATAAGCTCCTCGGTACGAGTGTCAACGTTGGAGGTCGCCTCGTCGAGAATTAGCGCCGGACGGTCGGCCAAAATGGCGCGGGCGATGGTCACGAGCTGGCGCTGACCCTGCGACAGGTTGGTGCCCTCCTCGTTGATCATAAAGTCGTAACCGCCGGCGAGCGTATGGATAAAGTGGTCGCAGCGTGCGGCGCGTGCGGCGGCCTCGACTTCGGCATCGCTTGCATCGGGGCGTCCGTAGCGGATGTTCTCGCGGATCGTGCCGTTAAACAGCCAGGTATCCTGCAGCACCATGGCAAACTCGCCGCGAAGTGCCGCGCGGTCCCAATCGCGCACGTCGACGCCCTCGACACGCAGCGAACCGCCGTCCACATCGTAGAAGCGCTGCAGCAGCTTAATGAGCGTGGTCTTGCCGGCGCCGGTGGGGCCGACGATGGCGATGGTCTGGCCGGGCTGCGCTTCGCAGCTAAAGTCATGGATGATGGTCTTGTCGGGCGTATAGCCAAACTTCACATGGTCAAACTCCACGTGACCGGGGCGCTTCTCGGGGATCTGCGCGTCGGCCTTCTGCTCCTCCTCGGGCGCGGCCAGGAACTCAAAGACGCGCTCGGTGGCAGCGGCCATCGACTGCATCGTGTTGCTCACGTTGCCCAGCTGCTGCACCGGCTGCGTAAAGTTGCGCACGTACTGGATAAAGCTCTGGATGTCGCCGGGCGTGGCATTGCCGGTCAGCGCGAGCTGCGCGCCCACTACGACAACGCCCACGTAACCCATGTTGCCCACCAGGCTCATAAGCGGCATCATCAGGCCCGACAGGAACTGCGAGCGCCAGCCACTAATAAACAGGCGGTCGTTTTGACGGTCGAACTCCTCGATCGAAGCCTCGGCGCGGTCGAACACCTGAATGACGTTCTGGCCGGCAAAATCCTCCTCGATAATGCCGTTGACGGCGCCCAGAACCTGCTGCTGCTCGCGGAAGTACGGCTGCGAGAAGTGAATCATCACCATCAAGATAATCGCGGCGGCCGGCAGCGTGAGCACGGTGACGCCGGTGAGCGGCAGGCTGATCGAAAGCATCATGACGAGCACGCCGATAATCTGCGTGACGGACGTAATAAGCTGCGTCACGCTCTGGTTGAGCGACTGGCCGAGTGTATCGACGTCGTTGGTGATGCGGCTGAGCACATCGCCCTTGCTGTGTCCGTTAAAGTAGCTCATCGGCACGACGGCGATCTTGGCGGCGATCTCCTTGCGCATGCGGTAGCAGATCTTTTGCGTGACACCGGTCATGAGCCAGCCCTGGATCAGGCTGCAGGCAGAGCTCGCCAGATACAGGCAGAGCAAAAAGCCGAGCGTCTTAGCGATCCAGTTAAAGTCGACATCGCCGGTGCCGTTGACCTTGGCAACCAGGCCCTCGAACAGCTTGGTGGTAACCTGACCGAGCATCTTGGGTCCCACAATATTAAAGATGACCGAGCACACGGCAAAGGCGACGGCGGCAAACACGGCAATCTTGTGCTGGCCGATATAGCCGAGCAGCTGCCTCATGGTGCCCTTAAAGTCCTTGGCCTTTTCGCCGCGACGCATGCCGCCCATGCGGCCCATGGGACCACGCTGGCGGGTGGGCTTGGGAATCTGAGCCTTGGTCTCGTCTGCCATTAGCGCTCGCCTCCTTCCATGACGGCTGCAATTTCTTCTTGGGTAAGCCCCAGCTCCTCGGCGGAAAGCTGCGACTGTGCGATCTCCAGGTACGCCGGGCAGCTGCGCAGCAGCTCCTCGTGCGTGCCGGTGCCCACTACGTGGCCGTCGTCGAGCACGATGATCTGGTCGGCGTGCATGATGGTCGCGATGCGCTGGGCCACGACCACGAGCGCGGCGTCGGTAACGTTTTTGGCCAGCTCCTCGCGTAGGCGCGCGTCGGTCTTGTAGTCGAGGGCACTAAACGAGTCATCGAACACCACGACCTCGGGCTTTTTGGCCAACGCGCGGGCGATGGCCAGACGCTGGCGCTGACCACCCGAAACATTGGAGCCGCCCTGGCTGATAGGGGAGTCGTACCCGTCCTCGCGCTCGGCGATAAAGTCCTCCGCCTGGGCGACGCGTGCTGCCTGGCGCATATCCTCGTCACTCACCATGTCGCCGGCAAACTTGAGGTTGCTCTCGACGGTACCCGAGAATAGACGACCCTGCTGCGGAATATAACCGATGCGTCGGCGTAGCTCGGAAAGGGTCATGTCGCGCACGTCGATGCCGTCGAGCGAAATGCTGCCGCCCGTGACGTCGTACAGGCGCGGAATCAGCTGCACGAGCGTGGACTTGCCCGAGCCCGTGGAGCCAATGATGCCGAGCATCTGACCGGCATGCGTGGTGAAGTTCACGCCGCTGATGACATCGGCGCGGGCATCGGGATACTGGAAGCTCACGTCGCGGAAGGTGAGCTCACCGCGCGGCGCGCTGGCCGCGGGCAGTTTGGGCGAGGCGGGGTCGTTGATGCTCGTGGGGCAGGTGATGACCTCTTCCACGCGCTCGGCTGCGACCTCGGCACGGGGCAGGATGACCGAAACCATGGTGAGGATCATAAACGCCATGACGATCTGCATGGTGTAGGAGATAAACGCCATCATGTTGCCGACCTGCATCACGCCGTCGGACACGCCCTGCGCGCCAAACCAGACGATAAGCACGGTGATGCAGTTCATGACAAGCATCATGAGCGGCATCATAAAGCTCATGGCGCGGTTGGTGTAGAGCTGCGTGGTCATCAGGTCGAGCGAAGCCTTGTCAAAACGCTCGAGCTCATGTTCCTCGCGGTTGAACGAGCGGATGGGCATAAGGCCGTCGAGCAGCTCGCGGGCGGTAAGGTTCACGCGGTCCACAAAGCTCTGCATCTTTTTGAACTTGGGCATGGTGAGGCCCATGAGCACGCCGACAACGGCCGAAACCGCGATGATGGCCACGGCGATGGTCCACTCCAGACCGGTGTGGTTGGCCAGGACGCGCATGACGGCGACGATGCCCATGACGGGGGCCATCAGGCACATGCGGATAAACAGGGTTGCGGCCATCTGGATCTGCTGAATATCGTTGGTGCAGCGGGTGATGAGCGAGGCCTGGCTAAACTTGCCCACCTCGGCCGGCGAGAAGTGCATAACCTTGTTGAAGGTCTCGCGACGCAGGTCGCGGGCGATGGAGCAGGCGGTGCGCGACGCCACGGCACCGGTCAGAATGGTGGCGACGAGCGACACCAGGCACAGCCCAAACATCGTGGTCGCCATGTGGCTCAGGTAGGCGTTCTGCACGTCGGCGGGGTCGATGCCCTGTGCCTTGTACTCGTCCTGTACATAGCTCACGGCGCGCTGGGTGACGATGGAGCCCGACATGGAGCCCATTTTGTCCGCCATTTGGTTGGCGCCCTCGACGAGCTTGCTTTGGTCTACCAGACCGCCCTCGACACCCAGGCGCAGGCTCTTCATGGTGATCTTGCCACCGTCGGCATCAATCTGTTTTTGCATGTTCTGCGCCGCAGCGGCCTTCTGCTGCATCTCGGCGAGTTGCTCGGGCGTCATCGCCGCCATCTGCTCGGGCGTGGGCATGGCCTGGGCGCCGCTGTTGTCTTTCTCACCGGACGTGCCCATCATGTCACCCATGGAGTTGGCGTCAATACCCTGGTTGAACGAAAGGACGACAGTCTCGGGCAGGCTCATGATGTCGGCAATCTTGCCGCCGTCGGCACGCTCCTCCTCGGTGCCCTTGTACGTTCGAATGCCGTTATTGTCCGCCTTGCTAAACACGGCCTCCACAGCCTTGGCGTCCTTGGAGCTCATGAAGAGTTCGAGGTCGTCGAGCGATTCGGCGCGAATGGTGTCGGGCACGGGCGAGGCGATGCCGCCTTGCTGCACGCCCACGTCGACGATGTCGCTCATATAGGTAGGCAGCGCCAGATCGGCGTTGCAGCTGATTACGATAAGTACGATAGCTGCGAACAGTGCCAGGATATGTTTTTTAAAGAGCTTGAGAATCCTCACTCGGCATCTCTCCTTTCTTGATTGCGGTCGATAATTTCGTTGGCACGTCTTAGAAGGCGCACCATCTCCTGGGTATCTGTTTCGCCGAGCTGCTCGAGGAAGGCCGCGGTGCGGTCCTCGAATTCCCGGCGTTTGATTTCGATGACCTGGAATCCCTTGTCGGTCACCGTGACGTGTACGCGACGACGGTCGGTCTTTGAGTGCTCGCGCTCGACCCAACCCTTGGCCTCGAGGGCGCGCAGGATATTGGCGATACGGGCGCTCGAGACCCAGGCACGATCGGCGAGTTCGCTCGGCGTGAGCGAGCCGCCGGCGCGCATGAGGGCGCGCATGACGGCCATCTCGCCACCCAGAGCCTGGTCGGCAAAGCGCGAAACGCGCTGGTGCATGCTGCCAAACTCGGTAAAGAGCTGACGCCCAAGCTCATGGAAATCGGTATCTTCCACCGAAAACCCCTAACACTAGAAACTATTTTCGGTGAAAGATGATACCCGCGTATTCGGGTCTCATGCAGTGGGCAATATAAAGAGCGCATAAAGAGTAAAAAATTCAATCGCTGAAGCGTTTCAAAGAACTATTATTCCCGCGGTTAGGCGAGGGGTTGTCACCACCATGACGACTGGGACTCATTTATCGCCACGTGCGATGCTCCAACTTCCCGCAAGGAGACACCTGAATCAAGGGGGTTGGAGTCATGGCATTTGACTTCACGGGCAAAACCGCGATCGTTACCGGCGGCACTCAGGGCATTGGCCTCGAGATTGCCAAGGGCATCGTTGCGGGCGGCGGACACGTCGCGCTCATCGCAAGGAACGCTGCTAAGGGCGAGGCCGCGGTGGCCGAGCTTGGCGAGGGCAACAAGTTCTATCAGCTCGATGTCGCCGATGCACCCAAGGCGCGCGAGACCGTCGAGCAGATTTTTACGGACCTGCCGCAAACCAACATCCTGATCAACTGCGCTGGCGTCATCAGCACCAAGAAGTTCGACGAGATCGATGACACCGAGTGGCGTCGCACCATCGACATCAACCTCAACGGTACCTTCACTATGATGAACGCCGTGTACCCGCACTTTAAGGCGGCCCATGCCGGCACTATCGTCAACGTGAGCTCTGTCGCTGGCAAGATCGGTGGCGGCCTGCTCGGCACCGCGGCCTACGCGAGCTCCAAGGCCGGTGTCAATGGCCTTACCAAGGCGGTCGCCAAGGAGGGCGGTAAGTTCGGCGTCCGCTGCAACGCTGTGTGCCCGTCGCTCACGCTTACCGACATGACCTCGATTCTCTCTGACGAGAACTCTCAGCGCATCATCAACGGTATTCCTCTGGGCCGCGCCGCCCAGGCCAGCGAGCCTGCGCAGATGGTGCTGTTCTTCGCTTCCGACCTCGCCAGCTTCGTGAACGGCGAGATCGGTGACTGCGACGGCGGCATCGTCCTGGACGGGTAATACCCCACGACGATTGTTCGGCGACGGCTCCTGCGACTCGGGACCGTCGCCTTCTTTCTGATATAGGCGCGTGCGGCTACGATTCGCATGCATCCAAAGGAGATATATATATGAGTGAATCGACTGCGGTGGAGGCGCCGGCGGCAAAGGAGCCGTTCTTTAAGATGTCCTCCATCCCGGGTGCCAATATTTTGGTGCCGCTTTTGTTGGGCTGCCTGCTCAACACGCTATTCCCCGACCTGTTCAAAACGCTCGGCAGCTTTACGCTTGGCATGACCCAGCAGGGTGCAGGCCCGCTCGTGGGCGCTTTTTTGCTTATCGTCGGTACGACGATTTCGTTTAAGAGTGCTCCTGCCGCCGCTGCCCGCGGTGCCATCATCATCGCCGTCAAGCAAATCGTGGTCGTTGCCGTGTCGCTGCTCATTCTTTATGTGTTCAACGACAACCTGTTTGGCATCTCTGCCATGGTGATGCTGGCGGCTTGCACCGGCGCCAACAATGCTATGTACGCTGGACTGATGGGCACCATGGGCAACGAGGCCGAGCGTGGCGCTGTCGCAATCACCACGCTCGTTGTCGGCCCTCCGGTCACGATGATCGTGCTCGGCGCTGCCGGCCAGGCTCCGATCGGCTGGTCGCTCGTGGGTGCCATCCTGCCGATCGTCGTCGGCATTATTCTAGGTAACCTGTTCCCCAGCTTTAAGAAGATGATGGCACCGGCACTTTCCGCCGTCATCGTGCTCGTCTTCTTTGCCATGGGCTCGACCATGACCTTTGGCCAGCTCATTAATGGCGGTCTTCCCGGTATTCTGCTCGGCGTGATCTGCTCGGTGGTCTTTGCAATTCCCGTTATCGCGGTCGATAAGCTCACGGGCGGTACGGGTGTCGCAGGTGCGGCCATTTCGAGCTGCGCCGGAGCCAATGTGGCCACGCCTGCTGCCATGGCAAGCGTCAACGAGGCCTTGTACGGTGGCGCCGTGCTCGCGACGGCTACGGCACAGGTTGCCGCCTGCGCAATCGTGACGGCCATTTTGACCCCGCTGGTCACCAGCTGGTGCTACAAGCATTTTGAGGGCCAGCAGAGCAACGGCAAGGCAACGACCGACAAGGCCGCCTCAGCCGCCTAATGCCAAACGGCAATCAAAGCTAAAAACTAGCTACGCCACAGGGCGGCCACGGGGGATCCCGTGGCCGCCCTGCAGTTTCTGTAGGGTCTCTGGGACACTTTACCCTGCTAAAGCTGGCATAACAGCTAGAGCGAACGTCGTACAAAGGCAAGGAAAAATAACATACAAATCGGTGAACGGTAGCTGTCCGCGCTCGCATTTCCTGCGGGTTTGTAAAAAACGCCCTTATGATATAAAAAAAGAAACATATAACAGCCCAGATGGAGAGGGTCGCTATGTTATCCTTCTCAAACGGGTGAAATCTTGGGTTTTGGGTTGTAGTTCCAAGGTGGACAAACGTTTTTCTCTGCACCAACGTGTGGTGAAGAACGGAAGAAGCCGGTAGTGCAAGCCGAACATTCAAGAATTCAATAAGCAGCGGTGTGAGAGAGCGCCGCATAACACGTAACTAGGAGCGTGGTTACACAATGCAGGAGGCATGGGAAGGCTTCAAGGAAGGCATTTGGACGGGAGAGGTTGACGTCCGAGACTTCATCCAGAAGAACTACACCCCCTACGAGGGCGACGAGTCGTTCCTCGTCGGCCCGACCGAGCGTACCAAGGAGCTGTGGGGCGAGGTTCTCGACCTGCTGCTTAAGGAGCGCGAGCAGGGCGGTGTCCTCGATATGGACACCAAGACCGTTACGGGTATCGTGAGCCACCCCGCTGGCTACATCGATAACGCCCACCGCGAGAAGGAGACCATCGTCGGTCTTCAGACCGACAAGCCGCTTAAGCGCGCGCTGCACGTCAACGGTGGTATCCGCATCGCTTGCCAGGCTGCCAGCCAGCACGGCTATAAGGTCGACGAGAACGTTGTCGAGCGCTACACCTTCGAGCGCAAGACCCACAACGCCGGCGTCTTCGATGTTTACACCCCCGAGATGCGTGCTTGCCGCTCGGCTCACATCATCACCGGTCTGCCCGATGGCTATGGCCGCGGCCGCATCATCGGCGACTACCGTCGTGTCGCCCTGTACGGTGTCGACTACCTGATCAAGGACAAGGAGGCCCAGAAGGCTTCCACCCCGACGGTCATGACCGCCGACAACATCCGCGACCGCGAGGAGCTGCAGGAGCAGATCCGCGCCCTCGGCGAGCTCAAGATGATGGCCGAGACCTATGGTTTCGATATTTCCAACCCTGCTACCAACACGCAGGAGGCCATCCAGTGGATGTACTTCGCCTACCTCGCTGCCGTCAAGGAGCAGAACGGCGCCGCTATGTCCATCGGCCGTACCTCCACGTTCATCGACATCTACGCTGAGCGCGACCTTGCCAACGGTACCTTCACCGAGGAGCAGATCCAGGAGTTCGTGGATCACTTCATCATGAAGCTCCGCATGGTCAAGTTTGCCCGTACCCCCGAGTACCAGGCCCTGTTTACTGGCGATCCGCAGTGGGTCACCGAGTCCATCGGCGGCATGGGTGTTGACGGCCGTACGCTCGTTACCAAGATGAGCTACCGCTACCTGCACACGCTCGAGAACATGGGCACCAGCCCCGAGCCCAACATGACCGTTCTGTGGTCGACCCGTCTGCCCGAGAACTTCAAGAAGTTCTGCGCCAAGACTTCTGTCGCCAGCTCCTCGATCCAGTACGAGAACGACGACCTCATGCGCGTTTACCACGGCGACGACTACGGCATCGCCTGCTGCGTGTCCTCCATGCGCATTGGCAAGGAGATGCAGTTCTTCGGCGCCCGTGCCAACCTGGCCAAGTGCCTGCTGTACGCACTCAACGGCGGTGTTGACGAGGTCTCCAAGAAGCAGGTCGGCCCCAAGTATCGCGCCGTCGAGGGCGATACGCTCGATTACGACGACGTTGTGGCCAAGTACAACGACATGATGAAGTGGCTCGCTGGCGTGTACGTCAACTCGCTGAACATCATTCACTACATGCACGACAAGTACTGCTACGAGCGCATCCAGATGGCTCTGCACGACAAGCACGTGCACCGCTGGTTCGCTACGGGCATCGCTGGCCTTTCCGTCGTGGCTGACTCCCTGTCCGCCATCAAGTACGCCAAGGTCCACCCCGTTCGTGACGAGAACGGCATCATCGTCGACTTTGAGACCGAGGGCGAGTTCCCCAAGTACGGTAACGACGACGACCGCGTCGACCAGATCGCTCACGACGTTGTGCACCAGTTCATGGAGTACATCCGCATGAACGACACCTACCGCAACTCCGTGCCCACGACCTCGGTTCTGACCATTACCTCCAACGTCGTGTACGGTAAGAAGACCGGCTCCACGCCCGACGGCCGCAAGGCTGGCCAGCCGTTCGCCCCGGGTGCTAACCCCATGCACAAGCGCGATAGCCACGGTGCCATCGCTTCGCTGTCTTCGGTTTCCAAGCTCCCGTTCCGCGATGCTCAGGACGGCATCTCCAACACCTTCTCCATCATCCCGAGTGCGCTCGGCAAGGAGGACCAGGTGTTCTTTGGCGATATCGACCTTGATCAGCTGGGCGAGTAACTATTGTTAGTGCTATACTAACAATAACGATTACTGATTAGCGCGCCGGTTTCGGCCGGCGCCTATTAATCGAAGGAGACACATTATGAAGGTTTCTGAAGTTTCCGAGACCCAGGCCGATAACCTGGTCCACATGCTCGACGCTTACGCCGAGAAGGGTGGCCACCACCTGAACATCAACGTCTTCAACCGTGAGACGCTGCTTGACGCTCAGGCTCACCCCGAGAAGTACCCGCAGCTGACCATCCGCGTTTCCGGCTATGCCGTGAACTTCCACACGCTCACCAAGGAGCAGCAGGACGAGGTCATTGCGCGTACCTTCCACGACAAGTTCTAAAGGGACTCAACTCCCACCGGAGACCCGGTAAGGCCTACGCACTTTGCCTCTCAAACGTCCTCGCCGCTTCGCGGCTGCGGAATGTTTGCGAGACAAAGTGCTCCCGGCCTTGCCGGGTCTCCTGCGTTGTCGTCCTTTAGGGAACCACGCTAAATTAAATTGGTGTCCTCGGACATGCAAAGAGGCTCGCTGCGCACTTCGTGCGGCGAGCCTCTTTGCGTCCTGCGGAATGTTTTGGGAGGTAGCCCAAACAGCCCCGGCGGGGGTCCTGTGTAGTCACCCTTTAGGCGGAACTCTCCTAATTATTTGGATGAGTCGTTTACTTACTTGTACTGTTACCGTCTTCCCGCTCTTGTTGGGGTATGCTTTGTTCGTATGTAAACGTATGACATGTTGATGGGGGAGGGTGCTATGGCTCGCGAGAGTGCTCGTTCTAAGGATACGGCTAAGCCTGGCATCAAGGAAGTTGCGGCGGTGGCGGGGGTTTCGCCTACTACGGTATCTCGTGTGCTTAATAATCGTGGCTATATTAGCCAAGAGACCCGCGATAAGGTCCATGCCGCGATGAAGCGCATCAACTATACGCCCAACGATATCGCTCGTGCCATGCTCAACGGTCGCCTGAATCTTATCGGTATGATCGTCCCCTATGTCAGCAGTCCGTTTCATGCCCAAGTGGTTCAAGTCATTGAGCATACCCTGGCCGAAAACGGTTTTAAGATGCTGCTGTGCAATAGCGCCAATCGACCCGAGCTTGAGCGCTCTTATATCGACATGCTTCGACGCAATATGGTTGATGGCGTCATCGTCAACTCGCTTAATATCGGTGCCGAGGCGTATGCCGAGATGGGCTTGAGTCTGGTTGGTATCGACTGCGACCTTGGCGAGGCCTCTGTTCAGATTGCGAGCGACAGCTATAGTATCGGCGAACTTGCCACGCGTCGCCTGATCGATGACGGGTGTTCGCGCATCCTGTGCCTGCGCAGCAATAGCCGCATGCGCATGCCTGCCAATAAGCGTACCGATGCCTACCTCGATGTTGTTGAGCAGGCCGGTTTGCCCGCGCTTGTCCGTGAGGTCGAGTTCGTTAAGCCCGACGACGAAAAGAGCGCGGTCGTTGCGAAGATCCTCGATGAGAACCCCGATATTGACGGCATCTTTGCGGGAGACGACACGATGGCGGCTATCTGTCTTAACGTGATGAAGCAGCGCGGCTTGAGCGCTCCGGGCGATATTAAGGTCGTGGGCGCGGATGGTGCCCGCCGCACTATGACGTTTATGCCTGACTTAACAACCGTACGCCAAGATATCGATCGCATCGGAGAGCTCGCGGCGCAATCCATCATTGCTCTTATTAACGGCGAAAAGCCCGAATCGAATATCAAGCTCCCCGTTGAACTCATTGAGGGTAAAACCGCGTAGTTCATCCCGTGCCAAAAGAATTCCTCAAACACCTCTGATGACCGTTCGCCGGCATATGTCAACCGTTTGCCGACGACTGGAACTGCGAAAAGACGTATTGGTGTGAAAACGTTTGACATATGAAAACGATTGACATATCTTGCAGTTGTACCGAGTTAGTATCTCGTGAGAAAGGAAGTCTCGGATGCACAAGGTGTATTACCAGCCTGAGGGAATTTGGGTAGGCGACATCATGCCGTACGGCGAGGACGGCACGTTCTATCTCTATCATCAGCGTGACACGCGTAACCCCGGACCTTTCGGAGAGCCGTTTGGCTGGGCACTCGCTACGACCAAGGACTTCGTCAATTACAAAGACTTTGGCGAGAGCCTTGAGCGTGGCGGCGACGAGGAAGTCGACCAGTATGTTTATGCCGGCACGGTGTTTAAGGTGGGCGACAAGTACCATGCGCTCTACACTGGTTGCAATCGCGATAAGGTCCGCGCACGCTTGATGAAGCAGGTTCTTCTTCACGCAACGAGTGACGACGCCGTCAAGTGGGAGAAGAACATCGCCGAGACGCTGCTTCCGCCCCAGGAAGGTTACGATGACCGCAACTGGCGCGATCCCTTTGTGCTTTGGGATGAGGAGAACGAAGAGTACATGCTCATCCTCGGCACGCGCGTGGGCGAGGACAAGCGTCTGATGACCGGGCGTCTGGTCAAGTTCACCTCCAAGGACCTGGATACCTGGGAGTTCCAGGGCGACTGGTGGAATCCGGGCCTTTACACCATGTTCGAGATGCCTGATCTCTTTAAGATGGGCGACTGGTGGTATCTGGTGTTCTCCGAGTACAGTGATGGCAACAAGACCCGTTACCGCATGTCTCGCTCCATCAACGGTCCTTGGATCACTCCTGCTGACGATTCCTTCGATGGCCGCGCGTACTATGCCGCGCGTACCGCATTTGACGGCGAGCGCCGCGTTCTCTTTGGTTGGGTTCCTACGCGTGACGAGGGCGGCGACCCCAGCTCTTACCTGTGGGGTGGCACCTTTATGCCCCTCGAGATCGTTCAGCGTGCCGACGGAACGCTCGGCACCAAGCTTCCTGACAGCATGCTTGGCGCCTTTGGCGAGGCTAAGGCAGTCGAGACCTTTGAGCTCTCCTGCGAGTCGGGCAAGGTCGAGCAGGTGCTCGCCGCGGATGCCGGTTCCACCTATATGCTCGATGCCGACATCGAGCTCGCCGGTGACGCTGCCGGCTTCTCGGTGAAGCTTGCCGAGGACGCCGAGTCCGGTCTTGCCTATGAGTTCCGCGCCAACCTGCGTGAGGGCAAGCTCGAGTTTACGGCGGCCCCCCAGTATCCGTGGTTCCAGGTCAACAACATGGGCCTCGAGCGTCCGTTGTTCTTTAAGGGCGAGGGCACTCATCATGTGCGCCTGGTCGTTGACGACGATATCGCGACCATCTTTGTCGATGATGTTGCGCTTAACGCTCGATTCTGCAATAAGCAGGGCCAGGGTGTGGCGCTGACGGTCACCGACGGTACGCTTAAGTGCGCAAATGCAACGATCGCGTCTCTGTAATGGCATCAAAACGTCTTATGATTTCGTAAAGGAATGGAGAGGAACATGGACTACAAAGTAGTGTCTCAGCAAGTCGTCGATAACGTCGGCGGTCTGGAGAACATCGAGGGCGCCACGCATTGCGTTACGCGTCTGCGTCTGGTGCTCAAGGATACGAGCAAGTACAACAAGGCCGAGCTCGAGAACATCGATGGCGTCAAGGGCGTGCTGTACAACAGCGGCCAGCTCATGATCATCTTCGGTACCGGTACCGTCAACAAGGTCTACGATGAGTTTATGGCTCTGACGGGCGTTAAGGAGATCAGCGCTTCCGAGGTCAAGGGCGCCGAGGCGGACAAGAAGGGCAAGTTCTTCTCGGTCCTCAAGGTATTCTCGGACATCTTTATCCCCATCATTCCCGCTTTCGTCGGCGCTGCTATCATCATCGGCCTTAAGTCGCTGATCGTTGCCAACGGCCTCTTTGGCATGGAGGGCAGCCTCGCCGATCACAGCGAATTCCTCAAGAACCTCGCAAGCTTCTTTGCCATTATCGCCACCACCTTCGACTACCTGCCTGTCCTGGTTATGTACAGCGCGGTCAAGCGTTTTGGCGGTAACCCGATCCTGGGCATCCTCGTCGGTATCGTCATGGTTCACCCGAGCCTTATGAACCGTAACACGTTCGTTATGGACCCGACGGGTGCTGAGTACTGGAACTTCGGTCCGCTCTCCATTCCCATGGTTGCTTTCCAGGGCGGCGTGTTCCCTGCAATCCTGACTGCCTGGTTTATGGCCAAGGTCGAGAAGATTGCCCAGAAGTACATCCCCGAGGTCGTTTCGTTCGTCTTTGTCCCGACCGTTACCCTGATTCTTGCTAACGTCGCCCTGTTCACCGTGTTCGGCCCGCTCGGCAACCTGATCGGCGACGTCCTCGCCGGCGTAATCGATATCCTGTACAACAGGATGGGCGTCTTTGGTGCCTTTGTCTTCGCCGCGTTCCTGCAGCCGCTTGTCGTTACCGGTACGCATCAGTTCATCCAGGGTATCGAGGCAAACCTCGTTGCCACGACTGGCTTCAACTACATCCAGGCCATCTGGTCGGTTTCCATCATCGCCCAGGGTGGAGGCGCCATCGGCATGTACCTCATTCATAAGAAGCATTCCAAAGAGCGCAACATCTGCATGTCGTCCTTTATCCCGACGCTGGTCGGAATCTCCGAGCCCGCTATCTTCGCTGCAAACATGCGCTACTCGATCATTCCGTTCATCTGCGCATGCATCGGTGCAGGCTGCGGCGGTGCCTTCGTCAAGCTCTTTGAGGTGCGCGCCATCGGTCAGGGTCTGACCGGCGTGCTTGGCCTGCTCATCGTTACGCCCGAGACGCTCGTGTGGTATGTGGCTGGCAATCTCATCGCCTTCATCGTGCCGATCGTCTTGATCTTTGCCTACAACAAGGCAAAGGGCGTGCCGACCACCGATGAAGAGGGCGCTGGCGCTGGCTTCGACGTTAGCTTCTAGTTGGGCCGTTCAGCGTAATGTGCGGATAAGTCCATTTGGGGAAGGGCGTTCGGCTCGTGTGAGTCGAGCGTCCTTTCCTATAGACGAGAAGGTCAATGGCGATGTTTAATCAAAAAAACAAGGTGATGCGTGCGGACTATGAGCAGTGGCGTGCCGGACAGGATGAGACGGCGGCTCGCATCGCGTCCGACCCCGATAGGCTTTTGTTCCATGTGGAGCCTGAGCTTGGTTGGCTCAACGACCCCAATGGTTTGGTTCAGATTGGTGATACGTATCACATCTATCATCAATACGATCCGTTCGATGCTGCGCATGGCGGTCCAGTGCTTTGGAACCATCTGACGACAAAGGATTTTGTGACGTACGAGAATCACGGTCCCGTGCTGTTCCCCGATTCCGATTTGGATTCGAGTGGAGCGTATTCTGGTTCTGCCTTTGTACGTGATGGCAAGATTCACTACTTCTATACCGGCAACGTTAAGCATTTTGACCGTGATGATTACGACTACGTGTTGACGGGCCGTGAGCAAAACCAGATTCATATGGTTGCCGAGAATCCCGACGAATTGGGCGAGAAGCGCATAGCTGTTGGGCCGGTCGATTACCCCGACGATATCGGTACGCACGTGCGCGACCCCAAGATCCTTGAACACGACGGTATCTACTACATGGTTCTGGGCGCTCGTACGAAAGACGACCGTGGCTGCGTGCTTGTCTATACCTCGCGCAATCTTGAGAACTGGAGCTATGCGACGCGCATTGAGTTAGGCGAGAAGTTTGGCTTTATGTGGGAGTGCCCCGATCTGTTTGAGCTCGATGGCGAGCTTATTCTCGTTTGCTGTCCGCAGGGTGTGCCTGCCGATGGTTGGCGTTACCGCAATCCGCATCAGTGCGTGTGGTTCCCCATCGAGGCCGATTGGGAGGCGCCGAGCTTTAAAATCGTCGGGAAGGGCATGCCCCCGATGGTCGATGCCGGTTTTGATTTCTATGCTCCGCAGTCCTTTGAGGATGCTGCAGGCCGGCGATTGATGATCGGATGGTCGGGTTGCCCCGATGCGACGGCGGAAAACCCGACGGTGGCGCGCGGGTGGCAGTGCGCGTTGACGGTGCCGCGAGAGCTGAGCATGCGCGATGGTAAGCTCTGCCAGCAGCCGGCGCACGAGATTGAGAGGATGCGCGGCGACTGCGTTCGCACGACAGGCGGTGAAACCGTTGAGGAGCCGGGCCGCCTGTTTGATCTCGTGGTTTCCTGTGAGGGCGCCAAGATGGTTGAGCTCGAGATTCGCAAGGGTGTCTTTGTGCGCTATGCGGACGGGATGCTTACCCTCGACATGGGTGACGAAGGCTATGGGCGCGACCAGAGGTCGATTGAGCTCGGCGAGCTTCGCGACCTGCGCGTGCTTTCGGACACTACGATGGTCGAGATTTTTGCCAACGGCGGTGAGGCGGCACTTACGAGCCGTACCTATTCGTCGGCGGTTCCGGCGATGGCGCTGCACGCCGAGGGTGCGGCGTCGATGGATTTCTACCGCCTCGCTCATTAACCGTGCATGGAGCACGATTGGACTTGTTGGGCGGAATGTGTCGCAGTTGCCGCGGCCAACTACCGTTTATCGCGTATAGTGACCGTTTGCGGAATAAGTAACACTCCTTAATAAACCGTGTAGAATCTCAGATTAGCACGGAGTTTTCCAGGGAGACGCTGTCCTTTGTTGTGTGCAAGGGACGGCGTCTCTTTGGCGCTTGGACGCTGTTGTGCAACAGTGCGGCGGCGCGTGCCATGTATTGAAAAGCCAATGTTGAGATGGGTCGTGATATTAATGAGCAAGTACGTAATCGTGGTTGAGTCTGGTTCGGATGTGACGCCGGAGCTTTGCGAACGCTACGGTATCGTGCGCGTGCCTATGCATGTCACGATTGGTGACGAGACCGTCGAGGACGGCTCGATCGATCCGCTCGAGATTTACTCGCGCTGCAACGAGTTTGGCGTAATGCCCAAGACCAGTGGCTGCGCGCCTGCGGATTTTGCGCACGTATATGACCGCATCCATGCCGAGCAGCCCGATGCGACCATTCTGCATCTTGCGTACTCCGAGGCCACGACCTGCTCGCATCAATCATCGAAGATCGCCGCCAAGGGTCGCGATTACGTCTACTCCATGGACACGCGCTTTGTTTCGGTAGGCCAGTCGCTCGTTGTCGTCGAGACCGCCAAATACATCGAGGCTCACCCCGATGCCACCGTCGACGAGATCTTTGCATTTACGAATTTCGTCATGGACCGCGTGCTGTTGGGCTTTGTCCCAACCGATCTCGCCTTCCTTAAGGCCGGCGGTCGTTTGTCCAACGTGGCATTCCTCGGTGCCCATCTGCTCAAGATTAAGCCCTGCATTGAGGTGACGGGTGGTAAGTTCGTGGCGACCAAGAAGTTCCGCGGTTCTATGCTTAAGTGCGCCCGTGCCTTTATTGATCATATGGTAGAGAAGGGCGAGATCGACTACTCGCATATTGGCCTGGCGTATTCGGTGGGTCTTTCCGAGGAGTTGCGCGACGACATGGAAGTCTATGCACACGATCTTGGCTTTAAGGACGTTACCTGGACTCAGGTCGGCGGCGTCATCTCGAGCCACTGCGGCCCTACTGCTTTCGGCGCGGTGCTCACGCTTAGGGCATAAGGTCTGGCGTCTATCGATATCTATTGCCTCGGCGGCGGGCGGGTTGTGACAACCTTCCCGCCGCTTTTGCGTGGAGTCAAATAGGACAACCCAATTGACCGCTAAACCGTTTTGTCATCATGCGTATGGGATAGAATGTCTCTGGCATTTATGTAGCTAAAACCAAAGAGAGGCAAGGTAGCGGGAATGGCTGAGATGACGCTCGAGGGTGTGGACGCTCGTCCCGAGGACTCTGCGTTTGCCCTGGGCCGCGTACATTCGATTGAGACGATGGGAACGGTCGACGGACCCGGCATCCGCTTTGTGGTGTTTGTTCAGGGCTGCCCCATGCGCTGCGCGTATTGCCACAATCCCGATACCTGGTCGGTCAACGGCGGCACGATGGTGACCGTCGAGCACCTCATGGATGAGTTCCAGAGTAACCACGAGTTCTATCGCAGCGGCGGAATTACGGTGTCCGGCGGCGAGCCGCTCCTACAGCCTGAGTTTTTGGCCGACCTGTTCCGTGCAATGCACAACAACCCCGATGGCCGCGTGCATACCTGCTTGGACAGCTGCGGCTATGCGTTCGATCCCAACCACCCCGAGAAGTTCGATGCCGTTCTCAACGAGACCGACATGGTGCTGCTCGACATCAAGCATGCCGATCCGGCTGAGCATAAAAAGCTGACCGGCTGCGATCCTGCACGTATCCTGGCGTTTGGCGATGAGCTGGCGCGACGCAGGATCAAGGTCGTTATCCGTCACGTGGTGGTGCCGGGCATTACCGACACGGTGGAGGAGTGCGAGGCACTCGGTCGCCTGATTGCCCCGTGGCATAACGTGGTGGGCTTGGAAATGCTGCCGTATCACACGATGGGTGTCGTCAAGTACGAGCAGCTGGGGATTCCCTATAAGCTCGAGGGCGTGCCCCAGATGGATACCGCGCGCATGCCCGAGCTGCGCAACGCTGTCATGACGGGCATGAAAAAGCGCCGCGCGGAACTCAAAAACGCCATCGGCTAGCGAGCCATTTTCGCTCTCCAAGGGCACTCATTGGGGACAGACTTAAATGAGCGCCCCCGGGCACCTAGTTGATTGCTAAAGAGCCCCGTCAAGGTGCGGTGGAATAGTTCTTGTTTTTAGGCCCATGTCGCCCAAACAGGAACCATTTCACCGCAACTTCGTTTTGGGTAGAGATGCGCGACAGAATCGTGCCATTTGGATAAATACGCTTGTGGTTTCTTTAAAGACACCTTAAACGCCGCTGAATATCTTTGGAAAGAAATGCCTGCTCGGTATCATGCTGCTCGTATATTAACGGTGGCAGTCAGGAGACCACGTGCGAAACATCGCATCGCGGGATGAGTATGTGCCGCAGCATAGCAGCAGATATGAGACGAAGGGCACGTCTTTGCGTGGCCTTGCCGACGCTCGCATTCGCGGGGCGAAGATTGCCGCCATAGGAATGTTAGCGTTAGCGGTCATTATCCTCGGAATTACCGCTAAAATCTACGCGTCGGAGCGAATGGCACATTCAGATGCGTCAACGGTACAGACGCAAAACAAAAAGGTCCCTGAATCTAAAGTCACCGCAAGTCAAACCCTGTCGACAGCGAACCTCAAGACGGGGCTTTCGAAGCCGGACTTTAACGATATTCCCTCAGGCGATACCGTGCAGACCTTCTCACTGGTTGATGACCAGATCCTCGCCCTGGAGGATGAGAACCTCGCCGCACTCCAGAATGCGCTTGACCAGGCGCAGGAGCTGGGCGATGCGGGCGTGGTGTTTTACGACCTGTCGAGCGGTAAGGGCGTGACGTATAACGCCGATGTCGAGGTGTATGGAGCGAGCAGCTACAAAGCGCTGTATGCGCTCTATATTTGCGAGACGTTGGTCGAATCGGGGCAGGTGCCGCTCGATGGGCCTTTAGCCACGTATGGTGGTTACAGCATGGGCTGGCAGACGGTGCGCGACCTTATCGAGAATGCCGTCGTCAACTCAGACAACGATTCGTTTATCGCGTTACGCGCGGCGTTTGACCATGATGGCTATGAGGATTGGATTGCCAATCTGGGTGTTGATGACGAAACGGCACTGGATCCGATGAGTGATTTTCCGACCTACTGCCCGCGCACTTCTGCGAGGTTATGGCGTGAGATGAGCGAGTATCTGAGCATGGATACCGAGACTTCACAGTGGTTGTCGGGCCTTCTGGCATCAACATCGCGCTCGTTTATTCGCGATGGCATTGCGGACGAGCAGGTTTTGGTGCGCAACAAGGCAGGCTGGATTAGCGAGGATGGTTACTATTCGACATGCGATGCAGGCCTCATCGACATCGATGGCCGTACCTATGTCATGAGCGTCATGACATCGATGCCATGGAGTGACCGTTCGAGCGAGGTTACGGCTGCGATTGCAAAGGCTCTGTTTGATACGCGAGCTGCACTGGCTTAGCGTGTTCGTTTGACGAGGTCAAACAAAATGCTGGTACCATACCGTGGTTGAGAATTTCGAATAGGTTTGGGGAATGGTATGACTACCATCGCGATTATCGGTGCGCTCGAAAAAGAGATCATGCAGATTAAGGGAGAGCTGAGCGACGTTTGCGAGGCACGGGAGGCAGGCTTGACCGTTGTGAGCGGTGAGCTCGACGGCCTGACAGTTGTCGCCACAACGGCGGGCATGGGCACGGTGAACGCCGCCGCTGCAACACAGCACCTCATTAGCAAGTATGCTCCGCAGGCTGTTGTGTTTTCGGGCATTGCGGGCGGTTTGAACCCCAAGCTCCATATCGACGATGTGGTCATTGGCAAACGCCTACGCTATCTGGATACCGATACCGCGCTTATCGCCGAGTCCGCACCGGGGCTCGAGGAGTTTGGCTCGACGCCCGCGCTGGTCGATATTGCCGCCGACGTGCTTGCTGAGCGTGGGTTTGTTGACGCTTCGAAAAATGCAGTCGCTTCGAACGAGGGCACCAAGCAGTTCCTGGTTGGCACGATTGCCACGGGTAACCGCTTTGTGACGGGCGTCACCATGCGCAACGACGCTATCGAGGCGACGCATGCCGATTGTGTCGGCATGGAGGGCGCGGCAATTGCCCATGTCGCAACCAAAAATGGTGTCGATTGCCTGGTGTTGCGCGCTATCAGCGATAATTGTGACGAGGCGTACGATGCAATTTGCGAGCGCGAGTTCGATTTGTTCGAGTACGCGCGTGTCGCAAGTGACATCACGCTCGATATCGTCCGCCGCATTGCCGCTGCGCAATAGCGCGTCTATTTGTAAGAACCTACGACCAAGGAGTGTCCATGGCCGATTCCATTAACTATCAGCTTGCCAAGTTCGTTGCCAGCTACGGCAAGGTTTCGCAGATTCCCGAGTCAACCTGTCCCGAGGTGAGCTTCGTCGGCCGCTCCAACGTGGGCAAGTCGTCGATTATGAACAAGCTCTTTGGCCGCAAGAACCTGGTCAAGGTTTCCAGCACGCCGGGCAAGACGAGCAACATCAACTTCTTTGAGGCCGACGACGTGCATTTCGTGGACCTGCCGGGTTACGGTTTCGCCCGTCGTTCCAAGGCCGAGCGCGACCGTTGGGCCGAGCTCATTGGCGATTTCTTTGACTCCGAGCGCAGCTTTAACTTGGTCGTCTCTCTGGTGGATATCCGCCACGACCCCAGCAAGCTCGACCACGACATGATCGACTACCTACAGGGCAACGAGTTCAACTTTATCGTCTGCCTCACCAAGGCCGACAAGCTCAGCCGCACCCAGCAGGCCCGCCAGACAGCAGCCATCAAAAAGCAGCTCAACGTCCCGGCCGAAAACGTAATCATCACAAGCTCCCAAACCGGCACCGGCATCGACGAACTAAAAAAGCGCATCGCCGAGGCCTGCCTCTAGTCAGGCTGCAGCCCTTCAAAAGCTCCTATCTATATCACCTCAGTGATAGTTATTGGTAAACTATCGCTGGGGTGATATTTTTTAGGAGGTCGATATGGAGCTTTGGCACGGGTCGGAGGTTGTTGTCGAGCATCCATCGTTGGATAAATGCAGGCAATTCAATGACTATGGGCGCGGGTTTTATTGCACACCGCATGAGGAAATGGCAATGGAGTGGGCATGTCGGACCGAGTCTGATGGCATTGCCAATCGATATGAGCTTGATTTAGATGGCCTTGCGATTTTGGATTTGGAATCAGGTGAGTTCTCGATTCTCAACTGGCTTGCAATTCTGGCGAATAACAGAGAGTTCAATGTTTCAACGCCAGTAGCACGCGAGGGGCTTCGTTATCTGCTGGATAACTGCCTGATTGATATTTCTCCCTATGACGTTATTCGAGGCTATCGTGCAGACGATTCCTATTTCTCGTTTGCAAGACAGTTTGTCAACGGCATGATCTCGCTCAGGCGGATCGCGTCGAAAATGTTGGTGTAAGGGTGACGCTCTAGCGCCCGTTTAACGAAGAACGGCCTTCGTCCTAGAATCTGA
>NZ_WQPK01000037.1 GCF_018785265.1 Collinsella aerofaciens | reverse complement strand
AGCTCTTCCGGAACCGCACCTCGCGGCCCGCGGGACTGAGCGCTCATGCGCGGTCCGGGCACGAGGATGCCCCCGAGTCACCTCCCCTATGCGCCATGCGGCCCCCAGGGCACGTGTAGAGTGAGACCCAGGACACCGTAACGGTGGGCGCCGCCCACCGGTCAGCGGCCAGAGCATGGGGGGCACGCCCGGTCCCGTTCCGAACCCGGAAGCTAAGCCCCATCGCGCCGAGAGTACTGCGGGGTCAGCCCGTGGGAGGCCAGGGCGCCGCTGACCGGTGGACGGCACCGAGCCGTACGCTTGAACTGAGAAGGGGGAGGCCTCGCGGCCTCCCCCTTTTTT
>NZ_WQPK01000036.1:114406-161953 GCF_018785265.1 Collinsella aerofaciens | reverse complement strand
TCAGGGTATCGGGTTCCCACATTCATCCGCACATGTGCGGATGAATGTGGGAGGTGTTCGGATAAAGTCGATAATCAAGGAGCCATAATGGTTCCTCTCTTGGGGTTGATGTACCTTGCAGGCATCTCCTGCGTGAGTTATATTCAACGCGAAGGCGAATGCAAATACGAGTACGCACATATTTGTAACTGCGTACTTTTTTGTGAAACCGGTATGGTCAAGGAGGTTGGGTCTCCCGTGATGGCGAAAGAGGAGCTTCCGGAGTGTCCGGTCGCAACGGCGGTAACGCTCATTGGCGGCAAGTGGAAGCTGCTCATTATCCGTAACTTGCGCGTACGCCCTTGGCGTTTCAACGAGTTGCGCCGCAGCCTTGAGGGGATCTCTCAGAAGGTGCTTACCGACAGCCTGCGGCAGATGGAGGATGATGGGCTGGTCTTTCGCCATGACTATGGCGAGAATCCTCCCCGCGTTGAGTATGGCCTTACCGAGCTCGGCCGCCAGATGATGCCCATCATGGACTCGCTCGCAGACTTCGGCGCTTATTACAAGACGGTCGTTTCGTAGCGGACGCTCTGCTTAGGGGGCGGAAAACCGCTACGAGGGTGCTAACGAAGACCTGTCCCGAATCAACGTGCGCCTGCGGCATGAAAGAGGGGAATCCTATGAATATCGTTGTATTGAGTGGTAGCCCGCGCAAGGGCGCCAATACCGACACCATGGTCGAGGCGTTTTCCGAGGCCGCGCGCGAGGGAGGCAATACGGTCGAGGTCGTTCGCGTTGCCAGCAAGAAGATTGCTGGTTGCCTGGGATGTCAGTATTGCTTCGCCCACGAGGGCACTTGCGTGCAGAGGGACGACATGGCCAAGGTGATCGAGTCGCTGAAAGGCGCCGACATGGTTGTCTTCGCTTCGCCTATCTACTGGTTTGATATCACTGCGCAGGAGAAGGCCGCCATCGACCGCCTGTACGCTTTCGGTGCCACGGGATTCCCGTTCACCAAGACGGCCCTTTTGCTCGATAGCCACAGCGAGGGCGTCTATGATGCGGCGATCGCTATGTACAAGTCAACCTGCGCGTACTGCAAGTGGGAGGACCAAGGCATTATCACCATCAGCGGTATGACCGAGCGCGATGGCATGGCATCGTCGCCCAAGTTGGAAGAGGTGCGAGAGCTCGCTCGCAAGCTCGCCTAAGGGCAAGAAGAACGCATGGCAATCGGTGTTGGTGGAAAATGCTTGCTATCCTTACCAAGAGGAATGCTGATTGCCATGCGTTGATGCTTCCGCGGACAATTCCGGCGTGCTAAAACGCCTTCTCGTTCAAGAATTCCCTGAACGCGGGAATGTCAAAGCCAACGAGACCACGCCCGCGCTCTCCAATGACGCCGTCCTCCAGGAGGCGGCGTTTGTATTGGCTTGCGTAGTTGCTGGCGACGCCCATGCGTTTGGCTATCTCCGAGACCCTGCTGGGGCCAGAATCGGGCAGCATCGCGAGCAAAAACTCAATGTCTTTATCGGAAAGCTCCCGATAGGTCGTTTCGAGAGAAGCCCGACGTCATGCTTCTCGAGTTGCCTGAAGACGCCATTCATGCCCGTGCGCCAGTTACCCTGAGTCTCCTGAGCATATGTCCAATCGATGCCGACTGGCCCAATCTGAACGCCGCTTATGCACGCGCGGGACTATGAGAGGCGGCTATCTGCCGCTTCTTTGGTTCGCTCGATAATATCTTCGAGCATGCCTGGCATGGCGGAGACATTTGCTGCGATCCATGGTGGCCCCTTTGCAGGTTTTGCTAGTTTTTGCAACTTTTGCTAATTTTTGCAAGTTTTGCTAACGGTTTAACATGTCTTGTGCCGCGGGATTGCAGGAGTGAAAAACGGGGATTCCTATTATTCCGACTACGTTGCAACGAGCGGGGCCCGGAGCGCGATGTTGCTGCGCTCCGGGCCCCGCTGCATTGTAAAACCATGACGGTTTGGCTGCCGTTGTTTTAGTCAAACAAGCTCGGCATGTCGTTTTCTTTCATAAGGGCACCGGCGGAGGGGAGACTCTGCGCGGTGAACTTCTCGGCAGAGACGCCGGCGCCAAGAATCTCTTCGGTTGTGCCGACGGTGGTGACCGAGCGGCCCTTCTTGGCCGTAAAGGCCTGGACGCCCTGCGTGTTGGTGGTCGTCTTGGTCTTGAGCAGCGACGTGTTGAAGTTCATCAGGCGGTAGTCGCTCGAGACCAGCGCGATGTCGCGATCTTCCTTGAGCACCTGGGCATACAGCAGCTTGCTGCCACTGTAGATGGCGTTCTTGAGGCGCTTGCGGTTGGTTTTGGTGACGTATCCAGAAAGCGCGACGCGCACCACGCGGCCGTTCTCAAAGACAAACAGCACGTCGGCCTTGTAGTCCTCGGGGTCGATGACCCAGATGACACTCTCGTCGGGTTCCATCTCGAGGTCGGTGGGCAGGTACGAGCCCAGCTGGGCCGACTTGGTGTCCTCAAACGCCGCAACCTTGCACTTGTACACCTGACTCTTGTTGGTAAAGACCAGCAGTTCGTGGGTGTTGGAGGACGGGAATTCGATAAAGGGTTTGTCACCGTCCTTGTACTTGAGCGTGGTCGCCTTCTTGAGCACGCGGTCCGTCATCTTCTTAAGGTAGCCATCGCGCGAGAGCATGATGGTCACCGGGTACTCCTCGACCTCGGGCTCCAAGCTTACCTCGATAACCTCATGGGGCTCGATTCTGCCCGTACGGCGCGGCATCACGTACTTCTTGTTGACCGCGGCCAGCTCGTCGCTGATGACCTTCTTGATGTTCTCCTCGCTGGAGAGGATCTCCTCAAGCTCGGCAATCTCGCCCTCAAGCTTGGCGATGTCCTTGGTGCGGTTGAGGATGTACTCCTCGTTGATGTTGCGGAGCTTGAGCTCGGCAACAAACTCGGCCTGGGTCTCATCGATGTCGAAACCCTTCATAAGGTTGGGCACGACCTCAGCCTCGAGCTTGGTGCCGCGGATGATGGCGATGGCCTTGTCGATGTCGAGCAAGATCGCCTCGAGGCCGTGCAGCAGGTGCAGGCGCTCGGACTTTTTTCCCAGGTCAAAGTTAATGCGGCGACGCGTGGACTCAATACGCCACTTGACCCACTCGTGCAGGATCTGACGCACGCCCATAACGCGAGGGTAACCATCGACCAACACGTTGAAGTTGCACGAGAACGAATCCTGCAGCGTGGTCGAGCGATAGAGCTTGGCCATGAGCTTGTCGGGGTCGACACCGCGCTTAAGGTCGATGGCGATGCGCAGGCCCGAAAGGTCGGTCTCGTCGCGGATATCGGCGATCTCCTTGACCTTGCCTTCCTTGGAGAGCTTGACGATGCGCTCGATGATGACATCGGTCTTGGTGGTGTAGGGAATCTCGTAGACCTCGATGATGCGCTCTTCGGGGATCCAACGCCAGCGGGAGCGAATCTGGAAACTACCAAGGCCGGTCTCGATGATCTTCTCCATCTCCTCGCGGCGGTAGATAATCTCGCCGCCGGTCGAGAAGTCGGGCATGGGCATATACTCGAGCAGGTCGCAGTCGGGATCCTTGAGGTAATGCATCGTGGCAGTACAGACCTCGTTGAGGTTGAAGCCGCAGATATCGGATGCCATGGCGACGCCGATGCCTTTGTTGGCCGAAACCAGAATATTGGGGAACGTGGTGGGCAGCAGGCGCGGCTCCTTCATGGCGCCGTCGTAGCTGTCAACGAAGTCGACCGGGTCCTTGTCGATGTCCTTGAAGATCTCGGCGCTGATGGGGGAGAGCTTGGCCTCGGTATAACGCGAGGCGGCGTAGCTCAGGTCGCCCGAATAATACTTGCCAAAGTTGCCCTTCGACTCAACGAACGGCGCGAGCAGCGCCTCGTTACCGGTGGCCAGGCGCACCATCGTCTCGTAGATCGCGGCGTCGCCGTGCGGGTTGAGCTTCATGGTCTGGCCCACGATGTTGGCGCTCTTCTGGCGCTCGCCCTTGAGCAGGCCCATCTTGTACATGGTGTAGAGCAGCTTGCGGTGCGAGGGCTTAAAACCGTCGATCTCGGGGAACGCACGCGAGACGTTGACGCTCATGGCGTAGGGCATGTAATTGACCTCGAGCGTCTGCGTGATCGGCTGGTCGGTGACCTCGGAGTGCAGGCCGATGACGTTCTCGGCGTTAACCTGCTTTTTCTTTGGCTGGTTCTTCGTCTTCTTCTTTGCCACGATATCCTCTTGAACTTCTAATGGGCCGTCGTTATCGATTTACTGCTACTGCAGGTCCAGCTGGTCCAGGTATTCCTTGCCGTGCTCGGAGATATGGCGCTTGCGGCCTGCCTCGTCGTTGCCCAGCAAAAGGTTGAACATAGTTTCCATCTTGGCGACGTCCTCGGGCTCCACCTTGATCAGACGACGCGTCTCGGGGTTCATAGTGGTGAGCCACATCATGTCTGGGTCGTTCTCACCAAGACCCTTGGAGCGGTTGATGGAGCACTTCTGGTCGCCGATCTCCTTGAGGATGCCGTTCTTCTCGAGCTCGGTGTAGGCAAAGTAGGTCTTCTCTTTGCAGTTGATCTCGTAGAGCGGCGACTCGGCGATATACACGTAGCCCTCGTCGATAAGTGTGGGCACCAGGCGGTAGAGCATGGTGAGCACGAGCGTGCGGATGTGATAACCGTCGACATCGGCGTCCGTACAGATGATGACCTTGTTCCAGTTGAGGTTGTCCAGGTCGAAGGCGCCAAGGTTCTTGATGCGCTTGTCTTTGATCTCCACGCCACAGCCCAGCACGCGCATGAGGTCCATGATGATGTCGGACTTAAAGATGCGTGGATAGTCCTCCTTCTGGCAGTTGAGGATCTTACCGCGGACGGGCATAACGCCCTGGAACTCGGCATCGCGCGAGGTGCGAATGGCGCCTGCTGCCGAGTCGCCCTCTACGATGTAGATCTCGCGGCGGCCCTTGTCCTTGGAGCGGCAGTCGATGAATTTCTGCACACGATTGGCCATGTCGGTCTTCTGCTGCAGGTTGGTCTTGATGCTCTGGCGCGTTTTCTCGGCGTTCTCGCGCGAACGCTTGTTGATGAGCACCTGCTCCATAATCTTGTTGGCGGCGTCTTTGTTCTCGATCAGGTAGGTCGAGAGGCGCTCCTTAAAGAAGGCCGTCATGGCCTGCTGGATAAAGCGGTTATTGATAGCCTTCTTGGTCTGGTTCTCGTAGGACGTCTGGGTGGAGAAGCAGTTGGTCACCAGCACCAGGCAGTCCTGGACGTCCTGCCACTTAATGCCGCTCTCGTTTTTGTTGTATTTGCCCTGTTGCTTAATGTAGGCATCGATGGCACTGGTCAGAGCGCTGCGGGCGGCCTTTTCGGGCGAGCCGCCGTTCTCGAGCCATGACGAGTTGTGGTAGTACTCCTGCATCATGAAGGTGCGCGAGAAGCACATGCATGCGGTGATTTTTACGTTGTAATCGGGCAGGTCCTCACGATCGCGACCACGGCGGTCGGCCTCGATAAAGAAGGGCTCGGTGAGGTAGTCGGTACCGACCTTCTCGAGCACATAGTCCTCGATGCCCTTGGGATAGCAAAAATCCTCTTCGGTAAACTCGCCGTCGTCGCCCTCGATGCGCAGGCGGAAGGTCACGTTGGCGTTGACCACGGCCTGGCGGCGCATGGTCTCGCGATACCAATCGTGGGGGATACTGATGGAGGTAAAGACCTCAAGATCGGGGCGCCACTTGATGGTGGTGCCGGTACGGTCCTCATTGCTGGGCTCAATCTCGAGTGCCTTCTTTTTGGCACCGACGACCTTGCCCTTCTTAAAGTGCAGGGAGTACTTGTTGCCGTCGCGCCAAACCGTGACGTCCATGTACTCGGATGCGTACTGGGTCGCGCACGAGCCCAGGCCGTTGGTACCGAGCGAGAAGTCGTAGTCGCCGCCCTGGTTGTTATTGTATTTGCCACCGGCGTAGAGCTCGCAAAAGACGAGTTCCCAGTTAAAGCGCTTCTCGGAGGGGTTCCAGTCGAGCGGGCAGCCACGGCCGTTGTCCTCTACCTGAATGGAGCCATCGCGAAAGGCGGTAAGGGTGATGAGCTTGCCGTAGCCCTGGCGCGCCTCGTCAACGGCGTTGGACAGGATCTCGAAGGCAGCGTGTGCACAGCCATCGAGTCCGTCCGAGCCAAAGATGACGGCGGGGCGCAGGCGTACGCGCTCCTCGTCCTTGAGCTGGCGGATACTGTCGTTACCATAATTTGCGGTGTTTTTTGCCATACTCGCTCTCTCGGTGCTCCCTTGCTGCGTTTAAGTCATATAGATAGTCAAGGTAGCATAGCCCAGCCCACAGGCGATTCCAACCAACACGAAATCCATCGAACAATCGTTCGTGATATATCGACTGATGTTAAGCTATTGGGAGAAATAGCTGAATCAAATCAATAGATATTTGATTTCTTTTAGTAGAATCAGATATATACTAAATGAAAACGAATCAGGAGAGCTTTTATTTAATAGAGCGGTGAAGATATGAAGATTATCGAACGTCCTCAATATATGGAAGCGCTTCTTGGCGCTAAGGGAACGCCGGACATCAAGGTTATTACCGGCATTCGTAGGTGCGGCAAATCTGTTCTACTGGAAGCTCTTGCCGATCGCATTCGTGAGGCCGACCCCGATGCCAATATTATCCGTATCAATTTCAATCTCCTCGAATTCGAGGAACTAACGGATTTTCGAGCATTGCATCGCTACGTTGAGGAAAGCTATTGCGAGGGCCTCGATAACATCGTGATGATCGATGAGGTACAAACTTGCGTTGGGTTCGAAAAAGCGGTCAATAGCCTCCATGCATCGGGTAAATACGATATCTACGTTACTGGCTCCAATGCTTTCTTGCTTTCGAGTGACTTGGCGACGCTTTTTCGCGGGCGGACATATGAGGTCGAAGTATTTCCGTTTTCCTTGCTTGAGTTTTCGACGTATCACGAAATTCATAACCCAGACGAAGCGCTTGACCGCTATTTAAGAGAGGGCGGAATGCCTGGCTCTTATTTGTATCCTAGCGAGCGAGCTCGCTATCGATATATTGCGAACGTGCTAGATGTCTTGGTTTTGCGTGATGTGGAAGAAAAGCATGGGGTTCGTAACAAGGTGCAACTAGAACGTGCATGCGATTTCCTAATGGACAATATTGGTAACATATCTTCTGTTAGTGGGATTGCGGCTGCGCTGGATGCTGCCGGAACGCGCGTTTCCGTGGCAACGCTCGCCCAGTACCTCGGATTTTTATGCCAGGCCTTTGCGTTCTATCGAGTGCGCCGCTATGACATAGGCGGTAAAAAGTACCTCGCTTCGGGTGATAAATACTATTTATCGGATCATGCAATCAGATACGCAAAACTTGGAACTAAAAAACTCGACTTCGGGCATGTATATGAAAATATGGTCGCTTTAGAGCTCCTAAGACGCGGTTGGGAAATCTATATCGGGGTGCTTTATAAGAAGGAAATCGACTTCGTGGCAATTCGTCGCGATGAGCGAGTGTATATCCAAGTTAGCGATGACATTTCGCGTCAGGAAACCTTTGAGCGCGAAGTGGCACCTCTGCTTGCGATACGTGATGCGTATCCCAAGATGGTCATTGCGCGAACAAAGCACGAGGCTGTTGATTATGAGGGGATTAAGGTGGTCGACCTCGCCCGATGGCTGATGGGGGAGGGGTCGGATGTCGAATAGCGGGCGGTGGACGCCTATCTAAATCATTGCGCTGCTCGGGCGCCTCGAGGGTCTTCTTAATAACGCGGGTGAGCCCACGCTCCTTACCGATGAATTCCACTTACTCGTTTCTGCCCGAGTAAGTTTGAAGACGGATGAGCCCGCTTCATTTTGTTTGCGGCTGGATACGTTTGTCGAAAAGTGCCGCGTGGATGGCTCAAATCGAACATTGGGACAGGCGTCTCATTTTATGGGCCGAGGGCGTGCGTATACAAGTCTTTTTGGTCCATAGGGGATGCTGGGCGGTTGCTAGTTGGGCCACGGGTCACTTCGCCGGCGCTGCTTCTTGCCATACGCTCATAGTGGAAGCCGATGCCACGGGGACAACGAATGCCTTGGGCAACGGATGAGCTGCAAGCGAAGGGAGCGGTGAGGATGATGAAGCCCATGACGAAGAAGCTGCTGTTAGGAATTCCCACCGTGACGCTTTCGGCCGTGCTGGTGTGTACGGTAGCCGGCTGTGGCGGTAGTGCTCCGAGCGGCTCGGCTGGTAGCTCGGGCGGGAGCGCGCCTGTGCAGGAGAAGTCCAAGAAGTCCAAGGCCTATGAGTCGCAGACGGTCGAGGTGGCTGGCATAACCTATGAGTCGGTGGCTCACGGTACGTTCTATCGCGGTGATGCCAAGAAGCAGGACGGCTTTTATCTGCACATCAAGATTACCAACAACAACACAAAGAACAGGGCGTTCAGTTCCTTTAACGTGCATGCTGCTCAGGGCGATCTTGAGGCGGGTGACCCGTTGTTCACTTCCGGCAAGGCGGCTGTGCTCGACTACGTCGCAAGCGAAGCTCCCGATGATCTGCACAAGGGAATTGACCTTTCCGAGAGGCCAGATATCGGTCCGGGCGAGACCGTTGAGTACGTGTATTTCTGGGCGCCCAAGACGGCGTACTACGGGTCCATCACTGTCGAGTTCGTAGACGCTTACGCCCCCGCCAAGAATCATGAGGCCATGCACTTTGACACCACGGGGCGCGAGACCAAGGAGTTCAAGGCTGCCGGCGGTGTGGCCGATTCTGGTGACGCGGCCAATATGACCGGCATCGATTGCGCATCGTACAGCATCGAGGCCGCCGATGGGTACACGCTGGATTCGTCCAACGAAGAGCGCGAAAAGGCAGACTTCTTCCACGACGAGACTGGAGGACGCCTGCACATCAGTATCTTCCCGCGTTCGCCGGAGGAAGAGGTTGCAAGCCTAGAGCAGGTCTACGAAGACAAAGAGACAACAACCGACCAGGTCGAGTACAACGGCATAACGTGGCTGCGCTTTACCGGTCCCGACAACGGCCATACGCTGTTTGCGACGGCTCCCGCAACGGGTGAAACCGTCCGCGTGTCGATTGGCTGGAAGATCGATTGGGACGCCGCCGTGCCCATGATGGAGGCGCTAAAGCTCAAGTAGCGCTGTGATTCCCATGTCAGGCGACTCAGGGCTGGCTCCGAGTTATCGGGGCCAGCCCTTTTTGGTGCTCGATGAGCAGGGCCAGTGCCTCGCGCGGTTTCGGGTACAGCGGGGTACCGTGCGCGCAATGACGAACATGGTTTCCATAATGACAGATATAGTTGACATCTTCTGATGGATGCAATATATTTCTGTCATGTTGCAACGGATATCTGTCCATTACTACGAAAGGAACTCCATGCCGGGCAAAAGGAACCTACGCATGAAGGCGGCGCGCGCGGCGGTTGGCCTTTCGCAAGCTGACCTGGCCGAGGCCGTGGGCGTTACGCGCCAGACCATCGGCCTGATCGAGGCGGGCGGCTACAACCCCACGCTCAATTTGTGCGTGGCAATCTGTAAAGCGCTACGCGTTACGTTGAACGACTTGTTTTGGGAAGACGAAAACGACGTCGACCCTGACGCTCTTTAGGAGTTCGCTATGAAATTTGAAGATTTAAAACTCGTGCAAAAGTGGCGTGAATATGCCGGCCCAAAGGATGAGCGCCTGGAGGCTGAGAGCGCGAAGATCTACAAGATTGGTTTCGTGCTGCTTTCGTTTGGCATGTTGATGATCTTTTTCTACCAGTTTATAGCTCGACAGGTCGCGTGGGTTCACAGCGACGCCAGTGAAATGCCGCATGGCTTTGCAACGCCGTTCGAGGTAGCCATGTATTTGTGGCTCGTTCTCGTGATGTTGATTTGCGCAGGACTGCAAACGCGGAAGGGCTATGTCGACACCAATCGTTTTGGGCAAACCGAGCATCTTCCTGTTGGATATTTTCTGCTTCTCAGCGGTCTTAGCGGCGCCGCGTTCGCGCTTGTTATTGCCGCAATGCGTTGTATCGCTGAGGCGCAGATCGTACCGCTCGAAAGCGTCTTTTGGTTGGCGAATCTGGCCACGGGCGTGTTCTGCGGTGCGACGATTTTCGCGGCCACGTTTGCTGGCCTGTGCGCAACGTTTTTCACGGCGAAAAGACGCCGTGCCAAGCTCGAGGCAGAACTCGACTCCACTGACGATATCTAATGCGCAATGGGCTGGCTCTGGGTATCCAGAACCAGCCCTTTTGGTGTTCGATGAGCCGAGTCGGCGTCTCTCGCAAAGGTAACTGGGAGCTAGTGAGGCGTATCCGAATTGACCTCATCGGCGGTGTCGTTTTCGAGCGCCGTGCGGCGGGCGCTGTAGGCGACGAGGCCGGCGCCGGCTGCGGCGAGTGCTGCTGCGGCTGCCGTCAGGGGGACGTTGACATCGCCCGTGCCCGCAAGCGCGCCCGCTTTTCCGGAGCGCTTGTTATTGCCGTGGTCCTTGCCACTGCCGGAGCTGCTTCCGCCGGAGCTGCCTCCCGTGCCGGAACCGCCGCCACTCGAGCCGCCATCGCCATCCGCTGTCATCGGGGCGTCGTGAAGCCCTGTCGTATCCGCGCTGTCGCATACGCCGACCTGAACTTCTGAGCGTTCGCATGCCGCGTCGGGCACATGAAGCTCGTGCAGTACGGCACCCAGCGCCGAGTTTGCGCCCGGTCGAATTTCCTCGAGCGTTACGGGATCGAGCGCCACCAGATTACGCGCCTTCGCATACAGCGTTACGCGTTTGCCCACTTCGTCGCTCCAACTCTCGGGGATGGCGGAGCTCATGCGGAACTGTGCCGTGCAACCTGGTGCCAGCACGGCGTTGCCACTGTCGGCTACCAGTGGGTGCGTTGCAAAACGTGCGCCCAGCGTCTCGAGCGCGTACTTCACGTGTGTCATGTCGTTGGCCGAAGCGTCCTCGGCAAGCTCTGGATCGTAGATCGATGCCATGCGTGTGTTCGCTCCGAATCCGATGGAAGCGCTGGAGAACGGCTGGCTGGAGCCCTCTCGGTACAGATCGATCGTGCCGGCGGTCAGCAAGGTGTTGCCGTCGTTTCGCACCGTGACCATGAAGGATTCGCCTGCTGCTCCGGGCACCACCGCGCCCGAGGTGGCGACCGCGCCCGTCGGAGTGGCACACGCCACCAAGGGCACTTCGATGCCGTGCAGCTCTGCCTCGCTCTTCTCCGCGCTCACAATGTGCGTGGCGAGTGCGGAGAGCATGCCTCCCGACGTCAAAAATGTCGTTATCTGATCGACGGGATGGTCCAGCTCGCACATCACGAACGGCTCCGTGAACAGATCGCCTGCCAAGGTGCTGGCGAAGATGCGGAAGTGCTTGCCCATCATTGCTACTGGGTTGCCTTCTTCGTCGTAGGTCTGCCCCACCTTGCCATCGGTGTTCTCTACATAGAGCACGCACCTGCCGTTGTTGCTTACGCTAAACGATGCCGGGCCACAGCCTGCGGCACCCACGGGCTGCGTTGCAAATGCCGATGCGCCTCGCGTCCAAGTAATATGCTGCAGTTGCTCGTTGACGGTAGCCAAAAAGCCCGTGTGCTGCGGCCACGGCACCGCGTGGGGTACCGTGGCGTCTGGTGACATAACGCCCCAGCCCGCAATGGACTGGCCGATCACGGCGTACGATGCACAGCCACAACCGCCTGCGGTCTCGTATGCAACGGGCACCACCATTTTGCTGTTGAAATTCTCGGGCTCGCCTAGCTCGATACTCGACGGCGCTTGCGGAAAGCGGAGAACTTGGCGGAACGTCAGGCTGTCGCCCAAATCATCTGACCACAGGGTAAAGCACTCGAGCGCGACCTCTGCCTCGCTGCCGAGCGCCTTTTCTGCGGTGGTTCCGCGGCGGTGGAGGTAGGCACCCGACAGGCGCCCGTCGACTAGCGTCTTGCCCACCGTAATGCGTGGGCACTGCAGGCAATGGTAGCCATCCTCTTGCAGGCGGCCGCGCGAGATGCTGCGCCACGACGTGTGCGATATCACGCGAACTCCGTCGTTGCTTATGCGTAGGCGCACAACGGACAGTATGCCGGATGTGCTCGCCGCATCGAAAAGGGTGTTGTCGCCGGCGGGGCGCTCGCCCGAGACCAGCAGCACGTAGGCGTCCTGGTTTCCTCTTCCGTCCGTATATTCCACCACGTCGAAGTCGTAATCGTATATGCCGTCGCGCTCCACGTCGCCCTCGCCAAACCCAAGGGGAAAGTCCACAGGCGTGGGAGCGGACCACGTTCCGTTTGCCTTTGTGTGTACCACCAGGCGCGAGCGGCCATTGTCGCCGTAGCGCACCGAGGCGATACGGAACAGGCATTCTACGCCGGCAATCATTGCCAGCTTCATGTGGGCTTCGCTGAGCACGCCAGCAAACAGCACGTTGTCGCTCGAGGGCTTGATGCCGCCACGCTCGTCCTCCGACACGCCGGCAGAATTGGCGTTCGGGTCCGCAACGGCGTTTGTTGCCTGACCGATATAGGTGTACTCATACATCGGCGCGGCGTTTTCGTCGTTCTCTATCAACGCATGGACGAAATGCTCAATCTGTCCCGTGTCGTCGCTCTCCGCGTCCGCCTCGAGCTCAATGCGCGTGACCGCTTGATCCCAATCGCGCACGACAGGCGCGACGTTTATCGCGGTGGCTGCAACCTCGGCGCGTGCGAGCAGCTCGGAATTGGTGACAATGGTGGCCGATGCGATAAATTGCGGCACGCTGCCCGCCTCGATGTTGCCGGGCGTGCCGAAGCGGGCATCCAGCGTGTAAGGCGTATCTCCACCCAATGCGAGCTCAGAGCGCTGGAGCACATACTGGTTGCCATTGTTCACCGACATATTCCACGAATCGAGGAGTGTGGGCCACGACCCCGACCAAGCCTTGGTGGTCCACTTGAACATTACAAACTGGAGTATCACATCGACATCGACGTCTGCACCTACGCGCAGCCGCGGAAGCTGGTGTCCATCTGCCTTCTCATACCCAATGAACAGCGTGAGGGATGCGGCGCCGCGCACGGCAGACGAAGCGACGCCTGCAACGCCGGCGCCAAAGGTGACGGCAAGCCCGATCTGGATGGTGAATGAGCCCGACGTGTTGGAATAGTCGAGCGAAATGTTTTTAAAAAACGCCGCGCCGCTGCCGCGCGTGTGGGCACCCACGGCGAGCGCCAGCTTCGCCAGCACCCAGGGGTTGACGTTTAGGAAAAACGGCACCGGTCCTAGGGTAAACTGCTCGGTCCAATTGAGGTCGGTTCTTACCTGGAAGAGGGCCTTAATATTGCCGTATGCGGGGTCGTTGTTGTTACCCCAGGTTTTGCCCACCCAATCGTAGGCGAGCGAGCCGTACAGCTGTGTGGCGATGTCCATCGTAAACAGCAGCGTGCAGTGGTGACGAAGCAGCTTGGTGTTTCTTGGATCGGTGCCCGAACCGGCACTCATACTCTTGTACTGATTCCACTTCCCCTCCATTTCGTCGAGGTAGCGGTTTGCCTGCTTGGCGCCCGACTCACGCGGCGATTTCTTCCAGTATTCCGGATCCGGATTGCCCGAATCGTTCATGTAGCCGACCGGTTTGTATCCTCCGCCAAACAGCACGTACCCGGCAAACGAGAAATCGAACAAAATGGGGAACGAGGGCATCCAACAGGTGAACTTATTGCCGCCGATGCCGGGAAACGCCGCCGGGAAATCAAACGGAGTGATCTCTTGGTCCATGGTAGTGGGGACGATAGTGGTCGATCCGGATTCCGCCTTTGCCGCCGGCGCGGTAACAACGGCCATAGGGGATGAGAGCGTGTAGGTTTTGCCCTGGTAGTCGAGGACAAAGCGCAGCTTGCATCCTTCCTCCAGAAGGTTTGACGCTGCATCGAGGAACTTGTCTTCGAGCGTGAACGTCGCCAGATTATTCGTGCCCGATGCGCTGGCCTTGACTTGGCCAATCTGCGTGACGGTTTCGGGCGAGCTGCCCGTGGCGGGCATTACCTTGTTGATGTGCAGCGTTGCCTGTCCACCCTGTGGCAGATGTGCCTGCACGGTAAAGGCGTGCGTGTCGGGTTGGTCGTTTCCGGCGTCGTCCTTCGGCAATGCCATGAACGTAGCGTCGGCGTACTGGATGTCCCATTCGTCGAACGTGAGCTGGCGAAAGTACGGCTGGCCATCGGAGAGTGGACGCGTGGGAGCGGTAATGGCAGTACCGCCCTGGATACGCGCGAGGGGAATCTCGACATCGCGGTAGCCTGCCATGCTAATGGAGATGCCGCCGTTAAAGTCGTACGCGTCGAGAAGCGTTGCCTCGTCCACGTAGCCTTCCGAAAGCGGCGCGACCTCAAAGATGGCCGTGCCTTCGTCATCGGTCGTGGCGGTGAGCTGCTTGCCTGCGGCATAGCGCGATGTGAGCGTGACCTGGGCACCCGCGATGGGCGTATTCTTGTTGGCGACGTCGACCACGACCACGCCGAACATGGTGCGCGAGAGAACGAGCACCCTGAAGGGGTCTTTTTCGTCGGCATAGGCTTCGGTGGGCGCGAACGGCAATATGAAGGCGTTTGCGCTTCCCGGCACGCGCGGCAACATAATGCTCGCCAGCGAGGACGCTCCGGCAACAAGTAACGAACGGCGATCAAGCATCTTTGGCTCCCATCCCGCAGGTATCGGTGGAAATAATCCAATTTTGCGAGAAGGCGCCACGTGGCGGTAGTGCCGTTCGATGGCCAAAATGTCCAATTTGAGCGTGCGAAAGCGTCGGGCCCCCGGGACGCTTTCGATATGCCAGGTAGTCTGGCCGCTAACGCAACATATGCGCGACCAGCTCGGCGCGAGTTCCGATACCAAGCTTTGCGTATACGCCGGATAGGCGGTTTTTGACGGTACCCGGCGATACTCCCATATGGCGTGCGATTTCGGCGTTGGTCCACCCGCGACAGGCGAGCATGGCCATGGTGAATTCCGTGGTCGTTAGATCGTCGGCCACGTCCTCGCCCGAATCGGGGTTGTGGATGCGCCGCCAGCCGTAGCTGAATCGATACGTAATCTCGATGATGCGTGCGAAGTCGTCAGGGTATTGCGTTTTTAGACACGCCTCGATAAGCCCCTGCAAAAGGCCGTGGTGCTCGCCAATGAGTTCGATAAGGCCGTCGGGACGCGCAACGTCCCAAGCGGCTCCGAAGTGTGCCTTTGCGGTGTCGATGTCCTTGAGGCTCATGCAGGCCATGGAAGCCGACAAGTGCAGGAACAGCTCCGAGATGGGATAACTCCCCTGTTTCATGATCAGGGCGTTTTCCGCCATGCCCAGACTGCGGCCATATTCGCCGCGCAGGTACAGGGCATGCGCCATCACGTAGCTGGCGAACAGGCGCAGGCCTTCGGGCAGATGCGCCGCAAGCGGATAAAACTCTTCGGCGGAATGCGGGGAAGGCAAGTGCAGCAGGACGCTCGCAGCGGAGGCGAATAGGATATGCGTGGCGTGGACGGCGGGCGATTCCTCGTCAGTTGGCGTATCGAGGATGCCCGCAAGGCAACGGCGGGCATCGGCGATACGGTTGAGTGACAGACTGGCGTATCCGCAGATAAGGCATGCGGAATAGCGCAGCGCGGGGTCGGTGGCGTCAAGATAGGGGCGTGCTGTCTCGGCGGCGAGCGTGGCCTGCCCGCGAAAGTACAGCGCTTCTGCCGTGGCGATGGTGCGCGAATCGGGGTCGGAAATGCCTGCAACCGCAGCGTCAATCTGCCCCGGCACAAAGGCAGTGCACATCAACGGCATGGGAACGCATGGGTAGCCATCGCAGTCCATCTTCCATCTCCCAACAGCTGGCAACAATCGCAGCAATTGTACCCCTGTTGCTCGGTACTGGAATTTGTGGGTATCGCTTACGATTATGCCGAACGTATAGAGGAAGAGTCTATTGGCGATGCTTCCAAGGTGGCTACCGAAGCCTAGCTGACCTCGATATTTGGAAAAATTGCCACCCCTGCAAAAAGCTCTGTCGCAGCGATGGGAACGCATCTTCTGGGCATTCCGGCGTCTCCAGCCAGCGCTGGACTGCTGCTGTCGCCTGCGCGTTGGCGAGCGAGGCGTGGGGACCGTCCGGCGACCAGCGGTGACGTGCGAGCCCTGCCGCGTGCGTGGGCCTCCATCGGTGTAGACCCATGACCTCTATGGCATCGGAGAAGTCCACCATGGCGTCCAGGACCTTACCGTCCGGCGCGCCCAGCCTAGCGGCTCTCTTGAACCCGAGGTCGAAGGGGGTGTTGTACAAGGCATATGGGGCCGAGTGGAAGTGGATCAAAAGAGCGTTACTTGACGTTTCATGCATAATGCCAACCGCCCCGCGACATCACGTTCGCAGCGCGCAGGGGCCGGAGAATCTTCGCGATGAGAGTTGACGTCTAATACCTTGCATCGTATAGTTTGTATAGCATAGTATATGACGAGAGGAGGTGTGCGGATGGAGGCACAGATGAAGCGCGGCTTCCTGGAGGCCTGCGTGCTCGCGGCCGTCTCCGGCGAGGAGTCCTACGGCTACCAGATCGTGAAGGACGTACCGGCGAGCATGGGGCTCACGGAGTCGACGCTCTACCCGCTGCTCAAGCGCCTGGAGAAGGCCGGGTGCATCACGGCGCGCTCCGCCGAGCACAACGGGCGGCTGCGCCGGTACTACCGCATCACGGACAACGGGCGAGCGCGCATCGAGGAGTTCCTGGCCGAGTGGCCGTCCGTACGGGAGATTTACGCATACGTTGAGGGGGCGCACCATGACGCGCGATGAGTTTCTGGGCCGGTTGGGCGAGCTGCTCGCCTGCCTGCCGGCCGAGCAGGTGGAGGAGACCAAGGCGTTCTATGCGGAGGCCATCGCCGACCGCATGGAGGACGGTATGAGCGAGGAGGAGGCCGTGGCCGCCATGGGCACGCCCGGCGAGGTGGCGGAGGCCACGCTCGACGACCTGCCCGCCGTGCCGCGCGCGATCGCGAGGACGCGCCGGCGCAGCACCGCGCTGCTGTGGGTGCTGACAATCGTGGGCTCCCCGGTGTGGGTGCCGCTGCTCGCCGCCTTCGCCGCCGTGGCCGTCACGGTCTATATCTGCATCTGGGTGCTGGCGCTCTGCGTGTGGATCGTCGCGGCGGCACTCGGGGGCGTGGGCGTAGTTGGGCTCCTGCTTGCCGTAAGCGGCGTCACCATCGGCCACTTCCCGTACGCCCTCGCCTCGGCGGGCGTGGGGCTCGGCCTCGTCGGCGTGGCGCTCTTCGTTGGTGCTGGCGCTTGGGCCGCCTCAAAACAAATTGCGCGCCTCTCGGCGCTCTGGGCGAGGAAGGCCGCCTCGCCCTTCTGGAAGGGTAAGGGCGAGAAGGGCGGCGCTGCCGCGCATCTTGCGGCGTAGAAAGGAGTGAGTACCATGACCAGCGCGAAGAAGATCTACCTCGCCGTGGCGGGCGGGCTCGTTGCCGCGGGCGTTGTCCTCGCGGGCATTGGCTTTATCGCTTCGGGTTTCGACCCGGCCGTGTTCACAACCCAAATCGACACGCGCGACAGCACCATCGTGCTCGGCGGCGTCGAGGTGGACGACCCGACGGGCCTCCCCCTCATCGAGCTGCTCGCCGGAATCGGCGAGGTCGACACCTCCGGCATCACCGCGTCCGAGTCCCCTGCTGCCCCGGAGGCGCCCACCGCTCCCTAAGCATAGCGCGCCCGGCGCCAGCCCGGGCGGGGCGAGCGGCAGTGACGAGCGCGCCTCGCGGACCCGGTCCTCGATCTCGCGTGGCGTGGACCTCGCGAGCCTGCGCGGGCGGCTACTGCGGTCGGACATGGGCTTTCCGGACCTGCTGCGGCGCAGTCACTTGCTCGCCGTCTGGCGGCTGACGCCCATCTGACGCGCGGCCTCGGCGACGCCGAGGCCGGACTCTATGCGCGAGACGAGCGTCTCGCGCCCTCTCGGGGTGAGCCTTGCGTTAGGATGTTGCTCCATGGGAGGACTCCTCTGCTGTTCGTCTAGACAACTCACAGCATGTGGGAGCCCTCCCTATTTGTCACTACCCGGGTGTAAACAACCTATTGGCACAGAACAGCTAGAACAACCGATGCCGCCTCACTGCGCCGAGAAACCCCGGCGCCGTGAGGCGGGCGGCGGAGTGAGCCAACAGCAAAGCCACGCCGCTAGTAGTAGCCTGTCACCAGCAATCTGCAAGTCACTAGCACCCCACAGCCGTGCCGGCAGCATCCCTTGGCCGCCATATCAGCCGCACGGTATAATCTATCCATCGATATATTGGTTGAACCATGGTGTCTTTGCTGTGACCATAAACCTCCGCAAGACGCTAGGACCTTGTTCTAAGGAGATCTGGTGGAGAAAGGTCAAGAGAACCCACCACAAGACCAGGCGCTTGCCCATAGAGTCAGGTGGGCTGACCTCGACAGCGTATTCGAGCACATGGGCGACAATACTAGCGTTGGAGAGGCAAGTAACGGCATCCACCTCATAAATGACCGGGAGCACGTCGCCGTGCGCCAGGACCACGAGGTTCGCATTCCCAATGAATACCTGCAGGAATCATACGTCGGACAGCGCGACAGCGACCTGAGAAAAGCAAGGGAGATGCTTCTTCAGGCCAAGCAGGAGCGCCCTTCCTACAAACCTGACATCCTTTTAGGTCTTGCGACAACGTTCCTGGGCTGGTTTCTCGGGGGTTTGTCGTCATCTGTCACTCTCGCATCTTTGCCCGGTATCTTGATGCTCTGCGTAGCACCGTGTGGCGCAGTAGGACTCTTTGTCGCTTTTATCTTTATCCGAAAAGAAGAGAAGCAGGGCAAATCTGATCTGGCCGAGCGCGTCCTAGAACACCTGGCGGATCCCGATGACAAGGAGACCAAGACCGATGAACATTAATGATACGAGCACACAGCTGCTCTTTACCACGGTCCCCATCGTGGGCATTACTACCGAAGGCACGGGCGTCTCGGGTACAGGATTCTTCTTTTCCTATGACCTTGAAGACGGGCGAAACGTGCCCCTGCTCATTACCAATCACCATGTCCTCAAGGATGTGATTCAGGGTCGCTTCGTCATCAATCTAGCCGAAGGTGACGCCCCGTCACGCGAGACCATCAGCGTGAACTTCGACAAGTCATTCATCGAGGGGAAGAAGCTCGGAGAGCTCGACTTGGTTGCGATGCCGGTGGCCCCTGTTCTCAGCATGCTTGAAGAAAACGGGAAGAGGCCCTTCTACCGATCCATCGACTCTGGACTCATCCCGAAGAAGAGTGTGCTGGACAATTTGGCGGCGCTCGAGCAAATCACCTTTATCGGATACCCCAGCGGGCTCTATGACGACTACAACAAGACCCCCCTCATCAGGCAAGGCTGGACTTCCACGCCCGCTTGGAACGACTACAAGGGTAAGCGCGAGTTCCTCGTTGACGCATCTGTATTCGAGGGCTCCAGCGGCAGTCCCGCCTTCATCCTCAACCAGGGCAGCTATCCCACGACCGACGGAATTGCCATCGGCTCCAGGCTGCTGTTCATGGGCGTAATCACTCAGACGATTACGAAGGAGAAGAGTGAGCACCTCGATTTAGGTACAGTCATCAGAAGCGACGCGATGCTCGACAAGCTCAAACCTTTCGTGGAAGGTCTACTGTAGCTAAGAGCACCGTCAAAAGCAGTGACGCCCCTTTGCTCCTTTCCCTAGGATGAGGTGACTGAGCTCGGCATGCTGGTTGACATCTGGTTCCCCAACGGCTCATAGTACAGACACATGGAAAGCCTTCGGGTTTTGTAAGGGCGGGACCCACTGGGCCTCGCTCTAGTTTTACTGTTCGGTTAACGCTTCGGATCGTTTTGGAAGGCTTACGAGCATGGTGGCCCCGTTCTCGGAACTTGTTTCGACCTCTACAGCGCCACCGTGAAGCGCTGCAATCTCCCAAACGAGCGCTAGTCCGAGTCCTGCGCCGCCGTATGCCCTGCTGCGGGATTTATCCAGGCGAAAGAACGGTTGGAAGATGCTCTCACGGTACTGCTTGGGTATTCCCGGGCCCTGGTCCTCGACTCGCAGGAACACGTGGCTGTCGTTGTCGCAGATGGAGACGTTGACATTCGAGCCGGGGCGGCTGTAACGGATGGCATTTTCGACCAGGTTAAACACCAGCCGATAGAGGAGCGTGTCGCTCCCGATTACTAAAGCGTCTCCAGCACAATTGAGGGCTATGCCCTTATTTTCGGCAAGTGGCGCAAGGTCGGTGAGGACCTCTTCGGACAAGGGACCAAGTTCAACATCGTCCTCGCAAGGAACGCTGCGGAGCTCACTCATCTCGAGCAATACCTTGGCCATTCGAGACATGCGCTCGGTTTGTTCTTGTAGCAGGCCGAGCAGCTCGGCCGTTTCGGGTTGCAAACCGGGGTGCTCGGAGATGAATAGTTCAATCTGTGCTTGCATAAGGGCGAGCGGGGTGCGCAGCTCGTGTGCGGCGTTGCCGGTAAACTGACGCTGTGCAGAGAACCCTTCGCCAAGACGGGCGATCATGTCGTTGAAAGAGGCGCTGCATCGTTGTAGCTCGGTGGGCACATCTTCACTGAGTCTGATTTCGCTTAGGTTGTCAGGCTGCACGCGCTCCACCTGGGCGGCAAAATCCCGTAGCGGCTTGAGCGCGTGGCCGCTCACAAAGTATGCCAGCACGCCGCCAAGGAGTGTGACTCCGGCCGTGATGCACCAGGTTGTCGTGCCAAAAGACTCTTGTGCGTCGTTTACGACGATCATGACCTTGTCATCGGGGGTCGTTTTCGTTGGGTCGAACACCCGGGGCGAATCCGCGCCGGCAGCGTTAAAGGCCGAGATGTTACTGCCGATGGCATCCATGTAGCGCATGCCCGTATAGCCGACCAGGCAGTTTGTTAGCACGCACGCCGCACACGTGAGCAGTGCCGTCATAATCGTTATGCGCCATTGCAGCGAAAGCCTTTTCATTCGCTATCCTCCATAACGTAGCCCTCTCCAATCCGATTGCGAATCGGGTCGTATCCCAAAGCGCTGCGCAACTTTTTTCGGAGCGACGACATGTGAACGCGGGCTGCGTTGCTAAAACAGTTCACGGTGCTATCCCAAACGTGCTCGATAAGCTCCTCTTGACTTACCGGACGCCCCTGATTAAGCATCAGGTATTCCAAGATTCCCGTTTCCTTGCGCGTAAGAGATAAAGCCTCGCTGTCCACGGAAGCGATGCGCGCCTTGGTGTCAAAGCGGAGCTTTCCGCAGGTTAAGACTATGTCGCTTTGTGTAAAGCGTCTGAGGGTAAGGCTGCGAATCCTTGCCGCAAGCTCGTCCAGATGAAACGGCTTGGTGAGGTAATCGTTGGCGCCGGCATCGAGTCCGGCGACTTTGTCGGATACTTCGCCACGTGCGGACAGAATCAGTACCTTAGTCTCGCAGTCAGTTTTCCTAAGTTCCCTGAGTACGGTCATGCCGTCGATGCGGGGAAGGTTGAGGTCGAGTACCACGAGGTCGAAGGCCTCAACATTCAGTAGGTCGAGCGCCTCCTGTCCGTCGTGACAGCAGTCGACGCTGTACGCCAAGTTTCGCAAGCTGCGCGCGATTGCGTCACACAGCGCCCGCTCATCCTCGACGATCAAAATACGCATAACAGTCTCCTTGCACATTTCAAATCGCGCTTAACACGGATTTTATAGCCGATATGGTCCAATGGTCGCGTAACGAAAGGAGTGGTCAGGTTGTTCAAAGCGGTAAAACCCGTGGTACAGGTCGCTTTGTTGATCGTCGGAATTGCCATGGTGTGCTTTGGCGTTATGCGTGGCGAGGCGGATGCCGTGCTGGCCAAAGCGATTAGGCTGTGCTTGGAGTGTATCGGAATTGGATAAAAGAGAAAACACTGCGTCGCATGTTTTGGCTCGATTTCGCGGATTCATTCAGGCGGCGGCGACGCTCGTCACCAACATTCACCTGCCGAACTTTGCCAAAGGCGGTATCTATCAGGGCGCGGGAAAAACAGTCTGCGTACCTGGACTTAATTGCTATTCGTGCCCCGCGGCATCGGGTGCGTGTCCCATCGGGTCGTTCCAGTCGGTGGTAGGTTCATCCAAGTTCAACTTTTCTTACTACGTCACCGGTACGCTCATTTTGCTCGGCGTGCTGCTGGGACGCTTTGTATGCGGCTTTCTGTGCCCGTTTGGCTGGCTGCAGGAGCTGCTTCACAAGATTCCCGGCAAAAAGTTCTCCACGAAAAAGCTCAAGCCGCTCACGTACATCAAGTACGTCGTGCTGCTGTTTGCTGTGGTAGCGCTGCCTGTGCTGGTGGTCAACGATCTGGGGATGGGAGATCCGTTCTTTTGCAAATACATCTGTCCCCAGGGCGTGCTCGAGGGTGCCATTCCGCTGGCCATCGCCAACGCCGGCATTCGATCTGCGCTGGGGCAGCTCTTTACTTGGAAACTTGTCGTTCTCATTGCCGTGGTAGTGCTGAGCGTTTTGTTCTATCGCCCCTTCTGCAAATGGATTTGCCCGCTCGGCGCATTCTATGCGCTCATGAATAAGGTGTCCTTGTTGGGGATTCAGGTCGACGCGTGCAAATGCGTCTCGTGCGGCAAGTGTTCAAGGGTTTGTCAGATGGACGTTGATGTGGTCCGCGCGCCCAATCATGCCGAATGTATCCGGTGCGGAAAGTGCATCGGGGCCTGCCCCGTCGATGCCATCAGCTATCGCTATGGCCTGGATGTGTCGGCGGAAAAGCTTCCCTTGACTGCCGATAAAAAGTAAACAAGCTTCGACAAAACGGAGGAATGACTATGAAGCTTTCTAAGATTGCGGCCCTGTTTATGGTGCCGGTGCTGGCCTTGTGCCTTGTGGCATGTTCGGCGCCCGGCGGCAATGCGAGCGAATCTGCGAGCTCCGATCCTAAGATCGCAGAACTCACTGCGCAGAAGCCGGCCAATGCCGACGAGGCCGCCGAGCTGTATGCGAAGCTCATGCAGAAGGAGAACGAGATTTTTTCGAGTGATAACGCGCTGTGGGAAAAGGTATTCAATGCGGCAAATAAAGACTCGGCAATGATTGAGGACGGCAGCAATTACGGCGATTTTCTGCTCAAGACCATCGACGGCGCCAAGGATGAGTTCACGGCGGATGAGCTTAAGACGCTCAAGACCGGTGCACAGCAGATCAAGGAGATCGAGGACAAGCTCGAGAGCTTGGAGAAGGAGTTCCCCGGCTGTGGAAGCACGCCGAGCGCAGGCGAGAGCGTCGACGCTTCGACCGCTGGCATGACGGCCGGTGCCAATGCTTCGAGCGAGACGACGAAGTTCCCCAGCTTTACGGGCAAGGACCTGGATGGCAACGACGTGAACAGCGACGAGCTGTTCTCTAAGAACAAGGTCACCGTCATGAACTTCTGGTTCACTACTTGCAAGCCGTGCGTGGGCGAGGTGGGCGATCTTGAGAAGCTGAATCAGGAGCTTGCCGAGAAGGGCGGCCAGGTCGTGGGCGTCAATTCCTTTACGCTCGATGGCAACAAGGGCGAGATTGCAGATGCCAAGGACGTGCTGAGCAAGAAGGGCGTGACATATAAGAACGTCTGGTTCAAGTCGGACAGCGAGGCCGGTAAGTTTACGTCAAATTTGTTCTCGTTCCCGACAACGTATGTCATCGATCAGAATGGCAACATCGTAGGGGATCCAATCGTGGGAGCCATCAGCTCCGCTGAGCAGCGCGCAGCACTCGACAAGCTTATTGACCAGGCGATTGCGAATAGCGAGCAGTAAAAAACGCGTAAAGCGTAGCGAGGATCGTGCGCCGCTGTGCGAAGTAGTCCGCTGCTTTTCAAGATAAGCTCCACCATATAGAGGCCCCACTTGGGGCCTCTTCTTTTGGGTGCCGTCCCGTTCGTTTTTTGGCGCGGTTCGTTACATTCCTCACTGGTTCCGGCAAAAAATGGGGATAGAGTAGGACAAACGCGTCGAATACGAACGGCGGGGGAGAGCGGGCAGGGTGCCTGCGCAGGAGAGGTTGCCGTCCATGCTGGAGCTCAAAGGAATTTGCAAAAGGTACGTCACGCAGTTGTTTACGCAGGTGGCGCTCGACAGCGTGAGCCTGTCTTTTCGCGATAACGAGTTCGTGGCCATTCTGGGTCCCTCGGGTTCGGGTAAAACTACGATGCTCAACGTTATTGGCGGACTCGATCACTTTGATTCCGGCGACCTGCTGATCGACGGCATCTCGACCAAGGACTTTCACGATCGCGATTGGGATGCCTACCGCAACAACCGCATCGGCTTTGTGTTCCAAAGCTATAACCTCATTCCGCATCAGACCATTTTGGAAAACGTGGAGCTGGCGCTCACGCTCACGGGTGTGGGGCATGCCGAGCGCCGCCAGCGTGCGCGCGAGGCGTTGGAGAAAGTTGGTCTGGGCGAGCACGTGAACAAGCGCCCGAGCCAGCTTTCGGGTGGGCAGATGCAGCGCGTGGCCATCGCCCGCGCCCTGATTAATGATCCCGAGATTGTGCTGGCAGACGAGCCGACCGGCGCCTTGGATTCTACAACGTCCGTGCAGGTCATGGACTTGCTCAAGGACGTGGCGCGCGACCGTCTGGTTATTATGGTCACGCACAATCCCGAGCTGGCGTACCAATACGCCACGCGCATCGTCAACCTGGCGGACGGCAAGATCACCGACGATTCCGATCCTTTCGATGTCGCTGACGCCACGCGCCGCGAGGCCAAGCCTACGCGCAAAACCTCGATGAGCTTTGTGACGGCGCTGGGGCTTTCTGCCCGAAATCTCATGACCAAGAAGGGCCGCACGGCCATGACTGCCTTTGCGGGCTCGATTGGCATTATCGGTATCGCGGCGATTCTGGCGCTGTCCAACGGTGTAAACGGCTACATCAAAAAGGTCGAGGAGGATACGCTCTCGAGCTACCCGCTCACCATTTCCAAGCAGGACTACGATCTGTCGTCCATGATGGGCGGGCAGGGGGCCACGGATGATGACTCGCCTGAAAACGCGGATTCGTCCGACGACAGTGCCGGCGGCAAGGCCCAGGGAACCGATAAGATTCCCGTGGTCACGGCCGTAAAGGATATGTTTGCGAGCGTTAAGTCCAACGACATGACGAGCTTTAAGGCATGGCTCGATGCCGGTGGCGACGGCATCGATAAAGAGGTCAACGCCATTCAGTACGGCTACGGTGTATCGCCGGTTGTCTATCGTGCCGGTAAGGGCGATGAGAAGCCTGTCCGGCTGGTGCCCAACGCCATGACCGAGGTCATGAGCGGAGGCGCGAGCTCGGCGGCAACGGTGAGCATGGAATCCATGGGAACCTCGGTCTTTAACGAGATGATCGACGACCAGAGCCTGCTCGACAGCCAGTACGATGTCGTCGCCGGTCATTGGCCCACGTCTGCTAACGAAGCCGTAATGGTGCTTTCGAGCCGCGGCACGGTGGGCGACTATACGCTCTACAGCATCGGCGCGCTGGATATCGATGAGCTCAACGATCTGGTAAACAGCGCTATGACGGCTGACGGTGGGGTCGAAACGCCCGAGACCGGCACCGACTTTACCTACGACGATGCGCTGTCCACGACGTTTAAGGTGCTGTCGCCGGCCGATGCGTATCGCAAAAACGAAGAGACCGGCATGTGGACCGATATGTCTGGCGACACCGACTTTATGGCCGCCAAGGTTGCCGATGGCATCGACGTACGCATCGTTGGCGTGGTGCGACCTAACGAGACAGCCAATGCGAGCGCGTTGTCTCCGGGCATTGCCTATACGCATGCGCTGACTCGCCAGCTTATGGAGCGTGCCGCCGATTCGCAGATTGTGCAGGATCAACTCGCCCACCCCGAGACGGATGTCTTTACGGGCAAGTCTTTCGATGAGCTGCAAGGCGAGGCCAAGCAAGGCGTGGATCTGGGCAGCATGTTCAGTGTGGACGAGGCGGCACTTAAGAGCGCGTTCTCGTTTGATGCGTCTGCGCTTTCGGGTGCGGCCGGCGGTATGGACCTGTCGGGTCTTGACTTGTCCGGGCTGGACATTGACCTTTCGGGTGTTGGGAAGGACATCGACTTTGGCGACATCATGGCCAAAGCGCCAACCCCAGATTTCTCGGGCATCTTTGACGGCCTGGAACTTACGCCCGAGCAAATGCAGCAGGTGGGAACGCTTGCCAACCAATTGTTTGAGGGCTTTTTGCAGTCTGATCAGTTTAAGGCGCTGACACCCGATGATCTTAAGGACGCGTCAAAGCTCGCTGCCGCATTCTCGACGTATCTTGAGAGTGATACGGCAGCCCAGCAAATCCTGGCCCAGCTCAGGGCGCTCAGCGGCGATGCCCTGGCAGAGCGTCTCCAGCAGGCGATGACCGACTATGTGCAAAAGCAGCTGGCTCCGTATCTGCAGCAGGCTATGGATCAGGTGATGAAGACAATCAGCGATCAGATTGCGACGACGGTATCGTCCCAGCTCAAGGCGGGCGCGGCAGGGCTCATGGGACAGATGGCGACGCAGATGTCTTCGGGTTTTGCCAACCTGGCGAGCGCCATGCACATGGATGCGAGCGCCTTTGCCAATGCCATTCACTTCAACATGGACGCCGAGGATCTGAGTTCGCTCATGATGAGTTACGCCAAGGCGTCGAAGCTCACCTACGACAACAATCTGACCACGTTGGGCTATGCGGACGAGGCAGACCCCATCTCGGTCAAGATTTTCCCGCGCGACTTTGAGGCCAAGGAGCGCGTGCTTGATCATATCGATGCGTACAACAAGCAGGTCAAAGCCGCCGGCCACGACGAACAAGCCATCTCGTACACCGACTACATGGGCATCATCATGGGCTCGGTGACCGATATTGTGAACACCATCAGCTTGGTGCTCATCGCATTTGTGAGCATCAGCCTGGTGGTGAGCTCCATCATGATCGGCATCATCACCTACATCAGCGTACTGGAGCGCAAGAAGGAGATCGGCATCCTACGTGCGATCGGCGCGTCAAAGCGCAACGTGGCCAACGTGTTTAACGCCGAGACCTTTATCGAGGGCCTCATTGCCGGCGTCTTTGCCATTGTCGTCGTGGTGGCCGTGAGCTTTCCGGTTAATGCCTGGGCGCTTACTGCCAAACAGGTACCCAATCTGATGAGCCTGCCCGTGCAGGATGCGCTGGTGCTCATTGCAATTTCGGTGTTGCTGACGGTCGTTGCCGGTCTGCTGCCGGCCCGTAGCGCATCCAAAAAGGACCCCGTGGAGGCCCTTCGTTCCGAATAATGTGACAAAGGGACAACCCTTTTGTCACGGCTAAAAGCAAGGAAGTCGCAAGGGTTGGGGCGGGGTTGTCGGCGAGTGCCCTCGGATACAATCGAAGCCGTGCTAGAAAGAGGCTTCGATGATTAGAAAATCGTTCTTTAATCCGTTCTCGTCGCTGCTGCTTGCGCTTGCCGGGCTGGCTTTTTTGGTCGATGTCCTGCCGCAGGTGGAAGGCCAGACGGGCGTGTTCGCGCCAGCTGTGCTCTTTTTGATGTGGCTGGTGGGCGGCCTGGTGCGCCTGTTTTACGAAAATGAGGCCAAGCGCAGCTTTGATCGCCATATGTTTAAAGCGAACCACGCGGCCGTTTGGAAACGCGTCGATGCGTGTTGGATTCAAGTTGATGCCGACCGGCTTGTGCCCGGCGACGTCGTCCGCCTATATGCCGGCATGCTCTGCCCGGTCGACGTGACCCTTGCCAAGGGCGACCAGGTCCTTGTCTCGGAATCGTCGCTTACAGGCGAGAGCGGTCAGACCGCCAAGCGGGAAGGGGAGACCGTTCGCGCGGGAACGACCATTGTCGACGGCAAGGCGTCGGCAACCGTCCTCGCCCGCATTGCCGATGAGCAGCCCGTTTTGCGCCGTCGCGCTCGAATGGGCACACAGTTTGGTGCCGGCGCCAAGAGCATCTGCGCCGCCCTGGTAAGATGCATGCTCATCGTACTGCCGTTTGTCATTATGATTCGAGGCTTTGTGCTGGGCGACTGGGCGCAGGCACTGCTGTTTGCCCTGGGCACGGCCGTGGGCCTGGTTCCCGAAATGCTGCCGGTTGTCACGAGCGTTTGCCTTTCGGGCAGTGCCCATCGACTAAAAAACAAGCAGGTCATCGTTAAGAACGTTGACGCCATGGAGTCACTGGGCTCCATGGACGTGGTGTGCGTTGACAAGACAGGCACGCTCACCGAAGATGCCGCGGCGCTCGAGTACTACACCGATATCCTGGGCAACGAAAGCGAGCAGACGCTCAACCTGGCGTATCTGGAGAGCACGAGCCAGGGGGCCGCTGCCAATCAGCTCAATCGGGCCATTGCCGATGCGTGCGCGGCACCCGAGCTGCACCTTGCCGCGAAAGACCTTGGCCACGCCTTTGCACTGCATGCCTCTGACCCCTTCGACCACGTCACCAAGGCTTCGGGTGTCAAGCTCGACGCCACGCCCGGGGCGCTTGGTTGTTTGGGGCTACAGGTTCGCCCCGGCAATCATCTGACCATCGTAAAGGGCGAGGTTGAAAGCGTGTGCACACGCTGCGCCTGGGCAAACTTTAAGGGCGAGCTGGTGCCCATGGATGCCGATGGCCGTCAGAGCGCCTACGAGGTTGCCGAGGACATGCGCGCCGATGGCATCAAAGTGCTCGCCGTCGCCTATAGCACGACGTCGGCGGACTGGGATGACCTGGTGCTGTGCGGCTTTTTGGGCTTTTTCGATCGGCCCAAGGCGAGCGCTCGTGCCGCCGTGCAGGCGCTGTCTAACCTTTCCGTCGAGGTGCGCGTGCTCACGGGTGATTCGGCTTCGGTCGCTCGCTCAACATGCTCGCGCCTGGGCATTCCCGCCGATAGCGTTATCACCGGCAGCATGCTTCAGGCCATGGAGGAATCCGAAGCGCTGATCCGGGTGGGGAAGGCTCGCGTGTTTGCCGAGCTTACGCCCGCACAGAAGGCGCAGATCGTTAGCCTGATTCGCCTCTCCGGCCACATCGTCGGCTATATCGGAGACGGCGTGAACGACGTGCCGGCGCTCACATCGGCAGACGTCGGCATTGTCGTGGACTCGGCTGCGGCCGAATCCAAAAAGGTGGCCGACCTGGTGCTGCTCGAGCGCGACTTGGGTGTTGTCGCCGAGGGCGTCAGCGAGGGCAGGACTTCGTTCGCCAATGCCTCCAAGTACATCCGTATCGCATCGAGCTCCAACTTTGGCAATATCTGTTCGGTTGCCGCCTCGAGCATTTTCCTGCCCTTTGTGCCGGCAACCGCTACCCAGCTGCTCTTGCTCAATCTGTGCTACGACGCCACCTGCCTGGCGCTTTCGTGGGATAACGTTGACGATGCAGAGATTGCCCGCCCCAGGGCCTGGTCGGGTAAGGGGCTCGGCAGCTTTATGCTTCATTTTGGCTTTGCGAGCTCGGCCTTCGACATCATTACGTTTGCCATTCTGTTCTTGGGCGTATGCCCCGCCGTCTGCGGCGCGCCCTTTGCCGCGCTCGACGCGGCGGGTCGAGCGGCCTTTATCGCGACCTTCCAAGCCGGCTGGCTGCTGGAATGCGCATGGACCGAATCGCTCGTGCTCCTGGTGTTGCGAACGCGCAGTGTCCGCGACGGGGATCGTCCTTGCACACCGCTCGTGGTGATGGTTGCCGTCATGCTCGTTGTCACGGCGCTCCTTGCGCTCAGTCCGGTGGCGCAGCTGTTTGGGCTCGCCACGCTGCCTGTATGGTATCTGGGCATCGTTGCGCTGCTGAGCGTGTTGTATCTTGTTGTTGCTTCGACGATCAAGCGGGTCTATCTGGCCCGCTCGAGCAGCTTGTTCTAGGGCGGTTCTATGCGTACCAACAGAACCAACATCGCGATTACGCCGGCCGAGGCCGCCGAGCTCAGCAGCGCGCTGTTCTCGTCTGGCAGCGCTGCCGCCCTGGAGCTCGCGCCCGTGTTTGCCGATATCGCATCGGGCAAGCTGACTGCTATCGAGCTGGCGGTTGCCGGCTCGCAGGCAAGTGCCGCCACTGGACCCATCGTTATCGGCGAGCTTTCGATCGACCTGGCCTCGCGCACCGTCAAGGTGTCGGACGCGCCGGTCTCGCTCACGCCCAAGGAGTTCGACATCCTTGCCTTTTTGGCGAGCAACCGGGGTACGGTCTTTAGCAAAGAGGAAATCTACCGGGCGGTGTGGCAAAACGAGTATCTGCTCGATGACAGCAACATCATGGCCTTCGTCCGCAAAATTCGAAAGAAGATTGAGCCCGAACCAGACAACCCCCACTACCTGCTGACTGTATGGGGCGTGGGCTACAAAATGGCCGAGTAACGCTTCGGGTATTCGCTCCCATCGATCCAAATAATCACTTTGACAATCCTTGCCAAATCGCAAGAAAGCCGCAAGAAACCAGCCATGTGCTCGGTCTTGCGGCTTTTCTATTCTGTAGACAGTCGCGGACGCGAAAGAGAGGTGAGGACCGTGAGCGGCAGTGACAGTACCAGTAACGCAGGACGAAGTTGCCGGCGCGGGTCCACTTTGATGGGGGCGCGCGGCTGATTCGCCCTGCGTCCGATCGATAGAACGGAGCGAGGCAATTGAAGAAGATGACTATGCGCCATACGCCGTCTGCGGTTCAGGCGCAAAACGAACTGATGAGGCATCGCGCGGAGGGTCGCATCCAGTATGCGGCGACCATTCCGCTGACGGAGGCCCTATCCTGGGTCGGCTCGAATCTCGGCGGCCTTAATCGCGACGAGGTCGCGCACAGCGAAGCCGACAACGGGCGTAACGTGGTCACGCGTGGCAAGAAGAAGTCGATTGCCCGCAAGCTTGCGGACGCGTTCGTCAATCCCTTCACGGCGATTCTGTTTTTCCTGGCCATCATTTCGGCAGCGACCGACATGGTGTTTCCAGCGTTGTCGATGATGGGCAGCACGCCCGAAGACTTTGACCCGCTGACGGTGATCATCATCACCACGATGGTCGTGCTCTCGGGCACGCTGCGCTATATCCAGGAAGCGCGCAGCGGCAACGCGGCCGAAAAGCTGCTCGATATGATTACGACCACCGTGACAGTCACCCGCGAGGATGCCCCTAGGACCGAGATTCCCATCGACGACGTGGTGGTTGGTGACATCGTGCACCTGTCCGCCGGTGACATGATTCCCGCCGATGTGAGAATCATTGAGGCTAAGGACCTCTTTGTGAGCCAGGCAAGCCTGACGGGCGAGAGCGAGCCGGTCGAGAAGGTTCCCGCGACGTGCACCGAGTCCGATTCGGCAACGTCGTTCGAGAACATCGCCCTCATGGGCAGCAGTGTGATCTCGGGCAGCGCGACGGCGCTCGCCTTTAGCGTGGGCGAGCAGACCTTGTTTGGCTCTATGGCATCGAGCCTGTCCGAGGATGCCGTAGAGACGAGCTTTTCCAAAGGCGTCAATAGCGTCTCGTGGGTGCTCATCCGCTTTATGATGGTGATGGTTCCGTTTGTCTTTATGATTAACGGCGTCACCAAGGGCGATTGGCTTAATGCTGGCCTGTTTGCCATCAGCATCGCCGTGGGCCTGACACCCGAGATGCTGCCCATGATCGTTACCACGTGCCTTGCCAAGGGCGCCGTGGCTATGAGCAAAAAGCAGACCATCGTTAAGAACCTCAACTCGATTCAAAACTTTGGCGCGATGGACGTGCTGTGCACGGACAAGACTGGCACGCTGACGCAGGACCAGGTGGTGCTGGAGTATCACTGGAACATCGATGGCCAGGAGGATTCGCGCGTTCTGCGCCATGCCTACCTCAACAGCTATTTCCAGACGGGCTACAAGAATCTGATGGATCTGGCGATCATCAAATGCACCGAGGAAGAGGAGCAAAACGACCCGAGTCTCACCGACCTTTCCGAGGCCTATGTGAAGGTCGACGAGGTGCCGTTTGACTTTACGCGCCGTCGCCTTACCACCGTGGTGCGCGATCGAAGCGGCAAAACCCAGATGGTCACCAAGGGTGCAGTCGAGGAGATGCTGTCGGTGTGCTCGCATGCCGAGATTGACGGCGGCGTTCACGTGCTGGACGACGAGGTGCGCGAGCGCATTTTGGCAACGGTCGCCGACCTTAACGACGACGGCTTCCGCGTGTTGGCAATCGCTCAAAAGTCCAACCCGTCGCCTGTCGGTGCCTTTAGCGCCGATGATGAGCGCGACATGGTGCTGATCGGCTACCTGGCGTTTTTGGATCCGCCCAAAGAGTCCACGGCCGATGCTATCGAGGCGCTGCGCAACCACGGTGTAGCCACCAAGATCTTGACCGGCGACAATGAGAAGGTCACGCGCACCATCTGCAAGCAGGTGGGACTCGAGGTCAACAACATGCTGCTCGGCAGCGATATCGCCGCAATGGACGACGCCGAGCTCGCTCGTCGCGCCGAGGACGTGCAGGTCTTTGCCAAGCTTACGCCCGATCAAAAAGCGCGCGTCGTGTCCGTGCTGCGTGCAAACGGTCATGTGGTGGGCTACATGGGCGACGGCATCAACGACGCCTCGGCCATGAAGTCGTCCGACATCGGCATCTCGGTCGATACTGCGGTCGACGTGGCCAAGGAGTCGGCCGATATCATCTTGCTCGAGAAGGATTTGATGGTGCTCGAGGAGGGCATCATCGAGGGGCGCAAGACCTACGCCAACATGATCAAGTACATCAAGATGACCGCAAGCTCCAACTTCGGCAATATGTTCAGCGTGCTTGCCGCATCCGCCCTGCTGCCGTTTTTGCCGATGATGAGCATCCAGCTGATCCTGCTCAACCTGATCTATGACTGCAGCTGCCTGGCGATTCCCTGGGACAACGTGGACGAGGAGTTCCTGCGCGTGCCGCGTACCTGGGACGCTTCGAGTGTTGGCAGGTTCATGATCTGGATCGGGCCCACCAGCTCCATCTTCGACTTTATGACCTATATCTTTATGTACTTCGTTTTCTGCCCCCTGTTCGTGAGCCATGGCGTGCTGTTCAACGACCTGGCGAGCGTCTACTCGGGCGCCGCGCTGGAGCAGATGCAGCTGGCCTACATCGCGCTGTTCCAGGCTGGATGGTTCGTCGAGTCTATGTGGAGCCAGACGCTGGTCATCCACATGATCCGTACGCCTAAGTTGCCGTTTATCCAGAGCCGTGCCTCGGCTCCGGTGATGCTGCTCACGATGACGGGCATCGCGCTGCTCACGCTGATCCCGTTTAGCCCGCTTGGCCCCACGCTGGGTCTGGGCGCCCTGCCTGTCGAGTACTTCTTGTTCCTGATTCCGTGCATCTTGCTGTACATGGCGCTGGCGACAAGCCTTAAGAAGGCCTACGTCAAGCGCTACGGCGAGCTGCTGTAGTGGGGGATTGATGCAGAAAGGAGCGTTTGCATGAACTGGACGCAGATTTGGATGGACTTGTTTGGCACCACGGAGTGGCTCGGCCTTAACATGGGCTTTTGGGTGGCCAACGGCGTGGTGTTGGTGGTTGTCGTGATTATGAACGTTGTCTTTTGGAGCATGAAACCGCTGCCGAGGGATGAATAACAAGCGAGGGGGCCGCCTGCCGGGCGACCCCCTCGCTGTTTATAAGCACCAGTAAATCGAAGGTGAATGGTTTCCCGAGAAGTGAACGACCTAATTTGGACCCCTGAAGCACCCACGTTTTTCGACGCTAAAACCGCAGGATTTGAGTGATAAAACCGCAGGAATTGGCCTTCCCAAAGTGTCGATGCATCGAGGGTCCGATTTCACCCGTTCACTTCGCGGAAAAGCATTCACCTTCGTTGCGTAAGGCGACGGATGGAAGGGTGATTATCGTCAAGCAGCTACCTCTGCCTTGTGAATCATCTGAAGCACAAGGCATAATGCATGTGACAAAGGGGCAGTCCCTTTGCCGCATTGATCTGAGAGTAGATGTTGATGATTCTATCGCTGGCCCCTATGGAGGGGATTACCGGGCATGTGTTCCGTCGCGTGCATGCGGAGTGCTTCGGTGCGCTCGATTGCTATTACACGCCGTTTTTGCCGCCGCCGCGGGTGGGAAACCGCTTTGGCGGCAAGGCGTTTAAGGAGATCGATCCTGCCAATAACCAGGGGCTCAACGTGGTGCCTCAGCTGATGTCCAAGAACGCAGACGAGTTTGTGTGGGCGGCACAGGTGCTCGCCGACATGGGCTACCGCGAGGTCAATCTCAACCTGGGTTGCCCTTCGGGAACGGTTGTCGCCAAGGGCAAGGGCTCGGGTTTCTTGCGCAATCTCGACGAGCTCGAGGCGTTCTTAAGCGATGTGTGCGAGCGGTCGCCGTTGCCGGTGTCGGTAAAGACCAGGCTGGGGCTGGAGAATGACGACGAATACGAGCGCGTGCTCGATCTGTATTGCCGCATGCCGTTGGCAGAGCTGATCGTGCATCCGCGCGTACAGAAGGACCGCTATACGGGCTTGCCGCGCAAAGAGTTTTATGGCGAGACGCTGGAGCGTGCGCCGTTCCCCGTGGCCTATAACGGTGACATTTTTGATCTTGAGGATATGGACGCGCTGGTGGAGGCCTATCCCGGCACGCGCCATGTGATGTTGGGGCGTGGCCTGCTCGCGAACCCCGCTCTGGCTCGCATGGTCAAGGGCGGCCCTGCTGCAACGGCTGCTGAGCTGCAGCGCTTCCACGACACGCTGTTTGCGGCATATGCAGAAGAGATTGGCGGTAACGCGGTCTTTCGCATGAAGGAGTGGTGGTTCTACGTCAAATGCGCCTTCGCCGACCCCACTACCGTTCACAAACTCGTGCGTAAGACCAAAAAGGTCGACGAATACCGAGCCGCCGTCGAGCGCGTCTTTCGCGAGCAGCCACTTGCACCCATAGCCCGCTTCCACGGCTAGTTAGTCGTTGGGGACGTTTTTTAACGACTAGTCATTTAAGAACGTCCCCGATGAGTACTCTCACGCTAGAGCAGGTTCTTCTGTACCCATGCGATGATGTCGCTCGACTCGTAGAGCGGCTTGCCGTCGATGAACAAGCAGGGAACCTGGCGCTTTCCGCCGACGGCGATGAGTGTCTGCTCGGCTTCGGTATCGGTCGAGATATTGCGCTCGGGGATGGTCACACCGTTATCGGCCAGGAATCGCTTGACCTTCATGCAATACGGGCAGCCGGTCATAACGTACAGCGCGAGCTCGTGATTAGTAGCCATAGGTCTCCAATCGGTTGAGGTTTTGATTGAAATACCCAAAGCCGCCGCGGTCTATGCGCGCGTCAACGAAGACTCGATGGCCTGGACCAGAAACGCCGTGGCTCCGGTGGCGCAGGGCTTGTCGTAGTAGTCAACAAAGCGCTGGTCGGCAAGATAACCGTGGGCGAGGCCCAGGTACGCCTCGTCTTGGGGCTCGCATCCCCAGTTGAGAGCAATCCAGCGACGATGCATCGCGACAAGCTTACGAGCCTCGTTGCTCTCTGGGTCGCCAATGCCCATGGCAATTGAGAGCTGGCCCAGAATAGCGCGTTCAAGTTCCTTCATGTCGTTCCATGTCTCGGGGTCCATGTCCAGCAACGCTTCGTTTGCTGCATCGATAGCCTCATCGCCGTAGCGCGCCCGCGCCTCGGCACCGTAGCGCGCCTCGTTTTCCTGCACGGTGCGCCAGCGCTCCAGTTGCGGCAGGACGGCGCCCATGAGCGAGACGGCTTCGTCGAGCGACATGCCGGTGTTTTGTGCCAGGCGCGGGGCACAATCCTCAATCATTGCCTCCATGGTGGTGTCATAGGTGTACTTGCCGTGGTCGTAGCACCACTTGCAGTAATGATCGGTCGCGGTGCCCGTGGCATCGGTGCCGCAGTCGTCGGGCGTGAGTATCATGCCGCAGCTCTGGCAATAGTGCTCAGGCATTTCGAGCAGGTGGGACAGCGGTTCTCCGGTTACGGCGGCGATGAGCTTCATCATGTCGATGCCCGGTGTGACCTCGCCGCGCTCCCACCGGCTGATGGCCTGGCGTGTGACGAAGAGCTTAGCGGCAAGCTGCTCTTGGGTAAGGTGATGGGCGCGACGGACAGCAATGAGCTTTTCTGCAAAGGCCATAGCGGCTCCTTTCTGCTGGTTGATGGCTTAAGCATACGCGGCGGCAGGCGCCCTTCCAAGCAACCGTTGGTTGCACGACGGGGGACCGCGGCGAAGAATTGCGCGCAACGCCCCACGCCTCCATGCCGTACAATGACCGGCATGGAACCTATCGCACGCATACATACCGACCTGCCGCAGAAGTTCGGCATTCCGCGCAACAGCTTTTTGGCGCCCCATCTGCAGGGACGAATCTTTTTTGAGCCGGAATTTGCCTCCAATGCAGCGGTTGAGGGCCTGGACTCCTTCTCTCACCTGTGGCTGCTGTGGCGCTTCGAAAACGGAACGCCCGGCGGCACGGCTAAGGATATTGCCGTCGACGCTAAAACGCAGGACAGGTCCGGCACCAACGCAAAATGGTCGAAAACCGTGCGCCCGCCGCGTCTGGGCGGAGCCGAACGTGTGGGAGTGTTTGCCACGCGCAGTCCGTTTCGCCCTAATCCCATCGGGCTCACCTGCGTCAAGCTTGATCGTGTCGAGCTCACCGACGATGGCCCCATCATCCATGTGTTGGGGGCCGACCTGCGCGACGGTACGCCCATCTACGACATCAAGCCCTACATTCCGTTTGCGGACTGCCACCCGGATGCGACCGGAGGCTGGATCGAGGATGCTCCGTGGCAAGAGCTCGATGTTGAGTTTCCGCAAGCACTGCAGGATATGGTCCCGCCCGCAAAGCTCCTCGGCTTGGTCGAGGTCCTTCGCCAAGACCCGCGCCGCGCGGGCAGCAAGCACGAGCCACACCGCGTCTATCATCTGGCTTACGCCGGGCTCGACATATCGTTTACGGTCGATGAAACCCAGCTAACCGTAGTTGCCGTCAACGACGCGCAAGACTAACCAGCCATTCGTCCGCACCCGTCAAATTAAGCGCCAAACCCCGCGCCAAAACCGCCCACGCTGGTGGACAATAACGCCTACCAAAACAATCAACTTTGCACGGGAGTCCAGCATGAAATACGACTTCACTTCAATCATCGACCGCCACGGCATGGACGCCATCGCCGTTGACTCTTGGGGTGAGATCCCCGGTATGGCCCCGAACGCACCCGACGAGGGCTTCGACCGCATTCCCATGTGGGTGGCCGACATGAACTTTGCCACGGTGCCCACGGTCCAGGAACACATCATTCAGCGCGCCCAGCACCCCATGTTTGGCTATTTCAATCCGCGCTCCGAGTATTTCGACCGCATCATCGAATGGCAGAGCCGCCGCAATGGCGTCGAGGGCCTGCGCCCTGAACATATCGGTTACGAAAACGGCGTGCTGGGCGGTGTCGTGTCGACGCTGCGCGCGTATGTCCAGCCGGGCGATGCGGTGCTGGTCCACAGCCCCACCTACATCGGCTTTACCAAGTCCATTGAGGCCGCGGGCTATCGTATTGTCCATAGCCCGCTTAAGCTCGACGATCAGGGCGTGTGGCGCATGGACTTTGAGGACATGGAGTGCAAACTCGCCCAAAACCACATCCATGCCGCGGTGTTCTGCTCGCCGCACAATCCCTGCGGCCGCGTATGGGAGCGCGACGAAATCGAGCGCGCCATGGACATCTATCGCCAGCACGATTGCGTGGTGATTTCGGACGAGATTTGGTCCGATATCATCCTGCCGGGGCACAAGCACATCCCGACGCAGTCGGTGAGCGAGGATGCCCGCATGCGCACGGTTGCCCTCTATGCGCCGAGCAAGACGTTTAACCTGGCGGGCCTTGTCGGCAGCTACCACATTGTCTACAACGAGACGCTGCGTGACCGCATCTGCGCCGTGTCCAACAAGACCCACTACAACGAGATGAATGTCCTCTCCATGCATGCGCTTATCGGTGCCTACCAGCCGCAAGGCTACGAGTGGGTGGACGAACTCAACCAGGTGCTTGCCGGCAATATCGAGTACTTCTGCGATTACGTGGACGAGCATTTTGAGGGCGTGTCTTATTCGCGTCCGCAGGGCACGTACATGGTGTTTCTGGACTGCACCGAGTGGTGCCGCGAACATGGCCGCGATATTCAGTGGCTGCTCGACGAGGGGGCGCGCGTGGGCGTGGGGTATCAGGACGGTCGTCCGTTCCACGGGCCCTGCCACATTCGCGTGAATCTGGCGCTGCCGCTTTCGCGCGTAAAGGAAGCGTGCGACCGCCTGGACCGCTACGTTTTTAATGCACGGTAAGTGAGCACTGCATGCGGGGTCTTCTGCCAAGTCGGCTGGAAGGCCCCACACGGTAAAGCGTCTGTAACAATTGGGTGCTCGTGTGGTTTTGTTTGCTATTATCTTTATCCATTTCAGTCTGTAAACAGGATCGTATGGAGCTCGATGAAAAGATCCCGTCGCTCGGTTGCCATTTCGTTGTTTGTTGCGCTTGCAGTGGCGAGCGCTTTTGTCGTAGCGATAGCTGGCTGCTCCGGGTCGAATGACGAGGCATCGACGTCTGCATCAAAAGGCCTGGAGGCCTCGCAGGTCCAGGACGACAATCTTAAGACGCTCAACGTTGGCAGCGACCTCTATCCACCGTTTGTGTATACCGATGAGTACGGCGATATCGTTGGCCTGGATGTCGAGATGCTAACCGAGGCTTTGGCCCGCATTGGTTACAAGCCAAAGTACCAGCTGATCGATTGGGAAAAGAAGAAAGAGCTGCTGGCGAGCGGCGAGCTCGATTGCGTCATGGGCAGCTTTAGCATGACGGGTCGCGAAAACGAGTATCGTTGGGCCGGCCCGTACCTTGCGAGCCGCCAGATGGTCGCGGTCGATCTCCAGAGCGATATCTACACGCTTGCCGATCTTGAGGATAAGATCGTGGCGGTTCAGTCCACCACCAAGCCCGAGGACATTTTGCTCAATCGCACAAATGAAAACGTTCCGCAGATCAAGGAACTCTACAGCTTTTCGGACGGTTCATACCTGAACCCGGCGCTCGTCGAGGGCCTGGTCGACGCTATCGCCGCGCATGAGTCCTCGTTCCTCACCTACGAAAAAGACTATGGTGTGACATATCGCATTTTGGATGAGCCGCTGCTAGAGGTCGGTTTGGGCACCGCTTTCGATATCAACGATACGCGTGGCATCGACGTCAAGCTCACTCATGCCTACCAAGAAATGCTTGCCGATGGCACCATGGAACGCCTGGTGTCAAAGTACTTCGATGATCCTTCGCCATTTTTGAATATGGAGGGCCTGTCATGATCGATGCGCCCGACCACGCTGCTCAGGAGCGGGGCAATCGTTCGGCAGGGGCATGGCTCCTTGTCGCTCTGCTGGGGATAGCGCTCTCGGTTGTTGCCGGCATGATGAGCTACGGTTACACGACGGCCCAAGCCGAGCAGCGCTTTGCCGACGTTGTCGATTACGTGGCGACGCAGAGCCTTTCCTACGATGCATTTAACAGCGCCTATACGACCAAAAACCTGATTCGCGTTATGGAGATTGCCGGAGAGGCGGCTCGCGATATGGAGCGCGACGGTTCGGTGGATAACGCCATGCTGGAGCAATATGCCGATCAGTTCAACGTGAGCGCGCTGATCGTGACGGACGCATCGGGCAATTTGGTGTCCGAGTCCTCGACGGGCGATGTGGACTACGGGTCGCTCGCTACGTATCTCAAAGAATCACCCGTGCTTGAGGTGGCAACTCATCCGCTTAAGTCCTATACCGCCCGCATCACGCTTGCGGATGATTCGGTCGCAGACATTGGCTGCGTGACTCGGCAGGATGGCGAGGGCATCGTTATCGCGGTAAGGCATCAGAGCGCGAAGGCGGTTGTAAGCAATACACTCAAACTGCAGAGCTTGCTTGATGGCTATGAAACCATCGATAGCGGCAATATCGTGATCGAAAGCGACGGCAAGGTCGTTGCGACCAATGCCGTTGAACCCACCGTATTGGGCGTGTTCGATCTGCCTGTGACGGATGCCTTCATTGTCGACGGTATTAAGGATCGATGCCTGGCTGGTAAGGTCAGATTGGTTAACGCCGACGGCGAGTGGTATTTGGGCACATTTGGAAAAGCGCACAAATTCTATGTGTACACCTATGCCTCGGCGCAGCGCTACTTTGAGGTCGTCGCGGCTGTTGCTGCCGGCGTGCTGGTGCTCTACAGCGGTGTTATAGCCGTTGTTGTGACGGTGCGTCGCCGCGCTGATCGTCGACGTTTGACGGACTTGCTGCAGCAGGAGCGCGACTATGGCGACAAGCTGGCAAAGGCGGCGCGTGAGGCCTCGTCTGCCAACTCGGCAAAGACGGAGTTTCTGCGTCGCATGAGCCACGATCTGCGCACGCCCATCAACGGCATTCGCGGCATGGTCGAGGTTGGCGATGCCAATGCGGACGATCTGCAAAAGCAGGCTGAGTGCCGCTCAAAAATCTGGACGGCATCGGGACTGCTGCTCGACCTTGCCAACGAGGCGCTCGATATGAGTCGCCTGGAGAGCGGGCAGGTCGACCTGAACCTCGTGCCCATAAATTTGGTGGCCCTCAACTGTGAAGTGCGCGATATTCTGGAGCGCCAGGCCGAGGAGCGTCTGGTGACAATTATCTCCGACCAGCAGACGCTTAATCATCCCTATGCGCGGGTGAGCGTGACGCACCTCAAGCGTTTGTTGCTCAATATTGCCGGCAATGCCGTCAAGTACAACCGCCAGGGCGGCTATGTCCGCCTGGTGTGCCGCGAGGTGGAGCCAGCGGATGGCGTCCCCGTCTATGAATACACGATCGCCGACAACGGTATTGGCATGAGCGAGGAGTTCCAACAGCGCCTCTACGAGCCGTTTTGCCGCGAGGAACAGCAGGTGGAAGGCGCTTCGTCGGGAACTGGACTGGGCGCGCCTATCGCAAAACAGTTGGTTGAGCTTATGGGTGGAACCATGAGCTTTACGAGCGTCTTGGGGCAGGGGACGACGTTTACCATCCGCCTGCCGTTCGAGAAGTGCGACCGCTCCGAGATTCCTCAGGCAGTGCGCGTGGAGGCGGGCGATGGCGATGCGCTCCAGGGCTTGCGCGTTTTGCTCGTAGAGGATAACGATCTGAATGCCGAGATCGCGCAGTTTACGCTCAGCCGTGCCGGTGCCGTCGTGACGCATGCTAAGGATGGCGAGTCTGCCGTCGAGGCGTTTGCCGCGAGCGCACCGCACGAGTACGACGTGGTGTTGATGGACATCATGATGCCGGGCATCGATGGCCTTGAGGCCACACGTCAGATTCGAGCACTCGATCGCGAGGATGCCGCGACCACGCCGATTATCGCCGTGAGCGCCAACGCCTTTGCCGACGACCGCAGGCTTTCGCGTGAGGCGGGCATGAACGCGCACCTGAGTAAACCCGTGAGCTCGCAGGAGCTCATTGAGGCGCTTGCGCACATAGCCGCCGACGCTCTATAAGCATATGGCCTGGTTCCAAGGTGGGTTGGAACCAGGCCATATTGTTATTGATGAGGCCTGCTGAGGGGCTTACTTTTCCTGAATCTGCTTGCCGCAGAGATGCTCAATCGAAATCTCGTAGAGCTGGACGCCCTTGATGTCCTTGGCGATTTCCTCTTCGACTTCTTCGGCAGAAGGGTAGTACTTAAGGGCGAGCTGGCGGACTTTGTCCTCGATAAACGCGGGGGTGTCATTCGCCAGGCGACAGCGGCCAAAAACCACGGTACTCATAACGTAGGGAGCCCAGTCACCGTCCTTGTACCACTCGTTGCCGTAAACGGTAAAGCAGACCTTGTCATCGCGCTTGAGTGAATCGACCTTGTGGCCGGCCTTGGCGCCATGGAAATAAATCTTGTCGTGCTCGGTGTCAAAGAAGTAGTTGACGGGAATGGCGTACGGGTAGCCATCGTCGCCGTTGACGGCAAAGACGCCGCGCTTGCAGGTAGCGAGCAGCTCGCGCGCTTCCTCGTCGGTGATGGCGCGTTTCTTTCGACGTAAGGGCCTAAACATCGTTGGCTTCCTTTCTGGTCGTGCGTGGTAGTTGAGCACAAACTATAGCGAAACGGATCCGTTTTTCTTGATGCGGGCGAGTATGTTTTTGAGCTTGTTAAAGTCGAGCGGTTTGGACAGATGGGCGTTCATGCCGGCGTCGTGTGCCGCCTTGGCGTCTTCGGCAAAGGCGTTGGCGGTGAGCGCGATGATGGGGATATCGGCTGCATCGACCTTCTCGCTCAGACGAATCACGCGGGTTGCCTCGTAGCCGTCCATGTCCGGCATCATGATGTCCATCAAAATGGCATCGAAGCTGCCGGCGGGATGCGACAGGTACAGATCGACGACTTCGTTGCCGTTGGCGGCGCGGGTGACCACGATGCCCTCGGATTCTAGCAGCGCCTGGGCAATCTCGGCATTCAATTCGTTGTCTTCGACGAGCAGCACGTTCATGTCGGCGAGCGAGCAGTCGGGCGCACTCTCAACCGTATTCGCCCGCGCCTGGGGATTCTCGTCGATATCGAGCGGAATCTCCACGTAGAACGAGGTGCCCACATGGAGCTCACTGGTGACTTCGATGGTGCCGCCCATCAGTTCAATAAGCGACTTGACGATTGGCATGCCCATGCCGGTTCCTTGGAACTTGCTGCGCGCATCGTCACCTTCTTGGGCAAACGGCTCATAGATATGCTTTAAAAACTTGGGAGTCATACCAATGCCGGTATCCGAAACGCTAAAGCAAAAGAGCGCGCGCCCGTTATCGAGTGGCTTGGTATTTGAGCTAAAGGTGACGGAGCCGCCGTGCTTGTTGTACTTAATGCTGTTGTCTAACAGGTTGATCATGATCTGTCGGATATGGGTGGGACTGCCGATCATGTATGGCCCCGTGGCGTACGGCAGACTATTGTCCTGCATTGTGATGGCGTTACTGGACGCGCGGAGCTTGCACAGCACCAGTGTATCGTCACAGAGCTCTTTGAGGTTAAAAGGCGCATGCTCCAGTGTTAGCTTGCGGTCTTCGATTTTGCCCATCTCGAGGATGTCGTTGATCAGCGAGAGCAGGTGATTGGCGGCAACGCGCGCCTTGGCACGGCTCTCGCGGGCGACCTGGATATCGCCTTCCTTCAATTCCTCGATCTCGATAAGGCCCAGGATACCGTTGAGCGGCGTTCGGATGTCGTGGCTCATGCGCGTGAGGAATGCCGTCTTAGCGGCGTTGGCAGCGTCGGCTTTTTTGCGCTCGGTTCGAGCGCGCACGAGCGCCCAGATGAGCAGGACGATACCGACCGACAACATACCGATGAGGGCAGCTGCAACGGCGGCACGGTTGCGATAAAGGAATTGAAGCGTGTTGGATTCCTGGGCCGTGTACGACGTGGAGGAGTAATTACTTGCGGAGAGCGATTCTCCGGCATTGATGATGCCCTTGTTAATGATTCCCAGCAGTTCGGGCTTGCCGCGCGAAATCCAGCACGCGAGGTCACAGGTGTCAGGGAGCTCGGCCGTCTCGTAACCTTCGAGATCATAACGGTCGCCGATGGTTTTTATGCGTGAGCTGGGAGCGACGATGCAGTGCGCCGTTCCCTTCCTGAGGGCGTCGAACGCTTCATCGTCGGATTGGTATTCGGTCACGGTCGCTGTGGGAAACAGGCTTTCAAGTGCATTTTTGTTGACAAACGATGATTTGGTACAGGCGATGTTCTGAAGGTCTTTGTTCAGGTCGCTGCCGGTGTGGATGGCGGTGAGGGACACGGTCCCCAACGATGCCGACTGCACAACGCCTGATTGCTCGGCAACCCAGTAATCTCGGTATACCGGCAGCGCAACGTCGATGCTTCCCTTTGACAGGGCCTTTGACATCATCTTGTAGTTATCAAAGGCGACGGTTTTGACCGTAATGCCAAATTTATCGTGCAACGTCGTCGCAAGCGATGCGAGCGAACCTTCCATTTTGCCGTCTTCGTCTTCGTTGCAGTAGGGGAGTTTGCCCGTAATGTAGCCGAGCGTGATGGTGTTGTCATTTGCTTCGAGCCAGGAACGTTCGGGGCCGTTGAGCGATGATGAACCGCTGTTTTGGGCCGAGTAGTTAGATTTGACTTCGTCGATATAGCGTGGGTTGACGCGGGCGATTGCCGACATGGCGGCATTGATGTCGTCCCTTAGGTCGGGGCGGCTTTTGGGGACGGCAAGGTAGTAGTCGCTCGAACCAACGTAGAACATGGGTGACGCATCGGGCGACGAGAGCGTGTCGTTCATGATGATGGCGTCGACCTCGCCGTTTGTGAGCGCGCCAAAGAGAACGGAGCCTCCGTCATACTCCCTGTATGTGCAGGTGATTCCTTCGTTGGTGAGCCACTGCTGGCCAACGAAGGTTTGCATAACGTCGGGGTTGTAGCCGATGGTGAGGCCTTGGAGCGCTTGGGGGTCACCCTTGGCCAGATCGTCGCGATCGGGCTTGGCGTAGATGTAGTAGCGCTCGGTGCCCTCAGGGTTCGAGGAAAAGAGCAGCTTTTGGGCGCGTTTCTCGGAGTAGGAGATGTTGGGCATGAGGTCGATCTCACCTGCCTCGAGCATGTCCATAAGCTCGGTGAAGGTGCCGGAGACGTATTCGTACCGCCAGCCGGGCGTGTAGTACGACAGGGTCTGGAGGTACTCGTAACCCCATCCCGAGAGACGCTCGCCGGGGGTGCCGTCCTGGAAGCCCTCGTTGTTGACGAGCCAACCAACGCGGACCGTCTTGACTGACTGATCGGAGTCGGCGGCAAAGGCGGGGGCGGGCATGATGGTGCTCAGTACGGCAAGCGCGGCAAGCGCGACGGCCAGGGTGCGATATATAACTGAACGAAGGACAGCGGCAGCTCTCACATGCAATCCTAACGAATCGAGACATTACCGCATAAGGATACCAGCTCAGCCTGCCCAGTCGGCAGCTGCACCGCTAAACGGTCCCGCCCGGCAGTTGGGGACTTAACGACTAGTCATTGGGGACGTTCTTGTTTGACTAGTTATTTAAGAGCGTCCCCAATGACTAGTTTCGTTTGCGGGGGAGGCGTGGGACAATACCGAGCGAATGTGATTGGTTGTCCGTGGAAGGGGTCGCGATGAAAAAGCTCAGGACGCTTGCCGATGTGCTGCGACAGGCTGGCTTTGCACGCATCACGGGCCTGTTTCTTATTTTCTATCTGCTGTGCTCGACGGCCGTCTGGCTGTCCGAGCCTACGACCCTCACGTTTGGCGATGGTCTCTGGTTTAGCTTTGAGACGGTCTCGACCATCGGCTTTGGCGACATTCCGGCCGAGACACCGGTTGCCCGCGCTATTACCGTCATTCTGAGCGTCATCAGCATCTTCTACATCGCCATGCTCACGGGCGTGGCGGTGAACTACTGCAATACGCTTATCAAGATGCGTCAAAAGGACACCATGGCGCGCTTTATGGACGATCTTGAACATTTGGAAGATCTCGATCGCGGTGAACTCGCCGATCTGTCACGCCGCGTGCGCGAATATCGCCGACGCCAGCGCTAGAGGGGGGCTAAATGAATATCACGGTATACCTGGGCGCGAACGTCGGCAACGACCCGGCGTTTCTGCCCGCAGTGCAGGAGCTGGGCGACTGGATTGGCGCCAACGGCCACGCGCTGGTATACGGCGGGTCCAAGTCGGGACTGATGGGCGCGCTCGCCGATAGCGTGCTCGAGGCAGGCGGACACGTGACGGGTGTGGAGCCGAGCTTTTTTATCGAGGCCGAGTTTCAACACGACGGTATCGACGATCTTATCGTGACGAGCGACATGGCCGAGCGCAAGGCCAAGATGATCGAGCTCGGCGATGCATTCATTGCCTTTCCCGGTGGGACGGGCACGCTCGAGGAGATTGCCGAGGTGATGTCCGCGGTGTCGTTGGGGCACCTGAGTGCTCCGTGCATCCTGTATAACCTGGGCGGTTACTACAACGACCTCAAGGCGCTACTCGGGCACATGATCGATAAGGGCTTATCGAGCCCGCAGCGCCAGCACGGCATCTACTTTGCCGACGATTTGCGCGAGATTGCCTCGATTATCAACAGATAAGTCTTGAGCCTGCCCCACTACGACTCCCAATGGTGCCGTTTGCGGCGCAGATGGTTGGCTCGTCCGGGCAACGCTCGCTCTACAATAAAACGCATCTATGTCGACTTTGACCGCGGGAGGACCCGATGGATAACCTTGCCAAACCCACAAACCGCGCGCTGTTTTTAGGTAGCGTTTCCGTGACCGGTGCGTTTGCAGGTGCCGCGGTCTGGCTGTTCTTCTTTGCGATGGAGCACGGTATCGACTATCTATGGACCGAGATTCCGCACGCGCTGGGCGTCTCTTCGCCCGAGCTTGCCAGCGGCCCGTTTGGCTTTTTGCCGTACCCGTTTTTTGTCTGCCTGCTGGGCGGCCTGTTAATCGGTCTGTACGAAAAGATGACAGGCACCAAGACCGATGACCTCAACCAGGTGATGGCTAAGGTTAAGCAAGACGGGCGCTACCCGTACGACAACCTGGGCAAGCTTTCGCTCGCGGCATTGCTGCCGCTGCTGTTTGGCGGAAGCATTGGACCGGAGGCCGGCCTGACCGGCGTTATCGCTGGTCTGTGCAGCTGGGTCGGCGACCGCATGCGTCGCTTTGGCGCCGAGTTTAGGGAGCTTACACTGCTAGGCACCCAGGCTGCCCTGACGGCGCTCTTTACCGCGCCCGTGTTTGGCTTTGTGGCGCCGCTTGCCGGTAGCGCCGACGGCCAGGGCGAAGACGCCGACGATGAGTCCACGTCCGGCGAGATCACCATCAAGCTGCCCAAGGCGCAAAAGACGGTGGTCTACGGCATTGCGATTGCCGGCGGCCTGGGCACCTATCTGCTGCTCGGCCAGCTCATGGGCGGCGGCATGGGCATGCCCAGGTTCGAGTCCGCCGAGGTGGGCAACCTGGAACTTACCTGGCTCATTCCGCTGGCGTTGGTTGGCACCGCTTGCGGCTGGCTGTACTTTGTCTCCGAGCACGCGAGCGAAGCGCTTGCCCATGCAATAGGGGAGCGTCCTGTCGTCAAGGCCATGCTAGCCGGTCTGGCGCTCGCCATCTGCGGCACGGTCCTGCCCTACACCATGTTTGCCGGCGAGACCCAGGCCGACGTGCTCATGGAAACCTACTTGACCATTCCCGCCGGCGTGCTTATCGCGACCGGTCTGGTCAAGGCCATGCTGACCCCCGCCCTCATCAACCTTGGTTGGCGCGGCGGTCACTTCTTCCCGGTTATCTTCTCGGGCGTAAGCCTGGGCTACGGACTGGCCATCCTCACCGGCGCCGATCCGGTCTTTTGCGTCGCCGTCTGCACGGCATCGACGATGGGTGCGGTCATGCGTCAGCCGGTCATGGTCGTGGGCCTGCTGCTCATGTGCTTCCCACTCAAGGGTATCGTCTGCATGATCATCGCCGCCGTTATCGCCGCCGGCATTCC
>NZ_WQPK01000036.1:0-114257 GCF_018785265.1 Collinsella aerofaciens | reverse complement strand
GGGGGGGGGGGCGATCGCGCCCTTCGTGGATTGAGACTCGCGTGGCTACAGATCGCGTACTCGATAAACCTTGGTGCTGATGGCGCAGCTGACAGCGCCAAGGACGACCGTTGCCAGCGCGGCAATTCCTGCGCACAGGAAGCCAAGAACGGAAGGATCGGGATTCGTCCCTGCAATCGACATGAGCTGGTTGCTGATGGGGTTGAATGAGTTTAGCGTGACCATGATAAGGCACATGTATAGGGCGTACAGACCAACGGATAGGCGTTGCGCCTTCATGTGTTCAAATCGAAAGAACAGAGGCAGTACCAAAAACACCGCCATGAGGGAGAAAAGCATCGATATTGCCGAGGCGACTGCGGTCTCAAAGACGGTCTCTCCCGTGGAGAGGATACCCACGCTGTTTAAGATCGGGATGGCGACGATACTCAACAGCGCGCCCGCGCACGCCATGATGACCGAGAAAATAGTGATGCACAGGTAGCGTGCGCTGACGATGTCTTTGCGTGAGATGGGCAGCATTGCCCGATAGCGCTCCCATCCGTTTTGGTTGTCGAGCCCGGCCAGCGACGTCATGGCCATGATAGGCGACATGGCACTGATCGCGAAGGCGCCGGCGGCGCTCATATCGGAATCACCATTCGATGCCCTGACGGCGGTCAGCACGACGAAGATGAACAGGCCGACACCTGCGATGCTCGGGACGAGCGTGCGAACGATGGCAAGCTCGGACATAATGGCGCGTTTCATTTCAAAGCCCCTTTCAGCATGAAGCGAAGATAGTCATCAATGGTTGCCCGATCGCAGGGAATCTCGGGGAAGGCCTCGAGCACTTCGCGGTGGTTGGGCACGAGCACGTCCACGCTGTAGGCGTGGCGGGCGGCGCGGGTGCCTTCGACGCAAGCCATGAGCTCGGCGGCCTGTGCCTGGGTGCAGTGGGCGATGCCGGCGCGGTCGGTAATGTCCTCGCGTGGCAGGTCAAACACAATCGAGCCGTTATCGATGCAGATGACGCGGTCGGCAGCACGATCGAGATCAGACGTAATGTGGCTCGAGAGCAGCACGCTGCGCTGGCCGTCGGCGACAAAGGCGAGCAGCTCATCGAGCAGTTCCTCGCGTGCCATGGGATCGAGGCCCGCGGTGGCTTCGTCCAAAACGAGCAGCTTGGCATTGTGGCTGAGCGCGCAGGCGAGCTGCAGCTTCATACCCATGCCGCGGGAGAGGTCCTTGACCTTTGTCTTGGGATCGAGGCCAAATCGGTTGATGAATCCGGCGAACGTTTCGCGGTCCCACGTGGGGTACGCCGAGCCTACGAGCGCCTCGATCTGGCCCACTTTGAGCGTGGAGGGGAAGGGGCACGTGTCCAGGACAAGACCGACGCGGGAGCGTAGATGGCGTTGCAACTCATCGGGCGCGTCGGCGCCACAGTGCTGCCCAAACAGGTGCACTTCGCCGGCATCAAGCTTTATTAGCCCGAGAGCGGCTCGAATGGTCGTTGTCTTGCCGGCGCCGTTTGCGCCCACAAAGCCGACGATCTGGCCGGGCTCCACGGCAAGTGTGACGTCGCGCAACGAAAAACGGCCGCTCACGCGGCGTGAAACACCTTTGAGTTCTAGCAAGTTTTGCATGGTATAGCCTTTCTTGCAGATGGCTACTGCATGGTTTCGGGGGCTACCAGGTCGAGCATCTCGTGCAGCTTGTCGCGCGTGACACCCAGGGTTTCGGCTTGGCTTGCCGCTTTCGCAAGCAGCTCTTCGATATGGCAGAGCTGGTTTTCGCGCAAGAGCTCCTGGTTGCCCTCGGCGACAAAACAGCCCTTGCCCTGCACGGTGCAGATAAAGCCGAGCTGCTCCAGATCGGCATAGGCGCGCTTGGTGGTGATGACGCTCACGCCCAGGTCGCTCGCGAGTGTACGGATGCTGGGGAGTTTGGCTCCCGCAGTAAGTGCGCCCGATAAGATCTGAGCTTTGACCTGCGAGGTTATCTGCTCGTAGATGGGCTTATCGCTCGAATTGGATAGGATGATGTCCACAGCGGCTCCTTAGCTGTTGGGCTACACGTGTATATAACCGGTAAGCACAGTATATATACACTATGCACAGTTACGCAAGAGGTAAATACCGATTGGCCCGGCTACCCAGGCCCCAACTGATGAATTTGTCCTGATAGGCGCCCTAGAGCGGGATTTCGCGGCTACAATAATGCGGTTACAACGACGTAATGCACTCAATGCAAGAAAGGATCCGCATGGCAAGCCTGTCGGATGAAATCTCGTCGCGCCGCACATTCGCGATCATCAGCCACCCGGACGCCGGTAAGACCACGCTTACCGAGAAGCTGCTGCTCTATACCGGCAGCATTCAGACCGCCGGTTCGGTCAAGGGCAAGAGTTCGGCCAAGCATGCCGTCTCGGACTGGATGGACATCGAGAAGGAGCGCGGTATTTCCGTCACCTCCTCGGTGCTGCAGTTCACCTATAACGGCGCCTGCGTCAACATCCTCGATACCCCCGGCCACCAGGACTTCTCGGAGGATACCTACCGTACCCTTATGGCCGCCGACGCCGCGGTCATGGTCATCGACGGCGCCAAGGGCGTCGAGGCCCAGACCAAAAAGCTCTTTAAGGTCTGTACGCTGCGTCACATTCCCATCTTCACCTTTGTGAACAAGCTCGACCACGAGGCTCGCGATCCGTTTGAGCTCATGGAAGAGATCGAGAATGTTCTGGGCATCAACACCTATCCCATGAACTGGCCGATCGGCAGCGGCCGCAACTTCCGCGGCGTGTTCGACCGTCAGACCCGTCGCGTTATCGCCTTCGAGGGCGACGGTCACGCCAACGCCACCAAGAAGGTCGCCGAGGTCGAGGCCGAGCTGGGCGATCCTTCCATGGACGAGCTCATCGGCGAGGAGAACCATAAGAACCTGATGGACGACATCGAGCTGCTCGATGGCGCTGGCGACGAGCTCGACTTGGATGCTGTGGCCTGCGGCAAGCTGAGCCCGGCGTTCTTTGGCTCGGCGCTCACCAACTTTGGCGTGGAGCCCTTCCTCAAGGAGTTCCTGCGTCTGGCCCCGACGCCGCGCGCCTATACCGATACGCTCACCAGCGAGCCGGTCGATCCCTGCCGCGACGACTTTAGCGGCTTTGTGTTTAAGATCCAGGCCAACATGGACAAGAACCACCGCGACCGCATCGCCTTTGTGCGCATTTGCTCGGGCAAGTTCGAGCGCGGCATGGATGCCTTCCACGTGCAGGGCAACCGCAAGCTCAAGCTTGCCACGGGCACGTCGATGATGGCCGACGATCGCGCCATCGTGGACGAGGCGTACGCGGGCGATATCGTGGGCCTGTTCGATCCGGGTATCTTTAGCATCGGCGACACCGTGTGCTCCGGCAAGCGCCACGTGCAGTATCCGCAGATTCCGACGTTCGCCCCCGAGATGTTTGCTCGCATTACGCAGGTCGACACGCTCAAGCGCAAGCAGTTCGTCAAGGGTATGGAGGAACTTGCCCAGGAGGGCGCCATCCAAATCTTCCGCGAGCTGGGTGCCGGCATGGAGAGCGTCATCGTGGGCGTGGTCGGCGTGCTGCAGTTTGAGGTGCTCGAGCGCCGTCTCAAGGCCGAGTACCGTGTTGAGGTTCGTCGCCAGCCGCTGCCCTATACAGACATCCGCTGGATCCAGAACGACCCCGACACCATCGATATCCCGGGCCTTTCGCTCACGCGCGACACGCTGCGCGTCGAGGACATGCGCGGCGGCAAGCTGCTGCTGTTCACGAGCCCGTGGAACGTGGATTGGGCAACTGACCACAACCCCGACCTTATCCTGTCGGAGTTTGGCAACGTAGCGTTTTAACGCATCGGCGCGGTGGCCCTGCGGGGCTGCCGCGCGCTTGCTTGCCTGATGCCGTGTGAGCGGCTATCATACCCACCGTCGTCTCAAGACCGGGGCGTCCGAGCAGTTCGGGTCCGATATCCTGCTCGTTAAACCTAAAACCAAAGGAGTACATAATGATCAAGAAGGTCATGGAGGACTACAAGGTCCTGTTGCGGAGCATTCCCGCGGCAACGGTTTCGCTGTTTTTCGTGAGCGTCATCATGATGAACCTGCTGGCCAACAAAGAACTTATCAGCCTGCCGTATCTGGCGCTCGACTGTGGCTTTGTGGTGAGCTGGGTTTCGTTTTTGTGCCAGGACATGATCTGCAAGCGCTTTGGCGCCAGGGCATCCATCAAAATCTCTATCCTCGCGCTGGCGGTCAACCTGGCCGTGAGCCTGTGCTTTTGGGCATGCTCGCTCACGCCCGGCATGTGGGGCGCCTACTACGACACGGGCATGATCGAGGTCAACACCGCCCTTAACGCCACCATCGGCGGCACCTGGTACGTGGTGCTGGGCTCTTCGCTTGCCATGCTCGTTTCTGCCGTGGTTAACTCCACGCTTAACCAGTCGCTTGGCCGTATGCTCAAAAAGAATAACTTTGCGAGCTTTGCCTTCCGCTCCTATGTGTCTACGGGTGTTGGCCAGTTTATCGACAACTTGGTCTTTGCCATTGTGGTGAGCCACACGTTCTTTGGTTGGACCTGGGTGCAGGTCCTTATGTGCTCGCTGACCGGCGCTGTCGCCGAGCTGCTGTGCGAGGTCTTCCTGAGCCCCGTGGGCTACAAGGTCGTGCGCGGCTGGGAGCGCGAGAACGTGGGCTCCGAGTACCTCGAGCGCCACGCAACCGCCTAAGGAGCAAGTATGCGGGTTTTGATCACGGGCGCATCGGGCGGTATCGGAGCCGCATGCGTGCAGCGTTTTTTGGACGAGGGCCACGAGGTCGTGGGCTTTGATCTTTTGCCGGCGGCGATCGAGCACGAGCGCTACCGCCATCTGATTGTTGATGTCCGCGAGTCGGATTCGTTTCCAGGCGACCTTGAACCTCAGGTAATCGTGAACGTTGCCGGTACGCAGGATTCGGCCGACGATATCGCCGCCAACCTGTGTGGCACCATCAACGTGACCGAGCGCTACGCCTTTGTGGGGGAGGGGCTTGCCGCCAAGCCGGCGCCGGCTATCAAATCCGTGGTCAATGTGGGGTCGGCGAGCGGGCATACGGGATCGGAGTTTCCCGCCTATGCCGCCAGCAAGGGCGGCGTTATCGCCTACACCAAGAACCTTGCAAACCGCCTGGCGCCGCAGGCCATTGCCAACAGTGTGGACCCGGGCGGCGTTATCACGCCGCTCAACCGTTGCGTGATGGAAGACGAACACCTGTGGAGCCAGATTATGGAGCTCACGCCGCTTAAACGCTGGGCCACCGCCCAAGAGATCGCCGAGTGGATCTACTTTGTGGGCGTGACCAACCGGTTTATGACCGGGCAGAGCCTGTTGATCGATGGCGGCGAGGCCGGCCGCACGCAGTTTATTTGGCCCGAGTAGGAAACGCGCCCGATGGAAAGCCATCGGGCGCGTTTTTGATGTATCGATTTTTAGCCGATGCAAGTCCAGTTGACGGGGGTCGAGCCGTGCTGTTCGAGTAGCCGATTGGCAGCGGAGAAGGGGCGCGACCCCATAAAGGCGGGGAGTTCTGCCGTGGCACGGTTGGCCGAAAGCGGCGAGGGGTGCGTGGATGCCAGGCAGAACTTGCCGGTTGCCTTGCCCGCACCAGTTGCGACGAGCTTGCCTTCGACCATCTGCTGGGCAAAGCGACCCCATGCCAAAAAGACTACCGGCTGGGGCAGCTGGCAGCAGCGTTCGATAACGTAGTCGGTGAGCGTGCTCCAGCCCAGTTTGGCGTGCGAGTTGGCGGCATGCTCGCGCACGGTGAGCGTAGTGTTGAGGAGCAGGACGCCCTGCCGTGCCCATGGTGTTAGGTCTCCCGTGGCGGGAATGGGGCAACCCAGATCGGCTTTGAGTTCCTTATAGATATTGCGCAGGCTCGGCGGCAACTTGGTTTGCGTCGCGGGGACCGAGAACGACAGCCCCATGGCCTGGTTGGGTCCGTGATAGGGGTCTTGACCCAAGATGACAACCTTGACCTGGTCGGCTGGCGTGTAGGCGAGGGCATTGAGGATGTCGTCTTGTGCCGGATAGATGGTCTGCTCGGCACGCAAAAGGGCGATGCGCTCGAGCAGCTGGTTCGTAGTGTCACGTACCGGCTGCGGCGCATCGCCCAACCAAGTTGCTATGTTGCGGTCGCGGGTCGCGGCGTCCATGGGGCTCCTTTGCGTCAGATGCTCTGTTTGCATCTATTGTAAAGGCGCACCGGTTGCCTTTATGCCGCGGCTGTATAAGGAGTGGGGTCTACGAGACGCGCTCGGGCGCTCCTGCCATGCGAGCCTGTCCATGTGCGCGAAGGCGCGGAAGCTCGACGGTTGCCACCATGACGCCGGTGAGGATGAGAGCGGCGCCAAAGAAGGCGATGGGGCTCAGGACCTCGCCGACCAGGAAGAACGAGAAGACGGCGGAGCAGACCGGCTCGAGCGAGAAGGCGAAGCCGGTGGTCTCGGCGGGCACGTGGGGCTGCACGAGCGTCTGGGTGATAAAGCCATAGGCAGAGCAGATGAGTGCGAGCGCGACGACAACGACGATCTCGCTGGGCGTGCCGGGAAGCGTAAAGCCGCCAAAGGTGAATGCAGCGATGCCCGAGAACAAGCCGCCGAAGCCCAGCTGCCAAACGCCCAGAGCAAGCGGATCGACTTCTTCGACAAATCGCTTGGCGACAATGATGTGTCCGACGTAGACAAAGGCGGAGAGCAGCATGATGAGTGCGCCCGGGTTCAGGCTGGTGAAGTCGGCGCCCGAGAGCAGCAACATACCGCAGGTGACGATGGCGGTGCCGACGAGCACTTTGCGCTCGGGGGCGCGACGCAGCAGGGCGGCGTTGGCAAACGGTACGATCACGACCGTCAGGCTCTGCAAAAAGCCGGCGGTGGAGGCGGAGGTGAGGCTGGAGCCCAGGCACATGCAGGTGAGCTCGGTTGCCATGATGGCGCCGATGATGGCGGCGCGAACCATAAGGTCGCGGTTGATACGGAAAACACACTTGTGGAAGAGCAGCAGACAGGCCACAAAGGCGATGATGCAGCGTAGCGCGACGATACTCGTGGCGTTCATGCTGTCCATGCCGATTTTCATGAGGGGGTACGAAAAGCCCCATGCGACGGGAACGGAAAATGAGAGCGCGATTGCTTTTTTGCGATCCATGGGACTCCTTTTGTTACAGAACGGTTTCGCACAAAGGATTCTGCTCCCAGATGTGGATGTAGTAAAGCGAATGTATCTTCAGTATGATTAAGAAATGCTAAAGTAGGCACGAAAAGCGCTGGCAAAACGTTTTACGGCTGCATTGATGCGGAGGCACGATGGCATCGCGGTATCAGATTGTTTGTATGGTGGTCGATTGCGGCAGTCTGAAACGTGCGGCTGACGAGCTGGGCTATACGCAAAGTGCGGTGAGCCAGGCCGTCAAGGCGCTCGAGCGCGAGCTGGGCACCACGCTTATCGAGCGCGGCAAGCAGGGTGTCTCACTTACGCGCGACGGTAAACAATATCTGCCGTACCTGCGCCAGATTGTGACCGCCGAGGCCGAGCTCGAGGGCAAGCGCCAGGAGCTGCTGGGGCTCTCCTCGACCGATATTCGTATCGCGACGTTTACCAACGTGAGTCGAACCGTGTTGCCACGTGTGATCCGCGATTTTGGGGCCCTGCACCCGGGCGTGCACTTTACCCTCAAGCAGGGTGATTACACGCGCAACGCCCAGTGGGTGCACGATGGCGTGGTTGATTTTTGCTTTACGGCGCGCGGATTTACCGCTGGGCTCGAGAAACGCGTGGTCTATCACGATGAGTTGGTGGCACTGTTACCGGCTGCGCATCCGCTGGCGGCAAAGGAAAAGGTGACGCTCGCCGATCTGGCGACCGAGCCGTTTGTGCTGCTGGATGAGGGCGAACAGAGCCTGGTGCTCGATGCATTCGCGGCGCATGGGCTGTCGCCGCACGTGACGAGCGAGGTGACCGACGACTACACCATCATGGCGATGGTGGAGGAGGGCCTAGGTGTGAGTATGCTGTATCGCCGTACCGTCGAAGGCATGCGGGCCGATATTCGCGTACGTCCCATCGTGCATGCCCCCTCGCGCGATGTGGTGGCCGCCTGGCGCAGCTGGGACACCATGCCCATCGCCACGAGGCGCTTTATCGACTATATGAGCTCGCATATTGTCAATTAATGACTGGCGTGGCGTTGAGTGCGGCGTTTAGCGGGCTGTCGCTTTGGCTTTGGTGGCGCGATAGGTGCGTGCCGGGTGGCAGAGTAATACCGCCACGACCATAAAGAACGCCGTGGTGCCCAGGCTGATGGGGTAGACCATCATGATGTTCGCAAAGGTGCGGAAGTGCGGGAACACGCAGAACACCCAGTAGAAGCGAATGCCGCAGACGCAAATCATGGTGATGAGGGCGGGCATGAGCGAGATACCAAAGCCGCGCAGGTAGCCTGACATGTTTTCGTAGAACATGCTAAAGGCGTACGCCGGGAAGATCGAACACACGCGGATATAGCCGATCGAGACGATGTTGGGGTCGCTGTTAAAGAGCGACAAGATCTCGCGTCCCAGGCCGACAATAACGATGATCGTGGTGAGCGCGACGATACCGCCTTCGACCAGGCAGACCTTAAGCGTTTTGGTGCAGCGATCGATCTGGCGGGCACCGTGGTTTTGTCCCACAAAGGTGGTGCACGCCTGGCTAAAGCTGTTGAGCAGGTTGTAGCACACGTACTCCAGACTCATGGCGGCGCTCGATGCGGCCATGACTTCGGTGCCCAGGCTGTTGATGGCAGACTGGATGATGATGTTGGCGACGGCAAAGACAGCGCTTTGGATGCCGGCGGGCAGGCCAATCTTGACGATGCGCTTGAGGGCGACGGGGTCGATAGCCAGGTCGCGTGGGGTGACGCGGACGACGGAGTCGGTCTTGAGCAGGCGGATAAAGAGCGTAGCGGCGCTGACGGTGTAAGCGATGGCGGTGGCGATGGCGACGCCCGCGACGCCCCAGTGGAGTACAGGGACAAAGATGAGGTCCAGGCCAATGTTGAGGACGGTGGACACGGCAAGCGCCTGCAGCGGCATGCGGGTGATGCCGACGGAGCGGAAGATCGCGGCCTCAAAGTTGTAGAGCAAAATCGAGGGCATGCTCAGCAAAAAGACGCGTAGATAGAGTGAGGCGAGCGGCATGGTCTCGGCGGGAACGTTGAGCGCGGCGAGCATGGGCTCGGCAAAGATCTCGCCCAGAGCGATGACGACAAAGCCCACGAGTGCCATTAAAATCGAGGTACGGACGGCGCGTTTGACCATGTTCTGATCGTTGCGGCCGATAGCGTTGGCGATGACCACGTTGGAGCCAAGCGACATGCCAATAAACAGGTTGAGCATAAGACTGGTAAGCGGAACATTGGAGCCGACCGCCGCCATGGCGAGGGTTCCCTGGTCGCCCGAGAAGTTACCGATAATGACCGTGGCGATGAGGTTCGACAGCTGCTCCAAGATGCTCGTGGCGGCCACGGGGAAGGCGAACAGGGGAATATTGCGCCACAGCGAGCCGGTGGTCATGTCAATGTGCTTAGATACGGTGTCAGCCATACGCTCTCAATCTCTAACATGCTCTTTCGTGCTTATTTGCGCAGATGATGATACTCCTAATGCAACCAGTCGGCACTTAGGGACGTTCCTTTTCTGTCGGCAGCTGGGGACACTCCTTATCTCTTCTAACTAGTCATTCAAGAACGTCCCCAATGACTAGGTGGGGAAGGCGTGCGACAATGGTGGGCGTTGTGTTGTTCGCGCTAAGGAGTTGCCATGTTGTTGTGTCCCGTTTGCCATGAACCGTTGGTGGACGATGAGCGTGGGGCCGCATGCGCGGGCGGACACCGGTTTGACCGTGCGCGCGAGGGTTATCTATATCTACTGCGCTCGTCCAAGAGCGGCGACTCCATGGGCGATCCCAAGTCGCAGGCGCGCAGCCGTCGTGACTTTTTGAACCGTGGATACTACGCGCCGTTGCGCGATGCGATGGTCGAGCTGGTGCGCAAGCAGGTGTCTGGGCGCGCCACGTCTGCGGACGGCCCCATGACGCTGCTCGATATTTGCTGTGGCGAGGGCTATTACACCAGTGCCATGGGCGCGGTGCCGGGCGTAGATGCTTACGGTTTTGACCTGGGCAAGGAGATGGTGCGCCTGGCCGCCAAGCGCGGCGATGCGACCTACTTCGTGGCCAACATGAAGGACATCCCCGTGGCCGATGGCGCCTTCGATATGGTGACCGAGCTCTTTGCCCCCTTTAACGAGCGCGAGTTTGCCCGCGTGCTGGCGCCGGAGGGTTCGCTCTACACCGTGGTGCCGGGTGCTCGTCACCTCTTTGGGCTCAAGGAGGTACTCTACGACACGCCGTACCTTAACGATGAGAAGCTGCCGAAGACCACCGAGCTCGAGTTGGTCGGAACGCAGCGGGTGTCTGCGAATATTACGCTTCAGACCCAGGCGGACATCGAGGCGGTGTTCCAGATGACGCCGTACTACTACCGCACGCGCCCCGCCGACAAAGAGCGCCTGGCAAATTTGGATACCCTTCAGACCGACATCGACTTCATCATCGCCGAGTACCGCCACAGCTAACAACCTGCCAAAAAGGGACAGGTTTATTTTGGTAGGTTTTATCTGGGCAAACGTAAAGGGCCGACCGCGGAGATGCGCGATCGGCCCTTTTTAGTTGCTTGGCTGCAGAGGTTATGAGAAGCGAGCGCTTATAGGCGGTCCTTGTTCTCGGCCTTAACGGCGTGTGCCTGCTGAACAAAGAACAGGTCGTACACCACGATGACAAAGGCGCCAAAGTTGATGGCGTCGCCGCCAAACGCGGGAAGCGTGAGCACCGCTTGGGCAAGCGTGGCGACCGCGGCAACAATACCGAGCTTAAACGCGCCGTCCACCTGCGAAGGCTTGTTGGCGCCCTTGATACCGGCGACGCCTGCGGCAAGGTCGACGAGACCCTTGGCGATAAGCACGACCGCTGCGAGCGTGGCGTACGAACCGTACGTGGAATCGAGACCGCCCGTGGCGATACCGACGCCGGCGGTGACGAGGCTGGCGATGCCCAAAACAAAGTAGATGAGAGCAAGGATTTTGAGAGTCTTGCGAGTGAAGCTCATGGCTGGTCCTTTCGATACGAGTACGCCAACTTGGCGCACCCAATGTACTGCACATATGGTGAAGCACATTGTAGTTCAACGCGGCGATGCATGCGTTTGAAAGCGTCTCTTGCCCGCACGGTCCAACCTTTCAAAAAAGAAAGCTGGGCGTAAGTCAAATCGATGGCAGCGTATGCGCGGCGCTGCGATGATGGGTCCATGGTAAGAGCTGGTCTCAAGGAGGAGCCATGATGTACGGAGCAGGGCAAGTGCGTGAGCCGCGGTCGTTGGGAAGGCGCATGAGTGATTCCGTGATCGCTGCCGTGTGCACGGGATTGATGGCGGTGCTTTGCATTGGGATGCTGTGGGCCATGTCACATGTGGGACAATAGCGGACGGTTGGGTGTCGTCATGAACGGCGCCCACGTATTCGTTTTGCTTGCTAAGGAGTACCCATGGGCGTCGTCGATCCCTTTTCTGTTGCTCGGGCCGCGGGGCTTGAGCTGACCGGGAAGCCCGAGGGCCTCACGCTCACCGACGGCACGATGGAGCTGCGTGCCGATTTTGGCCGCATGCTGCCGCGACTCAAGCAGGGCCGTCTGCAGCAAGAGCTGTTGGTGAAGGCTGCGCGCACAAAGGGCATCGAGCGACCATGGGCGATTGACGCTACGGCAGGCTTTGGCGAGGATTCGCTGCTGCTGGCGGCCGCGGGCTTTACCGTCGATCTGTATGAGCAGGATTGCGTGATCGCGGCGCTCCTCAAGGATGCCTTGGATCGCGCGGTAGATGATCCGGCGCTTGCGACAGCCGTGGCGCGCATGCGCTTACATGCGGGCGAGGACAGCATTGCCGGCCTTCGCCATACAGCTGGGCTGATCGAGCGGGACGAGCTTGCAGCTCCCGACGTGGTGTATCTGGATCCCATGTTTCCCGAGCGCACCAAGAGCGCGGCGGTGAAAAAGAAGTTCCAGCTGCTGCATCACTTGGAGCAGCCGTGCGCCGATGAGGAGGCGCTGGTCCAGGCAGCGCTTGCGGTGCATCCGCGCAAAGTCGTTATCAAACGGCCGGTGAAGGGCCCGTTGCTCGCCGGCATAAAGCCGAGCTATCAACTTGCGGGCAAGGCCGTTCGTTACGATGTTTTGGTGCCGCCGCGCCCGTAGCTTGCGTGCGATGGCTGGCGCTCCGTCAGTGCCGTGCCGATGTGGCGCCTAATTCCAAGGGTGCGACGTCAGGTGCCAGCCGCCGCAGTATTCGCATTTGTAGCAGGCCAAACCACGCCGCCCGCGGTTTTCGCAGTCGGCCATAACTGCCTCGGCCTCGGCGCGTGTGTCGTAACGGTTTTTGCGTTCGCACGACTTGTAACGCCAGGCTTCATCGCGCTCGGCGTCCAGGGCGTCGCGGCGCTCGTCCTCGCGCGCAAACAGGTCGCTCATATCGCCGCCGGTAGCAGCGCCCAAAAACTCGCTTTTGGCCTTTGACCAGGCGGCTCGCTTTTTGCTTCCCATCTGCTTCGCGCCTCTCTCCAAACGCTGGTATCATTGCTCAACCAAAGTGATACCAATAAACGTGAGGTCGCCGCGTGATGATCAGAAAAACCCTCGATACTGACATTCCCGCCGTCATGGCCATCTATGACGCCGCCCGCGCCTTTATGCGCGCGCATGGCAACGCCACGCAGTGGCCCGAGGGCACGCCTTCTGCCGAGCAGCTGGCTGCCGATATCGCTGCCGGTGGCAGCTATGTGTGTGAAGTCGACGGTCGCGTGGTGGCGACGTTTGCATTTTTACAGGGCCCGGACGAGTGCTATGACGTAATTGAGGACGGTCAATGGCGTAGCGACGCTCCGTACGCCGTGCTGCACCGTGTAGCATCCGATGGCACCGTGCACGGTATCACGGCTGCGATGTTTGCCTTTGCCAAGGAGCGTGCCGATCACCTGCGCATCGACACGCATCAGGACAACCTGCCCATGCAGGGTGCCATCATAAAGGCCGGCTTTGAGCGCGCCGGTATCGTCTATGTGTCCGACGGCACGGCGCGTGTCGCGTTTGACTGGCTGCGCGAGGCATAAGAGCGAGGGCTCATGTCAATAATTCGTGCGAACGAAAATGGCCTCGGGTGGGGCCATTTTCGTTCGCTGCACTGTTTTGCAAGCCGGCTTTCGCAAGGCACGAACCTACGAAAATCGCCGCGCGGCAACGCAGGGCGATGAGCTCGGTCGGGGGATAGGGCCCGCTTCGCCCGCCGGCCCGTAAATTGTATCATCCAGTGTGGAGCGTGAACGCCCGTTGCCGCGTGCGATGGGCTTGTAATAAAAGGAGAGCCATGTCGAAGCAAGCGGTCGTTGGAATCTTGGCGCATGTCGATGCCGGCAAGACCACGTTGGCCGAGGCCATGCTGTTTAACGCGGGCCGCATTCGCAAGCGCGGCCGCGTTGACGATGGCGACTCGCATCTGGATACGAACGAGATTGAGCGTGAGCGCGGTATCACGATCTTCTCGTCGCAGGCTGTGCTCGACCATGGTGACACCCACGTTATGCTCGTGGACGCTCCCGGCCATGTCGATTTTTCTGCCGAGGCGGAGCGCACGCTGCGTGCCCTGGACTACGCGATTCTGGTGGTAGGCGCCAACGATGGCGTACAGGGGCACACCGAAACCCTGTGGCGCCTGCTTGCGCGCTATGACATCCCGACGTTCATCTTTATCAACAAGATCGATTTGGAGAATCCCGGCCGCGATGTTTTGCTGGCACAGCTTGGGCAGCGTCTTTCCGAAGGCTGCCTGGATGCCAGCGAACTGTTGGCGGGCGGTGCCGTTCAGGAGGACGCTGCTGCGTTGGACGAGGCGGCGCTCGAGGAGTTTCTTGAAGCGGGTGAGCTTTCCGTCGCAACGCTGTCGCGCATGGTTGCCGAGCGCAAGCTCTTTCCCTGCTTTGCCGGCTCGGCGCTCAAGGACCGGGGCGTGGACGAGCTGCTGGATGGTATATGCGCGCTGATGCGTGAACAGGCGTGGCTCCCGGAGTTTGCCGCGCGCGTCTATCGTGTCAGCCGCGGGGATCGCGGCGAGCGCTTGGCATGGGTTAAAGTGACCGGCGGCACGCTGCATGCCAAGCAGATGATTGGCGGACGTTCCGGTGCCGAGGCATGGGAGCAGAAGGTCGATCAGGTACGCATCTATAACGGGGAGAAGTATGAGCTTGCCCAAGAAGTTGCTGCTGGCGGTATTTGTGCCGTGACGGGTCTTGCGCACGTTCGCCCGGGGGATGCCCTGGGCGCGGAGCCTGCGGGCGATGCGCCTGTCATTGCGCCGGTCCTCACCTATACGGTGCTTCCGGGCGAACACGATGTCCATGCGGTGTTCAAAGCGCTGACTGAGTTGGCGGACGAAGATCCCATGCTCGGCGTAAGCTGGAATACGCATCTGGAGCAGATTCACCTGCAGCTGATGGGCGCCGTGCAGCTCGAGGTCGTGCAGCGGGTGTTGGCAGATCGCTTTGGCCTTTCGATTGATTTTGAGTCTGGCGGCATTCTCTATAAGGAGACTATTTCGCAGCCGGTCGAGGGCGTGGGGCACTTTGAGCCACTGCGCCATTATGCCGAGGTGCATCTGAGCCTGGAGCCGTTGCCAGCGGGTTCGGGCGTGCAGTTTGGCACCGTGACCTCGACCGACGAGCTCGATCTTAACTGGCAGCGTCTGGCACTTACTAACGCAATGGAGCGCGATCACCTGGGCGTGCTGACCGGCTCGCCCATCACCGATGTACGCATTACGCTCACAGGTGGCCGTGCGCATGCCAAACACACCGAGGGCGGCGACTTTCGCCAGGCCACGTACCGCGCGATTCGCCAGGGTTTGATGCAGGCGCGTGAGGCCGGCGCGGCGGTGCTGCTGGAGCCGTGGTATCGCTTTGAGCTCGAGGTGCCGGGGGAGTGCGTGGGCCGGGCGCTCTCGGATGCCACGCGCATGGGCGCTGAGTACGAGCCGCCGGCGATGGCGGGGGACCGGGCGAAGCTTGTGGGTCGCGTGCCGGCATCCGAGGTGCAGGACTATGCCCTGGAGGTAGCTGCCTACACAAGCGGCCGCGGTCATCTGTACCTAGAGTTTGCCGGCTATGCGGCTTGTCATGATGCCGAGCGCGTCATCGAGACGGCCGCCTATGAGCCCGAGGCCGATCTGCCCAACACGCCCGACTCGGTCTTTTGCTCTCACGGCGCCGGCTACACGGTCAAATGGTACGACGTACCCGCCGCAGCTCACGTAAAGGTCGATCCCGCCACCTTCCGCCCCTGGCGAGCAGCAGACGCCGAGTTTTTCGGCCATAGGTGATAGAGGGCCAGACTCTTTACCGCATTTAATTGGTATAACTCGGTATAAGTTGGTATAACTGTTACCAGGGTTTACCGATCCGAGGAGGCCGACATGAATCCAAATCCCTTTAAGCCAACGGCAGGCAAGCGGCCTCCGATGCTCATCGGTCGAGAGTCGGTCGTCGAAGATTTTGAGGAAGGGCTCGATAACGGCGCCGGAGCGCCGGGTAGGCTCATGCTCATTACGGGAAACCGCGGCTGCGGCAAAACGGTTCTCCTGCGGGAGCTGCAACGTCTAGCCAGCGAGCGCGGATGGTCGGTTATCTCTGATTCCGCTTCGCTTGGCTTATGCGACCGCTTAGCCGACGCGCTTCGCTCGAATAAACCCGTTGTGACGTCAATGGAGTTCGGGCCGTCGTTTGGCCGGATGTCGGTCGAGGCGGCGCGAGCAAAGGGCGAGACGTTACGAGGGCTGGTCAACGAGCGCCTCAAGAAGCTCGGTCCAGGCAAGGGCATACTGTTTGCGATTGACGAGGCGCAGTCTGCGTCTATCGAGGAGCTGGCGGCTCTTGCCGTTCTCTATCAGCAAGTGCTCGGAGATCAGGATGCTACGGGATTGCCCGATAGCGACCAGCGCGGTCTTGCGCTGGTGTTCGCTGGATTGCCCAGTATGGTTGATGACTTGCTCGAAGAGCCGAGCGTGACGTTTTTGCGCCGTGCCCAGCAGCGTACGCTGGGGGCGATTTCTTTGCCCAAGGTGCGCGATTCATATATCCAGACGGTCAAAGACGCTGGTCTTTACGTTGACGCGGAGACGGCGGACCTTGCGGCACGCAAGAGCATGGGGCATCCCTATATGGTTCAGCTGGTGGGCTATTACATGTGGCGCTCTGCTGTCCGACGTGGCTCGCAGGCCATTGAAAGGCGTGATGTCGAGGATGGCCATGCGGATGCCGTCTCCGAGTTCTATGAAGCAGTGGACTCTCCCTTGTATTACGGGCTGCGCAGTCCACAGCGCCTTTTTATCGAGGCTATGGCGGTTGACGAGAACAAACCGACGCGCATGGCGGACATCATTGAGCGTTGTGATCGTACCCAGAGCTGGGCGAGCAAATATCGCGCAAGCCTGATTCGCGAGCGCGTCATCGAGGCTGCTGGATACGGCCTCGTCCGGCTTACCGTGCCCATGCTGGGCGAGTACATTCGCAATCGAGTTTTATGGCATGAGTAGGGTGATAAAGGTGACGGAACAGAAGATGAGCCCGCAGGCTATCGAGGTGCGTGGCGCGCGTGTCCATAACCTCAAAGACATCGATATCGATATTCCGCTGGGAAAGCTCGTGGGTATTGCCGGCGTGTCGGGTTCGGGCAAGAGCTCGCTGGCGCTGGGGGTTCTTTATGCCGAGGGCTCGCGCCGTTACCTGGAGGCGCTCAGCACCTATACCCGCCGTCGTCTGACACAGGCCGAGCACGCCCAGGTGGACGAGGTGCTGCACGTACCGGCGGCGCTCGCATTGCATCAGCGCCCCAGCGTGCCGGGCGTGCGTTCCACCTTTGGCACCATGACCGAGCTCAACAACAGCCTGCGCCTGCTCTTTAGCCGCTGTGCCCATCACGTGTGCCCGCACTGCGGGGCGCGTGTGGAGCCGAGCCTTAACGTGGCTGCGGGCCTGTCGCTCACGTGCCCTGCGTGCGGTCGCGAGTTCTACGCGCCGAGTGCCGAGGATTTGGCTTTCAATAGCGGCGGTGCGTGCCCCACCTGTGGCGGCACCGGTGTCATGCGCGAGGTGGACGAGGCGAGTCTGGTGCCCGACGAGTCAAAGACTATCAACGAGGGTGCGGTGCTTCCCTGGGGTACGCTCATGTGGGATCTGATGAAGCAGGTGGCTGGCGAGATGGGCGTGCGCACCGACGTGCCGTTTAACCAGCTCACGCCTCAAGAGCGCGACATCGTGTTTCATGGTCCGGCGGTTAAGAAGCACATTCTCTACGTTCCCAAAAACGGCGAGGGCGCCACGCCGCTCGACTTCACCTATTACAACGCCGTCTATACCGTCGAGAACGCACTCGCAAAGGTCAAAGACGATAAGGGTCTCAAACGCGTTGCACGCTTTTTGCGCGAGGGAGCATGCCGCGATTGCGGTGGCACGCGTCTCTCCGAGGCTGCACGCCAGCCCCAGGTGCGCGGTATCAATCTGGCGCAGGCCGCGGCCATGACGCTGGGTGAGGCGATTGAGTGGATGCGCGGGGTGCCCGCATCCTTGCCGCCCGAGATGCGGCCCATGGCGACGGATATCTGCGATTCGTTTTTGAGCGTGGCCCGTCGTCTGGTCGACCTGGGTCTCGATTACCTTTCACTCGACCGCGCTGGTGCCACACTCTCCACGGGTGAGCGCCAGCGCGTGCAGCTTGCCCGCGTGGTGCGCAACCGGTCGACGGGCGTGCTTTATGTGCTGGACGAGCCTTCGATCGGCCTGCATCCTGCCAATGTCGACGGCTTGGTGGGCGTGATGCGCGATCTGGTGGATGACGGCAACACCGTGGTTGTTGTCGACCACGACACGCGCGTACTGGCGGAAGCCGACTATCTGGTCGAGATGGGCCCCGTTGCCGGAGCAGGCGGCGGCAATGTGATCGCCGCTGGTACGGTAGACGAGGTCGAACAATCGCAAAGCAGCCGCATCGCCCCGTTTTTGCGCGCAGAGTCCAAGCGCTTGCGCCCACAGGTGACTGACGACGAAATGTTCGACCAGGGCCATATCCGTGTGGCGACCGATGCCATCCATACCGTCAAGCCGCTCGAAGTCGATATCCCGCGCGGTCGCTTGGTCGCGGTTACGGGTGTTTCGGGTTCGGGTAAGACGACGCTCGTGCTCGAGACGCTCATCCCGGCACTTAAGGCGCAGGCAGCTGGCGAGCGTCTGCCGGGGCACGTGCGTTGGGTCGATGCCGAGGGCATTGCGCGTGCCAACCTGATTGACGCCACGCCCATCGGTGCCAACGTGCGCTCGACGGTGGCGACCTATGCCGACATCCATGATGAGCTGCGCCGCGCCTTCGCCCGTACGCCCGAGGCCAAGGCAGCCGGTTACAAGGCGGGCGCCTTTAGCTACAACACCGGCGCCTTGCGCTGCCCTACGTGCGATGGCACGGGCTCGATATCGCTCGACGTGCAGTTTTTGCCCGACGTCGAGATCGTCTGTCCGGCATGTCGCGGTTCTCGTTATGCAGACGCGGCTTCGCATATCCATCGCGAGGGCAAGGACGGGAGTCTGCTTACGTTGCCGCAGCTCATGGACATGAGTGTGGATGAGGCCCTCGACGCCACGGTGGGGCTCAAGAAAGTTCAGACGCGTTTGCAGACCTTGCACGGCCTGGGCTTGGGCTATCTCACGCTTGGTGAGCCCACGCCGGCGCTCTCGGGCGGCGAGGCGCAGCGTCTTAAGCTTGCGAGCGAGATGGGCCGCGTGCAGGACGACGCCGTATTCGTGTTCGATGAGCCCACAATCGGACTACATCCGCTCGATGTTCAGGTGTTGCTGAGTGTGTTCGACGGCCTTGTTGCCAAAGGCGCCACGGTTATCGTGATTGAACACGATCTCGACCTTATCCGCAACGCCGATTACGTGATCGACATGGGCCCGGGCGGTGGCGACGCCGGCGGGCAAATCGTCTGCGCCGGTACGCCGGGTGACATCGCGGCCTGCCCCGTAAGCATCACCGGTCGCTACCTATAGGCGATGCGACAAAGGGACTGTCCCTTTGCCTTATTGATGCCTATTTCACGCATTGAGCCGCGAGATAGTCGCGGAAGAATGGCAATTCAAATGCGACGAGCCCTCGTCCTCGTTCCCCGATGATGCCGGCATCTATCATGCGGCGTCGGTAGCGGGAGACCTGCTGCGGCGAACGCTTAAGGCGCTCGATAAGGTCAGCGGTGGTGGACTCTTTCTCGTCATCGAGCATGGCGATGAGGAATCGCTTGTCCTCTGCAGTGAGTTCCCTATAGGTTGCCGCGAGGATTCGGTCGTCCATCTCGTCGCGCGCGATTTTGATTCCCAGGTCAAAGTCGCGTGACGAGATTTCCTTCGAATCGCTTGTGAGATCCCAGGCACGGTAGCCTACGAGTTGCAATAGGAAGGGAAAACCAGAGATCGAGCGAACGGCTCTATCGATTCCCTCAGCATCTGCCAGGCGATCGTTTTCCTGGATCGTGCGAATCAAGGCCTCGCGTACGTCATAGTCGGCAATGCGACCCAGATGATATTGTTGGGCGCGGCGAAGGAACGAGACCGTCTTGTGGTTCAGCAACGTCGAGACGTTGTTGGGAAGTCCCGCCATGAGCAGGGCGACGCGTTTCCCATCGGTCACAAAGTGCTGATACGTCGCTGCAAGCTGAATCATCTCGTCGAGTGTCGGGTCCACCTCGTCAACTGTGACGAGCAGACCGGTGCCAGCCTCGTTGAGCTGGTCGATGATGTCGCTCATGCGATAACGCCAGGTTGAGGCATCGTGAACGCGATTGACTTCGATGCTGCCGAGCGGTGCAATTCCGAGACCGGTGACTTCGAAGTTCTTAGACGGGTCGATAAGATGGCCGGCAGCACGTTTCGCCCCGAACTCGATTTCCTCAAGCATTCCCGGGAGCGCGGTCGTCTTTACGGCAATCCAGCCGTGGGATTCCGCCCTTGTCGCGAGCGACGACATGAGAGCGGTTTTACCGGTTCCACGCGCGCCTGAGAAGATCGAGGTCAATTCTGGGCGCCTACGCTGGCTCAAGAAGGCGCGGTCCAAATCCCGAATAATCTGTTGTCTGCCAGCGAGATGGGCAGGAACCTCGCCAAAACTGGGGGTAAACGGGTTTTCGAGGTATTCCACAATGCCCTCCTTTAGCGTCTCGGGTTAACTTCATTTTATTCTAGTTAATTTAAATTAAAAGTGATTAATTACGTTTAACGCTATGGCGGTCGAATGTGACAAAGGGACTGTCCCTTTGTCACATGCCGGCAAAGCCGGTCTGGCGGAGAGCTTCGTAGAGGACGATGGCAGCGCTGTTGGAGAGGTTGAGTGCGCTGATGCGGTAGTCGTCAGGGTTGACGAAGTTGCCGCAGATGTCCTGTTGAAGGATGGCCTCGTGGCTGTCCTCGGTATGCCCCAGCGATTCCTCGTGAGCTTCCCAAGCTTCGGCGTTATCGAGTGAGTCGCAATCGCGCAGCATCGGGATGCGCTCGCAACGCTCGGGCGCCGCGGCAAGCAGTGGCTCGGGAATGCCCGAGCTCTCGCTGCCAAAGACCAAGTAGTCGCCATCGCGGTAGGCACTCTGCGCATAGGTGCGGCGTGCCTTTTTGGTCAGCAGATGCAGGCGTTCGTCGGCAGGGGAGAGACCATTGCGTGCAAGGAAATCCTCCCAGCCGGCATAGGTGGTCACGTCCAAGTTTTGCCAGTAGCCCAGGCCGGCGCGACGTACTGTCTTGTCGTCGAGCGAAAAGCCCAGTGGCTCCACCAGATGTAGACGGGCGCCGGTGACCACGCAGGTACGGCCGATATTGCCCGTATTGGCCGGGATTTCGGGCGCATACAGCACAATGTTGAACATGAATCTCCTTGGCTCAGAACGAAAAACCACCACGAAGGGGACAGGCACCTTCGTGGTGGTTTGGCGGTTACGTAGACAGAAAAATGCCCGCTTGGATAAACCTAGGCGCGGTGCCAGTCGGTCAGGCAGGCATCGAGGGAAGCGATGAGCGCATCCTTGTCCATGTGACGGCCGATGATGCACAGACTCGTCATACGGTCGCCCGTCTCGTCGTCCCAAATCTGCATGATCTCGGGGTTCTCGTCGATGATCTTCTGCTTCTCGCCTTCGGGCGCCGAGTCGACAAACAGGCCGTTCTCCATCAGGCGCATCTGGTGGCCGGCCTGCTCAAACATGTAGCACATGTCCGGATCGCCGGTCTGCCACAGCGGACCCTTGACGCGAATGACCTCGTCGGGCCACTCCTGCTCAACAAAATCGGTGAACTTCTGCAGGTCAAACGGCTTGCGGCGCGAGTACACAAAGGTCTCGATGTCGTACTCGAGCACCTCGGGGTCGTCGTGCTCCTCGGGATGTTCCATGGCATCGATCCAGGCGGCGGAGTTGTAGGCGCGCATAAAGTCGAAGCGGTCGGTGTCGAGCAGCTCCTCCATGGGGACCTCGCCGTTTTGAGCCTCGACAATCACAGCGTCCTTCTGCAGGCTGCGCACGATGGCCTTAAGCTCGGCGATCTGCTCGGGCGTCACGGTATCGGTCTTGTTGAGGATGAGCGTGGAGCAGAACTCGATCTGCTGGATGAGCAGGCTCTCGATGTCGTCCTCGTCGATATCCTCGGCCAGTAGGTCGCGACCGCCGTTGAACTCGTCGTACATGCGGGCGCAGTCGACCACGGCCACGATGTTGTCGAGCGCGAGCTTAGGCTCGCCGCCCACCTTGGCCTCGTCGCAGAAGCTCGAGATGGTGTAGGCGATGGGGATGGGCTCGCAAATGCCCGAGGCCTCGATGATGATGTAATCGAAGTTGCCCGAATCGGCGATGCCCTGCAGCTGGTTGGCCAGGTCATCCGAAAGCGTGCAGCAGATGCAGCCGTTGGTGAGCGGGATGAGGTCGTCGGTCTCGGAAAGGCCGCCGTCGGCGATAAGGCTGGCGTCCACATTGATCTCGCCGATATCGTTGACGATCACGGCGGCGCGGATGCCGCCGTCGTTGGCGAGGATGTGGTTGAGCAATGTGGTCTTGCCGGCACCGAGGTAGCCGGTAAGCATGATGATCTTTACGGGTTTGTTGGGCATGTGCCCTCCTTTGTTAGACATGGCTTACAGTTGAATCATATGCCAAACGCCTGCTCTTATACCCACGCGCTGGCAAATAACACAGGCTACTCCCAGGCTCCCCATACATCGGGGCAATAACCGACGGTGGCCTTTTTGCCGTTGCGCACGATGGGCTCGGCCAAGACCTGCTGATTCTCGAGTAGCTTGTCGAAGCGCTGGCTAGAGGTGAGGTGCTGGATGAGTGCGAGCGTTTCCTCGTCCTTGGCTTTGGGGTTGAGCAGCTTGTCGATACCGCCGACCGCCTGCATCACGCTCGTGAGCTCGCCCTTGCTCATCTCCTTTTCCTTAAGGTCGATAAACTGCACCTTAATGCGGCGCTCCTTAAAATAACGCTGTGCCTTCTTGGTGTCGAAGGACTTCTTGGTGCCAAAAATTTGCACGTTCATGTATTTGTTCCGCCGTTCTACCTGATGAAGTTGGTGCGCTCGCGATCGGCTTCGGGTGCTTCGATGCCGACGGCCTGTCCTGCCTCGATACAATGCAGGAGCCAGGCCATGTTCTTGCCGATGTTGCGCATGGTGGCCAGGCCCTCGGCGTCCTGGGCGGCCTCGCCCGGCATGGCGCCAAACACGTTGTTCCAGTACGTGGAAGCAACCACGGGCATCTGGTTGATGGTGAAGTACTTATTGAGCACGTCGAAGGTGGTCGACGTGCCGCCGCGACGGGCAACGGCGACGGCAGCGCCCGGCTTGTGTGCAAAGGCTTTGCTGCCGGCATAGAATGCGCGATCGAGTGCCGAGAGAATGCGGCCGCTGGGGTGCGCGTAGTAGACAGGCGAGCCAAAGACAAAGCCATCTGCCTGCTCGGCTGCAGCGATGAGCTCGTTCACCACGTCGTCGTCAAAGGTGCAGCGTCCGCCAAGCTTGCCGCACTGACCGCAACCGATGCAGTCGCGAATGGGCTTGGCGCCCAGCTGAAACACCTCGGTATCAATGCCTTCGGCATCAAGTTGCTCTGCGATCTCGGCGAGTGCGCGGGCAGTGTTGCCGTTTGCCTTGGGGCTGCCATTGACCAAAAGAACCTTCATCACAAACTCCCTCTGCTGTCGGTGACTTCTGCGGAGGATTATCGCACGAGAGGGTAGATGACGTGGGGCGCGATGTGAAACGGCTTGTGTTTCACATCGCGCCCCACAACGCTAGTCCAGCTTGGTGCCCGGTACTTGCGGTGCCTCTTTAAGCAACGCTTTGAGCTCGTTCAAAATGGAAACGGGCTGACGGTCGACGCCGTCCAGATGGAGCGTGGCCACGCGAATGGGCGGCTGATATTCAAGCGAGCCGATGAGCACGGGAGAACCCAGGAACCGTTCGATGTCGCTTGCGATCTCGTCGATCGCCTCGGGGCCGAGCTCATCGAAGAGTGCCACGAACATCGGCCCCGTCGAGCGGAACAGGCGGCCCTTGCCGCGCGAACAATCCATGAGGCAGGCGGCGCTTTCGGCGAGCACGCGGTCGCCTGCATCGAATCCAAAGCGAGCATTGACCTCGGCGATATCGTCGACCTTAATGGCAATAAAGCCTGCCTCGTGCGGCACGTGGCGCATCTCTCCAATAGCGTTGACCAGTGCGTGGACATCGCCCAGGCCCGTTACCGAGTCGGTCGTATCCGCTAGGCTTCGGTTGACGATAATGCCCACATACATGCTGGGCTCGGTATCGGTGCCGTCCAAGCGGTAGCCCGTGCAGTCGCAAAGCACGTACGTTCCGGTGGCATCCATTACGCGATACTGCATGTAGTGGAAGTGCCACGTGCTGTTTATCACCATGTCGAGCTCGGCGCGTACGTTGTCGCGGTCCTCGGGATGAACGCGGGCGAGCCACATGTCGAGTGAGTTAAAAGGGTGCTGGGAGGGCAGGTCAAAATCGCGCACGGCGTTAACCGACCATTGCGATTCGCTCGTATCGAGATTGAGGATAAAGGGATAGCGCGTCTCGGAGCTCATGGAGATCGCTTGGAACACCCGGTCGTTGCAGGGAAGCTGTTCGACGATTGGGCGTTGCGGCGCGTCATCGTCTTTCGGTTGCTGTACACGATGCATAAGCTTATAGCGATACATCTTGCGATCGGCATCCATCGTCATCTGGCGACGCGTGTCGCCAGCAAGTGGATCGACGCGCGAGCAGCCAAAGCTAAAGCTGCCGATCATGGGCGCCTTGCCACCTGAGCTCGCCTCGATCAGCCCGGCACGTACCTGCTCCAAGCGCTGCTCGAGTTCAGTCTCGTTTGCGGAGAGCGAGATAAGCACAAACTCGTCTCCACCGATACGGAACAGCATCTCATCGTGCTCCATGGTTTCGGAGAGCGTGCGGCAGATGCCCAGAATATAGCGATTGCCTTCGGCGTGGCCAAACCTATCATTGCAATGCTTGAGATGGTCGATGTCAATATAGGCGCAGGTGAAGGGATCGCCTTTGCGCCAGAGTTGCTCGACGTGACGGTCGAATCCGTTGCGGTTGCCCAAGTTGGTGAGCGGATCGATATAGGCGTTGCGCTCAAGCAGCTGGCGCTCTTGTTGCAGGATGGCATGCGTCTTTTGCAGTTGCTCACCAACGGCGCGTAGCTCAGCAGGCAGCGCGGCAACATCGAGTTCGGCGGTCGAGACGCCGTTCGCAAGTCGCTGAAGATAGGCAATAATCGATTGCTCGCCCAGGCGATATGACTCGTTCATGATGGATAACCTCCTTGGGCGGAACAACGGTTTGTATCATATCCCCAATTTGGTTTGAAGTGGGGATATAAGTTAGCCAATGGGGACAAATGCCCCCTTCGGCGGCGGCGTTTTGCGCGCGAGCGTATCAGTTGTTATTGCCGCCATCGAGCAATGCCTCAAAATTCTTCGCCGGCATGGGGCGGTAGTAGAGGAAGCCCTGAGCGTAGCGGGCGCCCATTTGTCGTAGCATGTTCGCCTGCTCATTTGTCTCGACGCCTTCAACCACGACGGGCAGATGGAGCGACTGCGCCATTTCGAGCATCGATGAAATGATTTGCGTGCTGCGGCCATGATCGCCGTCGGTGGGCACAATCTGCCAAATGTGCTTGTCGAGCGTCACCATAAAGCCGCTTTCCTCGAGTGCGGGGATATGGGTGCACATGCTGTGGGCGGCTATTATTCGACAGGCGGTAGCGCGACGATGCGATGTTCGATAAAAATGCGACTGGGACGATATATGTTGACGGGTATACTTGTCCCGGTTTAAAACGCAGGAACGGAGATGGTCGCATGGCACAGTCAAATATGACGCGCACGGTGGGGCTGGCGCTCGAGGGAGGCGGCTACCGCGGTATGTATACGGCGGGCGTGCTCGACGTTTGGATGGAGCACGGTTTGACCTGCGACCATATGGTGGGCGTCTCGGCGGGCGCGGCATTTGGCTACAACTTTAAATCGCGCCAGATCGGCCGCGCCATTCGCTATAACAAGGCCTATTGCGCCGACAAGCGCTATGCGAGCGTGACCAGCTGGCTGCGAACCGGCGATATGTTCAATGCCGACTTTGCTTATCACGAGGTGCCTATCGAGCGCGATCCCATCGACTTGGAGGCGTATCGCGCCTGCCCCATGCGATTTACGTGCGTGTGTACCGATATCGAGACGGGCAAGGCCGTCTACCACGACCTGCCGTATGGCGACGAGCGCGATATCGAGTGGATCCGGGCGTCGTCGGCAATTCCCGTGGCGACGCGTCCTGTCGCCATTGAGGGCCGCAAGTACCTGGATGGCGGCGTGGCTGATTCTATTCCCAGTGCATGGCTGTTTGCTCAGGGGTATGACCGCAATATCGTGGTGCTCACGCAGCCGGCGGGCTTTGTGAAGCGGCCCAACAGCGTGATGCCTATGCTGCGTCGCGTGTTCCGTCACTATCCGGAGTTTGTCGCAGCGCTTGAGCATCGGCATGAGGTCTACAATGCCACGCTCGATGATTTGGCACGTCGTGAGGCCGCCGGCGATATCTTTGTGGTGCGTCCGAGCGAATCGGTGAAAGTGCCGTCGCTGTGCCGCGAGCCCGATGAGCTCGAGCGCATCTATCAGATTGGTCGTCGCGATGCTGAGGCGACCTTGCCGGCACTGGAGACATATCTGGCAGGGTAGAGGCCGCTGCCGCCATCTCGGCGGAAAGCGCATCCCGGAATGGAGGTCCAAACTGGGATGCGCTTTCCATTGCTGAAGATGTGAGGCTGCGGATCAGCTGCTCGGCTTATGCCTATGCCTGCTGCCAAGTGTCGACGAGCTCCTTGGCCGCGGCGTAGGGGTCATCGGCGCTGCAGACGGCACTCACCACAAAGAAGCCGTCGACGCCGGTGGCCTTGAGCTGCGGCAGGTCGGCCGTCTTGACGCCGCCGCCCACCACGATGGGCACGGGGCTTGCCGCGTGGAGTGCGGCCAGGTCCTCAAAGCTCTTGGTGATGATAGAGCCGTCGGCCGCGCGTCCGCAGTCGCGCTTGGTCTCGGTCTCGTGGAGCGGGCCGATGCCCAGGTAGTCGACCAGGCTCATGTCGGCGGTCTTGACGTACTCGAGCATCTCCTCGCAACGGGCCGAAAGGCCCACAATGGCATCGGGGCCCAGCAGCTTGCGGCAGACCTCGACGGGAATGTCGCTCTGGCCTACGTGCACGCCGTCGACGGCAATGCCCTGCTCGCGCGCGGCGAGTACACAGTCCAGACGGTCGTCGATTAACAGGGCGACCTGACCGGTCTTGCCAGCCTGTGCGATTGCCTGCGCGGCGTCGCCGGTCAGTGCAATGATCTCGCGGGCGCTTGCCACCTTGGAGCGCACCTGGATACAGGTAAAGCCTGCGTCGAGCGCCTGGGCCACCACATCGCCCACGGGGCGCCCGAGGGTGTTTTCGGGGCCGAGTACCAGATAGGCCGAGATATCAAGGTTGTCGCGGATGCTCATCGTGCTTCCTCCTGCTTCTTGATCTGTGCTTCCATGCGCTCGAGCTTGCCGGTCATGGTGTCGGTAAATCCGGGTCGAATATCGGCTTTGAGCACGACTTCGGTGCGGATTCCCTTGCTCGCCAACACAAAGGTTGCGTCGCGCACGACCTGCATGACCTCGTCCCAGTCGCCCTCGATCTCGGTGAACATCGAGGTGGTGCGGTTGGGAAGGCCGCTCTCGCGTATGACGCGTACGACCTCGGCGACCTCGGCGGACAGCTCGTCGCCGGTGCCGCACGGGGCGATGGCCACGGCGATGAGCGTGTTCATTCCGGCATTGGTTGCGGGCTCGGACATGGCTTACGCCTCCTCGAGCTCGAGCTGGTTGTTGGCGATGTCCTGGGCGCTCGCGCGGTAGAGCTCGTCGATAAAGGCGACCTTAAAGCTTGCCGGGGCGTCGGCGACAGCGGCGGCACGCGTGCCGGCAACGTTGTAGACCGCGGTGCCGCAGATGGCTGCCGTAAACGGGTCGGCGGCGCAGGCATACACGGCCAGCACGCCGCCCTGCGAGCAGCCGCAACCGGTGATCTTGGACATGAGCGGGCTGCCGCCGTGGGACTTGGCCACGGTTGTGCCATCGGTAATCAGGTCGACTTCGCCCGAGACCACAACGGCGCCGCCGGTGTAGCGGGCGAGCGCCACGGCGGCATCGCGGGCAGCGTCTACCGTGTCGGTGGTATCGACACCGCGCACGCGGCTCAGATCGGCCGCCTCGCCCTCAAGACCCCACAGGCCGGCGAGCGCGATGATCTCGGAGGCGTTGCCGCGCACGATGGCGGGCTTGTACTGCTTGAGTTCGTTTACCAACTGGGTGCGCAGGCTACCGATGCCCAGGCCCACCGGATCGAGCACCCAGGGCTTGCCGGCGTCGTGTGCCGCCTTGGCCGCGCGGGGAATTGTCTGCTCGTAGATGGGGAAGAGCGTGCCCATGTTGAGATAGATGGCGCCGCCGCCGGCAACGAGCGCTTCGCCCTCGTCGGGCAGATAGACCATGGCGGCCGATCCGCCCACGGCGAGCTGTGCGTTGGCGACAAAGTCGATCGTCACCGTGTTGGTGATGGAGCCGGCCATCGGATTGGTGGCGCGAATTTCCTCTACGGCCTTGACCATATGTTGCTTAAGCTGTTCCGAATCAATCACTGCACATGCCTCCTTGGCATAGAAAAGGGGCGCTGTGCATAGACAGCGCCCCTGTAAAGGCGGCATGCTCCCTACGCCAGCATTAACTGACAGGTTCAAAGGATTGGGCCCCATGCCCTCTCAGCCTTGTGGTTTGCACCGCCGGCACTCCCGCATCGAATCTGTTGTTCCCTATACTAGCGCACCTGCCAAAAGGGGACAGGTTTATTTTGGCAGGTCGTTACAATAGGTAGGACCGATACGAATGGGGGCCTTATGATTAAACTTGTGCTGACCGATATGGACGATACGCTGATTCCAGCCGGGCATGACGGCGCCAGCGACTACGCCATTGAGGGTATTCATGCCATGCAGGCGGCGGGTCTGCACTTTGGGCCGGTTTCGGGTCGTCAGCCGTCCGCGATGGGCTGGATGTTCAAAAACCGTTCCGAGTGTTTTTCGACCGGTGCGTTCTGTAACGGCCAGGTGATGTTTGTCGACGGCGAAGTAGTCGCTTCGCGCGCAATCGACAACGATGCTCTGATGCGTTTGGCTGACTATCTGGAGCAAGAGACCGACGATACATTTCTAAAAGTCTACAGCCTGGGCGATGACTTTTGGGGCAACGATGCCTATTGCGTGACGAGCAATCCCGAGCGTGTGCGTCGCGCTATGGAGTCGGGCGGCAATGCGTGGCTCAAAGGCGAAGAGGCCCCGTGTCGTCCCGTCGTCGATGGCGCGCCGGTGTTTAAGGCGAATATCTGGAGTGCCCGTTCGCGTGAGGAGCTCGCGGAGCTACGCGAGCGCGTTGCCGTTGAGGTGCCGGAACTCTCGCTTGTGTTTCCCAACAACCGAGTGCGCCTGTTCGACATCCTTCCGGATGGTTGGGACAAGGGCTGCGCTGCGCTGGAGCTGGCGCGCGCCTTGAGCCTGACGCCCGACGAGGTGGCCGTATTTGGCGATTCCGATAACGATCTGCCCATGATCGATGCCGTTCCCAACTCCGTTGCAGTCGCCAATGCCAACGAGGCCGTCACGGCTGCCGCGCGCTGGCATATCGGCGCCGCGGTGGATGATGCGGTCGCCGGAGTCCTGCATCAGATTGCCGCCTGCGCCGCGACGGGGGAGATGCCGCCGTTTATGCGCCTGCCGGGTACTGCCGACGCGAATCTCACTAACAGCTAAGGAGACAGCCATGAAGCTCCAGCAGCTCAGATATGTCGTCAAAGTTGCCGAATGCGGCAGCATTACCGAGGCCTCGCGCCGGCTCTTTGTGTCGCAGCCTTCGATTACCGCGTCGATTCGCGATCTCGAAAACGAGATGGGTGTGCACATCTTTGAGCGCACCAACAAGGGCGTCATTGTGTCCGAGGAAGGCGAGACCTTCTTGGGCTATGCGCGCCAGGTACTCGACCAGGCCGACCTGCTCGAGGGCAAGTACAAGGGCGCATCCGAGCAGGTGCCGCACTTTAGTGTGAGCTGCCAGCATTATTCCTTTGCCGTCAACGCGTTTGTCGACGTGATCCGCGAGTTCGATGCCGCGCGCTACGACTTTACCCTGCGCGAGGAACAGACCCACGAGATTATCGAGGATGTCGCGCACATGAAAAGCGAGCTGGGCATCCTATATCTGTCCGAGCACAACCGCGAGGTCATCGAGCGCATGCTGGTGGCCAACGAGCTCGTGTTCGAAGGACTCTTCTGCGCCACGCCGCATGTCTTCGTCTGCGCCGACCATCCGCTGGCGGACCGCTCCAGCGTGACGCTCGAGGATCTGGAAGACTACCCGTTCCTGTCCTACGAGCAGGGCAGCTACAACTCGTTTTACTATTCCGAGGAGCTGACCTCGACGTTCGAGCGTCGCAAAAATATCCGCGTGCGCGACCGTGCGACGTTGTTCAATTTGGCCATGGGCCTCAACGGCTACACGGTATGCTCGGGCGTGATCAGCCACGAGCTCAACGGCCCCGGCATTATCTCGATTCCGCTCGACGTGGACGAGTACATGGAGATTGGCATCATCACGCGCAAGAACACGACGCTTACGCGCTACGGTCGGGCCTATATCGACGCGATTCGTCAGCATATCTAGGCTGCTGTGCTCCGCACGGTTCAAGTCTCTTTATGACAGTCCAGACTGATATAGGAAACATCTATATCAAACTGTTATAAACGTATATTTTACGATGGTCATATGAGCGCTCATACTCTGTCCCAGTAAAGCAACCAATGCAAAGGGAGATATCTATGAGCACTTCGATTCAACCGAACGCGCCGTTTCGCGCCGATATCGTCGGCAGCTTTCTTCGTCCGCAGGCTGTAAAGGACGCCCGTGCCGCCTATGTCGCGGGTAAACTCGACGCTTCCGGCCTTAAGGCCGTCGAGGACGATGCCATTCGCGATTTGGTGGCCAAGCAGAAGGCCGCCGGCCTGCAGGTGATCACCGATGGCGAGTTCCGCCGCAGCTACTGGCACCTCGATTTTATGTGGGGCCTTAACGGCATTGAGCGCCGCACCTCACGCACGGGTTATATGTTCCATGATGAGGAGACGACGGCCGACACCGCCGTGGTTACTGGTCCCATTAGCGGCGAGAACCACCCGTTCGTCGAGCATTTTAAGTTCGTCAAGGCGCTTGAGGGGGAGGGCCAGGTCGCACGCCAGACCATTCCGGCGCCGATCCAGACGTTCTCTGAGGTCACGCTCGATCGCTGCGACGGCCAGCAGGAGAGCCTGCGCGCTGTCTATAAGACCGATGAGGAACTTGCCGACGCCATTGCGGCCGCTTATCGCACGGTGATCGCCGACCTGTACGCAGCAGGCTGCCGCAACATCCAATTTGATGACTGCACCTGGGGCATCTATTGCGATACCGACTTTGTGTCCAAGACCGGCATGAGCCCGGTTGACCTGCAAAAGGTGAGCGAGCTGGGCGTGGCGCTCAACAATGCCGCCATCGCGGGCAAGCCCGACGATCTGGTTATCAACACGCACGTGTGCCGCGGCAACTATCACTCCACGTATGCCTTCGAGGGTGGTTACGATCCCATTGCGCCGTACCTGTTCGTACATGAGAACGTTGACGCGTTCTACCTTGAGTTCGATACGCCACGCGCCGGTGGCTTTGAGCCGCTCAAGTACGTTGCTCCCGGCAAGAAGGTCGTGCTGGGTCTGGTGACCACCAAGGCGGCTGAGCTTGAGGACGAGGACGTTATCGTCGAACGTATCCACGAGGCCGCAAAGTATGTGCCGCTCGAGAACCTGTACCTGTCGCCCCAGTGCGGCTTTGCCAGCTGCGAGATTGGCAACAAGCTGACCGAGGACGAACAGTGGGCAAAGATCGCGCTGGTCAAGCGCATTGCCGAGCGCGTTTGGAAGTAACGCTACCGCTTGCAGGTGACGGCGCGCGCGAGACATGACGTATCACGTACAATGGTCCGGATCGTATCGTTCGGGCAGGTTATCCGATATGCCTGATCGCCCTTCCATCATGAAAGGACTTCCATGTCCCAATCCTCGACGCCCGCCGTCACCGATGCCATCTACGATGCATCATCGCTCGGCCGCCCGCGCATGTTCGTGTTGGGTTTGCAACACATGTTTGCGATGTTCGGAGCCACGGTGCTCGTGCCCGTGCTCACCGGCCTTTCCGTTTCGGCGACGCTTCTGTTCGCCGGCATCGGCACGCTGCTGTTTCATTTTCTATCGCGTGGTAAGGTGCCCGCGTTTCTGGGCTCGTCGTTTGCCTTTATCGCGGGTTATGCCGCCATTGCATCCAACGGCGAGGCCGAGCTTTTGCCCTACGCTTGCCTGGGCGTTGCCTGCGCCGGCCTGCTCTATCCGGTGCTGGCGGCGCTGTTCCGCGCATTTGGCGCCAAACGTGTCATGCGCTTCTTTCCGCCGGTGGTGACCGGCCCCATCGTCATTTCCATCGGCCTGATCCTAGCGAGCTCTGCCATTGCCAACTGTCAGACCAACTGGCTTGTCGCCGTTATCGCTGTGGCCGTGATCATCATCTGCAACATCTGGGGCCGCGGCATGGTCAAGATCGTGCCGATTCTGCTGGGCGTGGTGGTGAGCTATGCCGTTGCGGCTGCGTTGGGTGAGGTCGACTTCTCTGGCGTCGCAGCTGCCCCCTGGGTTGGCTTGCCCGTCGTGTGGGACAACACCGTGTTTGCGCTCTTTGGACCGCAGCTCGATAGCGGTCTTGCCACGACGGCCATCATCACCATCATGCCGCTGGCCTTTGCGACCATGATTGAGCACATTGGCGATATCTCCGCCATTGGCTCTACCTGCGAACGCAATTACATTGCCGATCCCGGTCTGCACCGTACCCTGCTCGTCGATGGCCTGGCGACCATCTTGGCATCGCTCTTTGGCGCCCCCGCCAATACGACGTATGGCGAGAACACTGGCGTGCTTGCCCTGACGCGCGTGTTCGACCCGCGCGTGATTCGCATTGCCGCCTGCTGCGCCATCGTGCTTTCGTTCTGCCCCAAGTTTGCTGCCGTGATCGCCGCCATGCCGGCGTGTGTAATCGGCGGCGTGTCGCTCGTGCTCTACGGCATGATCAGTGCCGTGGGCGTTCGCAACCTTATCGAAAACCAGGTTGATTTCCAGAACAACCGCAATGTGCTGGTTGCGGCTTTGGTGCTCGTGCTTTCGCTCGGCATTGCCTACAGTACCGCCGGTGCCATCGTGCTGGAGCTGGGCGGCGTGACGATTTCGCTTTCGGGCCTTGCCGTGGGCTCGCTGGTGGGCATTGTGCTCAACGCCATCCTGCCCGGTAATGACTTTGAGTTCGATACTTCCGAGCTTGAGGAGACTACTGAATAGTAGCTGCGTTCAGCCAAATTAAAAATGGCGTCCATGCGTATGTGCGCGTGGACGCCATTTTTAATGCGTCAGTATCCAGTGGATGCCGCGCGCCATGCGCAGGTCAGTTTGGGCAAAATGATTGCCGGGGTTGAGCTCCAGCGTTGTTGGGATGTCGCGCTCGATAAACAGCTTTTCCATCGCGCGCGTATCGTCGAGTACGTGCCGCATCATGCGGTTGGGCGTCTTGGTTTCCTTTTTACCGAGCGACAGATAGGCGGCGTCGGGCGTAGCCGTCATCGTGCGCTCGCGCGCGTAGTCGATAAAGCCGGGGAACCACAGCGACCCCGATGCACTCGCCACGCGCTCAAAGACATCTGTTTGCCAAAGTGCCCACAGTGCAAAAAGACCCGCCAACGAGTAGCCGGCAACGCCGCGCCAGGCGGGCGGTTGCGGGAGCGATGATTCGGCCTGGGGGATTATCTGCTTCAACAACTCGTCAAGAAAACCAGCAGCCTGTCCGCCAAAGGGCTCGGCATCTCGTATAGTTCCGTCGCATTCCCAGGGACTCAGCTCGCGATTCCAATCGAGCCCTCCAATGGCGACAAGGGTGAACGGCGGGCAGTCGAGCTCTCGGCAGCGCTCGTAGACTTCACTACCGTTGCCCATAACCACGGGGAGATAGATGACGGGCGCGCCTTCCGCACACTCTGAATAAACGGTTATCTGCTTATGATGCGCTTCCAAGGCAGGCTTCTCTCAGTGTTGTGATAATTGACAGCCTCAATTGTCGCACGCTGACACGGGGGCAGACGCTAAAAGAAAGGCGCGGAGCCGCTCGATGCGATTCCGCGCCTTGTTGTTTTGCTTTAGCAGACTATGCCGTTACGCCACGAAGAAGTAGACGAGGAAGGCGAGGGCTGCGATCCACATGAGCGGCTTGATCTTGGAGGCCTCGCCCTTAAAGAGCGCGACGACCACGTAGGCGATAAAGCCCAGGCCAATGCCGGCAGAGATGGAGTAGGTGAAGGGCACGCCGGCGACAATCATGAACGCCGGGAAACCCTGCGACACGTCGGACCAGTCGATCTCGGAGGCCTCGCTCATCATGAGGTAGCCGACGTAGACCAGAGCACCGCAGGTGGCGGCGCTGGAAACGATGGTGACGATGGGGGAGAAGAACGCGGCGAGAATGAACAGCACGCCGGTGGTGACGGAGGTGAGGCCCGTGCGGCCACCGTCAGCGGCGCCGGAAGTGGACTCGACGAAGGTGGTGATGGAGGAGACACCCATGAAACCGCCCACAGCAGCGGCGGCGGAGTCGACGATCAGGATCTCCTTGATATCCTCGACGTTGCCGTCGTCGGTGAGGAACTCGCCCTGCTTGGCCACGGCCATCGCGGTGCCCATGGTGTCGAAGAAGTCACTCATGAGCAGCGAGAACGAGATGACGAGGAGCGCGGGGTCGGTAAGGACCTTGACGATGGCGGGCATGCCGCCGGCGTCGGCGATGGGGCCACCGATGCTCGAGAAGTCGAGCGGGGCGATGATACCGGTCGGAGCCTGGGTCACACCTAGGGGGATACCGGCGATGACGGCGACGACGATGCCGATGAGCAGCGAGCCCGGCACGTTGCGGGAAGCCAGGGCAACCGTCACGACGATGGAGATGATGCCGACGATAAAGGTGGGGGAGGCGATGTCGCCCAGGCCGACGAGCGTACCGGCGCCAGCGGTGATGATGCCAGCGTCGCACAGGCCGATCATGGCGATAAACAGGCCCAGACCCACCGAGATGGCATGACGCAGGACAACCGGGATGGCGTCCATGATGGCCTCGCGCAGGCCACAAAGCACGAGCAGCAAGATGACGACGCCCTCGAGGAAGATGACGCTCATGGCCACGTGCCAGTCACCGCCGCAGACGGTGGTGGTGATTCCGGCGATCATCGCGTTGACGCCTAAGCCCGACGCGCAGGCGAGCGGGCGGTTGGCGAAGATGCCCATGCAGATGGTCATGATGCCGGCGCCCAGGCAGGTGGCGCAGGCGAGCGCTCCCGCATCGATGCCAGCGCCCGAGAGCACCGCGGGGTTGACGGCGATGATGTAGGCCATCGCCAGGAATGTTGTCAGTCCAGCGCGGAGTTCGGTCCCGATTGTGGACTTGCGCTCACTGACGTGAAAAAGTTCGTCCATGCATACCCTTTCCTTGTTCGGCCCCGAGTTTAGGCCGATTGACACGAACTCAACTACTATAGCCCCTTTACGACGCTGTTGTTCCTCGCATGTTGATGTTCGGCGCTTTGTAACGGACGGGCGGTATTTTCCGTATGAAAATGTGTGGGTACCGTATACTTAAGCGGTTACAACGACCCCTATGGAGGAATGTATGATTAAAGAGCTCTGCCACGACGAGGCTATCCTGTCCCAGCGTTGCGAGGTTGCGACCGTCGAGGACGAGTCGGTTGCTCAGGATCTGATCGATACCATCAAGTCGCTCGACGATGCCGGCTGCCTTGCCGCTAACCAGATTGGCGTCACCAAGAAGGTTTGCGTCTACCTGGACGATGCCGGCGAGCCCCACGTGCTCTACAACCCCCGTCTGGTGTTTGGCCTGGGCGCCAGCAAGATGGAGGAGAGCTGCCTGACGCACGAGGAGGTCACCAAGTCCACGCGCTACATCAAGTGCAAGGTTGCCTTTGACCAGATCGTCGACGGCAAGATGAAGGAGTGCCGCCGCGACTATGCGGGCTTTGAGGCACAAATGGTCCAGCATATGATCGACCACTGTCTAGGAAAGTTGGTCTAAGGGGATCAAAGCACCGCACCTTGCCGCTCAATCGTCGCTTGCGTACCGTTAGTACGCGGCGCTCCTCTTTCGTGGCAATCTGCGGCACTTTGACCCCTTAGACGACCTGCGGGGTTAACTTGGTTGAGTTTATCCAGCTTGAATAGTCCGGGCGTGACATTGTTGTCATGTCCGGGCTTTTGTGTTTAGCGCCTTTTTGTTTGGAGACAATGAAATTAGCAAGAACGTAAAGCTAGGAGGCGCTATGTGTACGAGTATTCGATTTACCGATAATTCTGGCCACATGTATCTGGGCCGCAATCTCGACTGGAGCTTTGACTACGGCCAACAGGTTCGCGTGATGCCGCGCGGGTTTCACATTCCGTATTCGTTTATCGACGACGCGACAGCGGCACACGCGGTGATCGGTATGTGCATCGATTACAAGAACTATCCCATGTTTTTCGATTGCGGTAACGATGCGGGTCTCGCCGTAGCGGGCCTCAATTTCCCGGGTTATGCCGAGTATGCCGAGGGGCCGGTTGATGGAAAGACCAATATCGCGGCCTATGAGTTTCCCCTGTGGGTGGCAGCGACGTTCTCGACGGTCGATGAGGTCGAGGCCGCGCTGCGCGACACGGTGATTGTTGCCAAATCTGCCGGAGAGGGACTGGGCGTGTCGCTGCTCCATTGGATTATCGGCGACAGCCAGCGCAGCATCGTGGTCGAGATGATGGCTGACGGCCTGTATGTGTACGACGATCCGGTCGACACCCTTGCCAACCAGCCGACCTTCCCGTGGCACATGGAAAACCTCCGCACCTATATCACCGCCACAAGCGATTTTCCGCAGACGGCGACATGGCGTGGCGCCGAGCTCAAGCCCTATGGCGCGGGTGCCGGCATGCGCGGTATTCCGGGTGACTGCTATTCGCCGAGCCGTTTTGTAAAGGCGGCGTACCTCAATGCCAATTATCCGCAAAAGGAGAGCGAGACCGAAAACGTCGTTCGCATGTTCCGCTCGCTCGAGGGCGTGGTGATGATCGAGGGAGCGTCCAGGATGGGCGATGGCAAGTTCGAGAAGACTATCTACACCGGATGCTTTAGCGCGCGCACGGGCAATTATTACTACGCGATGTATGGGGATCCGTCGATTCGCTACGTGAGCCTGATGGATGCCGAGGGCGCAAGCCCCGATAGGCTCGTGGTTCCCGAGCCGCGTCGTTCGTAGCCGTTAGCTTTACTGCAATGCAAAGCGGCCCTGCGTCTCTCGTGAGGTGCAGGGCCGCTGTCGTTGATTTATGACGTCGCTAGAAGTTGGCGTCGTTGAGCTGGGTGCTCTCGAGTCCGTCGAGTTGCTGTTGCTCGGGCGTATCGGCGACGCTCTCGAGCAGCTCGGTGGGATCGACGTTCATGCTCTTGCCGGCCTCGTTGCCGTTGACCAGGTCGTCCGAGAAGATGTCGACTTCCATTTCCTCGGCCTCTTCAATCTGAACCTCGAGCGGCACCTGGGTGCGCACGAGCTTAACGGCCGGGCGCATGCGGGCAAACAACGGCACGTACTCGATGATGATGGCAGAGTTCTCGAGACCGTACCAGCGCGCCGGGCTTCCGCAAGCGCGGCGGACGGCGTACTTGATGGCCATCACGCGGTGGTCATTGCGGTTGATGTCCGTTTCGGGGGCAAGCATCTTGCGCAGCATGCAAAAACGGAAGTCGCCCACGTTGCCGCGTGTCTCGTAGATGGAGTAGGTGTGATGTTGCGGCGGCAACTCACCCGATGCCATCAGGTCGCCAACGATCTGGCGCAGGTAGGCGTTGATGCGCTGATTGACCTTAAAGCCCAGGTCCAAGCGTACGCGGAACAGGAAGTCTGTGCCAAAGGTCTCAACGGAATACTCGTGCGTATAGGGCTCGTCGGTAACGTGTACGTTGATGAACCAATATGCCTTGGCGCGCTTGGGGTGCTTGTCCAGGATGGAATAGAGCACGTCGCGGTCGAGCGTGAGCGGGTCGGGGCTGTTGGTGAGGAACACCAGATTGTCGGCGAGCACGGGGTAGGTCTCGTCGTTGCGCAGGCGGTTGAGCTGATCGATGTACTTGGAGACGGGCAGCAGGATCGTTTGCGTGCGCTCGATGGCGGTGCCGCGGCGCCACACATACATAAGGCCGAACAGCAGCGCGGCCAGGAAGATCATGACGTAGCCGCCGTCAAAGAACATAGTGAGGCACGAGGCGAAGAAGCACAGCTCAATGGCACCAAAGAGCAGGGCGAAGACGCAGGCACCCAGCTTGTGCTTGAGGATGCCGGCGATATAGCTCGTCAGCAGTGTGGTGGTCATGAGCATGGTCACGGTGATGGCGAGGCCATAGGCGCTTTCCATGCGCTCAGAGTTTTGGAATAGCAGCACGATGAAGATGCAGCCGACCCACATGATGTTGTTGACGAGCGGAATATAGAGCTGGCCCTTGGTGTCGCTGGGGTAGTGGATGCGCAGGTGCGGCATAAGGTTGAGGCGCGTTGCCTCGGATACCAGCGAGAACGAGCCGGTGATGAGCGCCTGCGAGGCGATGATGGCCGCCACGGCCGAAAGCACGATGGCAAAGGGGCGCAGGGGCTCGGGGAGCATCATATAGAACGGGTTGACGATATCCATTGCGAGCATCTGGGGGTTGGAGTTATTGGCGAGCAGCCAAGCGCCTTGACCCAGATAGTTGAGGATGAGGGCCGCTTTAACAAACGGCCAGGATGCATAGATGTTTGCCTTGCCCACGTGGCCCATGTCCGAGTAGAGCGCCTCGGCACCGGTTGTCGACAGAAAGACAAAGCCGAGCACCATGATGCCCGAGTGGTTGATGGGCGAGAACAGGAACATGATGCCGCGGATGGGGTTGAGCGCGCGCAGGATGGACGGGTTGCCGAGCATGTTGAACAGACCGGCGCCAGCCAAGAACAGGAACCACAGCGTCATGAGCGGGCCGAACAGCTTGCCGATCGACGAGGTACCGGCGCGTTGCATGGCAAACAGGCCGCAGATAATGATGATGGTGATGATGATTACATTGGTCTGGCCGTCACCCAAAAGCGCATGGCCCCACTCGATAGTGCGCAAGCCCTCGATGGCCGTGGTAACCGTGACGGCGGGGGTGAGGATGCCGTCGGCGAGCAGCGCCGCGCCGCCGATCATGGCAGGTAGGATCAGCCATGGTGCTACTTTTCGCACCAGGCTAAACAGGGCGAAGATGCCGCCTTCGTTGTGGTTATCGGCCTTCATGGCGATTACCACGTACTTGACCGTGGTCACGAGCGTCATGGTCCAGATGACGAGCGAAAGCGCGCCCAGAATCATGTCCTCGCTGACGGTGCCGATGCCGCCGTTGTTGGCGACGATTGATTTCATGGTGTACATGGGGCTCGTGCCGATGTCACCATAGACGACGCCGAGCGTTACGAGCAGCATGCCAGCGGAGAGGGGAATGGCTCCGTGCCCGCCTTGACCATGCTGGTCTTGGGGGCTTGCCTCCAGTTTGTTGTGTGCCACGTGGACTCCCTTGGACATCTGGTTATCTGTCTAGGACAGATAATCTTTATGCCGTCTTTATATATACAAGAGCAGTTTGGCACATCGGGTTATTTTAGACAATAATCTTCAGCTGGGGATTATTTATCTACGCAGGTAGCATTCAAAGCAGGGGCTTTTAAGCACGCACTGTCTGGGCGATGCCAGCCTTGGCGTTTGCGCGTTTGCCGGCGAGTTCGCAAAAAATCGCGCCGCCGATGATAAGTGCGGCGCCCGTCAGGCGGATCGGTGTTATGGCTTCGCCTAAAAGGACGGCCGAGAACACGACCGCCGAAAGCGGCTCGAGGTAGCCGACGACCGCGACGGTCTGAACGGGCAGCTTGGCGACAGCACTAAAATAGAGCAGGCAACCGATGCCGGTGTTGACGACGCCGAGCATGATGACGGCGCGCCAATCAATACTGGCGGCGACACCGGCGGACAGGAATGAGGGAGCGCCCTGCGTGATGAGCGTGAGGACCAGCGCGGTCGCAAAGGCGGCGCTCACCTGGAGCGTGGAGTTCTCGAGGCCTTCGATGTGTGGCGCACCCTTGCTAGCGATGACCATCAGCGCATAGCAAAATGCCGAGGCGATACCGCAGACGATACCCGCAATGGGCATATTGCCGCCTAGACCTTGCGCTGCAATGAGAAAAGCACCACAAGCAACGGCGACAAAGCCGGCGATTTTGCCGCCGGTCAGCTTTTCGCCAAAGATGAGCGGGGAGAGCGCCATGACAATGATGGGGCCGCAGTAGTACAGCAGCGAGGATACGCCGACGCCGATCGTCTGGTAGGCGCGGAACAGAAAAATCCAGCTGGCGCCTAGCGCGGCTCCCGAGAGGAGGAGGGCTGCGGCTTCGCGGGGGCGAGATGGCGCCTGCAACTTATGGCGTTGGGTGACGGCGAGAATGGTGACAAGCGAGAGTGCGCCCAAAAACGTGCGTAGTAGCACGATATCCGAGCTCGGCAGCGCGATGGCAGCGGCGATGATGCCGTTGGAGCCAAACAATAGCAATGCTGCTAAGTACGTAAACAACCCGTTGTTCATGCGCTGACATCCCTTCTATATCTGAGCATCTTCACTATGGGTGAACTGGTTTTAGAAGAAAAGCGAATATAATGCATAGATAACATGACAAAAACTCATGCAAAGGTGGAGGGGCGCCGTGGAAACGAATATTCAAAAGATGCAGGCGCTGCTGGAGACGGTGCGCGCCGGAAGCTTTACGCGTGCTGCCGAGCGCCTGAGCTATTCGCAGTCGGGCGTGAGCCGCATGGTGGCCGATCTTGAGGCCGATTGGGGCTTTAAGGTGCTCGACCGCAGTCGCGAGGGCGTAGTGCTTTCTGCCGACGGGCGGCAGGTCATGCCGGCTGTCGAGGCGCTCTGCGAGGAATTCACTCGCTTGCAGCGACGGGTGGATGAGATGCGCGGGCTCATGCGCGGCAAAATCTGCATCGGTACGTTTTCGAGTGTGGCGACCCACGTGCTGCCGCCGGTGATTGCGCGCTTTCGCGCCGATCATCCGGATGTCGATTACGAGCTGCTGATGGGTGATTACTCCGAGATTGAGCAATGGGTGGCGGAAGGCCGCTGCGACCTGGGCTTTATCCCGCGTGAGCCACGAGAAAACGGCATGGCATCGCGGTCTTTGGTGCGCGACGAGTTGATGGCGGTAGTGCCGGCAGATTCTTTGCTTGCCACGGCGGAGGTCGTTTCTCTTGCCGATTTAGCCAACGAGCAGTTTATTCTGCTAGAACGCGGCACCGATGACGAGATTACGCCGCTGTTCCGTCGGGCGGGGCTGACGGTGTGCTCCAAGCTGTCGACCTGGGATGATTATGCGATTATGGCTATGGTCGAGGACGGCCTGGGCGTGAGCATTCTTCCCGCGCTCATCTTGCGCCGCTGTCAGTTCGATGTTGCCGTGCGACCACTCGAGGGACATCCCCATCGGCAGATCAATGCGATATATCGCACGGCTGACGTTTCTCTTGCCGCTGCTCGATTCCTTGAATACCTCTAAACGTGTGCACGTCATTGTCCGCTTTGGGCAAATCTCGGAGTTCGGTACGTTTTCTTATGAAATTGAACTTACGAATGAGGTACGGCGCTATACTGCTTGCTAAATTGAACCTTGGTTCAATTCGTGTTCTATAAATTGAACTTTGCCAGCAAGGAGGTTCCTGTGGCCCAAGAGACGTTTTGCGATCGCCTGCGACAGACTATGTCCAATCGCGACGTTCGCCAGTCGGACGTGATCCGCGCATCGGAGATGCTCGGCAAAAAACTCGGCAAGAGTCAGATGAGCCAATATGTGAGCGGCAAGACGATCCCGCGGCGCGATGTGGCTGAGCTGCTCGCCCGTATTTTGGAGGTCGATGTTACCTGGCTGCTTGCCGGCGACGCCGATCAAGGCGAGGCATCATCACCCCGTAACGATTCCAAGCCCGAACCCCATCCCTCAGCTCAAATTGCAAGGAGCACCACCATGCGTACTTTTTCTAAATCCACCAAGCTCGATAACGTCCTGTATGACGTGCGCGGTCCCGTCGTCGACGAGGCCGCCCGTATGGAGGACGAGGGCGAGCGCATCCTCAAGCTCAATATCGGTAACCCGGCGCCCTTCGGTTTCCGCACGCCCGATGAGGTCATCAAGGACATGCGCCAGCAGCTGCCCGACTGCGAAGGCTATTCCAATTCGCGCGGCCTGTTCTCCGCGCGCAAGGCGATCATGCAGTATTCGCAGATCAAGGGCCTGCCCAATGTTCAGATGGAGCATATCTACACGGGCAACGGCGTGTCCGAGCTCATTCAGCTTTCGATGAACGCGCTGCTCGACAATGGCGACGAGATTCTGATCCCCAGCCCCGACTATCCGCTCTGGACGGCGTGCGCAACCCTTGCTGGCGGTCATCCCGTACATTATCTGTGCGATGAACAGGCGGATTGGTATCCCGACCTGGAGGATATGGAGTCCAAGATCACGAGCGCGACCAAAGCCCTCGTCATCATCAACCCCAACAACCCCACGGGTTCTGTCTATCCGCGCGAGGTGCTCGAGGGCATCGTCGAGATTGCACGCAGGCATCAGCTGATGATCTTTGCCGATGAGATTTACGACCGCCTGTGCATGGACGGCTACGAGCACGTCTCGATTGCCTCGCTCGCCCCCGACCTGCCCTGCGTTACCTTTAGCGGTCTGTCCAAGTCGCACATGATTGCGGGCTATCGTATTGGCTGGATGGTGCTTTCGGGCAACCAGCGCTGCATGAGCGACTTCATCATGGGCGTCAACATGCTCTCTAACATGCGCCTGTGCTCCAACGTGCCGGCTCAGTCAATCGTTCAGACGGCACTCGGTGGCCATCAGTCGGTCAACGACTACATCCGTCCCGGCGGCCGTGTCTACGAGCAGCGCAACTTTGTGTATGAGGCGCTCAACAAGATTGACGGCATCTCGGTGGTTAAGCCGCGTGCGGCGTTCTACATCTTCCCCAAGATGGATGTGAAGAAGTTCAACATCACCGATGACGAGCAATTCGCCCTTGACCTGCTGCACGAGAAGAAGATCCTGATTACGCGCGGCGGCGGCTTCAACTGGGCTGAGCCCGATCACTTCCGCATCGTGTACCTGCCGCGCATGGAAGTGCTCAAAGAGTCGCTCGAAGACCTCGCCGACTTCTTTGACCATTACCGCCAGAGCTAGTGGGATAGAAGTTCCGCACTATGAAAAGCTCCCTGCAGTTGCTTTGCTGCAGGGAGCTTTCTTGAATCGGCGGAACTAAATAACGATCCCGTTGCAGTGGTCGATTTCGTGCTGGATGATCTCGGCGGTGTAGCCCGAGAAGTTTTTGATGCGGTGGACGAAGTTCTCGTCCAAATACTCAACCTTAATGCGGCGATAGCGGGTACAGGGACGCTCGCCGATCAGCGAGAGACATCCTTCGCTCGTCTGATAGGCATTGACCTGCTCAAGAATTTGAGGGTTGTACATCAGGAGTGTCCTGTTGCTGTCCTTTACGCAGATGATGCGTTTGCGCACGCCGATCATGTTGGCGGCGACGCCCACGCACTCGCGCTCATGCTCGTGGAGTGTATCCAGGAGGTCCTGCCCGGTCGCGGCATCGTCGGGTCCCGCGTCTTCGGAAGGCAGGCGCAAAAAGAACTCGGATTTCATGATGGGCTTAATCATGGCGGGCTCCTTAAGGTGGACACGTTTGGTTCAGGTCATGATACCGCGACATGTCTCATTAATGTGTGCACATAGATTCTGCAGCTAGATTAGCGGGCGACACCATAAACTAATGGACGTTTTGCCGAGAGGCATGAATGTTTAAAGCGCAAAGAGTGCGCGACGGGCCCCGCGAATGGGGCGATGATGCCCGAGAGGGCCAAGAAGGAGTCTCATGTCTGAGAACGAAGAGATCATGAACGAGACCGAGAACGAGACCATGGCTGCCGAGGTTGAGGCAGTCGAGACCGTGGAGACCGAAGCTGCCGAGGTTGAGGCTGCTGACGAGGTTTCCGCCGAGGAGGAGGCCGAGGTTGTCGAGGCCGCCGTTGATTACGATGACGAAGAGCTGATGGACAAAATGCAGAAGGCCGCCCGCCTGCTGCGTAGCCGTCGCTTTGCTATTTCCAAGGAGGAGGAGGCCAAGGCCGAGCGCATGGCGAACATCGAGCGCGCCATCAAGCTTCTTGACCTCAAGCCCAAGATGGAGCAGAAGGAAATGTCCGACCTGCTGGGCATGCGCCTTCGTGAGCTCGATGGCCTGATGGCCGAGGCCGAGGCTGCCGATCTGGTCGGCCGCATCGACGACGCCGAGGGCGATATGCGCAAGATTGTCGTCTTCGCTGCCGAGGATGCCGCCGAGGGCCTGGTCGAGCTTGCCAACAAGAAGGAGAAGCTCCTGCCCGAGCTTTCTTACGAGGAGGCCACCGAGCTGATGGCCGCTCTCGATAAGGTTATCGCTCCGCTCGTCGCCATGGGCCTGGACGAGGACCGCGGTCCTCGCGGCGGCCGTGACGATCGCGGTGGCCGTGGCGGCGACCGTGGCGGTCGCGGCGGCTTTGGTGATCGCGGTGGCCGTGGCGGCGACCGTGGCGGTCGCGGTGGCGATCGCGGTGGCCGTGGCGGCTTTGGTGACCGTGGCGGCGACCGTGGCGGTCGCGGCGGCTTTGGCGGCAACCGTGGTGGCTATGGCGATCGCGGTGGCAACCGTGGCGGCTTCGGCGGCAACCGTGGTAACGACCGCGGCGGTCGCGGTGGCGATCGTGGCGGCCGCAACGGTGGCGGCTTCCGCGGCAACCGTTTTTAGTTACGGCGTTTTACCAAACGCCGTAACGGGCCGACGCTGCGCGGGCCGCATTTGGACAATCTGACGTTCAACTTCAAGGGCGCGACCAGAAGGTCAGCGCCCTTTCGTTTCACGTCACCTTGCCTCAAATGCGACCCGCTCGCTGACTTATGCTCAACCTATGACGTCATCTCGCCCCAAAAGGGCCTCCCTCGCTCTGGCGGGTTTTCGCTGTCGGTACCAAAACATCGGCGTTGTCTTGATTCAAACCTGCCAAAAAGGGACAGGTTTATTTTGGTCGGTTTTATCTGGGCAAACGTGGTCGTCTATCGCAATGTAGTCGTTGGGGACGTTCTTGTTTGACTAGTCGTTTAAGAACGTCCCCAACGACTGCATAGCATGAGAGTGGATAATCTCCCGGTTTGAGTCTGCATTCAAGCTCAAAGTGGGAGATTATCCACTCTCATTTGTTATGTGTCCGAAAATCCACGCTCGTTTCTACTCCGCCTACATTTGGAGGAAGAGTTCGTGGAGGCGCGTGTCGTCGTCGAGCTCGGGGTGGAAGGTAACACCGAGCTGGTTGCCTTGGCGGGCGGCGACGATACGGCCGTCGACTTCGGCTAGGGCCTCGGCGTCGCCGTAGACCTCGACGATGCGGGGCGCGCGGATAAACGTCAGTGGCACTTCACCGTCGATGCCGGCGACCTGCCCCTTAGTGCGAAAGCTGCCGAGCTGCCTGCCGTAGGCATTGCGCTCGACAAGTACGTCCATGGTTGCCAAACGCGGCGTGCCCTTATCGTCATGGGCGGCAAGGTCGTGAGCTAGCAGAATCAGGCCGGCGCAGGTGCCCAGGACGGGCATGCCTTCAACGATACGGGCACGAAGCTCCTCGAGCATGCCCAACTCATCAAGCAGCTTCCCTTGAACGGTAGACTCGCCGCCGGGAAGTACCAGACGGTCAAAGTCTTGCTTCAAATCAGCCGCCTGCCTCAGCTCAATACAGCGTGCGCCCAGCTCGGATAGCCTCGCCTCGTGCTCGGCAAAAGCACCTTGGACCGCCAGCACGGCGACCGTCTGGTCTGCGTAATCGCTCATGTGCGATCCTTTCTATCGGACTAGCGCCCGCGCTCCTCCATGATGATCTCGATCTCGTCGGCGTTGATGCCCGCCATGGCCTCGCCCAGGTCCTCCGAAAGCTCGGCGATGAGCCTGGCATCGGTGAAGTTTGCCACGGCCTTGACGATGGCAGCGGCGCGCTTGGCGGGGTCGCCGCTCTTAAAGATGCCCGAGCCGACAAAGACGCCCTCGGCACCCAGCTGCATCATCAGCGCGGCATCGGCCGGGGTCGCTACGCCGCCGGCGGCAAAGTTCACGACGGGAAGCTTGCCCGTGGCATGGACCTCGCGTACCAGCTCGACCGGAACCTGCAGTTGCTTGGCTGCCTCAAAGAGCTCGTCGTCGCGCAGGGCAACAACGTCGCGGATCTGCTTTTGGATCTTGCGCATGTGACGCACGGCCTGAACGACGTCGCCCGTACCCGGCTCACCCTTGGTGCGAATCATCGTGGCGCCTTCGGCAACACGGCGCAGCGCCTCGCCCAGATCACGGGCGCCGCAGACAAACGGCACGTCAAACTGGGTCTTGTCGATGTGATAGACGTCATCGGCAGGGGAGAGAACCTCGGACTCATCGATGTAGTCGATCTCGATGGCCTGCAGGACCTGCGCCTCGACGATGTGACCGATGCGGCACTTGGCCATGACGGGGATGGAGACGGCCTCCTGGATGCCCTTGATCATCTTGGGGTCGCTCATGCGCGAGACGCCGCCTGCGGCACGGATGTCGGCCGGGATGCGCTCGAGGGCCATGACGGCGCAGGCGCCTGCCTCCTCGGCGATGCGTGCCTGCTCGGGCGTGGTAACGTCCATGATGACGCCGCCCTTGAGCATCTGCGCGAGCTCGCGATTGAGTTTGACGCGGTCGGCCTTGCTGTTCTGTTCTGCCATGGTTGCTCCCTTGGTTGGCATGTGCATTGCTTGACGGAACATCCTATCGGGGAGCTGGGTATGACAAAATACTCAGTTTTCGAGATAATTACAAGGTCAGACTAATACCAGATTGAATGACTTAATAAGGTCAGGTGATAGGCTCATGCTTGACTACGATTTGGAAAAACGCGGCGAAGCATCGCTCTATGAGTATGTTTACCAGCAAATTCGAGATGATATCGTAGCTGGACGTATTGCGGCGGGGGAGCATCTTCCGTCTAAGCGCGCCTTTGCCAGTCATCTGGGAATCAGTGTCATTACCATCGAGAATGCATATAGCCAGTTACTTGCCGAGGGCTATATTTGCTCAATGCCGCGTCGTGGCTACTACGCTTGCAAGCTTCCGGATGCACCGGTTTTGCCTTTGGCTTCGCAGGGCATCGACCGAGATACCGTCTCTGTGGGCCTCAGCGCGCATGATGTCAACGGACAGGTCGAGCTGTTCGATGCACTTTCTCCTTCCGCTTTGGAGGCGGCGCGGCTTTGGCAAAGCGCACTACGGGCGACGTTGGCATCCGAAGATGAGCGCGAAATCTTTTCGCCCGCACCGGCGCAGGGCACCGCTCGGCTGCGACGCGCAATTGCTCACCATCTGCGTGGGACAAGGGGCATGAATGTCGACCCCAACAACATTGTTATCGGTGCAGGCGCCCAGCTGCTCGATACCATGTTGGTTCAGTTGCTTGGCGCTGACAAGGTGTATGCCGTTGAGGACCCGGGCTATTTGCGTCTGACGCGCATCTATCAGGCTATGGGCTGCCAAGTACGACATATCCCGTTGGATGACGACGGCGTGGACCTGAGCGCTCTGCAGAAAACTGGGACCGATGTCCTTCACCTTATGCCGTCCCATCAGTATCCCACCGGTCTTGTGACGAGCATTGCGCGTCGCTATGCGCTGCTGAGCTGGGCCGCCGAGCGACCAGGTCGGTACCTCATCGAAGATGACTTTGATTGTGAGTTTCGCCTTGCCGGGAAGCCGATTCCCGCGCTCGCGTCGATCGATGCCGCCCAGTCGGTTATCTACACCAACACGTTTTCGAAGAGCCTTTCATCGGCGTTGCGTTTGGCGTACATGGTGTTGCCCGATGAGTTAATGGAGCGGTTTAGGCGCAACCTTGGTTTCTACGCCTCGTCGGTGAGCTCTGTTGATCAGGTCGCTTTGGCGCGTTTGCTGGAATCGGGTGATTACGAGCGACATGTGAACCGCGTGCGCGTTCGTGCTCGCGAGGCGCGTGATGGCCTGATGGCGCTTGTGCGGAAGGTATTTCCGGCAGGAGAGGTCTCGATCGAGCATGCAGACGCGGGCCTTTACTGTATCGTGGTTGCGGAGCGTGGAGCGGGCGGAAGCTCTTTTGTGCGGGCCCTCACGCGCTCGAGTATCCCTTTTGTCGATATCAGTGACTGTTATTGGTGTGCCGATGGCGCATCTGTCCCTAAAAACTCAACTCAAATTCTTGTCCAGTATGACGATTTGAGTCCAAAAATGCTTAATACCTTGGAATTGCAGCTAATGGGGGGTGCTCTGCAACCTAAGTGAGTAGACTTTTAGCACTTTGGCGACCAGGCAGTTTTGTAACAAGTTATCTACCTGCGGTTTTGAAAAGCAGGAAGACCGGCCTGCTCGGAATGTTCAAAAAAGTCTACTCACTTGCCGCGTAAAGCTTCTGCATGAGAAAAAAATGGGGTTTTCAACAGGGTTTCGTCCAGCTCTCGACAAGCTTTTGGCCAGTTGGGGAGGGCTGTTGAAAACTTGGCAGTCCGTTCGGCGCCATTTTTGGTGCGTTCGCGCCAATGCGTGACTGACTGGGTTGAAATTCGTGTTCTCCTGTGCCTATGAAGGATCTTCTTTGTGACATATCGGCTTTTAGGTACTGGCGTTTGCCTCCTCAAGTCCGCGCTTTGTGTCCGCCGCTTCCACGACCGGAAGAAGACCGGCAGCGATATGATCTCGCCCGCAACCCAACGGCTGCGGTCGCACTCGGTTTTCCGTTGTATACATTGGTTCGGACGAGAAACAAACGGACTTGTCCAGCCAGCATTAGGCAGCGGCTGTTTCTTGGTGAGCTTCCCAGGGAATCCGTGCTGGAAACGGAGCATGGGTTTTTGATTACGTCTCCTCTACTGACGGCATTCATCATGTCGCGGCACCTGACGGATCTCCAGCTTCTTTTGGTATTGGCGGAGATGTGTGGCTTGTTTGCGGTGTGCGCTCTGCCGGCGGCACTTGAGGCGGAGCTTTCGCGTGCAATTGATTCGGGCGCGATTTCGACAACGTTCGGTTGGGTGCGCTGCCCGTCCGAGGACGGCACCGCCTCAAATTTATGGCGTCGAGGCGCTTTGGTTTTAGGCAGAGACCTTGACCGTTTTTGTTCAGATGTTTGCGGGATGCGCTACGGCAATAGATTTATGGCGGTATCGCAACTTGTTCCATTGGGCGCCGCGTCGCCTTTTGAGGTCGAGGCGTATTTGTTGCTTGCGCTGCCGCGAGCCCTGGGAGGCGAAGGGTTTTGCGACATAGAGCTCAATGTCGAAGTGGTGCTAAGCACAAGTGCTCGAGCGATTGTGGGAAAGTCCCGTGTATATATCGACCTACTTCTTTCTTCGTCGGACGGAAAGCGGCAGGTGGCCATTGAATGTCAGGGAAAGGCCTCGCACGGACGCGCAGGGGATGGCTTGCGTGACGCCGACCGCATGACAGCCCTTCAGGCCATGGGCTACGATGTACTTCTCCTGACACACAGGCAGATATCCGATGAGGATAGATTCCGCGCGATCGTTAAGGCCGTATGCAGAATGCTCGATGCTGAATATCGTGATAAAAGCTCAGATGAGCAAAGGGCTGAGACATTACTCCGGTCTGAACTATTCGTTGACTGGACAAAATTGGGAGTAATCGACGGAAAGATGACCGTTAGACGCAAAACAGCTCGATCGTGGACGGCTGCGGTTCTAAGTGAGTAGACTTTTGGCACTTTGGCGACCAGGCCGTTTGGTAACAAGTCATTTACCTGCGGCTTTATAAAGCAATATGGATGGTGTGCTCGGCAAGTTCCAAAAAGTCTACTCACTTAGTTTTTGACGAGCAACCGATGCCGAAGGCGGTCCTATTTCAGGGAGTATTTCAGGGCGTTAACGAGTCCTCGAGACACAAAAAGGCCCGAACCATGCGGTCCGGGCCTTATCGAGCTAGAGGTTATGTCTCAGGCGGCTGGCTTAGCCAAAGTAGCGCTTGAGCAGGCCGGCGAAAGCCTTGCCGTGGCGAGCCTCGTCGCGAGCCATCTCATGCACGGTGTCGTGGATGGCATCGAGACCAGCGGCCTTGGCGCGCTTGGCAAGATCGGTCTTGCCGGCGGTGGCGCCGTTCTCGGCCTCAACACGCATCTCGAGGTTCTTCTTGGTGGAGTCGGTCACGACCTCACCCAGGAGCTCGGCGAACTTGGCGGCGTGCTCGGCCTCCTCGTGGGCAGCCTTCTCCCAGTACAGGCCGATCTCGGGGTAGCCCTCGCGATGAGCGACGCGAGCCATGGCCAGGTACATACCGACCTCGGAGCACTCGCCCTCAAAGTTGGCGCGCAGGTCGGCAACGATGTCCTCGGAGACGCCCTCCATCTTGGCGACGCCCACGACGTGCTCGGCAGCCCACTCGAGCTGGCCCTCCTCCTGCTTCAGGAAACGAGAACCGGGAACGCCGCACTGGGGGCACTTGAAGTCCTCGGGCAGCTGGTCGCCGTCGAACTCTTCCACATAACCGCAAACGGGGCAAACAAACTTCATGATTCGATCCTTTCGATCGATGGCGATTGTGCGCTCGTCCGGTCCCGTAAGGGCCCTCTTCGGACGTGCGTCTTGACGAGTTCTATTATCCATAAATGCAACCAAATGTGAAGCCTATTAGGAATGATTTTTAATAAAATAATTATGAGATATGAAGATGTTGATTGATTAACGATTGACAGGCCGTCTTTGACCGCCGCTGAGTACAATCGGTCGAGCAAATGTTGACCTATCAACAAATAAAGGAGTTTCCTTTATGCATCTAGCCCGTCGTGCCTGGTGCCGAACATATCAGACGGTTTTTCGCATTGCATTGCCGATCCTGCCCTATACCGAGTCGCGTATTTTGGAGCATGCCGAGGATGTGCCCGCGGTGCTTCAAAAGCGCTCGATCCAGAAGATCCTTATCGTGACAGACCCTGGTATTGCACGTTTGGGGCTCACGGCATCACTCGAGCGTGCGCTTACGGCTCAGGGGATTGGCGTTACGGTCTATGCCGAAACGCGTGCGAACCCCACGGTCTCAAACGTGGAGGAAGCGGCGGCGCTGTATCGCGAGAACGACTGCCGGGCCATTATCGGCTTTGGTGGCGGTTCGGCCATGGACTGCGCCAAGGGTTTGGGGGCACGCATTGCGCAGCCAAACAAGCCCATCAACAAGATGCGCGGCCTGTTGCGCGTCCACCGTCTCCTGCCGCTGCTTATTGCGGTTCCCACTACCGCCGGTACGGGAAGCGAAGTCACGCTCGCGGCGGTAATTACCGATGACGAGACGCACTACAAGTACCCCATTAACGACTTTGTGCTTATTCCGCGTTTTGCGGTCCACGACCCCGAGTTTACGCGCGGGTTGCCGGCGTCCATTACGGGGCAGACGGGTATGGATGCCCTGACGCATGCTGTCGAGGCCTTTATCGGCCGTAGCACCACGCCCTACACGCGCAAGATGGCGCGTCAGGCGGTCCAGCTCATCCGCGACAATTTGCTCGAGGCCTATGAGCATGGCGACGACATGCGTGCGCGCCGCAATATGCTTTCGGCGGCGTATAAGGCGGGTGTTGCCTTTACGCGCTCCTATGTTGGATACGTTCATGCCATCGCACACAGCTTGGGCGGGCGTTACGGGATTCCGCATGGCTTGGCCAACGCCATCATCCTGCCGCATATGCTTCGCGCCTATGGCGAAGCTGCTGTTCCCAAGCTCGCCGATCTCGCCCGCATGGCCGGTATCGCGCCGGCTACCGCGCAGGACAGTCTTGCGGCCGAGGCCTTTATCGATTGGGTCGACCGCATGAACGAGGCCCTGGGAATCCCCAAATATGTCTCGGGTATTCGCCGCTCCGATATTCCGCAAATGGCGGCCCATGCCGATGCCGAGGCCAATCCGCTATACCCTGTTCCACTTTTGATGGACCGTTTGGAACTCGAGCGTATGTACGAGGTCATTGCGGGTGGTATGTTTGAGGGCGAGAACTAGGAGGGCCCATGAATACCGAGGAAATCGCGCGCATTGTCGGCGAGCAGCGCGCCTATTTTAAGACGCACGCCACGTTTGATGTCGATGCTCGACGTCGCGCCCTCGTGCGCCTGCGCGATGCGGTGCGGGCGCACGAGGCCGATATTGCCCATGCGCTCAAGACCGATTTGGGAAAGTCGCATGACGAGGCATATATGTGCGAGATCGGCACGTCGCTTTCCGAGATTCGACATCAGATTGCGCATGTGGCTCGATGGAGTCGTCCGCGCCTGCGTCCGTGTGACCTTGCCAACGCCGTGAGTGTGTGCAAAACGCAAGCCGTGCCCTATGGCGTCACGCTCATTATGGCTCCGTGGAACTACCCGTTTTTGCTAACACTCGAGCCGCTCGCCGGCGCCCTTGCCGCGGGTAACACCGTGGTCATCAAGCCGAGTGCCTATGCGCCGGCTTCGAGCGCGGTGCTCAGGCAGATTTGCGAGGAAGCATTTGATCCGCGCCTGGTGACGGTCGTCGAAGGCGGGCGTGCCGAGAACGAAGCGTTGCTCGATGAATGCTGGGACAAGATCTTCTTTACCGGTAGTGTTCCGGTCGGCAAGCTCGTCATGGAGCGCGCGAGCAAAAACCTCACGCCCGTGACGCTTGAGCTGGGCGGAAAGAGTCCCTGCATCGTGGATGCGACGGCAAACTTGAAGGTCGCGGCACGACGTATCGCCTTTGGTAAATGGCTCAACGTGGGGCAGACCTGCGTGGCGCCCGACTACCTGCTGGTCGATACGCGCGTGCACGATGAGCTGTTGGGCCTCATCAAGGAGGAGGTCCGTCGCATGTTTGGCGAGCACCCGCTCGACAACGAGGACTACGGTCAAATTGTCAACGCCAAGCATTTCGCGCGCGTACGCGGGCTGATCGACCCCGATAAGGTTGTGCTGGGAGGAACGGCGCGCGAGTCGTCGCTCAAGATTGAGCCGACGATCCTAGACGGCGTGGCGCCTGAGGACGCCGTGATGCAGGAGGAGATTTTCGGCCCCATCTTGCCGGTGCTGACGTTTGAGAGCCTAGACGAGGCCGAAGCGTTTATTACGGATCGTCCGACGCCGCTGGCCCTGTATATCTTTAGCCAGGACCGTGCGGTTCAGCAGCGCTTTGTGCGCTACGTGCCTTTTGGCGGCGGCTGCGTTAACGACACGATCATGCACTTAGCTACGAGCCATATGGGCTTTGGCGGCATGGGCGCGAGCGGTATGGGTCAGTACCATGGCCGCGAGAGCTTCGGTACGTTTAGCCACAAGAAGAGCATCGTGAACAAGGCAACCTGGCTGGACGTGCCATTCCGCTATGCCCCCTACGCAAGCTGGAAGCACAAGTTCGTGCGCATGTTTGTACACTAGAAAAGAGCGCGGGTAATACGAACAAGTGTTCCTATTACCCGCATTTTGCGTTAGACTACTGCTATGGAGCACGGATGGGCCAACTCCCTTTAGAAGGGATTTGGTATGAACGTAAGCGATGTTATTTCGTTATTGGCGTTGTTAATCGCGGCTATCGAACTCGGCCTGTTTATCGGCCGAATGAAATAGCCGCCCCCGCGTAAGCGAAGACGGCCACTTCTCACGATGAAAACGTGTATCGGAGTTGGCAAGACCCGCGGCAACGGGTGCCATCCGTGCTCCTATCTTATCTGCAAGCGTTCCGTCGCGCAAGCGTTGCGGCAACTGGGTGAAAGGCACGAGCGGGTGAATTCGTGTCCGCACGGGCCCGTAAACTTCTCAGTAAGGTTAAGCGCCGGTTTATCCGGCCGTTAGAGGAGTTGCCATGTACGAGCCTTCACGTGTTCTTCTGTCATTTCATATCGCAGGATTTCAATATGCCGACGGCGCTTTGGTCCTAGGCGATCTTAAAGTGGGCGATAAGCTGACGCTGCGTGCCGAGCGCGATAATCCCCATGATTCCGAGGCGGTTGCAATCTACTACGGCAACACCAAGCTCGGCTATGTTCCGGGAAACGAGGTCGGCCCGCTATCCGTGATGATGTATTACGGACACGAGGGTGTATTTGAGGCGCGCGTGCAGCAGGTTGCCCCCGAGCACAGCCCGTGGCATCAGGTGCGTGTTGGACTCTACGTGGTGGATGCTCGCTAATCGGTTAGGGAGACTGCCATGTTTGATGACGACGACCAGTTCGATTTGACAGACGATCCGTTTGAGTGGGATATGCTACTCGATGACAATGAGTTGGAGCGGGATCGTAAGAAGCGGCAGGATAAGAACGCTCAGGGTGACGCTTCGAAAAAGAAAGACAAACGCCGCCGCGGACTGTTTGGTGGTCTCTTTGGGTAACCGTCGCATCGCTGCGTCTGTATACTAAACAGGTCTTAGACGCGTTGCGAAATGAGGGTATAGACGATGATGTGGTTTACCGCCGACCTGCACCTGGGCGATACGAATATCCTGCACGATATGGATCGACCGTTTGGCTCGGTCGAGGAGATGAACCGCAAGGTCATCGATGCCATCAATGAGTGCGTGGCTGCGGATGACCGCCTCTATATTCTGGGTGACTTTACCTATCGTTTGCCCCTGGCGGATGCTGTGCGCCTGCGCGAGCGTATCGAATGCAAGAATGTGACGCTCATACGGGGCAACCATGACGTCGATTGGGAAGATCCCGATGCACCGCAAATTTGGGAAGACGTGCGTGATTATCTGGAGATTGCCCCCGGCTATGCCAAGGGCCATCGTCTGGTTATGAGCCACTACCCCATGCTTAGCTGGAATGGCAAGGCACGTGGCGCCATCATGCTGCACGGGCATATCCACAGCAGGGGAGACCGGACCAACGTGCGCAACCGCGACCGCGAACGTCCTATCTTTCGCTACGATGTCGGCCTCGACGCCAACGAGTGCAAGCCCGTAAGCCGAGACCAAATCCTCGGCTTCTTTGGACTGTAATTCTCGAACCGTCACACAAACCGCCACAAAAGGGGACAGGCACCTTTGTGGTGGTTCTGGCGCCGTTGCCATTATGGCGGCGGCGTCTTTTTTGTCCGCGCGGCGCGGTAGAGTGTAGGCGGTTGAAATTTGCGTCCATCGAGGAGCTGCTATGAATGAGATCAAGTGCCCGCATTGTGGCGAAGTTTTCAAGGTCGATGCGTCCGGCTATGCGGATATCGTCAAGCAAGTGCGCGATGCCGAGTTCTCGCGCGACCTGGATGAGCGTGTGAAGGCAGTCCAGCGCGAGGGCGAGCAGGCGCTAGAACTTGAGCGCTCGCGTTCGACGGCCGCCTTGCAAAAGGCAGAGTCTCAGCGCAATGCTCAGCTTGTCGAGCAGAAGAATGCTGCAGCTCGGCAGTTGGCACAAGAGGTTGCCAAGCGCGATGCTGAGCTTGCTGAGCTGCGTGCCAAGCTCGAGGGCGCTGCCGCAGAGCGTGAGGGTGCAAGCCAGCGTGCAGCGGTTGAGGCCCGTGCCGATGCTCAAAAGGAGAATGCTGAGCTTCAGCGCGAGATTGACAATTTGCGTGCGCAGCTGGGACGCAAGGATGACGAAGCCAAGCTTGCCGAGGCTTCGGCGCGCAATGCTGCTCAAAACGATTTGGCTGCACGTGATGCCCAGATTGCCGAGCTGCAGGCCAGGCTTGCCGCGGCGGACAAGGCCCAGGAGATGGCGCTTGCCGCCGCTGCGGCCGAGTCGCAGCGTGAGATCGATGCTGCTCGCGGCGAGGCTGAGCGCACGCTTGCTGACTATCGCGCGAAGATACAAGAGAAGTTTTCCGCCGCAAAGGCTCAGTCTGAGCAGGAGGCCGAGGGCCTGCGTGCGCAGCTGCGCGAACAGGAGCTGACGGCCAAAATGAACCTATCGGAGGCGGTCGCCGCGGCAGAGCGTGAGCGTGACGAGGCACGTGCCAAACTGACGAGCGAGCTGGCGGTGCGCGATTCGCGCGAGGAACAGGCCAGAGCAGCGCACGAGCTCGAGCTTGCGCAGGCCAAGCGCGTGAGCGACGAGTTGATTCGCTACAAGGACGAAGAGATTGAGCGCCTTAAGGATATGAAGGTCCGCCTGTCCACCAAGATGGTGGGCGAGTCGCTCGAGCAGCACTGCGAGACCGAGTTTAACCGTCTGCGCATGACGGCGTTTCCTAATGCGTACTTCGAGAAAGATAACGATGCGTCCGAGGGCACCAAGGGCGACTTTATCTTCCGCGAGTGCGACGCGAGCGGCAACGAGGTCATTTCGATTATGTTCGAGATGAAAAACGAGAACGATGAGACCGCGACCAAGCATAAAAACGAGGACTTCTTTAAGAAACTCGATCACGATCGTCGCCAAAAAGGCTGTGAGTACGCGGTGCTCTGCACACTGCTCGAGCCCGAGAGCGAGCTCTATAACGCGGGTATCGTCGACGTGAGTTACCGCTATGAGAAGATGTACGTGATCCGCCCGCAGTTCTTCATTCCCATGATTACGCTGCTGCGCAACGCCGCTATGGGTTCGCTGCGCTATAAGCAGGAGCTGGCGGAGTACAAGCAGCAGAATATCGACGTCACGAACTTCGAAGCCAAGATGGAAAAGTTCAAGAATGATTTCGGTCGCAACTACGAGATCGCGAGCCGCAAGTTTCAAACGGCGATCGATGAAATCGACAAGACGATTAGCCATCTGCAGAAAACCAAGGAGGCGTTGCTGTCCTCCGAGAACAACCTGCGCCTAGCCAACAAGAAAGCCGACGATCTTACCATTCGCAAGCTCACGTGGGGCAACAAGACCATGAAGGCCGCCTTTGACGAGGCGCGCGGGGCTGCGCTAGAGACAAACGATGAGCCCGCCGAGGCGGATTCGTATGAGGTCGAGGATGCCGAGTAGGGGATAGCGTATCGCGCAAAAAGCGGGGCCGCTGGCGATGTTGCCAGCGGCCCCGCTTCGTTTCGTTCCATTGTGCCCGGTTAGTCTTCGAGCAGATCCTCGATAAAGCCGACGCGGTAGTTCTTGAAGATGACCTCGCCACCGTCTTGCGTGGCGTCCAGATCGACATCGCCCATGATGCCAAAATCGTGGTCGCCATCCTTGTCGGCAAAGATCTGGTGCACGTGCCATACGTGCGCGGTCTTCTCGTCGGACTCGTCGATGGAAAACATCGCGGCGCTGCGGGCGTCTCCGTCGGTGAGGATCTCCTCGTGCTGCTCATGGTAGGCATCGAGTGCTTTTTGCCAGCGGATCTCGCTCATGCCCCAGTCGTCGTCGAGCTCGCCCAGGTCGCGAACGCGCTCGCGGGCGGCAAGGGACACGCGGCGGAAGAGCGCGTTGCGCACCAACAGCGTACAGCCGCGGCGGTCCGCCACGACTTCGTCGATGCCCTGCGGCGGTGCGGCGTCGAGTGCGGCGGGGTTGCCGGCGTTCTCCCACTCGTCCACCAGGCTCGAGTCCACCGAGCGTACCACAAAGCCCAGCCACGAGATAATGTCGCGCAGGCGCTCGTCGCGCTTCTCGATGGGCACGGTGCGATCGAGCGAACGGTAGGCCTCGGCTAGGTAGCGAAGCAGAATACCCTCGGAGCGGGCGATGCCGAGCTTTTGGATATAGCCCTTAAAGTCGCTCGCGCTCTCCAGCATGTCGCGCAGGACGCTCTTGGGCGAGAGCTGGTAGTCGTTGGCCCAGGGTACTTCCTGGCAGTACTTGTCGAAGGCGGCATCGAGCAAGTCCTCGAGCGGCTTTTCGTAGGTGACATCCTGGATGCGCTCCAGGCGTTCCTCATATTCGACGCCGTCAGCCTTCATTTCGGCCATCGCGCGATCGCGTGCAGCGCGCTCCTGTGCGCGCAATACCTGCTTGGGGTCCTCGAGCGTAGCCTCGACCATCGAGATGAGGTCCATGGTATAGGTCTCACTCTCGGGGTCGAGTAGCTCCAGCGCGGCAAGCAAAAACGGCGAGAGCGGCTGGTCGAGCGCAAAGTCCTCGGGCAGGTCGACCGTCAGCGCGTAGTCGATGTCCGGCGCGGCGTCAGCCGGAGCGTCGGGTGCGGGCGGCACCTCGGTGCGCACGACGACGCCGGAGTCGATGAGCGTGGCGAAGATCTCGTCGGCACGCTCATCGAGTTTTGCCTTTTCCTCGAGCGTTTGCAGGCTTGTCTCGATGAGGTCGTGCACGCGGGCGCGAGCGTCGCCGCCCTGCTCGACCACGCTAATCACCATGGAGTGTGTGATGCGAAGTCGCGGCTTGAGCGTCTCGGGCTGAGTCTCAATCAGGCGCTCAAAGGTCTGCTTGTTCCAGGTGACAAAGCCCTCGGGGGCCTTCTTCTTTTTAATCTTGCGGAGCTTTTTGGGGTCGTCGCCCGCCTTGGCCATGAGCTTGGCGTTCTCGATCTCGTGCTCCGGGGCCTCGGCGATGACCATACCCTCGGTATCGAAGCCCGAGCGGCCGGCACGACCGGCAATCTGATGGAACTCGCGGGCGCGCAGGCGACGCATCTTGTAGCCATCGAACTTGGTGAGTGCGGTGAGGACCACGGTGTGGATGGGCACGTTGATGCCGACGCCGAGCGTATCGGTGCCGCAAATGACGGGCAACAGGCCCTGCTGCGCCAGGCGCTCGATCAGTAGGCGATAGCGCGGCAACATGCCAGCATGGTGCACGCCGACGCCGCAGCCGAGTAAGCGCTTGAGGATCTTGCCGAAGGCCGTCGAGAAGCTCGTGCCCTTGGCCGCCTCCTTGATGGCCTCGCGCTGCTCCTTGCTGGCAATGCCAAAGTTGGCGAGCGACTGTGCCGTCGCAAGGGCGGCATCCTGGCTAAAGTGCACGATATAGAGCGGGGCCTCTCCACGGCGCATGGCGAGCTCGACGGTGCCCTCGAGCGAGGTTGTCACGTAGTCGTAGCTCAGCGGCACGGGGCGCGGGGCATCGACGACTAAGTCGCAGGTAGCGCCGGTGTGTTCCTCGAGTGAGGCGGCGATGGCAGTGACATCGCCGAGCGTGGCGCTCATGAGCATGAATTGCGTGTGAGGCAGGGTGAGCAGCGGCACCTGCCAGGCCCAACCGCGATCAGGGTCGGCAAAGTAGTGGAACTCGTCCATGGCGACGCAGCCAACATCGGCATCTTCGCCCTCGCGCAGTGCGTCGTTGGCAAGGATCTCTGCCGTGCAGCAGATGACGGGCGCCTTGGTGTTGATGTGCGTGTCGCCGGTGATCATACCGACGTTATCGCGGCCGAGCACCTGTACCAGGTCGAAGAACTTTTCGCTGACCAGAGCCTTGATAGGAGCCGTGTAGTAGCAGCGCTTGCCCTGCGCCATGCCCATAAAGAGTATGCCCAGCGCGACAAGCGACTTGCCCGATCCGGTCGGTGTTCCCAAAATGACGTGATCGCCGGCGGCAAGATCCATGAGGGCCTCTTCTTGGTGATCCCACAGTTCAATGCCGCGGTCGCTCGTCCATTCAAAGAAGCGTTCGAAGGCCTGATCGGGCGTGAGCCATGGTTCGGGCTCACTACCATCCTCGGGCTCCCACCAGGTGGGGGAGAGCGCGCCGAGCGAGCCGAACTCGGCTTCGGTTCCCGTGCCGCCCGAGAATGAGCTGGCGGCGCCGGCGCCGGAGACGGTGCTGGCGGCGGTATCTGTCGTGGTCTGTGCCATGTGGTTGCTTTCTCTCGCGATTGTCCGCCAACTATTATGGCGTAGCGTCGCATCGATGCGTTCGCAGGCAAGAAAATGCAGGAAATGGGCGTTCTGCCCAGCCGTTTGGTGTAGTTGCCGGCTAAGTGAGTAGACTTTTTGCAATATCGCGAGCACATGGCTTTTGCGCAAGGGCTTTACCTGCGGTTTTAGTTTCGTTATGCGGGTTGTGCTTGGCTATTGCAAAAAAGTCTACTCACTTAGGTTTTGAGGGTCGTTCGCTGGCGCCTACTTGCGCTTGTTTGCCGACGCCGCGACCATAAGAAGCCCCTAGGACTCTTGCGGCAGACGCTTCTTGCCCTTGCGGGCGCGGTTTCTAAAGTTCTCGACGGCCTCTTCCATGCCCAGAGGTACATAGGTGAGCTCATCGAGGTTATCGGGCAGGTAGCAGGCAAGGCTTTGCTCCTGCGCTCGGCCTGCTACGAGTTGCTCTTCGGTAGGCTTCTCGCCGGGTGTGGCGCAAATGCCGTAGACGACGGCACCCATCTCGCGCGTGCGGCATTCATATTCGGTCTCGGGGTGCTCGGGATGGTCGCGGCGGACGTCGTCACTTACCCAAAGCGTGTCGTAGCCGGCCGCGGCAAACTGCCCCAGGGCGTAGTCGCGCAATGGCTTGCTGTCGGTTCGCAGCGTGACGGTGGCGCCGGCTGCAAGGAGCGGGCGGTAGAGCATCAGATGGTGGACATGGACGAGTCGTTTTTTGGCGTACTTGGCCTTGGGCTGCGGCGTGGGAAAGTTGATGGTGATGGCATCGAGCTCGCCTGTGTCAAACAGCTGCGGCAGCGATGCGGCGCCTCGGGGCAGGACGAGTGCGTTGGTCAGTTCCTGCTCGCAGATTTTCTGCGCGGCATAGGCGATGCAGATGGGCTCCTGGTCCATGCCGATAAAGAGGGTGTCGGGCTCGCGGTGGGCGCGCTCGACCAGATAGGTTCCCTTGCCACAGCCAAGATCCAGGTGAAGGTGTTCGAAGGGCTTGCTGCCAGCTGGCGCGCAAGCCTCGCGCCAATCTCCGGCATAAGCCTCGGGGTTCGTCTCGATCGCATCGGTGTAGCGCTCCAGGCGCTCCTCGAGCACAAAGTTCTTAGGCGTGCGAACGTGGACGGCTCCCATGAGGCTCCTTGGTCATAAGTATGGAACGCATAGCTGCGCGTTCCGTCAATGGGTTGAAAAAAGGGTGGGCATAGTTTGTCCGAAAGACGCGGTGCGGCTCGACGGCGAGTCGTCGGTGCCTACAGGCGCTTGAGGATCACATAGCGGTTGAGCTCGCCGCTGCGACCGTCGGCATGGAAGCGCTCAAGCTCGCGCACGGGGACCTCGCCGCTCTTGTAGAACGTACGGACGCCGCGCACCAGGTCGGTGATTTGCTGATCGTCAAAGTGATGGCAATAGCGGTAGGCGTGGCGGTCGTTTTGCCAGCCAATGAGGTGGTCGCCGGCTTCAAACTGCGCGGAATCGTAACCCTCAAACGGCGGGGTGAGCTCGGCGCGGGCCTCGGCTCGAACGGCCTTGCGCGCCATGCGCTCGTCGTTCATAAACTCCCAAAAGCTGATGGCGATGATGCCGCCTGGGCGCGTCTGGCGCACCAGGGCGTCGAGCACACGTACGCGGTACTCGCACGATGGCACGTGGTGCATAAAGCCAAAGCAGACCGAGATGTCGGCGAGCGGGGCGTCGAAAAGCACGTCGGGCGTCTCGGCGGGGTTGAGCTTCATGAGGGCGTCGAGCACGTCGAGTTCCTGGAAGTGCAGGTTGGGAATGCGAAGCGCGTGGCCATGTGCATCGATAGCCAGGTCTTGGCACGAGTCGACACCATAGAACTCAAACGGGCAGCTGGCATCTGCCGAGGGGTTTGCGCCGTCGACGCCCTTGGCGGCAAGTGCGCCGCCGGCGGCAAAGTTCTCGAATCGCATATTGCCGCAGGCAAGATCGAAGACGCGGACGGGATGCTCGATCGTGGCGGCGTTGAGCTGCCCGAGCGCGATGTCCATGGTGCGCACCCAGCCGGGCCACGGGGCCTGGCGCGTATCGGAAAAGGAAGCGGAGTGCTCGCGATAGAACGTATTGTTGAGCTGGATGAGCGATGAGGCGAAATCGCGGTTCACGGCGCGGAACTCCCTCCGTTGGCGGTGCGGAATAAACAGTACGACCATACTACCGTTAACGCCGCAACGGGGACAACCGAGCCGTGGGTCATTGCTTTGTTTGGACACATTTCCGCAGCTCATATGTGCCCGCAACCGCCGGTTGTCAAAAATCTCACTAGAATAGGTGGCATGCTTTTGGCGGTGGCGGATAGATTTTTAACTGTGCAAGGCGCCTTAAGAACAAAAACGGTCCGGCGGCACGGCTGGCATCACATAGGAGGAACCATGAATGTAGAAACTGCGCAGCGGCTCGCCGACCTTCGCCGCAGCAAGGGCTTTAGCCAAGAAGGGCTGGCGCGAAAGCTGGGGCTGTCGCGCCAGGCGGTTAGTAAATGGGAGCGTGCGGAGAGCTCGCCCGATACCGAGAACCTGATCTCGCTCGCCAAGCTCTATGGTGTGAGTCTGGACGAGCTGCTCAATCCGAGCGATGAGATTGAGGACGATATCGAGTTTGAGAACGAGGACCGCACTCGTCAGCGCGAGGCCGAGGCGGCAGAGCGCGCCCGCACCCATGAGGCGGCGGCGCGCGCCACCGAGGCGGCAACGCAGGCAAGTGACGCGGCAGCCAAGGCGGCGCAGGCGGCAAGCTGGAGTGCGCAGGCTGCCAATGCGGCGACGGCTCAGGTGACGGGTACCGGTGCGGCTGGTCCGACTCCGGTGAAGGGTCCGTTCCAGTCATTCCCGTATTGGGCCGTGTGCTGGCTGCTGTTCTTTTTACTGATGTTCCTGTTTGGTGCCGGCCCCTTTGCTGCGCTGATCTTCTTCACGATTCCCATCTATCACTGGGTGGCGCGTGCACTCGATGGCGATTGGGCGCGCGGGGATATTCAGGTTGGTCCGGCACCGGTGGCGGTCAGGGCCCAGGGGAAGGATACTTCTGCGGAACCTGATGCTGACGTGGCTACCGCGGCCACCGCTGAGCCATGTGCCAAAGAAGGTGACGAATGATGAAGCTTTCGCATGAATCCAAGCTGCGCCTGGGCGTCGGCATCGGAGCGTTTGTACTGATTATCGGGCTTGTTTTTGGCGTTTCGCGGACTTTGATTCATTTTGATGGCCCGTGGGATCTCGACGATGTTATACCCGGCTTGTCCGGTATGGACGATGTGGTTGATGACGACGATTTTATGAACGATGGCGGTAACTATTCCGCTCGGCCTCAGCAGCTTTCGTGTACGACCTTTGATGCCGATGAGTTTCGCTACCTCGATTTCGATATCGATGCGGCTACGGTGGACGTCAAGGTTATTGATGGTAACAAGGCTCGCGTTATCGAGCGGGGACGCGTTGCCAATGGTATGGATGCCTCCAAGGCCGCGACGCAGAACATCGCATCCGTCGAGGACTCGACGCTCAAGGTTTCCCAGTTTGGAAGTGATGACGGTAAGGCAATCGATCGCTCAGTTACGGTCGAGCTGCCGCGCCGTGTTGCCGAACATCTGAAGGGAGTCAACGCGCACGTGGGCTCGGGTGATCTGCAGATTACCGGTGTCACCTGTGATGGTTTCGACCTTTTCCTGGGTGCGGGAGATGTAGAGTTTGCGGGCAGCGTGACTGATGCGCTCAGTGCTGAGGTCGGTTCGGGCGATGTGACGTTCGAGCTCTACCAGGCCCCCGCGAAGTCGATGGACGTGAGTGTGGGCTCGGGCGATGTGGAGATGATGGTTCCGAACTCGACGGGCTTTAAGGCGAGCCTTACCCTGGGCAGCGGCGACTTCGAGAGCGATTTCCTTCCGCTTGGCTACGACGGCGAGACCATTTTGAATCTTGAATTCGATAACGGCGATAAGTCTGCTACGTATCGTTTTGAGGTCGGTTCGGGCGACATGTCATTTGATTCAGAGTGACGGGCGGTTATCGAAGACTTATATACCATAGCTGCGCTGTTTGATGAAGGCGCCGAAGCCGAGATCGGCTCCGGCGCCTTTGCCTTTACAATGGGGGCATGGAACAGATTATCTTGAACATACTCGAGGCTCTGCGTCGCGGCGAGACCGTGGATGACAAAGCGCTCGTCAAACTGATACATGCCGAGGCGCGCCGTGAGGGTGCTGACAAACGCGATTTGGCCAAGCGCCGTCTGCTGCCGTTCTACCAGCGGGTAAAACGTGAGGAGCCGGCTCGTTGGGCTGGGTGGAATGTCGATGCCGAGCTGGAACGTCGACTGTTGCAGGTGCTGCGTATGAAGCCTCGTCGCACGGCCTCGGGCGTGGCGACCATTACCGTCATCACCAAGCCCTGGCCGTGCTCGGGCGATTGCCTGTTTTGCCCCAACGATCTGCGCATGCCTAAAAGCTATCTGCATGCCGAGCCGGCGTGTGCCCGTGCGGAGCAAAATTGCTTTGATCCGTATTTGCAGGTGAGTGCTCGTTTGACCGCGCTTTCGCAAATGGGGCATGCAACCGACAAGATCGAGCTTATCGTTCTTGGCGGTACTTGGAGCGACTATCCGGAAGGCTATCAGGCATGGTTTATGTCGGAGCTCTTCCGGGCGCTCAATGATGATGCGGTGGCGAGCGTGGCGGCAAACCCCATGTTGGCGCGTCCGGGCATCAGCCGTGCCGAGGCAGAGCGCCTGCTCGATGACGCGCCCGCCGATGCGCTGCCGCCGGTGGTGGCGGAGCGCCGCGAGCGCTATCGGGCCGCCGGCATTGCGACAGACGAGGTCGAGCTTGCTGCCGGCGTTGCCGACGAGCAGGGGCGTGTGGATGCTGCCGTGGGCGGCTATAACCGTGCGGTGCGTCGTCTGTACGGTCCCGGTACGCCGTGGGGCGAGGTCACTGAGTGGCAGACGGCAACGATGGAGGAGCTCGAGCGTCAGCAGCGCATCAACGAGACGGCGAAGCATCGCGTGGTGGGGCTCGTTATCGAGACGCGCCCCGATGCCGTAACGCCGCAGGCCCTCACGCTCATCCGCCGCCTGGGCTGCACCAAGATTCAGATGGGTATCCAGAGTCTCGACCAGCACCTGCTCGATATCAACGAGCGTCGCATTTCGGTGGCTCAGATCGAGCGGGCGTTTTCGCTTGCACGATTGTTTGGCTTTAAGATCCATGCGCATTTTATGCTTAACCTGCTGGGCGCCACGCCCGAGGGGGACAAGCGCGACTACGAGCGCTTTATGACCGAAGGGGCCTTTATGCCCGACGAGGTCAAGGTCTACCCGTGTGCGCTCATCGAGGGCTCGCGTCTGGTGGGCTGCTACGAGCTCGGCGAGTGGCGCCCCTATACCGAGGAGGAGCTGCTCGACGTGCTGGCCGATGACATCGTGGTGACGCCGGCGTTCTGCCGTATCAGTCGCATGATCCGCGACTTTAGTTCCGACGACATTATGGTGGGCAACAAGAAACCCAACCTGCGTCAGCTCGTTGAGAACCGCCTGGCTGCTCGGGGTGACGGTGCGACGGTGCGCGAGATTCGCTATCGCGAGATCAGTACGGCGGGTGCCGACTTGGATGAGCTTTCTCTTGATGAGGAGGTGGCGTACGAGACGCCGGTGACGCACGAGCGCTTTTTGCAGTGGGTGACGCCGCAGGGCAAGATCGCGGGCTTTTTGCGGTTGTCGCTGCCCGACCATTCGTTTGTTGCCGCGCATGCGGACGAGTTGCCGACGTCGCCGGACGAGGCGATGATTCGCGAGGTACACGTGTATGGCATGGCGGCACGCGTGGGCGACCAGGGCCAGGCGGCGCAGCATCACGGGTTGGGGCGTTTACTCGTAGAGCGTGCGTCCGAGATTGCCCGGGATGCCGGCTATGCGCGCGTCAACGTGATCAGCGCGATTGGTACGCGCGAGTACTATCGCCATTTGGGTTTTTACGATCATGGACTCTATCTGCAAAAGGAGCTCTAGATGAACAAGCCGAGTGTTTCTGCCGGCGTCGTTGCCGGCGTTGCTCTGGGAGCCGCGGCGCTTGGTGCGGCCGCTGTCGCTGTTCGTGCTGCCTGTCTGCAAGTTGCGCGAACCCGCAATGGGTTGGCGCGTGTGAAACGCGTGCACGACGAGAGCGGTGACGAAGTCCGCGTATTGGTGCAAGGCGGCGTCTACCAAAGCGCGAGTTACGTTGGCGAGCGCTGGGCGGAGCCCGTCTTTGCGTACTATCGCGCGTTTGACGACGTGTTTGAGGCCGAGGATGCGATGCGCGACGCTTATGGTCACGGTATCAACCGTATGCTGATGCTGGGCGGCGGCGGGTTTGCCTATCCCAAGTTCGCGCTGATGTCGCACGAGGGCTTGCGCGTGGACGTCATCGAGTATGACGGAGAGATTACGCGCCTGGCGCGCCGTTGGTTCTATCTGGACGAGCTGGAGCGCACGGTGGGCGACCGCTTGCGGGTGATTACTGCTGAGGCTCGCTCGTATCTGGGTGTGACGAGTGTGGGCCATCGTCGCTACGACGTGGTCGTGAGCGATTGCTTTGGCGGCGCCGAACCCGTACGCGAGCTGGCGACGGTTGAAGCGTTGCGTTTGGTGCGGGGCAGCCTAAATTTCGGTGGCGTCTACGTTGCCAATATCGTGAGCGCAAGCGAGGGGAGCGATGTGACGTTCCTGCGCGACTGTGCCGCCACGGCACTCGAGGTATTCGCCCACGCCTGGGTGGTCCCATGTGGCGATGCGAAGTTCGGCGGCGAGGAAAACTACCTGCTCATCGCCAGCGACGGCAACTACGCCTTTGCCGAAGCCGTGCCCTTCGACACCGACTTTCTCGGCACCGTCCTTCACGACAAGTAAGTCTCCCCGTCCCAAAAAGACTGGTCTTAGGCGTGGTCGCGCCAGCCGAGAACGCGCTGCTTCATGCCCTCGATGTCGAGCACGCCTTCGGCGAAGCCCTTGCGCACGAGCTCTTCGGGAACAAACTCGTCGTAGCGATCAAAATAAGGCACCTCGCCGGGATAGACGAGCTCGATGGGATCGAAGTCCTTTTCGGCCTCGGCTGCGAGTACCTCAAAGAACGTCTCCTCGTCGGCCTTCATCTTAAACTGCATAAAGTACGGGCGTGACGGGTCGAGTCCGCGAAGGCCCAGCTCCGCGGCGCATTTAATCTTGAGCATGCGCTCGAGCGCCAAAAAGGCGTAGCTGCCCAGCCAGGGGAAGAGCACCCAGGTGTCGCCGCCCAGGTTAATGAGCGGCTTGGCCCCCGCGCCCGAAATCTCGGCCGTATGGCGAGCCTGCGCCAAGCGGGCCCGTGCGTTACCCATAAGGTACGGATATGCCGCGTGCTCGTTAAGCGCCTTGCGCATGCGCTCGAGCACATGCGTATTGATGTCACCGGGGCAGTCGCCAAAGTAGGCCGGCACACGGCCCTTGACCTGCGTGGCAAAGACGGTGTGGCGCTTCCAGTCCACTTCCTCGACAATCCAGCAGTGTCCGGCGATGGCGATGCGCTCACCGGGCGGAGGGGGATTGACGATCGTGCCCAACTCGGCCGACTCGCTGCGAACGGTGAACTCCTCGTTTTCCTGGAACACGGCGTAGAACTTAAAGTTGTTAATGATGCGCTCTCCCGCGAGACCCACGATGAGTCCGCCGCCCTCGGTGACCTGGATATGGTCGATCTTAATGAGGTGACGAAGCAATACGCGATAGTCATCGGCCGAGATGCGATGGAAATAGCTGAGCGTGAGCACGCGCTGGGCAAGTTCGGCCGGCGTGAGCTCGCCGGTGCTGGCAAGCGTCGACATAGTCTGGTGATAGAGCAGGCTGTAGGGGAGTCGATCGAGCTCGGGCGGCTCGACCCACTTTTCCTCGCGATAGAGTTGTACGAGCGCGATACCCTGCAGGAGCTTCCATGGAATGGTTTCGGGCATCATCGTGCGCGGTTCGGGCTCTTCCTCGCGCATGACAAACCACATCTCGGGCGGAAGGTCGCGGCGTCCCGTGCGGCCCATTCGCTGCAAAAAGGAGCTGACGGTAAACGGCGCATCGATCTGGAACGCGCGCTCCAGGCGGCCGATATCGATACCGAGCTCCAGCGTAGAGGTGGTGACGGTTGTCTGCGCCTGCTCCTCGTCGCGCATGAGCTCCTCGGCCGTCTCGCGCAGCGATGCCGAAAGGTTGCCGTGATGGATTAGAAAGCGGTCGGGCTCGTGTCGACTTTCGCAGTAGCTGCGCAGCATGGAACACACGGCCTCTGCCTCCTCACGCGAGTTGGCAAAGACCAGGCACTTGCGGCCGCGCGTATGCTCAAAGATATAGCCCATACCGGGGTCGGCGTTGTCGGGCGCCGTGTCGGTGGGGTTGAGAAGCGCCTGCTCGGTCGCTCGTGGGATGTCGACTTCGCCCTCGGGGGCCGAGGAAGTGCGACGGTCTTTGGGAGCGGCCTTGCCCCGTGCCCGCTCACGACGTTGACGGCGTTCCTCCTGTGTAAGCTGTCCGCTGTGGCGCACGTCTTGGGCGCCAGCCGGCAGCGCCGCGGGCGCCGCCGGCTCAATACGCTCGCAAGCAAGCATCTCGGCTTCTTGTGGACCCGTGCTCTCGAATCCCCGCTGCTGTGCCTGGGGACCCGAGTTGTAGAAGTGCTCCATGGAGATGCGCCACACGCGGCGCGGTTCCTCAAAGCGGGGGATGATGCAATCGCGTCCTGTTCCCTGTGAGAGAAAGGCGCCCGTGCGCTCGGGGTCGCCGATGGTGGCAGAAAGGCCGATGCGGCGGGGCTGCACGCCCGCCATGCGCGAGAGGCGCTCGATAAGGCAGAGCGTCTGACCGCCGCGGTCGCCGCGCATGAGCGAATGAACCTCGTCGATAACCACATAGCGCAGATCGCAGAACATACGAGGGATTGCCATGTGCTTATGGATCAGGAGCGCCTCGAGCGACTCGGGCGTAATCTGCAAGATACCGCTCGGTTTTTTGATGAGCTTAGCCTTGTGCGACTGCGAAACATCGCCATGCCAGTGCCAGACGGGGATATCGGCCTCTTCGCACAGGTCGTTGAGGCGGACGAACTGATCATTGATGAGTGCCTTGAGGGGGCCGATGTAGAGGGCGCCAACGCTCGCGGGCGGGTTCTCCCAAAACTCGGTCAGGATGGGAAAGAAGGCTGCCTCGGTTTTGCCGGAAGCCGTGGATGCCGTCAGGAGCACATTGTCCTGAGTGTTAAAGATGGCATCAGCTGCTGCAACCTGGATGGAGCGTAGACTCTCCCAATCGTGGGAGTAGATGAAGTCTTGGATAAACGGGGCGTAGCGGTCAAAGGCGTTCACGGGGCCTCCTTTCAAAAACGAATCTCTCAACGCGGTGGGCAGTGGCTTGCTGCATTACTGCCTCGACGTTTGCCCAGATAAAACCTGCCAAAATAAACCTGTCCCTTTTTGGCAGGTTAGATGGTGAATTCGGCGAAGTTGCGGTCGCCGCCTGCGGTGCCGGCGTCGCCTGTTGCGGCTGCCGGCACCAGCGCGTCGCCGCCGACGCTTTGCAGCAACTCGGCCACATTTGCATCGGGGTTCTGACACAGGATATCGAGCAGCTCGATAAAGTCACGAATGACCTCACGGGGCGTCAGGTGCGTATCGGCTCCCACGCGGCCAAACTCAATCTTGAGAAAGTTCACCAAGTCGTTCTCGGTAAGCGTGGGCGTCCAGCCAAAGTAGCCGGCATGGATCTGCATGAGCTTTTCGATGAGCACCAGCAGCTCCTCGTAGGTGAGCGGCTGCAGGCGGATGATGGGCGCGAGCATGTCTTTGAGATCATCTCGCGCAAAGCGACCCTGAGCGAGTCGGCTGCGCAGAGCTTCGTAGGAGAACACGCCGCGGCGGCGGTCTTCGATGGAGGTTGGCGTGCCGCCCATGATCATGCCCAGGTACTGTGCCTTGCCCTGGAGTGTGTCGTTGTACATGGTCAGGATTTTCTCGTAGTTGTACTGGCGCGTGATAGCGTTGGGAATCTTATACAGATTCACGAGCTCGTCGATGAGCACCAGCATGCCCTTGTAGCCGCTGCAAACCAAAAAACGCGCGATGAGTTTGACGTAGTCGTACCAGTCGTCATCGCTGATGATGGTTGAGGACCCCAGTTCGGCGCGAGCCTCGCTCTTGGTGCGGTATTCGCCGCGGATCCATTTGGTCACGCGGCTCATAGCCTCTTCATCGCCCTCGGATACGGCCATGCGATAGCGGCGGAGCATGCGGGTGAAGTCGAAGCCGTGGACCATCTCTTCGAGTGGAGCGAGTTGGGCATTAACGGCAGGCTCGTCGGCGTCGGCACACGAGGCGACCCAGCGATCCAAAATAAGGTTGAGCGCACCGCCCTCGGGGCGCGTCTTGGTCGATATATTGCGGATGAGCTCGCGGTAGGTGGCGAGGCCCTGTCCCTGACCGCCCTGCAGACGGCGCTCGGGCGACAGGTCGGCATCAGCGACGACGAATCCCTCGCCCATGGCATGCGTTCGGATGGTCTGAAGCAAGAAGCTCTTGCCGGCGCCGTAGCGACCGACTAAGAAGCGGAAGCTCGCGCCGCCATCGGCGATGAGACTCAAATCGGTGAGCAGGGCGCGAATCTCGACCTCGCGTCCCACGGTGATATAGGGAAGGCCGATGCGCGGGACCACGCCGCCCTTGAGCGAGTTTAGGATAACGGCGGCGACGCGTTTGGGTACGCGGGGCGCTGCGGATGCGGTGTCACTCATGGTCTAGGTATCCTCTCACGTCTGCTTCGTAATCCTCGATAATGCGCGGTCCTGCCGTTCCAAACTCGATAACGGTGTCACCCACCAGGTCAAAGAGCGCCTCGTTGATGGTATCGACGAGCATGTCCTCGCTCTGGCCCGACCTCTCCACTGCCGATGTCGCTTGCGCTGCGTTGTGCTCGAGCAGCGCGCGAAGGAAGGTATCTTCGGCGGGAGCGAGTTTGTTTGTGGCGTCAGCGGGCGCAGCAGCTGCGAACGCGGGCGTCGGCGCGAGAAGCGGTGCCACGACACCAAACTGTTCGGTGGATATGGTCGGCTCGTCGGTCAAGTCCTGCCGAATGGGTGCCACGACCGGTTCGACAATCGCGTCGGTTACGGGCTCGGCTTCCGGTTGCCCTGAGTCCGCTGCCTCGGCTTCTGCGGACGCGCCGTCCTCGCGCTCTTCGTCGATCAAAAGCGCTTCGCGCGTTTGCGCAGCGGCGCTCCGAATGTGCCCCAGCTGACTCAGATCGATATCGATCTTGACGGGCTGGTGTACGGCGTCCCACGAAAGCCATGCCACAATCTCGTCATCGATAATTTTGGCCAGATATTTGGGGACCTTTTCTTCCTTAAGGGGATGGGCGGGGTCCAGCGCCAGGCGCAGGCGTTGGTCGCAGGCGCGCATCATTTCACCGAGCTTGCTGCTCTTTTGCCTACTACCGTGGATGCGCATGCATTCCCAAAAGCCGTTTTGGCAACGGTAGATATGGATAGGATCCAGGCGGTATTCGCAGTCCTCGTGGCGCTCGGGCGCAAAGAATACGGCCGAGGCAAACATGGTGTAGGGCATGGCCGTCTCCTCCCCAAATAAACTCGCCACGATGCCGGTCTTTCGGTGCGTGTCATAGTAGCGCGCCATGCGGACATACACGGCGCATGCCACGTGGCGCAGATCGCGGTGGTGGCTGCGGTCGAGCCGCGAGTTACTTAGGTTGTACGTGGAGAGGGCGTTGATGGCGGTCATGAGTCGCTCCTCGCGCACCTCATCGGGCGGAAGGGGGAGCGTGGGCTCGGAGGTTTTGCGACGCTTGGGGGTCTGGCCGGACGGTGCCGGTGCTGGTGCAAGGTCTCGTGCCGCGCGCCGCAGCTCGATAAGGGCGTTGTCGAACATGACGGTTTTAGAATCACGAAGCAGCTTGGGGTCGAGCCCGTGGAACACGGCGTAGTCCTGCAACCACACGCGTGCAAACCGGTCGATGCCGGGCTCAAAGGCGCGGTAGGCATCCCAAAAGGCCTTGATCTTGTTAAAACCATCGAGCGGATTATCTACGCCGATGCCGCAAATCAGCTCATAGAGATACAGAAAGGCAAAGGACGTAGACGTTTCCTCGACGGTCCCGCGGCGCACTTGGGCGCGCCAGGTAAAGTAGCCGCGCAGCTGTCGGTCGCTCATGGCGTTGTAGGTGGGAAAGTACGACTTAAAGGTGCCGTTGTAGGGACAGTCGTCCTCAAAGTCGGCCATCAGCAGGCCCTGGCGGTAAAAAAGCTCGGCTTCCGAAAGCCAGCGGCCCGCACCGCCCTTGGGGTCATCCTGCCAGCGCGATATCTCGCGCATTTTACGGTACTGGTCGGGGAGGAAATTCTGCATCTGTCGGCCGGTTTTGAGAATCGGCTCGTCTGCGTAGATTTCGTTTGAGAAGCGGGTGGACTGATGGGTCCGGGCCTCGGCCATAATGCGCTCGATGAGCATCTTGATGTCCTGGTCGGCCACCGCTTCTCCTCTCCTAACGCAGCTACGGTGACCTCATATCATAGCACAGCATCAAACAGATGTTCGAGATACCGCTGCGTTGATAGATTTAGAACAGGAGGGCGTAGATGACGGCGATGACGACGGAGGGGAGCATATTGGCCGTGCGGAAGGTCTGAGGACGGATGAGGTTGACGCCGACGCAGAAGATGAGCATGGAGCCTACGAGCGAAAGGCTGTCGAGGGCTGCCGTGGTCATGATGGGGGAGAGCGCGCTGGCAAACAACGTGATCGTCCCCTGGAACACGGCGACGGGCAGGGCGGAGAAAATGCAGCCGCGGCCAAGCGACGCCGTCATGGTGCAGACGATGATGCAGTCCAATGCGCCTTTCAAGGCAAGCGTTGACCAGTCACCGAGCAGACCGTCCTGAATCGAGCCCACGATGGCCATGGCGCCGATGCACACCGTGAGCGATGTCGAGACAAAGGCGTTGGTGAACTCGTTGTCACCCTCGCTGCCGGTTTTTCGCTTGAGCCATTCGCCAAGGTTCTCGATGGCGGCCTCCAAGTTGATGGCCTCGCCGATGAGCGAACCGAGCGCAAATGAGACGATGAGCATGGTGGTACCGGTGGTCGCTAGCGCCTTTCCATCGATGATGAGCATCTTTTGCATGGTGCCGCCCAGGCCGATAAACAGGACGCACAGCCCCGATGCTTTCATGAGCGTGTCTTGGATGCGCGGTGTAATGAAGCGGCCGCCCGCTAATCCCAAAAGACCGCCCGCAACTAAAAGCACAACGTTGATGATTGTTCCCAAGCCCGGCATGAGCCCTCCTGTATTGATGCCAACGTGGCAATCGTAGCAGAACGAAATGCGAGGCACATCGCGACTCATCTAATACGTTATATAAGTGGTGTTAGGAATGATGCGCAGCATTTAAGCCTCAGGTGGTTGTCGGGACATAGGGATAGTATTCAAAGCGCAGTGTCATAAGCCGCTGCGGGAATTCAATAGCCGCGGCGATGATATTGGCATCGCGGGCACGATCAAACCCTTCGAGTTCGATCTGATACGAGACGTCTTGCATAATGTCCAGACGCCGCCAGGCTAGGAGTGTGTCGCCATCGAATTCCAAGGTCTTGCCTCCATCTGGAGCAACGGCATATAGACGCAGCTTGGCGGTGGTTGCAGGGTCGACAACCGTGACCTTTTTAATTTCGTTTCGAGTATTCTTGGCGCCCAACAAGGTGAGCAGTGTTGGGGCCACGACCTCGCCCGATGGCAAAAAGACGACTTCGATGGATTCGGGAAATGCGATGATAGCCGACTTGCGGACGGGCTGATTGGCGGCGGCAACTTCGATGTTCGCAGCGTCGATGACCTCTGTGTGGTCGAGCGCGGCAAGCACGCAGCAGTTACCTTCATCGATCTCTTGAGGATCAGCAAGCCCCAGACTGTCCGCGAACTCGGGATCGTTTGGATCGGTAGCGGGCTCATTCGGTGCTTCGAAAGAAGCTGGGACGCTGTTTGTCGGCGACGGCGTGTCGCCCGCACCTGCTTCTTTATCCGTGCTCTCTTCTTGTATGGTTGCGTTGATGGGTTCGTCGTTTGAGGGGAGCGTCTTGGCGTCAAGCGCGGAGGGGAGAATTCCGATGGCTCCGGATCCGTTCCACTCCATTTCGAGAAGCGCCGGGTCGGCAAGAATGCGTTGCCTGCTTTGCGCGTGGGCATCGATTTCAATAGGGCCTGCCTCTATCCCTCGTGTAAGGCTGAGTGATCCGGCTGGCTTCTCGAAATGAGCGTCTGTGTCTTTGGCGCTGACGGCGTAGAACAGCAGGGACGCTTCTCCCGCCGCGATGGCATCGGTGCCGGCTTTGGTCAGCCGCAACGATGCCGTGAATGAGAGGGTGGGCTGCGTGTCGTCTGCATTCGCGGCGGCGCAGCCCAGACATATACCGCCTCCTTTCTCGAAAAACGTACCGTCGAAGGCGACCTTCGCTCCGTTCGCCGAGTCATCGATCGAAGCGATGTCGATGCGCAGCTCTAAATTGCATGGATCGCCATCTGCATCGAGCACAACCGAGCGCCACGTGCAGACGGCGCACCCCGCCTGGGAGCCGTTTGCCTTGTTCGAACGATTGATATCCACGACTATCGAGCCGTCCGTATTACGACGAAGGCATCCCGAGGTCGAGATTGCGGCCTGTGCGATCGAAAAACGCTTGCACGCAATGGCGCTCGACGGATTTGGTGCGGAGCTTAGGGCTGCTGGTAAGGAGTCTGCCATGACGGGAGTCGCCCAAGCGGCGACAGGCGTTCCGGTTGCGAGCGCGCCGCAGAGTGCGACGACGGGCAAAAGGTTCTTCGATGCCATGGGGTCTCCTTAGCTAATTTAGTGCGGCCTGTCCGTGTTTTGTTTCTGGCTGCGTTTGATGTGCAGCCCGAGGCCGGCGGTCCCCGCGCCTGCTGCTGTGGCGCCTGCTGCCAAGAGCCATCGTCTGTCGCCTGTCTGCGCCAACGGTTCCTCGCGGTCGCCGCGGTCGAGCTCCGAGAGGTCGACCGTCACTTGCGTGGCGGCCTGCGCCTGTTCTTGCTGGGCAAAGGCCATGGCTGGCCCAAACGCTAGGATGCTGACGGCGGCGGCCAGGGCGACGGCCTTATGCCGTGTGCGCACCGGGCTCGACCGTCCAGGTGATCGTTGCAACCTGATCGCCTTCGCCGGTTACGCGGAAGATGTCGCGCGTGACGCGGGCGACGTTTCCGCTTGTCTTGAGCTTAATTTTGTCCGTGCCGCCGGCAATGCCCTGGTAGCCCATGTCGAAGGCTGCGTTCTTGGAAAGATCGAGGCCCGTTCCCTGCATTGCGGCGCTGGCGTTCTGGAGTGCGCCGTCGGGGCCGACCTTAAAGTCGATGGAGTTCTGCGCGGTTCCGGCCTTGGCGTCGGCAGCAATGGTCCAGGTGTTCATGGCGTCGATCTTCATGTTGGTGACATGGATGCCGTAGGCCGAATGATTGTCGATGGTGGTCGCGTCTTCTGAGGGGCCCTGAAGCGTGCCGTCGGCCTTGGCGACGAAGGGAATAACCGTCGGAACTTTGAACTCAACGTTGTCGATCTCGGTCCTGACCATTACTTTCGTGGTTCCAACGCGCCCGGCCGCCATAGCTGGCGTCGGGGCGGCGCCCATTGCGAGCGCGAGCGCGAGCCCTGCGCCCACGACGAGCGCTCTGGCTCCGTTCATGTTCCTGGTGATGTCCATGGTCGTTCCTTTCTATTCGCCGCGGGCCGTCCCCGCGATGATTGGACGAATGCTGGTGAATTGCGTGCGGTGCCGCGTCGGCCGGAAAAGCTAGTTCTCGGCTTGCTCAACCCGCACCTTGACACGTGTCGGATTGCCGTGGCTGTCGAGGGTCTTGGCATCGAGTGCCTGGATCTCGATGTACGCCTCGCCTTCTTTGATGTCGCCGGCGGGGCACGTTTCGATTGTCTTGCCGGTCTCGACCACACCGGATTCGTACATGGTCTCGTCGTTTTGGATGACGCGGAATCGCTGGGGAAATTTATTGTCTTGGACGTTTTGCACGTTGACGCGCAGCTTGCCGTCCTCCTGCAGCTGAGCGACCGGTGCGACCGAAATCGTCATCATGTTGTCGCGGACGATGGCGTCGAGCTCATCTTGGATTTCCTGACGCGTTTTGCCCTCGGCCGTCGTAACCGAAGCGCCCGCCTCGGGTACGGGCTGCGACTGCCAAGCGTATAGTCCTACGGCGACAAGGGCACAGACGATGGCCAAGCAGGCAACGATGAGCTTCTTGCGACGACCCAGGCCTGCAAAGTGGGGTGGCTTCTTCGCGCTCATGCGGCATCCTTGGCGGTATAGATGCGCGCAAAGGTGGACGGGTTCGCTCCAAAGAGCATGTGAAGCATCAGGCGGCGTGAGTAGACAAGCTCGTCGAAGTCGGGAGGGAGCTCGATGTCGTGGATATGCGCGATGCGGTGGGCGAGCGCCGAGAACGACTCGGGGTCGCAGATCACATCGGTGGTAACGTGGTAGACCGTCGTATCGGGGAATGCCTCTTCGTCGAAAGGCAGGAGATGGGGATCGTCGTCGACTTCGATGGCGATGCCGTACTGGGGCCAGTAATATGCCATGGGAACCTCCCTGCTTCTGGGGCCAAAACTTCTGTCGGTTTTGGCTGTCGATGCCGACGGTATCAGCCGCTACTTGACCAATTTCTGACCAAATGCTTGACGGATTGGCGTCTCCGCAGGTAAAAGGCGGCAAAAAATACTCCAACTTTTTTCGAGCGACAATCGCGCGGTCGGCGACGGCGGGGCCATATGTGTCAAAAGCATCGTCTGCCGAGGAAATCAAGCCGCTCGCCGAATTGCACGAACGTAAAAATCGCCAATTATGGAGACGGTCTCGAACACGTCGACGAAACGATGCGGTAACATCTCCCTGCAAATACTGTAGTTAGCTAAAGGGGGAGTTCGCGTGTCTGCAACCATCAAACCCTTCACCGACGAGTTCGAAGAGTATGGCCGCGATGAATCTCGCGCATCGGGCGAGGCCTCGAGCATCTCGTTTCCGACAACGGAAGACGAGGTCCGTGCCATTTTGGAAAAGCTCCATGCCGAGCGTGTCCCGGTAACGGTTCAGGGCGCCCGAACCGGCCTTGCCGCCGGTGCCGTGCCCCACGGCGGGCATATCCTCAATACTTCCCGTATGAATCGCTACTTGGGCCTTCGCCGCGATGAACAAGGCCAATTTCTGCTGCGCGTGGAGCCGGGCGTGTGCTCTCGGAGCTGCGCAAGCAGCTGAGCAAGAAGGTGCTGCCGACTGCTGGTTGGGACCAGGCATCGCTTGAGGCCTACGAGGAGTTCCAAGAGGTCCCCGAGCAGTTCTTTCCCACCGATCCCACCGAGACGTCTGCCTGTCTGGGCGGCATGGCGGCATGTAACGCCTCTGGTGCCCGCAGCTACGCCTACGGTCCCATGCGCCCACATATCACGGGACTCCACGTCGCACTGGCTGATGGCGATTTGCTTGAGCTTCAGCGCGGCGAGGCTTTTGCCCAGGGCCGCCACCTGTCGCTCGTGACGGCAGCGGGCCGTACGCTCGAGCTCGATCTTCCTGGCTATACCATGCCCAAGACAAAAAATGCTTCGGGCTATTTCGTTGCTGACGATATGGATGCCATCGATCTGTTTATCGGTGCGTGTGGCACAATCGGCGTCATCACCGAGCTCGAGATTGCTCTGCAGGCGGCGCCTGCGGTCGTTTGGGGCGTGAGCTGTTTCTTTGACAGCGAAGATAAGGCCGTGCCGTTCACCGATTCTGTGCGTCCCGTCCTGTCCCACGCGGCTGCCATCGAGTATTTCGATGCGGGCGCCCTGGATATCCTGCGTCGTCAGCGTGAGCAGTCGACCGCGTTCGCCTCGCTGCCGGCGCTCGACAAAGACGCCAAGGTCTGTGTCTACGTGGAGCTCGACTGCGACGACGAGGCCCAGACGACTCAGGAGCTGTATCACTTGGGGTGGGTACTAGAGCTTGCGGGCGGCAGCGACGATGCGACATGGGTCGCGCGCACCGAGGTCGATCGCGAGTGTCAGCGATTCTTCCGCCATGCGGTGCCCGAGAGCGTCAACATGCTCATCGACGAGCGTCGCCGCACGGATCCCACCATCACCAAACTGGGCTCGGACATGTCGGTGCCCAACGCACGCTTGGCCGATGTCATCGCCCTTTATCGCCGCACGTTGGCCGAAAGTGGGCTTGAATCTGCCGCCTGGGGGCACATCGGTAACAACCATCTGCATGTGAACATTCTGCCGCGCGATGCGCAGGATTACCGCCGCGGCGGAGAACTCTTTGCCCAGTGGGCTTCCGAGGTCACGGCCATGGGCGGCGCCGTCTCCGCCGAACACGGTGTCGGCAAGATCAAGGCGGGCTTCTTGGAGACGATGTACGGTCACGAGGCCATGGTCGAGTCGGCGCGGCTCAAGCTCCAGCTCGATCCTGCCGGGCAGCTGGGTCGCGGTAACCTGTTTTCGGAGAAGCTCTTGGATGAACTCGTCCAGAAAGGGGGCGCGTGAAGATGAGCGATTTCCATATGGTGGTATGCGTCAAGGCGGTGCCGGGAAGCACCGAGGTCAAGATGGACCCCAAGACCAATACCATCGTGCGCGATGGCAAGCAGGCGGTCATTAATCCCTTTGACGCGAGCGCTTTGGAATGCGCGCTGGCACTGAAGGACGACTTTATCGGCTTTGGCATGGACGTGCGCGTAACGGTGGTGTCGATGGGCATCCCCGCGACCGAATCGCTATTGCGCGACTGCATCGCCCGAGGCGCCGATGACGCACTGCTGCTCACCGACCGCGCCTTTGCAGGTGCCGATACCCTGGCAACCACCTATGCCCTCAAGTGCGGCATCGAGGCGCTCGACGAGGACTTCGACCTGCTCATCTGCGGCAAGATGGCGGTGGACGGCGATACGGCCCAGATTGGTCCGGAGCTTGCCGGTGCCTTTGAGATTCCCTGCGTGACCGACGTGAGCTGCGTGCAGAGCGCGGGCTTTACGACCTGTGGTTCACTGGCGCTTGTTCACGGCTGCGATGCCGGCGAGGAGACGGTCTATCTTGAGATGCCGTGTGCGATGACGACCGCCAAGGAGATTGGCCAACTGCGCATGCCGAGCATTGCCGGTATTCGTGCGGCCGAGGAGGCGGACGTGCGCGTGGTCAACGCTGCCGACGTGAACGCCGACCCCGCACGCTGCGGCCTTGCCGGCTCGCCGACGCAGATCGTGCGATCGTTTGTGCCCGACCGCGACCAAACGTGCGAGGCCGTTGACGGCACGGCGTCCGAGCAGGCGGCAAAACTTGCCAAGATTATCGAGGGGATGGCATAGATGAGCGGACTGATTATCGATAGCGAAGCCTGTATCGGCTGCGGTCGCTGCGTTCGCGCCTGTGCCTCGGGCGGCATCGTAGTGGAAGGCGAGCGGCCCAACCGTTGCGCCCGCGTAACCGACGGCTGCATCCTATGCGGTGGGTGCGTCGACGTCTGTCCCGTCAACGCTATCTCGATCGAGCGTGACGAGGCCGCTGGTGCGGTGGACCTTGATGCATATCGAGACATTTGGGTATTCGCGCAGACCGACGAGCACGATACGGTGACTCCCGTTGCCTATGAGCTTATGGGCAAGGGCCGCGAGCTTGCCGATGCTCGCGACTGCCGTCTGGTGGCACTGATCGGTATGGGTCCCGAGGGTTCTCTCGGCGACCTGGAGCATCTGGTTTGCGCGGGCGCCGACGAAGTCCTGGCCTGTCGCGACGAGCGCCTGCGCCAAAACGATGCGGAGGTCTACGCCCGCTTGATCTGCGATTTGGTAGCCGAACGCAAACCCGAGGCCATCCTATACGGTGCGACCGCTTTTGGCCGCGAACTGGCACCCGGCGTTGCCGTGCGCTTGCAGACGGGCCTTACGGCTGACTGCACCGTACTTTCGATGGATACGGAGACGGGCCTGCTGCAGCAGACGCGTCCGGCATTTGGCGGCAACCTGATGGCCACCATCGTCTGCCCCAATCATCGTCCCCAGATGGCAACGGTGCGTCCCGGCATCTTTAAGGCGCCCGACTTTGACTACGGCCGCTCCGGCACGATCACCCAGATATCACTTGCGGATGATGCTAAGGCTCGTGTCGAGATCTCGATTTCCGCCGAGGAGTGGGGACAGCAGGCTTCGATCGCCGATGCCGAGCGCTTGGTCGTGGTGGGCCGCGGCATTGGTTCCAAGAAAAACCTGCCGCTGATGCGAAGGCTCGCCGAGGCCCTGGGAGCCGAGCTTGGCTGCACGCGACCTGTCGTGGAGGCCGGCTGGTTGGAGTATCGCCATCAGATTGGCCAGACGGGCGTATCGGTTTCGCCTAAACTCCTCGTGAGCATCGGTGTTTCGGGCGCCATCCAGCATCTTGCCGGCATCGGTGGGGCGGAGTGCATTATCGCCATCAACGAGGACCCGGATGCCCCCATCTTTGGTGCTGCCCAGTACAAGGTTGTCGGCGATGCCGTCGAGGTTGTCGAGGAGCTGCTGGCCCAGCTTGAGCGCTAGGCGCGCGCCAGCCAGTCGCGCATCTCGTCCTTTAGGCGCTCCCAGGTCGCTTGCGTGGCGGGATCGGTAAAGGGGTGCGTAATGCCAAAGGGCGCGTCGAGCAGGCGGTGGATATCGCCCTGCTCGCGCGCCAGCGCGCGGCTCGCTGGATAGACGAGCTCAAACATAAAGCAGATGAGTCCCACCAGGTAGTCTGCGGGCTCATTGCGTTCAGCGCGTGCGACGCAGCGGCGCTCGTCAAAGGCGGCAAGTGTTGGCGACGAGAAGCGGCTGCCGAGAAACGTCTTCTCGTCCACCTTAAGGATGGTCTCGACGGTGCTGTCGGCGATGGTGCGCATAATGTCGATCTTGTCACCATCGCGCACGATATCGCAGAAGCTCCGCGTGCGCACGTCGAGCTGCGCGGGTAGGCGGAAATCGCTGTGATAGGCAATGCTCGCTCGGATGAGCTCATCTTCTGCCGGGTCATCGATAAAGTCGCGGATGCTCGTTACGGCGGGTGCATCGGCGGGATTCTCGCCAAAGAGGACCTCGATGCCCAGCGCCGCATGGCTCATGCTCTCGGCGTCCTTAAAGGTGTCCCAGCGTTGCAGCTGCTCAAAGCGGCCCATATCGTGTAGCAGGCCGCAAAGCCATGCCAGGTCAATATCTTCTGACGACCAGCCCTGCTCGCGCGCTACGGCATCGCATGCCTCGGCCACGTGGTACGTATGCTCGATTTTGAGCGCGATACGTGGGTTGGTGGCGTCGTAGGCATCGGTGTAGCTTTTGAAGGCCGCGCGCGCCCGGTCTCGATCGATAGCTGTCATAATGACTTCCTAAAAAGTTGTGTCTTTCGATCCGGTGGCAATTGTAGGTGAACTCGGTTGCTGTCGGATGATGATTCTGCCGTATCGCTACATGCGGCTCGGAGACCTTGTCAGGATGAGAAGCGTATGGTGCTCAAAATCGTTAGAACCGTCTGGCCGGTGATGCTTACCTATGTTGCAATAGGCGCGCCGTGCGGAATGATCATGGGGCAGACGGGAATGGAGCCCTGGATGGTCTTTGCCCTGAGCAGCACGTTTGTGACGGGCAGCGGCCAGTTTATGATCTGCAATCTTTGGCTGGCGGGCGTACCTGCAGCATCGATCGTCGCGAGCGTTGCCGCCATCTCCTCGCGTTTTGCACTTTACTCGGCATCGATCGCGCCGCATCTGAGGGGTGCCTCGAAGCGCCAGACGCTGGCCGTCGCCGCGACACTTACCGAGGAGGCATATGGCATCTCGCTTGCCAAGCTGATTGAGGGGGAGGATTGGGGCCCGCGCGAGTCCTTTGTGCTCAACGTGATCCTCATCGCAACATGGGGCGTTTCGTGTACGATGGGCGCCATCGTCGGCGCCGTTGTCGATGTTCCCACCGCCATTGCAGCCTTTGTCTGCACCTCGCTCTTTATCTGCCTGCTCTTTTCGCAGCGGCTGTCGCGCGGTAACGTTGTCGCGGCGGTTTCGGGCGCGGTGTCCGTCGCCGCATGCAAGTTCTTGGGCCTCGCGAATATTGCCGTGCCGGCAAGCGTCGTGGTCGGCATTGCCATTGCGCTGGCGTGCGATGCTGTATTTGACGGAAGAGGTGCCCGCGATGCCCGTTAACGAGTTCTTGGTTCTGTGGCTGTCGTCGTGGGCTGCTATCGCGTTCTTTCGCATCGCGCCGGCGTTCGCCTTGCGCGGGCGGACCCTGTCGCCCCGTATTACCGAGGCCCTGGGCTATATCCCGCCCGCTGCCTTTGCCGCGCTGGTCGCCAACGACTTGGTGAGCCCCGGCGCGTTCGACGCGGGACTCTGGCCTGCCTTGGTTCCCTGGATTGCGGCCGCCGGCGTCGTGGCGGTGGCAATCAAGACAAAGTCGATGTTGTGGTGCTGCGTTTCGGGCATCGTGTTCTATATCGTTTTGAGCCTCGTATAGGAGCAGGACGCGTTATCGTCCCGGCCTAACGAATCGAATTTCTCACCGAGGCGGTCTGCTTCTTCTGGTACCATGGTCAAACTTTACTGTAGCAAAGCGTGACGTGGGCTTTTGTTCTGCGTCAACGGAAATGGGGGTTTCATGGCACAGGAAGCGACCGCCAACGAGCAAAAGAAATTCAAGGTCCCGCGTATCCCGGGCGACATCATGATCTATCCCATGATCGTCGGCCTTTTGCTCAATACCTTCTGCCCGCAGGTCTTTGAGGTCGGCGGCTTCTTTACGGCTGCCTGCCGCGGTGGCTCCAACACCATCGTTGCCGCGATCTTGCTGTTCGTGGGCGCCGGCATCAGCTTTAAGTCCACGCCGGGCGCCATCAAGACCGGCATCGTCGTGCTGATTCCTAAGCTTGTAGTGGCAGCCGCGCTGGGTCTGGGCGTCGCGTACTTCTTTAACGATAACTTTTTAGGCCTGAGTTCGGTTTCCATCATCGGCGGCATTACGTTTTGCAACATGGCGCTCTATACGGGCATCATGGGCGAGTTCGGCGATGAGTCCGAGCAGGGCGCTGTCGGTATCCTGTTCTTTACGGCCGGCCCCGCCGTCACGATGATCATCCTTGGTGTTTCGGGTCTCGCCAACATCCCCGTCGGCACCATCATCGGATCCATCCTGCCGCTCGTTATCGGCATAGTCCTGGGCAACTTGTTCCCGTTTATCAAGAACCTGCTGGTCCCCGGCGCCAATCCCGCGATCGCCGTTATCGGCTTTCAGCTCGGTGCGTCCATGAGCCTTTCGAGCTTTATCACCGGCGGTATTTCGGGTATCCTGCTGGGCCTCATCACGCTCTTTATCGTCGGTCCTATTACCTTTGCCTTCGAGCGCTTGTGTGGCGGCAACGGTAAGGCGGCTGTGGCATGCTCCACCATTGCCGGCACGGCCATGACCACGCCGGTCGCCCTCGCCGAGGTCGCTCCGCGCTATGCCGAGCTTGCGCCCACCGCGTATGCGCAGATCGCCACCGCCGTCATCATCACGGCAATCATGGCCCCGATTCTGACCGGCTGGGTCGATAAGAAGTTCTGCCAGGGCAAGGAAGACCTGTCGCCTGCCGGTGTCGAGGCCATCGAGGAGGCTGTCGCGGCCGACATCGATGGCGAGTAGCAATCGATACCCATCAATGATTCCGGCGTGCAACTCGCGCCGTTTGAGCGCCCGAACGAGAGCTGTCTTGCAGTGACGTTCGGGCGCTCTGCTATTATTCCCCTTACCCCTGCGGAGAAAGGGGCGTTTATTGCCCAGACACGAATCGGGCGATTCTGACCACTTGGATATTGAAGGGAGGGCGTCTAGTGGTTAAGGCACTCAAGATTGAGATATTCCTGCTATGCATGATTGTTCTTATCGGGCTTGCCGTACGAAGCCGTCGCTCCCTGTTCTCGAGCACCCAGCAGCTTTTGTTTAGCATGCTGGGCTACACGTCTGCTGCCTACATTTTCTTCGATATGATCTGGACGCTTTCGGATGGTGTGGACGGCACGTTGGGCATTGCAGCCAACTGGATTTCCAACGCGGTTTCGTTTTCGCTCTTCGCCATCGCGTGTCTCATTTGGTTTATCTATTCCGAGACGATGCAGGGCTCTCACCTTGTGACCTCGCGCTATAGGGTGGTGCTTGTAACGTTGCCCACGGCTCTGGTGGTCGTGCTGGCTTTTACCAGTTACTGGACGCACGCCCTGTTCTATATCGATTCGCAGGGCGTGTATCGTCGCGGCTTTGCCTATATGATCCAGCCCATTGTCAGCTACTGTTACGTTATACATACGTCCCTGCATGCGTTTGTGCAATCTCGCAGGGTCGGGAGCCTGCAGACGAAGGCTATCTATCGAACCTTAGCATTTTTCGCCATTCCGGCCCTGGTGGGCGGTACCTTTCAGATCGTATACTCGGTGCCTGGCCTTTGTGTCGGCATAATGATTAGCATGTTGCTGCTCTATATCATCTGCCAGGAGCAGCTCATCTCGACCGACCCGTTGACTGGCCTCAACAATCGCAACCGTTTTGAGACCTATATGCTGTCGCTCTTCTCAAATGTTGGTCATACGGACGATGTGTATCTTCTCATGATGGACGCTGACGGCTTTAAGCAGATTAACGATCGCTATGGACATGTGGAGGGTGATCATGCTCTTCAGGTCTTATCTGCTGCGCTCAAAAGGTCTGCACGGCGTCTGGCAGCTTTATCGCACGTTATGGCGGCGATGAGTTCGTAGTCCTTCAAAAGGCGGCAGCGGAACAGGACATCATACGTCTGTGCGCGGCAATCAACGACGAGCTCGCGCGCGCCGAGGTGCCGTATCTGTTGCGGATGTCCATCGGCTACGCACGGGTCGGTGACGGCGTCGATACCTGGCAAGACTTGCTTCGCGCTGCCGACGCGGAGCTCTACCGCGTCAAGGCCGAGAAAAAGAAGGCCGGCGTCCAGATACGCTAGGAAAAGGGGCACACGACCGTGGTGGTCGTGCGCCCCTTTTTGCGTTTGTGGGGGCCACCGGCCATAATGCCCAGGCGCGGTGCGGCAAGACGGGCGTCTGCCGCCGCGACTCGGTACGAAATCAACGAGAACCAGTGTGCTCCATTAAGCTAAAGTTTGCGAACACCCTCTCTAAAAAGGTGAGCTCGCTAGGCCTTTTTAGGTTTGTTGACAATGATGATGCCGCTGCAGACCAAGAGCAGGGCAACAAGTACGGTGACGGGGCTCGTGCCAGCGCCCTCGCCGAGCAGCAGCGCGCTCAGCACCACACCAAAGACGGGGTTCATAAACCCAAAGACCGAGACGCGGCTGACGGGGTTGACGGCAAGCAGGCGCGACCACAGCGAGTACGCGACGGCGGAAATGAGCGCCATATAAATGATGAGCGCGATGGCGGGGGCGATTTCGGTGGGGGACAACGTGCCGCCCATCAAAAACCCGATGGCGGTAAGGACCACGCCACCGACTAAAAACTGCCACCCGGCAAGCAAGACGCCGTCGTGCTCGCGCGAGAAGATGCCGATCAGGCAGGTCGATAGGGCGCCTGCAACAGTGGAAGCCAAGATAAAGCCCTCGCCGTCGAGCGTAAAGCCAAAGGTGCCGTCCGCGCCCGAAAGGTTGACGAGCGCGACGCCGGTAAAGCCCAGCACACAGCCAAGCACCTTGGCCGTATTGAGCTTCTCGGTGTGAAATGCCAAGGCGGCAAAGAGGATTGCGAGGAAGTTGGCGCTGGCCTCGATGATGGAACTCGACATGGCGCTGGCGCGCGAGAGTCCCAGGTAGAAAAAGAAGTACTGCCCGATAGTCTGGAAGAGCGACAGGACAAAGATGGGCTTGATGTCGCGAGCCTGCGGAACGAGTGGACGGCGCTGGGCCGCACTCATCCCAACGATAACCAGGGCGCCGGCAAGCGTGAAGCGCAAGCCCGCAAAGAGCAGCTGTGAGGCGCAATCGTGCGCGGGGATGCCAAAGAGCCCGTAACCGATCTTGATGCAGGGGAAAGCCGACCCCCAGAGCGCGCAGCAGACGAGGCAGCCCAGGATGAGTCCGGGCAGGGTGGCGAGATACGGCTTGCGGCTTTCCATGATGTCCTTCCTGTATGCGCGAAGCAAAAAAGAACCCGCCACCGGGTGTGCCGGTGGCGGGTGTTATTACCCGAGGGGATTGTACCCGATGGGACGCATTAAGCGAAGTAGGCCACGCCGCTCTCAAAGATCGGCATGAACTTATCGCCGGGGACATGCTCGGGCACGTTGCGGTACAGGTTGTCGCCGCGGCGCTCGGCATGGCCCATCTTGCCCAGAACGCGGCCGTCGGGGCTCGTGATGCCCTCGATGGCCAGTGCGGAGCCGTTGGGGTTGACGGAAAGGTCCATGCTCGGTTTGCCGTCCTCGCCTACGTACTGCGTGGCGACCTGGCCGTTTGCGATCAGCTGTGCGAGCACCTCGTCGTTGGCGACAAAGCGGCCCTCGCCGTGGCTGATGGCGACGGTGTAGGGGTCGTCCAGGCTGCACTGCGACAGCCACGGGGACAGGTTGGACGAGATACGGGTACGCACCAGACGGCTCTGATGGCGACCGATGGTGTTGAACGTCAGCGTGGGGGCATCGGGCGTGGCATCGACGATGTCGCCGTAGGGCACCAGGCCAAGCTTGACCAGGGCCTGGAAGCCGTTGCAGATGCCCAGCATCAGGCCATCGCGGGCCTTGAGCAGGTCGCGGACTGCCTCGGTGACCTCGGGAGCGCGGAAGAACGCCGTGATGAACTTGGCGGAGCCATCGGGCTCGTCGCCGCCCGAGAAGCCGCCGGGGATCATGACGATCTGGCTTGCACGGATGCGGCGGGCAAGCTCGTGGGTGCTCTCGGCGACGGCCTCGGGCGTGAGGTTGTTGATCACGTAGGTGTCGGCCTCGGCGCCGGCGGCACGGAAGGCGCGGGCGCTGTCGTACTCGCAGTTGTTGCCGGGGAACACGGGGATGATCACGCGCGGGCGGGCGATCTTGGCGCCGCCGTACACGTGGATATCCTTGGCGCGGAAGTCGATGGTCTCGACCTCGGCGGTCTCGCCGGCGCTGCGGTAGGCAAAGACGCCCTCGATACCGCTCTCCCAGGCCTCCTGGAGCTCGGAGAGCTCGATGACCTCGGAGCCGGTATCGATGACATAGCCCTCGACGGTGGTGCCCAGGGGCTCGACGACAACGCCGTCGGCGACCTCGGGCAGCTCGGCATCCTCGGCGAGCTCGACGATAAAGCTGCCGTAGAGCGGGGTGAAGAGGCTCTCCACGTCCACATCCTCGGCAAGCTCGAAACCGATCTGGTTGCCGACGCACATCTTAAAGAGGCTCTCGGCGCCGCAGCCGTAGCCGGGCGTGGAGACGGCCAGGGCGTCGCCGGTGGCGGTGAGCGCCTCGACGGTGTCAAACGCGGCGAGCAGCTGCTGAGCGTCGGGACGGTAGTCCTCGCCATAGGTGGCGGGGGCGATGCGGACGACGCGGTGCGTGAGGCCCTTGAATTCGGGCGAGACGGCACGGGCGGCCCTGCCCACGGCGACGGCGAAGCTGATCAGGGTCGGCGGAACGTTGAGCTCGCCGGCCTCGTCCTCAAACGAACCGCTCATGGAGTCCTTGCCGCCGATGGCGCCGGCACCCAGGTCGACCTGGGCCATGAGGGCACCCAGGACGGCAGCCATGGGCTTGCCCCAACGCTCGGCCTCGGTGCGCAGGCGCTCGAAGTACTCCTGGAAGGAGAGGTAGGCGCGCTTGTGCTCAAAGCCGGCGGCAACGAGCTTGGCGATGGACTCGACCACGGACAGGTAGGCGCCCGCAAACTGGTCGGCCTCCATCAGATAGGGGTTGAAGCCCCATGCCATGGCACTCGCCGTGGTGGTCTCGCCGTCCACGGGGAACTTGGCGACCATGGCCGAGCTCGGGGTGAGCTGCGTCTTGCCGCCAAAGGGCATGAGCACGGTCGCGGCGCCGATGGTGGAGTCGAAGCGCTCGGAAAGGCCCTTGTTGGAAGCGACGTTGAGGTCGGTGACAAGCGAGGTCATGCGCTCGGTGAGCGTGGTGCCGGCCCAGCTGGGCTGCCACACGCTGCGGGCGCACACGTGGGCGACCTGGTGCTTGGGTGCGCCGTTGGAGTTGAGGAACTCGCGGGACAGGTCGACGATGGCGACGCCGTTCCAGGCCATGCGCATGCGCGGCTCGGCGGTAACCTCGGCGATAACGGTAGCCTCCAGGTTTTCCTCGGCGGCGTAGCCCATGAACTCCTCGACGTCACCGTCGGCGACGGCGCAAGCCATGCGCTCCTGGGACTCGGAGATAGCGAGCTCGGTGCCGTCCAGGCCGTCGTACTTCTTGGTCACGGTATCAAGGTCGACATACAGGCCGTCGGCAAGCTCGCCCACGGCGACCGAGACACCGCCGGCGCCAAAGTCGTTGCAGCGCTTGATCAGACGGCAGGCATCGCCGCGGCGGAACAGGCGCTGCAGCTTGCGCTCGACCGGGGCGTTGCCCTTCTGGACCTCGGCACCCGAGGTCTCGATGGACTCGGTGTTCTGGGTCTTGGAGGAGCCGGTGGCGCCACCGATGCCATCACGGCCGGTGCGGCCGCCCAGCAGGATGATCTTGTCGGTGGGGGCGGGGCACTCGCGACGAACGTGGTTTGCCGGGGTAGCGCCCACGACGGCGCCAACCTCCATGCGCTTGGCCACGTAACCGGGGTGATAGAGTTCGTTGACCTGACCGGTGGCAAGGCCGATCTGGTTGCCGTAGCTGGAGTAGCCGGCGGCGGCAGTGGTCACGAGCTTGCGCTGCGGCAGCTTGCCCTCGAGCGTCTCGGAAACCGGGACGGTGGGGTCGCCGGCGCCGGTGACGCGCATGGCCTGATACACATAGCTGCGGCCCGAGAGCGGGTCGCGGATGGCGCCGCCCACGCAGGTGGCGGCACCGCCGAAGGGCTCGATCTCGGTCGGGTGGTTATGGGTCTCGTTCTTAAAGAGGAACAGCCAGTCTTGGTCCTCGCCATCGACATCGACCTTTACCTTGACGGTGCAGGCGTTGATCTCCTCGGACTCATCGACATCGGTCATGACGCCGGTCTTCTTAAGGTACTTAGCGCCGATGGTGCCCATGTCCATGAGGCAGACGGGCTTGGCGTCGCGGCCGAGTTCGTGGCGCATCTCCATGTAGCGGTCGAAGGCCTGCTGCACCACGGCGTCGTCGATCGTCACGTCATCCAGGACGGTGCCGAAGGTGGTGTGGCGGCAGTGGTCGGACCAATAAGTGTCGATCACGCGGATCTCGGTGATGGTGGGGTCGCGGTCCTCATCGCGGAAGTACTGCTGGCAGAAGGCGATGTCCGCCTCGTCCATGGCAAGGCCGCGCTCGGAAATAAAGGCGGCAAGGCCGGCCTCGTCGAGCTCGCGGAAGCCGTCGAGCACCTCGACGGGCTGGGGCTCGGGGGTCTCCATGTACAGCGTCTCGGGCAGGTCGAGCGAGGCGATGCGCGCCTCGACGGGGTTCACCACGTAGTGCTTGATGGCATCGATGGCGGCTTCGTCCAGAGCGCCCGAGATCATATAGACCTTGGCGGAGCGCACGGCGGGGCGCTCGCCCTGGCTGATGAGCTGCACGCACTCGCTGGCGGAGTCGGCGCGCTGGTCAAACTGGCCAGGCAGGAATTCGACGGCAAAGACGGCGCCATCGCTTGCGGGGAGCTCGTCGTAGGTCACATCGACCTGGGGCTCGCTAAAGACGGTCGGCACGCAGGAGCGGAAAAGCTCCTCGTCGATGCCCTCGGCGTCGTAGCGGTTGATGATCCTCAGGGCCTCGATGCCCTTGATGCCGAGAATTTCGGTCAGCTCGCCCTTGAGCTGCTGAGCCTCGACGTCGAACCCGGGTTTCTTCTCCACGTAGATACGAGAGACCATTGGTTCCTGCCTTCCTGATCGGTTGGGCGTACGGTACGGTATGCGGCAGCGGTCGGTTTACGGGGCAAGCCTCGCGGTCGCCTTGAGCCACATGTTTGTAAACCTCACTATGATACGACAGCTCGCGGCGCGTTGAGGACGGCGAGGGTGCTACAGTGAAGCGCAAACAAGAGAAAGGCATCACATGGCATTCGTTTCGCTCGCCATCATCGCACTCGTGGCCTTTGCGAGTCCTTTTATCGCCTCGGCGATTCCCGGAAAACCTGTTCCCGAGACGGTCTTTTTGCTCGTGCTCGGCGCGGTGCTGGGACCCCATATGCTCGGCGTCATCCATGTAGATGCTGAGGTCTCGCTTGTGTCCGAGCTCGGCCTGGCCTTTTTGTTCCTGCTTGCCGGCTTTGAGATCGACCCCAAGAGCATCACGGGCGTCGAGGGGCGCTACGGCTTGGCGACATGGGTCGTCACGTTTGGTATCGCCTGGCTTGCCGTGCGCTTTACTCCGTGGTTCTCAGTCAGTCATTTCGACGGTATCGCCGTGACGCTTGCCCTCACTTCGACGGCGCTCGGCACGCTCGTGCCCATCATGCGTGAGCGCTCGCTCACTGGCACGCGTGTGGGCGACTCGATTCTCACGTATGGCACCTGGGGCGAGCTCGGCCCTGTGCTCGCCATGTCGGTGCTGCTGTCTGCCCGCACTGGCATCCAAACGCTCGTAATCCTTGGCTTGTTTGCGGTGGTTTGCGTGTTGCTGGCCGTGGTCCCAAGCCGCTCCAAGCGCGTCGGCAGCCGCTTCTTTGCGTTTGTCGAGGAACGCGCCGATACCACGTCGCAGACCTTCGTGCGCCTGACGGTGCTCATCCTGGTCACACTCGTGGCGTTCTCGGCCGTCTTTGATCTCGACATCGTGTTGGGTTCTTTTGCCGCCGGCTTTGTCTTGCGCTACATCATCCCCGAGGGCAACCATACGCTCGAGACCAAGCTCGACGGCCTGGCCTACGGCTTTTTGATTCCGGTGTTCTTTACCGTATCGGGCGCAAAGATCGACCTGACGGCCGTGGCGTCGCGCCCCGGGCTGCTCGCAGGCTTTATCGTGGCGTTGCTGATCATTCGCGCCGTGCCCATTCTCATCTCTATGAGTATTTGTCCTGCGACGCGCGATGTGTCGGCGTATGGTCGCATTACCGTGGCCCTGTACTGCACCACGGCGCTACCGATCATCGTTGCCGTTACGAGCGTTGCCGTCAACGCGGGCGCGCTGTCGCAAGACATCGCGTCGGTTATGGTTGCCGCCGGCGCCATCACGGTGTTCTTGATGCCGCTGCTCGCACAGCTCTTCTACCGCGTGGTGGATGCTGCGCCGGTCGCCGCCGTGGCAGAGGTTGCCGAGCATCCATCCGATGCGCTCGACATCCTGCGCGCCCATCACGACCTAGCGAGCTTGCTCGCGCGCGAGCATGAGCTGCTGACTTCGCATGGCCATGGTCGCGTATTCGAGGGCCTGCCTACGCTCGATACGATTGCCGAGCGTTTTTCCGCCGAGGCAGCGAGCGACCACATCGATGCCCGCATCGTGGACGCGGCGCACCTGCTTGCCGATAAGACTTACGGCGACGAGATCGACCCCGGCAAGCTCACCCCGCTCGAACGCCGTCGCCTGGAGCGCGCCAAGCTCGCCGTGCGCGAATACCGCCGCCGCATGTTGGAGCTCTATGCAAGAGAAGAAGCCGAGGACGACGACGGCAAGTAGTCGATACTCTCTCGGGGAAGCCGCGTCCCGCTTTGAAGGCTCGGAACGGGATGTGGTTTCCGAAACGGGGGCCGTTGGGAAACTGTGTCCCGGAATGGGCGCTCAGAGTGGGATGCAGTTTCCGCGAGAGACCCGTTGCGGAAACGGTATCCCAGAATCGGCGTTCAAGACGGGGCGCTCTTTCCGAAACATGGCCCTGAGGGAAGCTGCGTCCCGGTCTGAGTCGGGACTGCGGGACACAGCTTCCCTTTCAAACAGAAGAAGGCGCGCTGCCTGCAGTTGATGCAGACGGCGCGCCTTCTTTGTTGGACTATGTTGAGGCTGGGAGCTGAGGCTTGTGGTCCCTTAAGAGCGGGCGGCTCCGTCGACGGGGAGCACGGCGCCCGTGACGTAGGAGGACATGTCGCTCGCCAGGAAAACAAAGGCGTTGGCGACATCCTCGGGCTCGCCCATGCGACCCAGCGGAATGGTGGCGATGATGGGCTTAATAACCTCTTCGGGCAGGTTAGCGACCATATCGGTTTTGGTTACGCCGGGTGCAACGGCATTGACGCGAATGCCCACGGGGGCGAGCTCGCGCGAGAGCGACTGGACCATACCGTTGACGGCAAACTTGGACGTGGGGTAACCGACGCCGGAGGGCTGGCCGTACTTGGCGACCATCGAGCTTGTGGTAGTGATGGTGCCGCCGTGGCCGGCCTCGGTCATGATCTTGGCGGCAGCCTGGTGGCCATTAAAGACGGCGACGACGTTAAGGTCCATGACCTTTGCGAACTCCTCGGCCGTGTAGTCCAAGAGGGGTGAACGCTGGGAGATACCGGCATTGTTGACGACCGTGTCCAAGCCGCCCATGTCGGATGCAGCCTGGGTAAAGGCCTCGGTCACGGCTTCGAGTGAGGTGAGGTCGCAGGAGCGGCCCCAGACCTTGGCGTCGGGATAGGCGGCTGTCAGCTTCTCAACGGCCGCATCGGCGGTCTCTTGACGCGAGCCAAAGACAGTGACGGAGGCGCCCTCCTCGATAAAACGGCAGGCGATGGCATAGCCGATACCGCGCGTGCCTCCGGTGATGATTGCTTTCTTGCCCTCGAGCAACATGGTATTTCCTCTCATCGCGGGCGGACATTCGCAGCACAGCGTAGCCGTAACCGGAATCGGCCGTGTTTGCATATCGGTGAACGGTAGCCCGCGTTACCGATGAGCGGCTCGCGCAAATGTGCCCTGTCGTTGTGCTTAGGGCAGGAGACAAAAAGGCTCCCATCCCACATCGGACGGGAGCCCTTCGAGCAAATGCGTTGTGGGGTGTAAACCGAACTAGTTCGCCATGACGCCTTCGGTCCAAGCCTCAACGTCCTCGATGCGCAGGACGTTGGCGACCTCGGCCACGCAGTCGACGCTGGCAAGCTCGGCAGCGGCAGCCTGGACGTCCTTCTCGAGCGCGCGGTGCGTCAGGAAGATGACCGAACAGGCATCGCTGACGCCCGACTTGCCGTCTTCGACCTGGTTGATGAGCGAGATCGAGATGTTGTGCTTGGCAAAGATGTTGACCGTCTCGGACAGGGCACCCACGCGGTCGGCGACCTTCAGGCGCACATAGTACTTGGTCTGGAGCTCGTCCATGGGCTTAAAGGCGAGGTTGTGGCCATAGGGCTCAATCTCGGGCAGCGGAGCCACGCCGCGGCTGATCTGCTCGGAGAGCGACAGGATGTCGCCCACGACGGCACTCGCGGTGGGGAAGGAGCCTGCGCCGGCACCGTAGAACATGGTCTCGCCCACGGCGTCGCCTACCACGTAGACAGCGTTCATGGCGCCGTTGACCTTGGCAAGCATGTGGTCGGCGGGGATCAGCGTGGGGTGCACGCGGACATCGACGCCGGCGTCGGTATTGCGGGCGATGCCGAGCAGCTTAATGGTGTAGCCGAGCTCGCGGGCCTGGGCGATGTCCTCGGCGCCGATGGCACGGATACCCTGCTGGTAGACATCGTCGGTGGTCACGCGGGTGCCAAAGCCGATGGAGGCGAGGATTGCCGTCTTGCTGGCGGCGTCGAAGCCGTCGACGTCGGCGGACGGGTCGGCCTCGGCATAGCCCTTTGCCTGGGCGTCGGCGAGCACGTCAGCGTAATCGGCGCCCTCGGCGTCCATGCGCGACAGGATGTAGTTGGTGGTGCCGTTGAGAATGCCAGCGATGGTCAGGATCTTGTTGCCCACTAGGTCGTGCTCGAGCGTGCTGACAATGGGGATGCCACCGCCGCAGCTGGCCTCGCACTTAATCTGCACGCCGCACGCGCGCGCCTTCTCGGCGAGCGTCTCGACATGACGGCCCAGCAGGGCCTTGTTGGCAGAGACAACGTGCTTGCCGTTCTCGAAGGCGGTGGTGAAGATTTCGGTCGCGGGGTGCTCGCCGCCGATGAGCTCGACGACGATGTCGACGGCGGGGTCGGTGACGACGTCGTGCCAGTCGCTCGTAAAGGCCTCGCGCTCAATACCGGCGGCTTCGGCCTGCTCCCAAGCAAGCGCGCAGGCGCGGGTCAGCTTAAGGTCGATGCCGTAGGCTGCCAGGTACTCATCGTGGTGGCTCTTGATCAGACGGGCCACGCCGCCGCCGACGGTTCCCAGACCGATCAGGCCGACGTTCACGGTGCGCAGGGGTTCGCTCATAGATAGCTCCTTCGTGCATCTTATGGATGGATTAACCGCTTAAAGGTTGAGTGCATTCTAGCGTGAACAGAGGGCGCGTGCTCGCCAGGCAACAGGAGTCGCACAAAACGGCACCCCCGAAACGCTGCGGAAACATTGGAAACATGCTCGCTACAAACGAACTTCCGTAACAAACTGTCAACGTTTGCGCCATAAGGTTTGCCCTGTGCGACTGGGGCATGCAGGCGCTCGTCGGCGTGGAATGACGAGGGCCAGGTCGAAAAGCCCGCTACGGCTTATGCGATCCAGGACGGCAAGTACATCGCCGCCTAGGTGCGCACAAAACGCGAGCGGTGAGGCCATTTTAATCAGGGCAAGGACGCCTGTAACAGAACAGAAACATTACTTTCACACAATAAAGTGGCTAAACTGCATAAACAGACAGGAATACGCAGAACTATGGATAAATGGGCAAAACAAAAGAAAAGTTGAAATAATCGCCACTTTTCTCAACTAAAGCGTCTACTATTTTGCGAACGCCGAACACGGCGAAGGATGGCCTGTCGGGTAACTGAAACCCGACGAGATTTGAGAGGAGAGCCGCATGTCGAGCCTCACCGGTAAGTCATTGAACCCTGTTATGAATCGCAGGAGCGTTATCGCGAGCGCAGCAGGTCTGGGGGCGATGTCCATTCTAGCTGGCTGCTCCTCCAACGGCGGCGATAGCGGTTCCGCTTCGGGCGACGCTTCGTTTAAGATCGGCACCATCGGCCCGCTGACCGGCGCCAACGCGTCCTACGGCAAGTCCGTTACCCAGGGTGTCGAGCTTGGCTGCAAGGATTTCTCGACCAAGGAGCTGCCGCTTGCCAACAAGGCCGAGGATGACCAGGCCGATGGCGAGAAGGCCGTCAACGCCTTCAACACCCTGCTCGACTGGGGCATGCAGGCCCTCGTCGGCCCGACCACCACGGGTGCGTCGGTTGCCGTTGCCGCAGAGTGCGGTAACGACCCCAAGACGTTCATGATCACCCCGTCCGCGTCCTCCGAGGACGTTACCGACGGCAAGGATTGCGTCTTCCAGGTTTGCTTCACCGACCCCAACCAGGGTGTCAACGCTGCCAAGTTCCTGGCGCAGAAGTATGCGGACGAGAAGTTCGTGCTGTTCTATAACTCCGGCGACGCCTATTCTTCGGGCATCGCAGATTCCTTTAAGGCCCAGGCCGCTGAGTCCAAGCTCGAGATTGTTGACGAGGAGACCTTTAAGGACGACTCCGCCACGAGCTTTACCAACCAGCTGACCAAGGCCAAGCAGGCCGGCGCCACCATGATCTTTGCGCCGATCTACTACACGCCGGCGTCCGTCCTGCTCAAGAACGCCAAGGACATGGGCTACGACGTCAAGATGATGGGCTGCGACGGTATGGACGGCATCCTGGGCGTTGAGGGCTTCGATACCTCTCTTGCCGAGGGTCTGCTGCTCATGACCCCGTTCTCCGCCGACGACGAGAAGAACGCCGACTTCGTTAACGCTTACAAGGATAAGTACGGCGATACCCCCGACCAGTTTGCCGCCGACGCCTACGACGGCGTGCACGCGGTGGCCGAGGCCCTCAAGGAGGCCGATCTTGGTGTCGACGCTGATCCGACCGAGGTCGCCGAGAAGCTGTCCAAGGCTATGCTCAAGATTACCGTTGACGGTCTGACCGGCAAGCTCACCTGGAATGATAAGGGCCAGGTCCAGAAGGAGCCCACGGCGTACGTCATCACCGACGGCAAGTACGTACAGGCCTAATTGGCCGCCTTACATAGAGCGGTTTTGATCCCAAGCAGGGGAGGTTTTGGCCTTCCCTGCTTGCTTGGTATCTAGGGACAGTGTAACGTCCCTGTTTCATACATTAGCTGGAAACCTATTCGAAAGGGGGATGTGGAACATGACGGTCTTTATCCAATACCTGGTCAACGGCCTGTCCATGGGCAGCGTCTACGCCATCATCGCGTTGGGCTACACCATGGTCTACGGTATCGCCAAGATGCTGAATTTCGCTCACGGCGATGTCATCATGGTCGGTGCCTATGTCTCGTTCTGCGCCACGTCGTATCTCGGCCTCCCGGGCTGGGCATCTGTAGTTCTCTCTTGTGTGGTCTGCACGGTTCTCGGTGTTCTCATTGAGGGTTTGGCCTATAAGCCGCTGCGCCAGGCGGGCCCGCTGGCCGTTCTGATCACGGCCATCGGCGTGTCTTACTTCCTGCAGAACGCCGCGCAGCTTCTGTGGGGCGCCACGCCCAAGAACTTCACTTCGCTCGTCACCTTTCCGGTGCCGGAGTTCTTGGCCAAGTTCAACGTAAGCGCCGTCTCGCTCGTCACCATCGTCGCCTGCCTGGTTATCATGGCCGGCCTGATGTTCTTTACAGGTAAGACCAAGATGGGCAAGGCCATGCGCGCCGTGTCCGAGGACAAGGCCGCCGCTCAGCTCATGGGCATCAACGTCAACCGCACCATCTCGATGACGTTCGCTATCGGCTCGGCGCTTGCCGCCATCGCCGGCGTGCTCCTGTGCTCCTACTCGCCGGTGCTGCAGCCCACGACGGGCGCCATGCCTGGCATCAAGGCCTTCGACGCTGCCGTTTTCGGCGGCATCGGCTCCATTCCCGGTGCCTTTGTCGGCGGCATTCTCATCGGCATCATCGAGGCGATGGCGCAGGCTTACATTTCCACGAGCCTTGCCAACTCCATCGTCTTTGGTGTTTTGATCATCGTCCTGCTCGTCAAGCCTGCCGGCCTCTTGGGCAAGTACGTCCCCGAGAAGGTGTAGGTGAGCGTTATGAAGTTTCTTAAAGACAAGCAGACGCGTCACGACTTTGTTACGTACGCCATGTGCCTTGTGGCGTTCGCCATCGTGTTCTTTATGCAGTCCAACCACATGATCCCGCGCATGATCGCCGGTCAGCTGGTTCCCATCACGGCCTATATTGTCATGGCCATCTCCCTTAACCTCGTCGTCGGCATCGCGGGCGACTTGTCGCTGGGCCACGCGGGCTTTATGAGCGTCGGTGCCTATACGGGCATCGTCACTGCCGTCGCGCTGGAGAGCACCGTTCCGTCCGATCCGATGCGTCTGATCATCAGCATTGTGGTCGGCGCTATCGCCGCTGGCATCTTGGGCTTCTTGATCGGCATCCCGGTCCTGCGCCTGAGCGGCGACTATCTGGCCATCGTGACCCTGGCTTTTGGCGAGATCATCAAAGAGGTCGTCACCTGCCTCATTGTGGGCGTCGATTCCCGCGGCCTGCATGTGATCTTTAACATCACGGGTAACTCCACGATCGACGACCTGCACCTGCTCGAGGACGGCACTGCCATCATCAAGGGCGCCCAGGGCGCCTCGGGCGTGTCGACATACTCGACCTTCCTCGCCGGTGCCATCCTGGTCATGGTCGCACTCGTGATCGTGCTCAACCTGGTTCGCAGCCGTACCGGCCGTGCCATTATGGCCGTGCGCGATAACAAGATTGCAGCCGAGTCCGTAGGCATCTCCGTCACCGAGTACCGCATGATCGCCTTCGTGGTTTCCGCTGCCCTCGCCGGTGCTGCCGGAGCTCTCTTCGGCGGTAACTTCTCGCAGCTCTCCGCCACCAAGTTCGACTTCAACACGTCCATCCTCATCCTGGTGTTCGTGGTCCTGGGCGGTCTGGGCAATATGCGCGGCTCCGTCATCGCGGCGGCGCTGCTTACGGTGCTTCCCGAGCTGCTCCGTCAGTTCTCGGACTACCGCATGCTCATCTACGCCATCGTGCTGATCCTGGTTATGATCTTTACCAACAACCCGCAGCTCAAGGCATTCTTCGGTCGCGTTAAGGACCGCTTTGCTTCCAAGAAGGAGGTGGCAGCCGATGCCCAGTAAGTTTGAGTTCAACAAGGGCAAGATGGTCCCGTATCCTTCTGGCGCCATCGTTCCCGACCGCGACCTGGGTCAGCGCCCAGCGCTCGAGTGCATCCACCTGGGCATTGAATTCGGCGGACTTAAGGCGGTCGACGACTTTAGCCTGACCATCGGTAAGACCGAGATCGCCGGTCTCATCGGCCCCAACGGCGCCGGTAAGACCACGGTCTTCAACCTGCTCACCAAGGTATACCAGCCCACGCACGGCACCATCCTGCTCGACGGTGAGGACACCTCGGGCAAGTCCGTCTACCAGGTCAACCGCATGGGTATTGCCCGTACCTTCCAGAACATCCGCCTGTTCAACACCATGACGGTGGAGGACAACGTTAAGGTCGGTCTGCATAACCAGGAGCGCTACTCCGGTTTTGAGGGCGTGCTGCGCCTGCCGACGTATTGGAAGCACGAGAAGGCCGCCCACGAGCGCGCCATGGAGCTGCTGTCCATCTTTGATATGGAGCATCTGGCAAACGAGCAGGCCGGATCGCTGCCTTACGGCGCCCAGCGTCGTCTGGAGATCGTCCGCGCGCTTGCCACCAACCCCAAACTGCTGTTGCTCGACGAGCCTGCCGCCGGCATGAACCCGTCCGAGACCGCGGAGCTCATGGAGAACATCGTTAAGATTCGCGACACCTTCGGCATTGCCATCATGCTTATCGAGCATGATATGTCGCTCGTTATGAACATCTGCGAGGGCATTTGCGTGCTCAACTTTGGTAAGGTCATCGCCAAGGGCACGGCCGAGGAAATCCAGAACAACGACGCTGTTATCGAGGCGTATCTGGGTAAGCAGGATAAGGGGGAGAACTAAATGGCAGAGCCGATGCTTTCCGTCTACAACATCAACGTCTGGTACGGCGCCATCCACGCCATCAAGGACATCTCCTTTAACGTTAACGAGGGCGAGATCGTGGCCTTGATTGGTGCCAACGGTGCCGGCAAGTCCACAACGCTCAAGACCGTCTCGGGCCTGCTGCGCTCCAAGACCGGCTCCATCAAGTTTATGGGCGAGGACATTACCCATACGCCCGCTGATAAGCTGGTTGGTAAGGGCCTGGCTCAGGTTCCCGAGGGTCGTCGCGCCTTTTTGCAGATGACGGTCGAGGAGAACCTGGAGATGGGCGCCTATACACAGCTCAAGTCCACAATTGCTCCGGGCCTGGAGCGCGTCTACGAGCAGTTCCCGCGCCTGAAGGAACGTCGTCGCCAGGTCGCCGGCACCCTTTCAGGTGGCGAGCAGCAGATGCTCGTTATGGGGCGCGCCCTTATGAGTAACCCCAAACTGCTTATGCTCGACGAACCTTCCATGGGTCTGGCACCGATTCTGATCGAACAGATCTTCCAGATTGTCGAGGACCTGCACAAGGCCGGTACCACGGTGCTTCTGGTCGAGCAAAACGCGCAGATGGCGCTTTCCATCGCCACACGCGGTTACGTGCTCGAGACCGGCAAGATCACCATGACCGGCACTGGTCAAGAGCTGCTGCACGACGACAACGTCCGCAAAGCCTACCTCGGAGGCTAACCCACCTAACAAAAGGGGCGCTGACTATCTCAGTCAGCGCCCCTTTTTAAGTTGCGGTGAAATAGGGACTGAATACGGGCTCCAGAGGCCAAAAGAGTCCCTATTCCACCGCAACTTCATGGGGATGTGTGACAATGCCCGTCGGAAAACATCTGCTGTCTTTGGGGGTCTATCTATGCTGTACGAGTTTTGTGCCGAGAACTTTGAGCGGGTGCCGGCGGCTATCGATGCCGGTGCAAGGCGTATCGAGCTGTGCGACAACCTTGCCGTTGGTGGCACCACGCCTTCGGCCGGCGTTATCAGCGCTACGACCAACTATGCCCACGAGCACGATGCACGGGTGATGTGCATGATCCGTCCGCGTGGCGGCGACTTTCACTACAACCAGGACGAGTTGCGTATGATGGAGATGGACCTGGGCCTTGCCGTGAGCGCCGGCGTTGACGGCTTGGTCTTTGGCTGCTGCAAGCCCTGCGCTGGCGGATGGGCACTCGACGAGCTTACGTTGGGCGCCCTCGTGATGGCCGCGGGCTGCGCGACCGAGGAATGCAAGCGTGAGCCCATCGACATCACCTTCCACATGGCATTTGACCAGCTCTCGCCCGAGGCTCAGCTCGATGCGATTGATACACTTGCCGACTGCGGCGTTACGCGCATCCTCACGCATGGCGGCGCTGCCGGTACGTCGATCGAGGATAATTTTGATCACCTGGCTCGTTTAATCGAGTATGCGGGCGATCGTTTGACCATCCTTCCCGGCGGCGGCATCACTACGGCAAATCGCGACACGGTCGCGGCGGCGCTAGGCGTCTCCGAGCTCCATGGCACCAAGATCGTGCCGCTGGAGGTATAACCCGTGGCGCTGGTATTTGACGTTCAGCAGGCGAGCGGTAAGCCTGACGATAATCGTCGCCCTGGCACCGCGTGCCCCTTTTGCGACACGGAGGGGCTTGCCAACATCATCCAGCGCGATGGTGACTGCATCTGGCTCGAGAATAAGTTCAAGACATTGCGGGCCACACGTCAGACCGTATTGATCGAGTCTGCCAATCACGACGCCGACCTGGTGACCTATGAACCGGATGAGCTGCATCATGTGATGCGGTTTGCCCTGGGCTGTTGGCAGCAGATGATCGATTCCCAACAGTACTGCAGTGTGCTCATGTACAAGAACAAGGGTCCGCTCTCGGGCGGTAGCCTCGTTCATCCGCACATGCAGATTGTGGGTTTGGAGCAGGAAGACGGCTACACTTCGCTGACTTCTGCCAATTTCGAAGGCATCAATCTCTGGCAACAGGGGAGAATCGCGGTCAACATCTCAACCGAACCGATCATGGGGTTCTTTGAGATCAACGTTTCAGCCCCGCAGGGAATCGCTGCCAGCGATGACACGAGAGACCAAGCCGAGGCGGATCTCTTCGCCGATGCGATCCAGGTAGCTCTGCGCTATATCCTGAACGAGCACCACGGTGGTCGCGCAGAGTCGTATAACCTGTTCTTCTATCACCTGGGCGGTCGGACCATTGCCAAGGCGCTGCCGCGTTGGGTGGCTTCGCCCTACTTTGTCGGCTATCGTTTGGCCCAGGTCAATGCTGAGATCACGCTCGATGTCGATGCGGAGCGACTCCGTGCACATCTGGAGGCGCTCACATCGTAAAGTGAGCGCCCGCACACTGCGGACAGTCTAGCGTGCCATGGCGTCGCGGCCGGCCTCGACCCGCTTGCGCTGGGCGGCGCGCTCCTCGCCGGTTAGACGCTCAAAGAGATGCCCGATAAGCGAGGCGAGTACCTGCTGAAACAGCGTGCCGCACATGACGGGGAATACGACTTCGCCCGGAAAGTATTGCGTGGCGATGACGGCGCCCGAAGAGATGTTACGCATGCCGCAGGTAAAGCACATGGTAGCCGCCTCGCTATATGGCAGATGCAGCGCACGGGCGACCAGAAAACCGATGACAAAGCCGCTGATGGCGAAGGTCAAAATAAAGAGGGCGACTTCCAGGCGCACCGCGTTCATGTGCAGCACGTACTCGCTCATGGCGGTGGAGTTGGAGGCGATAACGCCCATCATCATGAATTTGCAAGCGGGCGAGAGCGCGGGGGAGAGCTTCTCGTGTCCCCATCCACGCGTGAGCTCGTTGATCACGATGCCGAGCACGGCGGGGATGGCGATCATAAAGGCCATGTCTTGCATCATGCTCGGCACATCGATCGAGACGGTGGCACCCAGCAAGAGCTTAAGCGTAAGCGGAATCGTCACAGGGGAGATAACCGAGGACGTCAGGATGATGGTGAGCGCGAGCGGGCCGTTGCCGCCGAACATGCTGATCCACATAAAAGCGGTGACGGCCACGGGCACGCTGTACTCGAGCACGATGCCGCAGACAAGGTTGGGGTTGGAGCCAAAGAAGAGTGACCCTATGGCATACGCCGCGATGGGAATAAGCACTGCCGAGACCAGCAGCGCCAGAATCAGGTGCAGCGGACGGTGGAACACCTCGGCTACCTGGTGAAAAGTGTTGCTGAGCGCGCCCTGAAACGTCATAAAGGCGAAGAGGGCGGGAACAATGGGCTTGAGCACGCCGATCTGCTGGGGAAAGAGCACTCCGAGCGCCACGCAAATCGGAACGATGATCTGCATATGCCCCGCGAGGAACTTTCCCAGTCCAGACCATTGCTTCATATGTCCCGTGACTCCCTTTATCCGCGAACTCGTTTGTATGGATATGCTAGACGCTCGTATGCGTCCGTGCGGCTGAAACGCTCGATTATTTCGAGGCCATTACCGCCATCGTTTGCCGAAACCGCGGCGCACCGCGGCGTTTTGCGTCCGTGCCGCACGGTATAATAAATCCGTTCAACAGATCTGCCTGCCGAAGCGGGCATACACAGAGGACTCATCGCTATGAACCGTGAGAGGTATCGCGGCGACCTGCCCCTATCGGGGGTGGGCGCCTATGTCATCGCTTAAGACGACGCATCGCTGGGCGGTCGCTCGGCAAAACCCTGAGCTCGAAAAGGAGCTTTCGGCTGGCCTGGGCATACCCGGGCTGGTGGCGCGCATTATGGTTGCGCACGGCATTACATCCATCGAGGAAGGCCAACTGTTTTTGACGCCTTCGCTCGATCGCGACTGGGCGGACCCGCTCGTTATTCCGGGCATGGCGGTCGTCGCCGACCGCGTTGAGCGCGCTGTTCGCAGTCACGAGCGCATCGCCGTCTTTGGCGATTTTGACGTCGACGGCATAACGTCGACTTGTCTGTTGACCGAGGCGCTGCGGATGTTTGGCGCCAATGTCACACCGTTTATCCCGCACCGCTTTGACGAGGGGTACGGCCTGTCGCGTGCGGCGCTCGACCGCGTCAACGAGCTCGCCCAACCCAACCTGATTGTGACCGTCGATAACGGTATTGCTGCCAAGGAAGAGGTTTCCTATCTGGAGAGCCTGGGGATCGATTTGGTGGTCACGGACCATCACGAGCCTTCCGACCAGGTGCCGCAGGGCGTGCCCCTGACCGACCCCAAGCTCGAGGACGAGGGTCCCTCGCGCGAGCTTGCCGGTGCCGGCGTGGCACTCAAACTGGTGCAGGTCCTGGGCGAGCGTTTGGGCAAGCCGTCGTATTGGCGTTCGCTGATAGAGGTCGCGGCGCTGGGCACCGTATCCGACATGATGCCGCTCACGCCCGAGAATCGCGCACTGGTCGCCGAGGGCATCCAGCAGATGCGCGTAACCGCTCGCCCCGGCTATATCGCGCTTGCCGCGCTCGCCAAGGCGGACCTTTCGAGCATTACGGCCGACGGCCTGTCATTCTCGCTCATTCCCCGCTTAAACGCTGCCGGTCGCATGGCCGATCCCAAGCTGGCGCTCGACCTGCTGCTTGCCCGCAATCCCATCGAAGCAAGCGCGCTGGCGGCTGAGCTCGAAGAAATCAACCGCCAGCGCCGTGAGATCGAGGCGGAGCTCACGCGCGATGCCATGGCAAAGGTCGAGGAGACCTATGACGGCGGACGCGCGATCGTCGTGGGCGGCGAAGGCTGGCACGAGGGTGTCAAGGGCATCGTGGCAAGCCGTCTGACCAACCGCTATCACGTGCCGGCGCTGCTGTTCTCGATCGAGGACGGTATCGCGCGCGGCTCTGGTCGCTCGGTGGGCAAAGTTAACCTGTTTGACGCCGTCGAGCGCTGTTCCGACCTGCTGATTCGTCGCGGCGGACATGCCGGTGCGGTGGGTGTGACCATCGAGGCATCCAAGCTCGATGAATTCCGTCGTCGCCTTTCCGCCGTGCTATCGGAGATTCCCGCCGAGGACTTTGAAGACATCGACGAGGTTGCCGCCACGGTCGACCTTTCCGAACTGAATATCGAGACTATAGAGCAGATTTCCCGTCTTGAGCCGTTTGGCCAGGGCAACAAGGTGCCGCTGCTGGCCGCCGAGGGCGTGACGATGTGCGATCGCGCCGTGGTGGGCAAAACCGGCGAGCACATGCGCTTTGTGGCGACCGATGGCGCCGCGAGTGTGCCGGCCATTATGTTCCGCGTGCCGCAAATCGATAAGCTCATCAACTGCGATAGTGCTGTCGACTTGGTGTTCGAGGCCGTTGCCGAGCATTGGCAGGGTCGTGTGAAGCCCAAGCTCATGGTCAAGGATGTTCTGGTCCGCGATACCACGCTGCCCAGCGTCGACGATCCGGCATGCGAGCTTCGTCGTGGCGTGCAGCCGGCGGATTCCGGCCTGCGCTTGGAGTCGCGCAAGCGCGAGACGCTCGCCCAGCTTTCCTATACCGAGCTCACGCGCTCGCTTATCCATAGCTTTATCGGATCGAACCAGCCGCACCGCGCGCAGGTTGAGGCGCTCGACGCCTTGGCCGATCACCAGAGTGTCTTGGCGGTTATGGGAACGGGCCGCGGCAAGTCGCTCATCTTCCATGTGCATGCCGCGCGTGAGGCGGTGCTTCGCGGACGTGCGAGCATCTTTGTCTATCCGCTGCGTGCGCTTGTTGCCGACCAGGCCTATCACCTCTCGTCGACGATGGCATCGCTTGGCATTGGCGTTGGCGTGCTGACCGGCGAGACCGTGGAGGCCGCACGCGATGACGTGTTCGCCGGCCTAGCTTCGGGCCGCACCGGTATCGTGCTCACGACGCCCGAGTTCCTATCTATCCACCGTGACCGCTTCGCGCGTTCGGGCCGCATCGGCTTTGTCGTTATCGATGAGGCGCATCATGCCGGTCTTGCCAAGGGCGGCGACCGCAGCGCCTATCTCGACATGCCCGATATCCTCAAAGCCTTGGGCGACCCGGTCGTTATGGCTGCGACGGCCACCGCAACGGCTCCGGTTGTGGCCGAGCTCGCCCGCGTACTACCGATTACCCGCACGGTGGTCGACGAGACGGTGCGCGAGAACTTGCAGCTCGAGGATGACCGAGATCTTGCGAGCCGCGAGAACCGCCTGGTGTCAATCGTGGCGACGGGGGAAAAGACCGTCATCTACGTCAATTCGCGCGACCAGTCCGTGGCGCTCGCCAAGACGTTGCGCAAGCGTGTGCCCGATTGCGCAACCCATATCGCGTTCTATAACGCGGGGCTTGCGCGTTCTGATCGCCGTCGCGTGGAGGAAGCATTCCGAGACGGAAGCCTCAGCTGCATCGTCTCGACATCTGCCTTTGGCGAGGGCGTCAACCTGCCCGATATCCGCCATGTCGTGCTCTATCACATGCCGTTTGGCGGCATTGAGTTTAACCAGATGAGCGGCCGCGCCGGTCGCGACGGCCAGCCCGCCGTGATCCATCTGCTCTATTCGTCGCGCGACGCCCGCATTAACGAGCGCCTGCTCGACTGCTATGCGCCCGAGCGCGACGAGCTCGTCACGCTCTATCGCGCGCTGCAGACCATGTGGCGCTCCAACCGCGGCAAGACGGGGGACGATTCCTTTAGCGCGAGCGATATCGACATCGCGCAGATGTGCCTTGCCATCGATGCTCGCACGCCGGTCGACGAGCGTTCGGTGGAAAGCGGCCTGGGAATCTTCGAAGAGCTTGGTTTCTGTCGAGTTTCGGGGTTTGACGACACTCGTCGTATCGCGATGGCCGAAAACCCCGGCCGCGTGCAATTGAGCAGGTCAATTCGCTATTTGGAGGGCTTGCGCTCGCGCATGGAGTTCTCGGCTTTCCGGAGCTGGGCGCTCGATTCGTGCGCTTCTGATATGCTAGCCAAAGTTAACCGCCCGATCGTACCGCGGGCCTAGGGGAAGGGGACCTCGATGGATGCCGCAGCCCGTACCGCCCATGATTCCACCCTCCAGCCGTTTTCGGAGATGGAGCACTATAAGCATGCCGATGAGCTGCCGCCCGAGATTATGGCGGACAGCTACGACAAGCTGGAGCGCCTGTGCCTCAAATATATGAATGAGGATGACTTCTCCAAGGTGGAGCAGGCCTACTGCTTTGCTGCCGAGAAGCATTGCAACCAAAAGCGGCGCTCGGGCGAGATGTACATTAACCATCCCGTCGAGGTTGCCATCATTTTGGCCGATCTCAAGATGGACTGCGATGTGGTGTGCGCCGCGCTGCTGCACGATACCGTCGAGGATACCGAGACCTCGCTCGCCGATGTTTCCGGCCTGTTTGGCGATACGGTGGCCGAGCTCGTCGATGGCGTGACCAAGCTCACCAATATCGAAGTCGACAGCATGGACGAGAAGCAGGCGCTCACGCTGCGCAAGATGTTCCTCGCCATGTCCAAGGACATTCGCGTCATCATCGTTAAACTTGCCGACCGTCTGCACAACATGCGAACGCTGGCAGCCCTGCGCGAGGATCGTCGCCTGTTTAAGGCTCGCGAGACCATGGACGTGTACGCGCCCTTGGCCGACCGCCTGGGCATGAGCTCTATTAAGTGGGAGCTCGAGGACCTGTCCTTCTTCTACCTGGAGCCCGATGCCTACCAGCGCATTGCGCGCATGGTGGCGGAGTCGCGCGAGGTCCGTGAGCGCTATCTGGCTGAGACCATCAAGACACTCACCGACGAGCTCAACCGCATTGGCCTGGAAGGCTTCCAGATCAACGGCCGTTCCAAGCACTATTGGTCCATCTACCAAAAGATGAAGCGCAAGGGCAAGGAATTCTCCGAGATCTACGACCTGGTGGCACTGCGCGTCATCACGCATTCGGTGCGCGATTGCTACTCCACGCTCGGCGCGGTGCATACGCTGTGGCACCCCATGCCCGGTCGCTTTAAAGACTATATCGCCATGCCCAAGGTCAATAACTACCAGTCGCTCCACACGACGGTTATCGGCCCCACGGCCCGCCCACTCGAGATTCAGATTCGAACCTACGAGATGCATGAGCAGGCCGAGTACGGCATTGCCGCCCACTGGCTATATAAGAAGTCGGGCGGATCGTCTGCTTCCAAGACCAATGACGCTCAACGTTTGGACGACCAGATCAACTGGCTCAAGCATTCGCTCGATTGGGCGGCTTCCGATGAGATCACCGACGCCAAGGAATACCTGCATTCGCTGAAGGTTGACCTCTTCGATCAGGAGATCTTCGTCTTTACGCCCAAGGGCGAGGTCATGGCGCTTCGTGCCGGATCCACGCCGCTCGACTTTGCCTATGCCGTTCACACCGAGGTGGGAAACCATTGCGTCGGCGCCAAAATCAACGGTGCGGTGGCTCCGCTCACGCACGAGATTAAGACGGGTGACCGTGTCGAGATCCTGACGAACAAGAGTTCCAAGCCGTCGCGTGATTGGCTCAAGATCGTCAAGACGCCTTCGGCTAAGTCCAAGATCCGCCGCTATTTTGCCGCTGCGACCAAGGACGACGACGCTGCTGCTGGTCGCGATATGCTGGCCAAGGACCTGCGTAAGCGTGGCTATGGCATTTCTACGCCGCGTTCGACGCGTGCACTCAACGCCGTGGCGGAGCAGTTTAACTTCAAGCAGCTCGAGGACCTGTTTGCCGCCGTCGGCGCCGGCAAGGTTGCCCCGCGCGCTGTGGGCAATAAGGTCGAGCAAATCTTGGACCCCAAGCCCGAGGAACAGCTCACCAAGGCCGAGGCTATCGCCGAGGTCGTGAAGCAGCCCGCTCGCAGCTCCAACCGCAAGCCGCAAAAGCGCGGCAAGAGCGCCAGTAACGGCATTATCGTCAAGGGCGAGAGCAACAGCGGCCTGCTGGTCCGTCTGGCTCATTGCTGCAACCCCGTGACGGGCGACGACATCGTCGGCTTCATCACGCGCGGTCGTGGCGTTTCGGTGCATCGCGCCAACTGCCCTAACGTCAAGGGTCTTATGGAACATCCCGAGCGCATGATCGATGTGGAGTGGGACGGCGCTGCCGACACCCTCTTCCAGGTCGAGATCGTGGTCGAGTGCTTGGACCGTATGGGCCTGCTCAAGGATGTCACCATTGCCATTGGCGATGCGGGCGGCAATATCCTTTCTGCCGCCACGTCGACCAACCGCGAGGGTATTGCAACCCTGCGCTTTATGGTCGAGATCTCGGACGCGAGTGGTCTGGATCCGCTGCTGGCTTCCATCAGCAGTGTCGATTCGGTCTACGACGCTCGCCGTCTTATGCCCGGCGAAGGCGGAGCTCAGCTCAAGCGCCGTGTGTAGGTGCGAGAGCCTCTCAGCATCATAGATATTGGTTACGTTCGAGGCATCGTTTGGTGCCTCGAACGTATTTTAGAAGGAGGGTATGCGCATGGGCGATATGACTTTGGACCTGACACCCCGAGGTGCGGCTTCGATTGAGGCGCTCGTCAACGGCCCCATTCAGACCAACAGTTACGCCGTGATTTCGAATGACGAGTGCTTAATCGTCGATCCGGCGTGGGAGGGCGAGTGTCTTGTGGAGCATATCCGCACCGCGCATCCTGAGGTGCGCGTACTCGGCTCTGTCTGCACGCACGGTCATGCCGACCATGTTGGCGGGGTTGCCGGGGTTCGAGCTGTCGTTGGCGACAGCGCGCTATATGAGTTGTGCGCTAAGGACGTGACGGTACCTCGCGCAAATATCGAGGAGCAGCGCGCCATGTGGGGTATCGAGACACCCGATCCGGGTGAGCCGACGCGTTTGCTTGCCGAGGGCGATACAATCGAGGTGGGCGACGTCTGCCTGCAGGTGATCGAGACGCCGGGGCATACGCCGGGCGGCATCGTCCTGTTCGCCGCGACCGAGCGGGGGAACATCGCCTTTGTGGGCGACACGCTTTTCCCGGGCAGCCACGGTCGTACCGATCTTTCCGGCGGTGACGAGGCGGCGATTATGCGCTCGCTCTCCAAACTTGCCAAGATGCTTCCGCCCGATACCGTTTGCTTGACGGGCCATGGCGATTTGACCACGATGGCGCGCGAACTTATGCAGAACCCGTTTATGCAGATGTAGGCTCGAAGCCGTCGTCCGAACCACGAAGACCGCTCAATCGTCAAGCTATTTTCCCCAGTGGGTCGATTCTGTGGGGCAAACGGTCAAAATTTGTCCAATCGGATGGTATTCGTGAACAAACGAACGTTTATGCTCGGGTATGTCGTGGTAAAATCTCAGGCGTTATCGGAGCAACCTTACAGGAGGTTTCTTTTATGCTCGTCAACGCAGCAGACATGCTCAAGAAGGCCGAGGCCGGCAAGTATGGTCTCGGTGCCTTCAACACCAACAACCTCGAGTGGACCCTGGCTATTCTCCAGGCCGCCGAGGAGGCCAAGTCTCCGCTGATCCTTCAGTGCACCGCTGGTGCCGCTAAGTGGATGGGCGGTTTCAAGGTCTGCGCCGACATGGTCAAGGCTGCCGTCGAGGCCACGGGCGTTACCGTTCCCGTCGCCCTTCACCTCGATCACGGTTCTTACGAGGACTGCTTCAAGTGCATCGAGGCCGGCTTCACGTCCATCATGTATGACGGCTCTCACGAGGAGACCTTCCAGCTTAACCTCGACCGCACCAAGGAGCTCGTTGAGCTTGCCCACTCCAAGGGCATGTCCATCGAGGCCGAGGTCGGCGGCATCGGCGGCACCGAGGACGGCGTGACCTCCAGCGGCGAGCTCGCTGATCCTGCTGAGTGCAAGCAGATTGCTGACCTGGGCGTCGACTTCCTCGCCTGCGGTATCGGCAACATCCACGGCGTGTACCCTGCCGACTGGGCTGGCCTTTCCTTCGAGCGCCTGGGCGAGATCAAGGCTCAGACCGGCGACCTGCCCCTCGTCCTGCACGGTGGCACCGGCATCCCCGAGGATCAGATCAAGAAGGCCATCTCCCTGGGTATCTCCAAGATCAACGTCAACACCGATCTGCAGCTCGTCTTCGCCAAGGGCGTTCGCGAGTATATCGAGGCTGGCAAGGATCAGCAGGGCAAGGGCTTTGACCCCCGCAAGCTCCTCAAGCCTGGTCGCGACAACATCGTTGCCCGCACCAAGGAGCTCATGGAGGAGTTTGGCTCCGTCAACAAGGCGTAAGTAGCGGTTTAACTTCCCGCCGGAGGCCCCGTTCACCCTACGCTTTTCCCTTGCGCTCACCTGGCTTTGCCAGAAGTCGCGCAATGGGAAAAGCTCCGGGTGAACGGGGCCTCCTTTGTTAACTCGCTACAGGGTTACTGGGCTGAATTCATTTTTAGAGGTACCGTTTATCGGTGTTGAGGGTTCCTTTATTGGGGCTTTCTTTTTTATCTCGCTACAATGGGCTTCAAGAGTTCTAATGACTTGGAGTTTGGTATGGCTGTTATTAATGTGCTGCCTTCGGATGGGAAGGTCATTGACGAGGGTCCTGTTGGTTGCTCTGTTGATGTTTGCTGTGATGATTTCCGTCATCTCGATATTGGACTGCCGCCCGAGATTCTTCGTCTCAAGGATGCCGGATATTTGACGCAGGCTGTTGCGGCTTGTGATCGTCTTTTGGGGCAGAATCCCGATCCCTCGTTGGCCGCTTGCGTTCGTGCCGAGCGGTATCGCATGCTTGAGACGCCGCTTCATTTTTCGGTGTCGCGCGATCGGGCTATTGCGATGATTCGCGAGGAGTGGCCTGAGTTTACCGAGGAGCAGTTTGACGATCTGATTGACCGTAAGCGTATTGACTGGCGCTTTATCGATGGCGAGCTGTTCGTTCTCGACAACTTCCTCGATTCGCTTCGCGTATATCCCAAAGAGGTTCCCGGCATGCGTCCCGATCCTACGGACGGAATTGCACTGCGCAACGAGATGCTCAAGGAGATGGAGTCACAAAACGGATTGACTCGCGTTATTACGCTTAAGGCGTCCTTGTCTGTCCCCGGCGCTCTAGAGGGGGAGACCGTTCGCGCTTGGCTTCCCGTAGCCGCCACCTGCCGCCAACAGTCTCAGGTCGAGTTTCTCGACATGACGCCGGAGGGTGCTGTTGCTCCCGCGAACGCTTCGGCGCGTACCGCCTCGTGGTCTTCTTCGAGTGAGCGCTCATTCTCGGTGACTTATCGTTATCACATCGATGCTGCTTATTGTGATGTCTACGGTGGCACACTTCCGGTTCATCCGCGTATGGACGCGCCTCTGCCCGAGGATATTTCCGAGGACCGTCCGCACATTGCATTTACGCCGTATCTGCAGCAGCTGACGGCCAGCGTTGTTGGCGGACTCGAGGATCCGCTCGATCGCGCCCGTGCTATCTATGATTACCTGACGCAGTATATCGACTATCGCTATCAGCCGCCGTACTTGCTTTTGGGATCTATTGCCGATGACTGCGCGCATTCGCTCCGCGGCGATTGCGGCGTTATGGCGCTCACGTTTATCACCATGTGCCGTATCGCGGGCGTGCCTGCCCGTTGGCAGAGCGGCCTCTACGTTGCGCCCGATTCGGTGGGGTCGCACGACTGGGCAGAGTTCTATACGCCGCAGACCGGTTGGCTCAACGCCGACGTGTCATTTGGATCTTCTGCTCGCAGGATGGGGGAGGAGTGGCGCCGCCGTCACTACTTTGGCAATCTCGACCCATGGCGTATGGTGGCCAACAATCGATTCCAGGCTGAATTTGTGCCTGCTTTCGATGGTATGCGCGAGGATCCCTATGACAACCAGATGGGTGAGGCTTCGGTCGACGGTCGCGGATGCCGTCAGCGCGAGATGCTACGCACGGTCGAACTCATCGAAATGCTCGAAGTTCCATTTTCGGACTAATCGGTAGAAAGCTGTGATAAACTAACTCACGCATTACGTGCCCGAGTGGCGGAATTGGCAGACGCAGTGGACTCAAAATCCACCGTTGGCAACAACGTGCGAGTTCGAGTCTCGCCTCGGGCACCATACATGCAAGTGAGCGTTCAAGGGGGGTGCGGCCCCCTTTTTCGTGCCGAACTCGCGTGAGCGCGCGAAGCGTTAAGCAAACAGGCCTGCGGCCTGTTTGTAGCGGAGCGTGGCGAGGGCGCCTCGCGCCCGAAGCCCGGGGCTTCGCGAAGCGAAGGCCCTTCGAGTCTCGCCTCGGGCACCATACATGCAAGCGAGCGTTCAAGGGGGTCAAGGCCCCTTTTTCGTGTACGTAATGTGATAACGCGCTGTACGTGTTATTATTCGCAAGGCGTTGTTCCCGCAATGCCCTAAAGAGGAACCCGAGGGTTCCCACCTTTTGGCGCCAATGAGCAGCTGACTGGTCATACAACTTAGATTCCCTTCCTCAAATCGAGGTTTTCTATGTGTACGACCTGGTTGCTGAGAAGCGCCGGGTTATTTTTTTATGAATGGAGGTAGGGAAAATAGCTAAGTCTGATGACACCCGCATCAACGACGAGATTACTGCATCTTCGTGCCGTTTGATTGGCGTCGATGGCTCTCAGCTCGGCCTGTTCGCCATCCGCGATGCCCAGCGCGTCGCCGACGATCAGGGTCTCGACCTGGTCGAGATCGCTCCCAACGCGGAGCCGCCGGTCTGCAAGGTCATGGACTACGGTAAGTTCAAGTACCAGCAGGCCATGAAGGCCAAGGCTGCTCGTAAGAACCAGTCCAAGGTCGAGGTCAAGGAAATGAAGTTCCGACCCAAGATCGACGTTGGCGACTACGAGACCAAGAAGGGCCACGTTCTGCGTTTCCTCAAGAAGGGCGCACGCGTTAAGATCACCATCATGTTCCGCGGCCGTGAGATGGCTCACCCGGAGCAGGGCCTTAACGTTCTCGAGCGTCTCGCCGAGGATCTAAAGCCTTACGCTACGGTCGAGTCCAAGCCTAAGATGGAAGGCCGTAACATGCTTATGCTGCTCGCCCCGATTAAGGGCGCCTTCGATGAGGATAAAGCGGCAAGCGATACCAAGTAACTAGTGTTCTGTAACCGATTAAGGAGTATTTCATGCCTAAGATGAAGTCCCACAGCGGCACCAAGAAGCGTTTCCGCAAGACTGGTACCGGCAAGCTTATGCGCGCCAAGGCTTTCAAGAGCCACATCCTGAGCAAGAAGTCCACCAAGCGTAAGCGTGGCTTCCGTCAGGAGACCGAGATCGCCGCTGCCGACCGCAAGGTCATCAAGTCGCGTCTCGCCTAAGTTCGCGTTCCCGTTTTTCGTTTTACCGTCTAGGAGTTGATAGAACATGGCACGTATTAAGCGCGCTGTTGCCGCCAAGAAGAAGCGCCGTACCGTTATGCACCGTGCGAAGGGTTACTACGGTGCCGCTTCGCGTACTTACAAGCATGCTAAAGAGCAGGTCCAGCACTCCCTGCAGTATCAGTATCGTGATCGCCGCAACAAGAAGCGCGAGATCCGTTCTCTCTGGATCACTCGTATCAACGCTGCCGCTCGCCTGAACGACATCTCTTACTCTCAGTTTATGCACGGCCTGAAGGTTGCCGGCATCGAGCTCGACCGCAAGGTCCTGGCTCAGATGGCTTACGAGGACATCGAGTCCTTCAACGAGCTGGCTACCATTGCCAAGAAGGCTCTCGAGGCCTAATAGATTCTCTTGAATCGCTAGGGGAGTGTCGCGTTATGCGCGGCGCTCCCTCTTTTTATCTGAAGCGCTGGTTTATATAGCAAAAGCGCGGGTAGATAGACACTTACAGGTGACCGATCTTTATATATCTCTTAACCGAAGGGTCATCATCTGATACGTGCAGTATTTCTGTACCAGCCTTTCTATGACTTATATAGGAAGCAATATATTGTGTAGGACTTGTGAAGAGTGGAATTGACGTCCCCCGGCGCCCCTCCGGTCTGGCAATATATCTCCTTGCCGCGCGGGACACTTACTTCAGTGTCGCATCCGGGCAGACATCGAACCATTTGAAATGGTCTAACTTGGATTTGTTTTTCGCAAGGCCGCCGAGAGGCGGCCCCGAGAAATTCCTTTTCCTATCTAATAGAACCATATGAATCGAACGGAACCGATCAGCGATGAACTGTGAGGACCGGACGGGCTCGAAGCCCATATATTTTGGACGGAGAGTTCGATCCTGGCTCAGGATGAACGCTGGCGGCGCGCCTAACACATGCAAGTCGAACGGCACCCCTCTCCGGAGGGAAGCGAGTGGCGAACGGCTGAGTAACACGTGGAGAACCTGCCCCCTCCCCCGGGATAGCCGCCCGAAAGGACGGGTAAT
>NZ_WQPK01000035.1 GCF_018785265.1 Collinsella aerofaciens | reverse complement strand
GATCGCGTCGAAAATGTTGGTGTAAGGGTGACGCTCTAGCGCCCGTTTAACGAAGAACGGCCTTCGTCCTAGAATCTGAAATCACCACAACAACAGGTTCTAGGAAAGGACGAAGACCGCTATGGAAATCTTATCAGACCCGACGCCGGACATGCTCGCCATGCCCCGTTTCGACGACGGCGCCATCGACATGCAGGAGCTGCTCAGGCGTCTCGCCGAGCAGGTCGTGAACGCCGTGATGGACGCCGAGGCCGACCAGCTCTGCGGTGGCGGGGGGAACAGCCGAAACGGCTACCGCGAGAGGTCGCTCGCCACCTGCGTCGGCACGCTGACGCTGCGCATCCCCAAGCTGCGCTCCGGCAGCTTCTTCCCCGAGGACGTGCTCGAGCGCTACCAGCGCGTCGACCGCGCCCTCGTGGCCGCCGTGGCCGAGATGTACGCCACGGGCACCAGCACCCGCAAGGTGCAGAGGGTGGCCGAGAAGATGGGCGTCTCCAGACTCTCGAAGGACCAGGTGAGCGCCATCGCCTCGAGCCTGGACGCAGACATCGAGGACCTGTGCGCAAGGCCGCTCGGCGGCTCGCCGGTGCCCTACGTCTGGCTCGACGCGACCTACGTCAAGTGCCGCCGCGAGGGGCGCGTCGCCTCCACCGCCGTGGTCACCGCCATCGGCTGCGATGCGGGCGGCTGGAGGCGCGTCCTGGGCGTCGACGTGGTCGACACCGAGTCCTACGACTCGTGGCTCGCCTTCCTGCGGGCTATCCGCTCGCGCGGGGCGGCGGGCGTGCGGCTCGTCGTCTCGGACGCCCACCCGGGGCTCGTCCGGGCGCTCGGCGAGGTCTTCCAGGGCGCCGCGTGGCAGCGCTGCGCGGTCCACCTCATGCGCGACTGCATGCGCGAGGCCGGCTCCTGGCAGCTCAGGCGCCGCGTGGGCAGGATCGTGTCGCAGGTGTTCCGCGGGCGCGACGCCGCCACCGTGACGGCCATGTACCACGCGGCGTGCGACATGCTGGAGGGGTGCTGCCCCAGGGCGGCGGCGGTGCTGGAGGAGGCCGAGCCCGACGCGCTGGCCTACCTCGACTTCCCGCCGACCCACTGGAAGCGCCTGCGCACCAACAACGTGCAGGAGAGGACCAACCGGGAGATAAAGCGCAGGTCGCGCGTCGTGCAGGTGTTCCCCTCCACGGGCTCGCTGGTGCGGCTCGCGGGCGCGGTCATGTGCGAGCAGGACGAGATATGGCAGGAGTCCAGGTACTTCTCGGAGGTGAGGATGAACGAGCTCTACGATGACGGTCGCACTCGGGGAATCGACGGTCCCGTCGATTGGGCGCGGCTTGAGGCGGAGGCCAGGAAGATGCTCGAGTCCGGCCTCGAGCTTGCGGACAGGGTCGAGGCGGCATAGGATATCAACCGTATTCCAGATTCTAGGACGCCGGGCCGACTCGCTTCGGATGGGGCTCTACACCAACTTTCTCGACACTACC
>NZ_WQPK01000034.1 GCF_018785265.1 Collinsella aerofaciens | reverse complement strand
GCCTCTTCGTATGCCTTGCAGGCGTCGTCATAGGCCGCTTGCGCCTTTTCCAAATCGCTAAGGAGCGCATTTCGCTTGGCTATGTCCTCGTCGATGTGGGCTTTGGCTTCCTCCGCCGCACTTTCGAAATGCTCAACCTGTCCTTCCTGGATCTCGAGCCTACGCCGATAGCTGTCAAGGTCCGATTTGCAAGATTTTTCTTGCCTTTCTGCCGACATGATCTCCGAACGCAACTGTTGAGCAGCTGCGTAATCTCCGTTGTCGTATGCCTTTTTTAATTCTGCCTGAAGCTCGCTTACCCGGTTGTGGGCCTCGTCGTATTTGGCTTGGGCTGCATCGACGTTCGCTTGCATGGCGGGAAGGGGTACCCTCCATTTGGCGGCTTCCGCCACCACCATGTCGTAGAGTTCTTGAAATGCGGCAATGTCATCATCGATTTCCGCAAGTTTCTCGGGACTTGCGGCGTCTTTTGCGGCCTCGAGGTTTTTGAGCGCTTCCTGCATGGCTGCATACGCTTTATCTTTTTCGGTGGTCGCGGTTTCGCTCGAGTTCGCGGTCGCTGTCTGCAAGGCAGCTGCATCGATGGGGGAGCTGGTTTCTGCCGCGATCGCCGTTACGGGGGCGATTCCCGCGGCAAGTGCCAGGGAAAGGGCGATGCCCATGGTTGCTCGTCTTGCTCTTCTTGCGAGAATGTCGTTCATCTCGGCACCTCATTTCAAGGGTCGGCGGCTATTTTGAGTTCTTGAGGCGGCGTGTGGCTGTGGCGGTTATTCCGAGTCCTGCGACGGCGATTCCTGCTAGTGCGATTGCGCTCGGCGTTGTGTCGCCTGTGTTTGCGAGCTTGCCGGCGGTCGTATTCGCTTGCTTGCCGTTGCCCGTGTTCGCCTGCTTGGAGGAGCTCGGTGCGGTGTCTTTGCCGGTCGCGGTCGAGCTGGCGGGCTGTGTCGTCTCGGCCGGTTGCGTCGAGCCGGAGGGAGGCGTCGTCTCGGTGGGTTGCGTTATCTCGGGCGAGGTGGCCTTGTCTGCCGCGGCCTTTGCCTCTTCGTATGCCTTGCAGGCGTCGTCATAGGCCG
>NZ_WQPK01000033.1 GCF_018785265.1 Collinsella aerofaciens | reverse complement strand
GGCGTTGCCGCCAACATCCTGCCGGCCATGGGCTTCGCCATGCTCGGCCGCCTGGTGCTCACCAAGCAGCTCGTGCCCTTCTACTTCCTGGGCTTCCTGCTGTGCTCCTACGCCAACGTGCCCGTCCTGGGCGTCGCCCTGATCGCCATCATCATCGGCATCGACAAGTTCGACCTGCTCGGCCTGGGCGGAGCCCAGCCCCAGCTCTCCGCGGAAGGGGATGAGGACGATGACTTCTAGTCCCGAGAACAAGATCACGCGCTCCGACCTCGTCAAGAGCGCCGTCAACGTCGGCGCCCTGGGCATGGAGTTCTCCTGGACCTACTACAAGCAGATGAACATCGCCTTCTGCCTGATGGTCGCCAACATGCTCAAGAAGATCTACGCCGGCCGCCCCGACGACTACGCCGAGGCCCTGCACCGCCACTGCGCGTTCTTCAACATCACCGTCCAGTTCGCCCCGTTCGTCGGCGGCATCGCGATGGCCATGGAGGAGAAGGTCGCCCGCGGCGAGATCGAGCCCGAGAGCGTCAACGACGTCAAGGCCGCCCTCATGGGCCCGCTGTCCGGCATCGGCGACTCCATCTTCCTGTCGACGCTGCGCGTGGTCGCCGCCGCGGTGGGCATCAGCCTGTGCCAGGCCGGCAACCCCTTCGGCCCCATCGCCTTCCTGCTCATCTACAACGTCCCCGGCTTCGCGCTGCGCGTCTGGGGCGCCGTCAAGGGCTACGAGCTGGGCGTGGGCTTCCTGGACGAGGCCCAGAGGACCGGCCTCATGCAGAAGATCATGACCTGCGTGGGCATCGTGGGCGTCATGGTCGTGGGCGCCATGTGCAAGGACATGTTCTGGGCCAGCATCCCGGTCGCCATCGGCTCGGGCGACGACGCCCAGACCCTCCAGGACATCCTGGACGGCATCATGCCCGGCATGCTCGGCATGATCGCCTTCTGGCTGTACTACTGGCTGCTGTCCAAGAAGATCAACCCCATGGTGCTGATCGTGGCCACCATGGTCGTGGGCATCATCGGCGCGTTCTTCGGCGTGCTGGCGTA
>NZ_WQPK01000032.1 GCF_018785265.1 Collinsella aerofaciens | reverse complement strand
ATTGTCGCAGCCCCGACCCGCGGTCACGAGCGGGGGCTCCTGTCGTTTCCGTGCCCCTGGATTGGGTCATAGTGTCTGACTTATGCTCAACCAGCGACGTTTCCCTTGTTGGTGCAAAGGTGTCAGGTTAGTTTGCGCCAAAAAGGGGAAGTTGCGGTGGAATAGTTCCTGTTTGGCCGTCTTGAGGGGTTAAACGGGAACTATTTCACCGCAACTTATCGATGGCGTGTTTGGTTGGTGCCAGTTGATTGCTTGGGCGTTGGGGAGGGTCTGCTCCGTTATAATCGCCTAGAACATTAATTGGAAACGGGACGGGAGCCATACATGCGCCAGGGTTTCGACAACGCGAAATATATCGAGCTGCAGGCCGCTCATATTAAGGAGCGCATCTCGCAGTTTGGCGGCAAACTCTATTTGGAGTTTGGCGGCAAGCTGTTTGACGACTATCACGCGAGTCGCGTGCTGCCGGGTTTTGAACCGGACAGCAAGTTCCGCATGCTCAAGAGCATCGCCGACGATGTCGAGGTTATCATCGCGATCAACGCGAACCACATCGAGAAAAACAAGGCTCGTGGTGACCTCGGTATTACCTATGACGAGGATGTGCTGCGCCTGGTTGACCTGTTCCGCGGCAACGGCTTTGCCGTCGCGGCTGTGGTCATCACCCAGTACGCCGGCCAGCCTGCTGCCGATGTGTTCCGCAACCGCCTGAACGCGCTCGGTATTCCCGCCAAGTTGCACTATCCCATCGAGGGGTATCCGCACGATGTCGATCTGATCGTGTCCGACGATGGCTACGGCAAGAACGAGTTTGTCGAGACCACGCGTCCGCTCGTTGTCGTGACGGCACCCGGCCCCGGCTCGGGCAAGCTCGCCACTTGCCTCTCGCAGCTGTATCACGAGCATAAGCACGGTACCGCCGCCGGCTATGCCAAGTTCGAGACCTTCCCGGTCTGGAATCTTCCTCTGACGCATCCGGTCAATATTGCCTACGAGGCCGCCACGGCTGACCTCGACGACGCCAATATCATCGATTCGTTCCACCTTGAGGCCTATAACAAGACCACGGTCAACTACAACCGCGACGTCGAGGCCTTCCCGGTGGTCCGTGCTCTGATGGAAAAGATTCTGGGCAAGAGCCCCTACCAGAGTCCTACGGACATGGGCGTCAATATGGTCGGCTTTGCCATCACCGATGACGATGCCTGCCGCGACGCTTCCAAGATGGAGATCGTCCGCCGCTACTTTACCGCGGTCGAAAATGTGCGCCGTACCGGCGTGGGCGATGAGCAGGTCGACCGTCTCAAGATTATTATGAAGAAGGCCGGCATCGATAAGAACTACTCGCCGGCGCGCTCGGCAGCCCTCACCAGGGAGCAGCTGACGGGTGGTCCCGTGGGTGCCATGGTCATGCCCGATGGCTCCGTGGTGACCGGCAAGACTTCCACGCGCCTGGGCGCCGCGAGCTCGCTCATCATGAACGCACTTAAGCATGTCTCGGGCGTCGACCTTGAACTCGAGGTCATCAGCGACGAGGCGATCGAACCCATCAGCAAGCTCAAGACTCATTTCCTGGGCAGCAAAAACCCGCGCCTCCACACCGACGAAACGCTCATGGCGTTGTCGATCACCTCAGCTACGAGCGAGACGGCCGCTCGTGTCCTTTCGGGCCTGGAGCAGCTGCGCGGCTGCGACGCCTTCTTTAGCGTGATCATCTCGCCGACGGACGAGACGGTACTGCGCAAACTGGGTATCAACGTGTGCTGCGAGCCCAAGTTTGAGCGCCGCGGTTTCTTCCATCGCTAAGTTTGAAGCACCGCGGTAATTGCATTGCATTTTGGCCGTATCGGGTTAGCGCCCGGTACGGCTTTTTGATCAATAAAGCGCCTATTTCGGCGAAAAATAGCTGTTTACCTGCCTAGAAACAATTTGAGCGGTATACAATAACCGTAACTGTTTCATCCTTAGCGGGATGCCGCATGATGGATATTACCTGCCATCGTGAGGTGTGTCGGTCGCGCACGGCGCGTTAGATGCTCGTGCTCGGTTTGAGGAGGCTGCTATGGCGGGCAAGGGTCGTGCGAGTGTCAACGATATGAAGCGTGTCGAGGTGCTGGTGTTGATGGAGATTGACCAGCAAACCGAAGACAATGGCGGGCCGTATGGTTTCTCGCGCAAAACGCTTGCCGAGCGCGTGGGGGTTTCGCCGTATCGTGCCCGCGCCGCAATCGATCGCTTGGATTCCGAAGGCATGATTGATGTCGTCTCGCGTTATAGCGACGACGGCGGTCAGCTTGCAAATGGCATTTGCCTCACCGAACGTGGCGAGTGGTATCTTGAGGGCGTCCGTACCGGCATGCTCGTTCAAGAAATGCTTGAGGACGAGGTTGCTGATCGATAGCAGCATGTAACCCTTGCCATAGCGACGCCGCCTGGGAAACCGGGCGGCGTTTTGTTTCAAGATTGAGAAATGCAATCGCACGCGAGAAAAATTGCGAACGGTCCGCGGCGCGAGTATTACAATGAAGACCCGTAAGATGTGGATAAACAACTTCTACGGGAAGCGCAGGTAACTCAATATGACCAAGCATGTGTTCGTAACCGGTGGCGTGGTTTCGTCCCTGGGCAAGGGTATCACCGCGGCCTCGCTGGGCCGTCTGCTCAAGTCGCGTGGCTACAAAGTAACGATGCAAAAGGCCGATCCGTATCTGAACGTCGACCCCGGTACCATGAGCCCCTTCCAGCATGGTGAGGTCTTCGTTACCGAGGATGGTTACGAGTCCGACCTGGACCTGGGTCATTACGAGCGCTTTATTGATGAGAACCTGACCCGCGATTCCAACTTTACGACCGGCGCCATCTATAAGAGCTTGATCGCCCGCGAGCGTCGCGGCGACTTTTTGGGCGGTACCGTGCAGGTGATTCCTCACGTCACCAATGCCATTAAGGACAAGTTCCGCCGCATCGAGGAGCAGACCGGCTCCGATGTAGTCATCACCGAGCTGGGCGGCACGATCGGCGACATCGAGTCCCAACCGTTTGTCGAGGCCATCCGTCAGTACCGCAAGGAGGCCGGCCCCGAGAACGTCTGCTACATCCACGTGTCGCTTGTTCCCTATATCGCCGCCGCCCACGAGGTCAAGACCAAGCCGACGCAGCACTCCGTCAAGGAGCTCCGCAGCTTTGGTATCCAGCCCGATATTATCGTTCTGCGCTCCGACCACCATATCGATGATGCCATCCGCGGCAAGATTGCAAGCTTCTGCGACGTCGACACCGACTGTGTCTTTACCAACGAGGACTGCGCGAGCATCTACGATGTTCCGCAGCTGCTCGCCGAGCAGGACTTTGACCTGCGCATTTGCGAGCGTCTGGGTCTTGACCCGCGTGAGCGCGACATGAGTCAGTGGAACGAGTTCCTGCGCAAGCAGAACCATGCCAACCAGCACGCCGACAAGGTGAAGATCGCCGTCGTGGGCAAGTATACGCAGCTGCCCGATGCCTACCTGTCGGTTATCGAGGCCCTGCACCATGCGGGCGTCTTCTACGATCGCCACGTTGATGTACAGCTGGTCGATGGCGAGAGCCTCGACGAGCAGAACGTCTCCGAGGTCCTGGGTGACGCCTCGGGCATCCTGGTCCCTGGCGGCTTTGGCAAGCGCGCCCTGGAGGGCAAGATCCTCGCGGCCGAGTTTGCCCGTGAGCACAAGATTCCGTATCTGGGCATTTGCCTGGGTATGCAGGTGGCCGTGTGCGAATTTGCCCGCAACGTGGTCGGCCTTGCCGGTGCCAGCTCTTCCGAGTTCGATCCGGATGGCCCGTATAGTGTCATCGACCTGATGAGCTCGCAGGAGGACGTGACCGAGAAGGGCGGCACCATGCGCCTGGGCGCCTATCCGTGCAAGCTTGCCGCCGATACCCTCGCGCGCGAGGCATATGGCGAGGAGCTCGTCTACGAGCGTCACCGTCACCGCTTTGAGTTCAACAACGCCTTCCGTGACCAGCTCGAGGGCGCTGGTCTGGTTATCTCTGGTCTTTCGCCCGACGAGCGCCTGGTCGAGATGGTCGAGCTGCCGCGCGACGTGCATCCGTGGTATGTGGCAACCCAGGCTCATCCCGAGTTCAAGAGCCGCCCGACCAACCCGCAGCCGCTGTTCCGCGAGTTCGTGCGCGCCTCGATCGGCCAGCATGAGGGCGTCGATCGCTTGCAGGTGACGCCCAAGAACCTCGCTACGGACTAAGGGTGCCGGCGAATAAGGAACATACCGAAGCTACTCCCTCGTCGCTCGCCGTGGCGGCGGGGGAGTATCTCGATTACCTCGCGGTCGAGCGGGGTTTGGCGCGCAACACGATTGCGGCCTATCGTCGTGACCTGACGACGTACTGCGCCTATCTGGAGCGGGCTGGTATTGTGTCTTTTGAAGAGGTGACCCGTCAGGTCGTGGAGGGCTTTGTCGCCGACCGTCGCGATGGGGGCTATTCGGATGCCTCGGTGGAGCGTGCGCTTGCGGCCGTGAAGGGCCTACATGCCTTTTTGGTGCGCGATGGGGCTGTGGCCCAAAATCCAACGGCGGCGTTGCGCCTGCCTAAAAAGGCTGAGCGTTTGCCGGAGTATCTATCGGTGGAGGATGTCTCGGCGCTGCTCGATCAAGACTTCCCCGAGGGCGAGATGGGCTTGCGCGACCATGCCATCTTGGAAGTGCTCTACGGATGCGGTTTGCGTGTGAGCGAGTTGGTGGGGCTCGATGTGGGCGATATCCATATCGACGATGGCTTTGTGCTCGTTCGTGGTAAGGGCTCGAAGGAACGCCTGTCCCCGCTGGTAGGAAGCGCGGCGCGAACTCTGACGCTTTATGTAACTGAGGGGCGTTCTCGCTTGGCGGCCCATGCCCGCGGAACCGAGACCTCGGCGGTCTTTTTAAATAAGAACGGCCGCCGTCTGTCGCGCCAGGGCATCCATGCCATCTGTGAGCGCTACGGGCGCCAGGTGGGACTGGTGGGGCTCCATCCCCATACGCTGCGTCACTCCTTTGCCACCCATATGCTTGCGGGCGGCGCAGACCTCCGTGTGCTACAGGAGATCTTGGGACATGCCGATATATCGACCACGCAGGTCTACACGCATGTCGATCGTACGCAACTGACCGAGGTCTATTTGGCGGCACACCCGCTGGCACATCGTTAACACATCGCTGACCTGCATATTTATAGGTATTTGGGGACGGGCCCCAGATTGCCGAGACGCACTTTTGCGCGCATGGGCAATCTGGGGCCCGTCCCATTTTTCGCCAGACACCGACGCGGTGGTGGGCCGTGTGTACCGTGGGTGGGGGAGTTTGGGGGCGATGTGAACGGCGTGTAAAGGGACGTAAAAATCGCCTCAAGGTCAACTTGAAGGTTGAGGTTCGCGGGCGTGGTTCTACAGGTGGCATCCCGCCTTTGCTGCAAACACAACATATTGTGTTTTCGAACATATGCTCGGGGGTGTTTTACAACATATTGGGGGTGGAATAGTGGGGCGGGGTGGGGGAAGGGGTGGGGAAAAGTGTTGAAAAATGGGGCGGTTCCCCATATTATTAATGACGTCGACAGGCGGGGTGGTTCCCCGCGTACGTGCCATCTGAGTAACCGAGGGGAGGGCGCACATGGGAATGACTGGTGCATACGAGCGCAATCTCGATGCAAAAGGTCGTCTATCCCTGCCTGCACCCCTTCGCGAGGAGCTTGGAGAGCACGTTCGCGTGTTCAAAGCCCTGGATGTCGATGCTCTGTACGTGTTCTCTGCCGAGGCCTTCGATAAGTGGGTCGAAGGACTCTTCGCGGGTCGTGAGGGCCACGAGGGTTTTAACCCGCGTGACATTAATGACCAGAAGCTCATGAGGGCGATCAACAAGCGCACCACGTCGATGGACGTGGACAGCGCCGGTCGTATCGGTCTTTCCGAGTCTCTCCGCAAACAGGCGAACCTCGACCGCGAGGTCACGGTTGTGGGCAACTACGACCACCTTGAGGTTTGGGATCGCGCCGCGGCCGATGAGGACGATGACGATGAGGCCCTGCTGGACCTCTTCTTCTCGTAAGGGCAAGGCACGGGTAACGGATGGAGCGTGGGATCTTGACACAAGAATATCGGCATGAACCTGTCATGCTCGGCGAAGTGCTTGAGTCGCTGCGGCTAAAGAGCGGCTCCGTTGTCTGCGATTGCACCCTTGGCGGTGCCGGCCATTCGGTAAAGATGGCCGCGCAGGTGGGGGAGACGGGCCTTTTGCTCGGCGTCGATCAGGACGACATGGCCCTCGAGGCCGCTGGCACCCGTCTGGACCGCGAGGTTCCCGGCGTTCCGCACCAGCTGCTGAAGGGCAACTTCGGCGACTTGGACGAGCTGCTTTGCTCGGCCGAGGTGCCCGGGGTCGATGGCTTCCTGTTCGATTTGGGCGTTTCGTCACCGCAACTCGATATCCCTGGCAGGGGCTTTTCGTATAACGAGGACGCCCCATTGGACATGCGGATGGATCCGGGTAATAACACCTTAAACGCAGCTGAGGTCATCAACACCTATAACGAACACGACCTCGCCCGGATTCTACGCGTCTACGGCGAAGAGAAGTTCGCCTCGCAGATCGCGCGCGAGATTGTGCGCCGCCGCGAGCAAGAACCGATCGAAACCACCGGCCAATTTGTCGAGATCATCAAGGCGGGTATCCCGGCTGCCGCTCGTCGGCATGGCGGACACCCGGCCAAGAAAAGTTTCCAGGCCATTCGCATCGAGGTCAATCACGAGCTCGATGTGCTCGAACGAGGGCTTGATGCTGCCACCAGGTGGCTCAACCCGGGCGGACGTATCTGCGTCATCTCGTATCACTCGCTCGAGGACCGTATCGTAAAGAACCACTTTAAGGAGATGAGCCAGGGGTGCACGTGTCCGCCGGAGATTCCGGTGTGCGTGTGCGGCAACGTGCCGATACTCAAGGTCATCACCCGCAAACCCTTGGTTGCCCAGCCTGATGAGGTTGAGCGCAACCCTCGGGCGAGATCAGCCAAAATCCGCGTGGCGCAGCGTCTGTAGGCGCGACCGCGCGATATTGGACCTCCCGCTCGCACCATAAACGAAGCTTAAACACACTACCAACGTACTCGGGATGGGAGGCGGCATATCATGGGCTACAACACTTCAAGCGCAGCACTTGCCTATGATATGAACGCCATGCCCGCCTATCGTGAGACGCCGCAGGCCCCCGTTGCTCCCCGTGAGCAGCGCACGCCGCGCTTTGATGTCTACACGGGCGCGGGCCGTCAGGCAAACCAGGCGGTAAGCCCGGTTTTCATGAGCGTTCTTAAAACGTTTTGCATCATTGCGGCTATCTTCATGACGATCGGCGTCGCCCGCGTGGCACTCGCCGGCGTTACGGCCCAGGTGCTCAACAGCAACGCCGAGCTTACCAACACGCTCGAAAAGGCGACCGATGAGAGCTCCGACCTGGAGGTCATGCATTCGGTCTATGGCGCCGACACGCGCATTCGCGACCTTGCGGGCGCTTATGGCATGGTGGAGCCCAGCGAGAGCGTTACACTTGACTTTTCGCAGGATGCAGCCGCGGGCGCCAACGCGACCGCGACCGCTCAGTAGCAAGACGGTAGCTGAGTATGACAAATGACTATCGCCGCGGTTCCGATGGGGGCCGCGGTTCTGGACGTCCCTCGTCGCGGGGACGTTCTGGTTATCAAGGAACGGGTCGGCAATCTTACAACGCCGGGCAGTCCCGTGGCAACGACCCGGCGTCGCGACTTCGCGGCTCGGACGGCCCTCAAATGCATAACACCAGGTCGCGCAAGAGTTCGTCGACCGAATGGCTCACAGGCACGCCTCTGCCTCGCCGCAAAGCCGTCATGGGCTTCATCGGGCTTGGTTTGGGCTTGGGCGTCTTTCGCCTTGCCGACTATCAAATTGTCGAAGCCGATAAACTGCGCGAGCGTGCCGATGCGCGCCGCCTGCTTGCGCAGACCCTCTATGCCAAACGCGGCACCATCTACGACCGCAACGGCAACGTGTTGGCGTCGTCGGTCGAATGTCGCAACATCGCCGTGAACCCGCAGCTTGTCGAGGATGTTGACAAGACGGTGTCGGCGCTGGTCAAGGCAACTGGAATCGATAAAAAGACCTGCCGCAAGCTCGTTGAGTCCGATGGAACCTGGGTGTATATCAAGCGTCAGGTGGACGAAGACGATGTTGCGGCGCTGGAGAAGAAGAACCTGCCCGGCGTGCTTTTTGAGCAGGCCATGAAGCGCGTATATCCATACGGCAATCTGGCATCGCAGGTGCTGGGTGTAGTGAATGTAGACAACGACGGCTTGACGGGTCTCGAAAAGCAATACAACAAGCTTCTGACCGGCACGAACGGTTCTCTCGTACGCGAGCGCGCGAGGGACGGCAGCTATATCGCGGGCGGTGCCTATAAAAAGGTGGCTGCGGTCGACGGCGTTGACATCGTGACGACGCTCGACGTCAATATCCAGCGAGCGGCCGAGGATGCCCTGGCAGAGGCAGTTGAGAAGACTAAGGCCAAGAACGGCTCGGCGCTGGTCACCGATCCTACGACAGGCGAGATCTTGGCAGCCTGCTCGTACCCGACCTACGACCAGACCGATCTGGAAAACGCCAAGACCGAGGATATGAACTTGCGCCTGGTCACCGACGCCTACGAGCCCGGCTCGGTCTTTAAGACGCTCGTGGCGGGCGCCGGCTTCGACTTGGGTGTCGTGCGATCGAGTACGTCGTTTGAGGTGCCGGCGAGCATCAAGGTGGGCGACGATACCGTCACCGATGCCGACAAGCGCGACTACGCCATGACCATGGATGTGCGCGAGATGATGCGCCGTTCGTCCAACGTGGGCTTTGTCCTGGTGGGGCGCAAGATCGGTGCCGACGACTTTGCCACCTATGTGGACAAGTGGGGCATCGGTCACAGCTCTGGTGTAGATTTTCCGGGCGAGAGCCTGGGTATCGTCAAGGAGCGTGACCAGTATGACGGCGCCACGCTGGGCTCGATGAGCTTTGGACAGGCACTGTCTGTCTCGCCGATTGAGATCGCACGTGCCGTGGGCGGCATCGCCAACGGCGGCGTGATGATGACACCGCACTTCTATAAGTCCAGCAAAGGCGACGAGAAGGACTGGGGCGAAGGCGAGCGCGCGATTTCGGAGGACGCCGCATCCCAGGTGACATCGTGCATGCAGACGGTCGTGTCCGAGGGAACGGGCGTTGGCGGCGCGGTTGACGGCTATGACGTGGCGGGTAAGACCGGTACGGCCGAACGTGCCGACGAGAACGGCGGCTACCTCAAGGAGAACTACATGTCGTCCTTTATGGGCTTTGCACCGGCACAATCGCCCAAAGTGCTGTGCTATATCACGCTCGACGGAACGCCGAGCGGTTCAGATGCCGCTGCGGTGCCGTTCCAGTCCATTATGGCCAACGCGCTCGACGTGCTGGGTATCCCGCACACGAAGTAGGGGGTTACAATCTTTGGGGCGTTGTTTGTTGTCCCATATGAGGGTGTTCACATGCCCTGCACCACGCATGTGCGGCGCTGGGATACAATACGCCGATAGCATTATTAGGTTTACAGGGGAGCTGCAATGATAGAGATCGCCGTCAACAACCTCGCGGCCGCAACAGGGGCCCGAACCGTGACGGGAGAAGCCGATCGGGTATGCCGCGGGTGCGTTATCGACTCGCGCCAGGTCGAGGAAGGGACGATTTTCGTCGCCTTTCCCGGTGAAAACGTCGACGGCAATGATTTTGCTTCCCGTGCCGTCCAGTCGGGTGCCGGCGCCGTCGTGATGACGCGTGAGCCCGAGGCCGAGCTGGTCTCGCTGGCGCAGGACAAGGGGTGCGCCATCCTGCTGACCGATGATCCCGAGGAGTTTCTGCTGCGTTTGGCGCACGCGTATCGCCTGGAGCTTGGCTGCCTGGTCGTTGGTATTACCGGTTCCATCGGCAAGACGACGACCAAGGACGTGCTCGCCGCCGTGCTCGCCAAGCGCTATCGTGTCTGGGCCACCAAGGGCAATTTCAATAACCTGATCGGCATGCCGCTCACGGTGCTTTCCGCTCCGGCCGATACCGAGGTCCTGGTGCTCGAGATGGGCATGAACCATTTCCACGAGATTGAGCGCCTGTCCCAGTCCGCCAATCCCAACCTTGCCATCGTGAGCAAGATCGGCACCTCTCATATCGGCATTTTGGGTAGCCGCGAGAACATCGCCCGCGCTAAGGCCGAGATTGTCCAGGGTATGTGCGCCGCCGGCGACTTCTTGCCGCTGCTGGTTTTGGGCGGTGAGGACGACTTTACGCCGTTCATTCGCGATACGTTCGCCCAGCCTGCTGGTATCGATGTGATGCTGGCCGGCGTCTCGGACGATGATGAGGTCCGCGCCCACGACGTTCGAGTTGATGACGAGGGCCGTCCGGTCTTTACGCTCGATTTTGGTCAGGGCGAGACGATCGATACCATGCTTGCCATCCCCGGCGTGCAGTCCGTTCCTAATGCCGTTAAGGCCGCCGCGGTTGCCTATCGCCTGGGCGTGACGCCCGAGCAGATCGATACTGCCTTTAGGGGCCTCACGATCACCGGTCACCGCCAGGAGATTAAGCGCGCCAAGAGCGGTGCCCGCGTCATCGACGATTCCTATAACGCCAGCGCCGAATCCATGGCTGCTGGCCTCGATCTGCTGTGCTCGCTTTCGTGCACGGGGTCTCGCATGGCGATCCTGGGCGAGATGGGCGAGATGGGCGATGAGGCTCCTCGCATGCATGAGCTCGTGGGCGCCTATGCCGCCGCCAAGAAGCTCGACATGTTGGCGTGCGTGGGTGGTGAGCTGGCCCAGCTTATGGCCGATGCCGCGCGCATGATGGGTATGGACGAGGACCGCATCCAGGTGTTCTCCGATTATCAGCAGGTGCTCGACCGCATGGGCGGCGCGCTTGAAAAACATGATGTTGTACTGGTCAAGGGTTCCCGCTTTGTTGAGCTCGACCGCTTTGTGGAAGGTGTGTGCTAGCCCATGTTCGGCAATCCCTCGTATCCAACGTATCAGGCTTTTTTGGGGCTTGGCATCGCCGCTGCCATTGCGCTGCTGCTCATGCCGTGGTGGATCAAGCTACTTAAGGTCGAGGGTATCGGCCAGCAGGTTCGTGCCGACGGCCCCAAGCGTCATTTGGTTAAGCAGGGAACGCCCACCATGGGTGGCGTTGTCATTCTCGTCGCGATTTCGCTGACCTGCCTGCTGATGGGCAAGCTCACCACCGAGCTTGTGCTCGTGCTGCTCGCCACGCTGGCGACCGGCGTGCTGGGCCTGATCGACGACCTGACCTCCGTTACGCATGGGCGCTCGCTCGGTCTGACGCCTCATGCCAAGATGATCGGCCTAACCATTATCTGTGTCACCTTTACGGTACTTGCCGTTAACTGGTGCGGCGTCGCCCCCGAGATTCGTTTTCCCGGCGGCCTGACGATTGACCTTGGCGTGCTTTCGACCACCATCTGCGGCCTTTCGTTCCCGTGGCTCTACATTGTCTTTTGCTGGCTGATGATCGCCGGTCTTTCTAATGCCGTGAACCTGACCGATGGCCTTGACGGTCTTGCTGGCGGCACCTCCATGATTGCCATGCTCGCCATGGCTGCCATGGCGTTTTTGCACGGAGACGTGAACCTGTCCATCTTCTGCACCGCGTGTGCCGGTGCCTGCTTGGGCTTTCTGTGGTTCAACTGCTATCCGGCGAGCATCTTTATGGGCGATACCGGCTCGCTTGCCCTAGGCGCCGCGTTTGCCTGCACGTCCATCATGACCAACACCGAGGTCGTCTCCCTCATCATCGGCGGCCTGTTTATCGTTGAGACCCTGTCGGTCATGATTCAGGTTGTCTACTTCCACTTTACGCACAAGCGCGTCTTCCTTATGGCGCCCATCCATCATCATTTCGAAAAGAAGGGCTGGGCCGAGACCAAGGTCGTCATCCGTTTTTGGATTATCGCTGCTGCCTTTGGTGCCGTTGGCCTTGCTCTGTTCTTCCAGTTGGGATAGTGGTCTTTCATGTCTCTTGCTGATGTCTTTAGCCTGCTCGTTTTGGGTCAGGGCAAATCCGGTCTCGATGTCGCCCGCTGGGCGCTGGCACATCCCGAGCGCGTAAGTGCCGTTACCGTGTATGGCGGTGGCACCTCTGAGCCCAATGACGCCACGCGTGCGCTCGAGGCTGCTGGTGCGTCGTTTGTCTATGGGACCGAACAGGTCGAGGGCGCCTATGACGTATGCGTGACGTGCCCGGGCATCTCGGAGTTCTCGGGCTTCTTTAAGGCTGGGCGCGAGCATGCCGCCCAGATTATGGGTGAGCCCGAGTTTGCCTATCGCCTGTCGCCCGATAACTGGATTGCCATCACGGGCACCAACGGCAAGACGACCACCACGTCGCTGACTGATTATCTGCTTAAGGCTGCCGGCGAGGCCAGCGTTGCTGTCGGCAACATCGGCGAGCCGCCGGTCAACGAGATTGACGGCCGAGCCCACAACGAGTGGTTTGTGGCTGAGCTCTCGAGCTATCAGATTGCTACGACAACCGAGCTCCACCCCCGCGTGGCGGTGCTGCTCAACATCACTCCCGACCACTTGGGCTGGCATAAGAGCCATAAGAACTATGCGCTTGCCAAGATCAAACTGTTTGACAATATGGTCGATGACGATCTGGCGGTTGTCGACGTCGAAGACGCCGGCATTCACGAGTTCGATGAGTACATCTACACGCCGGGTCGTCGCATCTGCAAGGTTGCCTTTGACGAGCCTGAGGGCGAGGATGCCGCCTTTGTGCGCGACGGCAAGATGGTCGTGCGCCTGAAGGGCGTCGAGACCCCGCTCATCGCTACATCCGAGCTCAAGATCTCGGGCCATCACAATGTTATCAATGCCCTGTGCGCCGCCACGGCTGCCTTGGCGGTCGGTGCCGATGTCGATGGTGTCTGCCGCGGTCTTGCCTCGTTCCAGCCGCTCGAGCACCGCGTGGAGCCGTGTGGCGAGATTGACGGCGTGCGCTACGTCAACGATTCCAAGGCGACCAACACCGATGCGGTCGAGAAGGCACTGACGGCATTTCCCGATGACGACGTGATCTTGCTGCTCGGCGGCCACGATAAGGGCACGCCGCTCACGGACTTCGCGCGCGTCGTTATGGACAACGTGCGCTCGGTCGTCTGCTTTGGCGATGCGCGCGAGCGCTTCACCGCCGCTATGGACGAGGCCGATGTCGATGGCGATGTGGATATCGCCCAGGCGGATGACCTACGCGACGCCGTGGACGTCGCCCGTTCGCTGTCGAGCCGTGGTGACGTGATCTTACTTTCTCCTGCCTGCTCTTCGTTCGATGAGTTCTCGGGCTATGAGGAGCGCGGCCGCGTGTTTAAGGACTACGTGGCCCAGCTTGCCGCTGCAGCGAAATCACAAATGGAATAGGGGTTGCGGTGAGAGAGGAGAGCCCCCGACAAGGTATGAGGAGGCCCGACTCGGACCGTGCTTCCTCGCGGCGCAGCACACCGCGTTCCGGTCGCGGCGGGCAGACGTTTAGCGAACGCTATATTGCCGGCGTTCCCGCCCGTATCATGCGCCCCCGTTTGATATTCATGGCCTGCCTGTTTACCTTGGTGTGCTTTGGCCTGCTGATGGTGTACTCGGCGTCTTCGGTCGAGGCGCTGCACGAGAATGGCTCGGCGACGTTTTTTCTGTTTCGACAAGCCGCGTTTGCCGGAGTTGGCGTGCTGGCTATGGTTGCCATCGTGCGCATCTTGCCGGACAGTTGGTTTGGGGAAGACGTGCTCAGGATCTTCCTTATCGGCATGATAGGGCTACTGCTTCTGGTGTTCTTGGTGGGCAGCGGCAGCCGTGGCGCCACGCGCTGGCTCAACATCGCCGGTATTCAGTTCCAGCCTTCCGAGTTTTTAAAGCCATTTGCCATTGCGTATTCGGCCATCATGCTTGATCGCTTCTTTTCGCCCGGTGGCAACATCAACGAATTCCTTCGCAAGATGGGCATCTACCTGGGCATTTCGCTCTTTCTGATCTTTATCCAGCCCGATTTCGGTACTGTCCTGATCATCCTGTTGACCCTCATGTGCATGGCGTTGTTTGCGGGTCTCGACCCCAGATTTATCATCGGCGTGCTAATCTTCGGCATTCTCGTGATCGTGATTGCGCTTGTCGCAGAGCCATACCGTATGGTGCGTATTCAGGTTGCCTTGAACCCTTGGGCCGACGAGTATGGTGACGGCTATCAGGCCACGCTTGCCATCATGGCCTTTGCCTCGGGCGGTCTGTTCGGCCGTGGCATCGGCAACTCAACCATGAAGTACTCGTATCTGCCCGAGGCACACAACGACTACATCTTGGCCATCATTGGCGAGGAAGTCGGTTTTGTCGGAACCGTGCTGTTCTTCTTGGTGTTTGCGATGCTGATCTACTCGGCGTTTCGCATTGCCGAGCAGGCGACCGATCGTCGGGGCGCGCTCATGGCGTCTGGCTCCGCGGTCATTCTCGCAGTGCAGTTTTTGATTAACGCGCTGGGCATCCTCAACGTGTTTCCCATGACGGGCAAACCGTTGCCGTTTATTAGCTACGGCGGTTCGTCGATTATTGTGTCGCTCATGCTTGCCGGGTTGATCCTGCGCGTTTCGTACGAGAGCGCCCGCCGCGATGAGTATGACCGCCGCCGTGAGAGCTTTGCCGTTATGGATGAGAGTACCGCCGGCGTGCCCCACGTGCGCGGCGAGCGATCTTCGCGTAACGGTTTTACCGTCCTGGATGGCTCTGCGACCGACCCCGCAGCCCGCCCGCATCAGCGAACGGCGCCGCAAGGTCGTCCTCAGCGCCCCACTCCTCGCAATGCGGGCGGCGGATATAATCGAATCGATTTGAACTCAGACCCGTCGGCGCGTCTGCGTACCGACGGCCAGGGACCGCGTGTACGAAGGGACTACCATGACCGATAAAATGACCGTTGCTATTGCAGCCGGCGGCACGGCAGGGCACATCAACCCCGCGCTCGCCTTGGCCGAAGAGCTCCGTGACCGTGGCCACCACGTTGTGTTCGTGGGCCAGTCGCGCAAGCTCGAGGGTCGTCTGGTCCCCGAGGCTGGGTTTGATTTTGTGCCCATTACGGTCACGGGCTTCGACCGCTCCCGTCCTTGGACGGCGCTGACCTCGCTGTGGCGTGTCAACAAGGCCAAGCGTGCGCTCGCTGGTCATTTCTCAAAGGTCGGCAAGCCCGACGCTGCCGTCGGTTTTGGTGCCTATGTCGAGGTTCCGCTGCTGGGGTGGTGCAAGGGCGCGGGCGTTCCGTATCTGCTGCATGAGCAGAACTCTGTTCCGGGCCTGGCCAACAAGATGATGAACTCCCACGCCGCCCGCGTGTGCATCTCGGTGCCGGCAGCGCGTTCGGTCTTTGAGCGCGAAGGTGACCCTGGCCACGTGCTCATGACCGGCAACCCCGTACGTCGCTCGGTGATCGAGGGCGATCGCGCTCGCGGCCGCAAAGCACTTGGCGTTCCCGAGGACGCTACGCTGCTGCTCGTCTTTGGCGGTTCACTTGGCGCCCAGCACCTCAACGAGCGCGTGGTCTCGCTCAAAAACGAGCTGCTTTCGCGCAAGAACCTCTATGTGTTGCATTCGACGGGTGCCGACGGCTTTGAGGAGACCGAGCGCGCTTTGGCGCTGACGCCCGAGGAGGCGAAGCGTTACCGCGTCCAGCCTTACATCGACAACATGGGCGATATGCTGGCTGCTGCCGATTTGGTGCTCTCGCGTTCGGGCGCATCGAGCGTGGCCGAGATCGCTGCGCTCGCTGTGCCCTCAGTGCTCGTGCCGTATCCGCATGCGACGGCCGACCACCAAACCACCAATGCCCGGTATCTGGTCGACGCCGGGGCCGGCGTGCTCTGCGCCGATGCCGATATCGACGGTTCTGCCTTTGCCGATGAGCTGCTGCATCTGGTCGATGACGCGGCGGCGCGCGACGCCATGCGTCAGGCGGCGCGTGGTCTGGCTCAGGATAGGGCCGCCGCTCTTCTGGCGGATGCGGTAGAGGGTTTGCGTTAGTTAGACGGGATATCGTCGGTCGCCCTCGCGCTGATGCGGTAGGTGCGGTACAGTTAATAGGTTACAGGCAGTGTTTACGCAAGGAGTACACGAGCACATGGCTGATTCCCAGACTGCAACCTCCGCGCCCGAGTTTAAGAGCGCCCACTTTATCGGTATCGGCGGCGCCGGCATGAGCGGCATCGCCCTCGTTCTGCACGAGCGCGGTTATGCCGTTACCGGCTCCGACCTTAAGACGTCACGTTATATCCGCCAGCTTACCCGCGCTGGCGTGAAGGTGCATGTGGGCCATGAGGCCGCCACGATCGACGAGGTCAAGCCCGACGTGGTTGTTGTCTCCACCGCTATTCCGGAGTCCAACCCCGAACTCGTGCGCGCTCGCGAGCTTGGTATTCCCGTGTGGCCCCGTGCCAAGATGCTCTCTGCTTTGGGCCACGGCTACACCACCGTCGCTGTTGCCGGCACGCATGGCAAGACTACCACGTCTTCGATGTGCGCCACCATGCTCGACCGCATGGGTCTGGATCCGAGCTTCTTGATCGGCGGCATCGTCGAGGGCTATGACACGAACGGCAAGAACGGCTCGGGCGACTACTTTGTCGCCGAGGCCGACGAGTCCGACAGCTCCTTCCTGTTCCTGAACCCCAACGTAGTCATTGTGACCAACGTCGAGGCCGACCACCTCGATCACTACTCGGGTATCGAGGAGATCGAGGCAACTTTCGCCAAATTCATGAGCCTGGTGGGCGAGGACGGCACCGTCATCGTCTGCGGTGAGGACCCGCATCTGGTCGAGCTCGCCAAGTCGACGGGCCGTCACGTGCTTTCCTACGGCTTTGCCGAGAGCAACGACATCGTCTGCATGCACCCGGATGTCAAGGGCATCCAGAGTGACTTTATCGTTCGCTTTGAGGATGGCACTGAACATGCCGTGGAGATCAAGAGCAATCCCGGTCGCCACAACATGCTCAACGCCACGGCGGTGCTCACCGTCGCCCATGTCCTGGGCCTTGACATCGACGCCGCCGCCAAGGCGCTCTCGAGCTTTGAGGGCGTTCGCCGCCGCTTTACCCACGTGGGCGATATCGATGGCATCACCGTGATCGATGATTACGGCCATCACCCCACCGAGATCAAGGCGACGCTTGCTGCCGCTTCGTCGCTGGGCTACAAGCACGTCGACGTCGTGTTCCAGCCGCACCGCTATTCGCGCCTGCAGGCCCTGTGCGACGACTTTGCCGATGCATTTGCCAATGCCGATAAACTGCTGCTGATTGATGTGTTCTCGGCTGGCGAGATGCCCATTCCGGGTGTTACCTCTAAGATGCTCGCCGATACCGTGCGCGCCAAGCATCCTGGCAAGGAGGTCGTGTACTGCTCCAGCCGTCTTGAGCTCAATCAGGAGCTCGAGCAGATGGTGGGCGAGGGCGACCTGCTGCTCACCATGGGTGCCGGTGACGTTACGACCGTCGGTCCCGAGTTTATCGAGTATCTGACTGCCAAGAAAGACGCTTAAGTCTAATGGGTCTGTTTAACGCCGTCATGGCGCTCTCGGGCATGATCGACACGGATGTGATCGAGGACGAGCGCCTTGCGCGTCATACGAGTTATCGTATCGGCGGCAAGGTCGACCTCTTTGTGACGTGCCATAGCTATCATGCCCTTCGCCGCGCCGTGGCGGTGCTCGATCGCGAGCAGGTGCCGTGGGTCATCATCGGCAAGGGCTCCAATCTGCTGGTTGCCGATGGCGGTTATCGCGGCGCCGTCATTTCGCTCGGACGTGAGTTTCAGCGCACGGTTGTTGCCGATGACGGTTGTACGCTGACGGTCGGTGCGGGCGTGATGTTTGCGCGCCTGGTCAACGATGCCCTGTCGCGTAGCCTCTCGGGCCTTGAGTTTGCCGTTGGCATCCCTGGCTCGGTCGGCGGTGCGATATCTATGAATGCCGGCACACGGACCGAGTGGATTGGCTCGCTGGTTGAGGATGTCGTAACGTTTGACCCGGTATCCGGTATCAAACATTATGCGGGGTCCGAGATCACTTGGGGCTACCGCGAATGTAGCCTTCCCCGCAATGAGATCATCCTCGAGTGCGTGCTCAAGCTTAAACCGGCGCCCAAGGCCGACATTCGCGAGCGCATGGAGCGGTACCTGACGAGGCGCAAGCGTACGCAGCCCATGGGTCGCGCATCCTGCGGGTCGGTCTTTCGCAACCCGCCCGATGCGAGTGTGGGCAAGCTTATCGAGGATTGTGGATTAAAGGGTTTTTCGATTGGCGGCGCGGAAGTTTCGCCCGTTCACGCTAATTTTATCGTTAATAACGGAACTGCCTCGGCCGATGACGTTGCCGCGGTTATCAGACATGTGCACGGAAAGGTGAGGGAGGCGTATGGCATCGAGCTCAGACCGGAAGTTAAATTCCTCGGCTTCTAGAGCATCGAAACCCACCTTCCGCCGCGCCGGAGGGCGTTCCGGCGCGCCTGCCAAACCTCAACGCAATACCGTCGCGCATTCTAAGTCTGTCGGGCATGCTCGACAGACCAGTCGTCCGGTCGTCGGCTCGCAGCTCGGTAATCGTCCGGCCGCAAAAAAGTCCTCGCGTCCCTCGGTGACGTCAAAGCCTGTTATGGGCGCCAAACCTGCCCGTCCCATGGCAACTCCTAAGCCCTCGACGGGAACTAAAGCGCCGCGTCCAGGTCGCACGCTGGGCGCATCGAAACCGCGCTCGCTGACATCGGTGCCGGCTACCGCCAAGAAGCCTTCGGGTAAAAAAAGCGTCAACCCGTTGTCTTCACTTGGGGCGATGGTAAATAAAACATCAGACGCCGCTTCTGTCGTTACAGGCAAAGGCAAAATCGTTGGCGGCGTTCTGGCCGTCTTGGCCGTGCTCGTCGTCGTTGCCATCGTGGTGATTAACTCTGGATTGTTTACCGCCACTGATATTCAGATTCAAGGCAGCGAGCATGTGACGAAGCACGATGCTATCCAGCTGATCGATTTGCCCGAGGGAACGTCGCTTTTTAACGTCGATCCCGACCAGATTACCGAGGACCTCAAGCAGAACCCGTGGGTCTCGGGCGTGGATGTCCAGCGCCAGTTCCCGCATACGCTCATCATTACGCCTATGGAGCGCAAGGTCATCGCAATTGCCTATATCAGCTCCGATGACCTTGCCTGGGCCATCGGGGATGATGACACCTGGATCGCCCCGCTGTCGACGTCGGTCGAAGTGGATGGCCAGGGCAACGTCATCACGACAGGGCAGGGCTCAAATACCCTGACCGGCATTGATGCCGCGCTGGCGCTCGCTAAGCACTATGGCGCGGTGTTGTTGACTGATGTCTCGGCGGATGTCGCTCCGGTTTCCGGCCAGGCGGTGAGCTCCAAGGCCGTTAAGGCTGGCTTGGATTATGTGCGTGGTTTTTCGAGCGAGTTCTTGGGACAAGTCAAGGATATTTCCACGCCTTCGGTCGAAGCCATCTCGGCAAACCTCAATAACGGCATTGAGGTGTCGCTGGGCGATTCGAACGATATCGTCAAGAAGGAGCGCGTAGTCACCAAGCTGCTTTCGCAGGTAGAGGGCGTAACGTATATCAATGTGCGCTCTCCGGGTAACTATACATTTAGGAACGCTCCGACCTCGTAGCGCTGGTTGATGCTTTGTTGAGGGGCCATACCACGCCGTTTATCTGGTTTGTTTGGTTTTCACGGTCAATTATTTGACTGATACGTTCATAATGTGCAAACATAATACGGTTTACCTTTGCATTTACTTTCAACCTGAAGGTTAATGTGCGTAGGGGTCGACCCATGCTATGGCTATAACCTTTGTTCGGAGGACCGACATGCACGAGACAGAGATCAACAACTACCTTGCCGTCATTAAGGTGGTCGGCGTCGGCGGCGGCGGTACCAACGCGGTCAATCGAATGATCGAAGAGGGCATCCGCGGCGTCGAGTTTGTTGCCATCAACACCGATGCTCAGGCACTCGCGATCTCTGATGCCGATATCAAGGTGCACATCGGCACCGACCTTACCCGCGGCCTGGGCGCCGGCGCCAACCCCGAGGTTGGCCGCAAGGCTGCCGATGAGTCCCGCGACGACATTGCCGAGGCGCTCGCTGGCGCCGACATGGTGTTCATCACCTGCGGCGAGGGCGGTGGCACCGGTACCGGCGCTGCTCCCATCGTTGCCGATATCGCGATGAACGAGGTCGGTGCGCTGACCGTCGCCGTCGTGACCAAGCCCTTCACCTTCGAGGGCCGCAAGCGCAAGAAGAGCGCCGAGGAGGGCATTAAGACCCTCTCCGATTGCGTCGACACCATGATCGTCATCCCTAACGATAAGCTGCTCGACATCGCCGAGAAGAAGACCACCATGCTCGAGGCCTTCGCGATTGCCGATGGCGTCCTTTCCCAGGGCACCCAGGGCATCACCGACCTCATCACCGTCCCCGGTATCATCAACCTGGACTTCGCCGATGTTAAGACCATCATGAAGCAGGCCGGTACCGCCATGATGGGTATCGGTACCTCTTCTGGGGACACCCGTGCCGTCGACGCTGCCCAGCAGGCCATCTCCAGCCCGCTGCTCGAGAGTTCCATCGATGGCGCCACGCGCGTGCTGCTCTCCATCGCCGGTTCCAAGGACCTGGGCATCCAGGAGATCAGCGACGCCGCCGACGTTGTCGCCAACGCCGTCGACCCCGAGGCCAACATCATCTTCGGTACCGTTGTCGACGAGTCCCTGGGCGATCAGGTGCGTATCACCGTCATCGCTACGGGCTTCTCCGACTCCAACGTCAACCGTCAGGACGAGCTCTTTGCTGCTCAGCAGTCTCAGAGCAAGGCCGCTGCCTCCGCTGAGCCGCAGCGCACCGCTCCTGCCACGAGCCCGGCTCAGGCCGCTCCGACCCGCAACGTCGGTGGCACCGAGCTTCCTAACTTCGGCAACGACCAGTTCGAGCTTCCCGACTTCCTGAAGCGCGGTAGCTTCTAATCGGTTGTTCTCAGCGTTTTGTATGGGGATGCGTCCATTTGGATGCATCCCTTTTTTGTTTCGCTTTTGTAAACGAAAGCCTCCAATCTCTTTACGTTCCCTTTACGTTTGCCCTTGGTGCAGCGGGTATCCTTTTAAGGAAGTATGACAGCCGCGTACATGCGGACTGCAGCGGCGATGCCGCGGTACTTGTGTTATTAGGAGGCTTTAGTATGGCAGCACGTGCGGACAGAGTTTCGCGTGTCGACCATGATGGAGTTACGTTGGTGGAGGGCACGACGTCAAATGTCCGTTTTGCCTTTACCGAGCGCACCGGTGGCGTTTCCGAAGAACCGTACTCCTCGCTCAACTTGGGCTCGCATGTAGGCGATGACCCCTTTTCCGTTCAAGAAAATCGTCGTCGTGCGCTTGATGCCATGGGAGCTGCCGAGTGCGAACACAACCTGCTTGTTCCCAATCAGGTACATGGGGATCGCATCGTTACGGTGACTTCGAACGGTGCTGATGATCTTGAGATCATTCGCGAACAGATTGCCGAGGGCTGCGATGGCATTGTGTGCACCGCGCGCGAGGTCCCCGTGCTGCTTTGCTTTGCCGATTGTGTGCCCGTGGTGCTGGTTGTCCCCGGTGGTTTCGCTGTCGTCCATTCTGGCTGGAAGGGCACGATAGCGCACATTTCCGCCAAGGCCTGCCAAGCGCTCTGCGAGGCAACAGGAAGCGAGGCGTGCGATGTCTCGGCATATATCGGCCCGCATATCCTGGGTGACGAGTACGAGGTATCGCAGGAGCTCATGGATCGCTTTGCCGCCGAGTTCGCATGCATCGATGCGAGCGCCTCTCGCATGCTTGATCTTTCTGCCGCGATTCGCGAGGCGCTTGAAGGCATCGGTGTCGCCACGGCAAATATCGTGGATACCGAGCTTTCCACCGTGCGTCAGAATGACCGTTTTTTCTCCTACCGTAACGAGGGCGGCACCTGCGGGCGCCATGCTGCGATCGGCGTGATGCTATGAGAAAGATCGTATCGCTCCTGAGCGCCGCGGTGCTCACGCTCACGCTGTGCGCCTGCTCTTCGGGATCCTCCACCTCTTCCATTACTGTGGCTGGCTCCACGACGTGCCTTCCCATCGCCGAGATTGCTGCCGAGGGTTTTAAGGAGGAGACCGGCATCGACGTGCTGGTCTCTGGCCTGGGCTCATCTGCTGGCATCGAGGCCGTCAGCGCCGGCACGGCCGATATCGCCAGCTCCTCTCGTGGCCTCAACGCCGACGAACAGGACCTGGGTCTGACCCCGATCGTAATCGCGCACGACGGCATCGCGGTCATCGTGAATGAGGACAACCCTGTTGAGAACCTCTCGACCGAGCAGCTCCGCGATATCTACGCCGGCAAGATCACCAACTGGAAAGAGGTCGGTGGCGAGGACCTGAAGATTCAGGTTATCAACCGCGACGAGGCCTCCGGTACGCGTGAGGCTTTCCGCACTATCGTGATGGACGGCACGCCGTTCGATCGCCGTTCGGCCGTTCTTTCGGGTACGGGCCAGGTGCGCGATGTCGTGTCCCGTTCGCGTGGGGCCATCGGCTACATTTCGCTGGGCTTCGTCGATAGCCTCAACGCCAAGACTTCGGTCAGGGCCGTCTCGGTCAATCATGTTGAGGCCTCCGAGAAGACGGTTGCAAGCGGGGGATATCCCATTTCGCGTGACCTCTACTTCTTTGTGAAGGGAACGCCTTCCAAGCAGGCTCAGGATTACATCGACTACGTGACGTCCGAGAAGATGGACAAGCAGATTCGCGAGGCGGGCTTTATCCCCGTCACCAATGACGGGAAGGGGAGTGAGTAGCATGGAAGCACAGGAAAGCCCCCGGACTGAGCAGACGGCTCAGGCACCCAAGAAGCGTGAGCTGGCGCTGGTATCGCGTAGCACTTATCTCAAAGAGAAAGCGCTGCAGTGGATCTTCTTTGCCTGCGCGTTCCTGGCGGTCGTCACCGTCATCCTGATTTTTGTCTTTACCACGTACTCGGCCCTACCCGTCTTTACCGATATTGGCCTGGCAGACTTCTTTAGCTTTACATGGGCACCTTCCGAGGGCCACTACGGCATTATGTCGCTGCTTGCCGGCTCGGGTCTGGTGACTGTCGGCGCCCTTGCCATGGGCGTCCCCCTGGGCGTGGGCACCGCCGTGTATCTGGTTGAGATTGCCAGCAAGCGCGTGCGCAAGCTCATCAGCCCCGCCGTCGACCTGCTGGCGGGCATCCCCTCCATTATCTACGGCTTCTTTGGCATGATCATCATTCGCCCGTTTATCGCTCAGCTGACTGGTGGCCTTGGCTTTGGTGCGCTGACGGCTTGGTTCGTGCTCGCCATCATGATTGTCCCCACCATCACCACGCTTACCATCGATGCCCTTAACTCCATTCCCATGGGCATCCGCGAGGCATCCTATGCCATGGGTGCCACCAAGTGGCAGACCATCTACAAGGTCGTGCTGCCGGCGGCCAAGCTGGGCATCGTGGACGCTATCGTGCTGGGCATGGGTCGCGCTATCGGCGAGACCATGGCCGTGCTTATGGTCGTGGGTAACGCCCCGGTCATCCCGGACAGCATCTCGAGCCCCATCTCGACGCTCACGAGCCAGATCGCGCTCGATATGAGCTATTCCTCGGGCCTGCATCGTTCTGCCCTGTTTGGCATGGGCGTGGTCCTGTTTATCATCTCCGCCGCGCTGGTGGGCATCGTCCGTTTGATTTCCAAAAATAAGAGGGGGTAGGCTATGTCCGATTCCGTTGACACGACGGTCGATACGACCTCGTCGCGCGAGCGCATCAAGCGTGCCCTTTCCCACGGTAAGAAGGGCCGTATCAACAAGGACCTATCAAACAAGATCATGCTCGGCGTGTTCCGCGCCGCGGCATATATCACCACGCTGGTGCTGGTCGCCATCATCGCCTACGTGGTCGTTAACGGTCTGCCGCATATCTCGCTCGACTTTATCTTCGGTTGGCCCCAGGGCGTAAACGCCGAGGGCGGAATTTGGCCCACGATCGTCTCGACTGTCTACGTGACGGCGCTCGCCATGCTCATCTGCACGCCGATCGCCGTGCTGGCCGCGGTCTATCTGGCCGAGTACGCCAAGCAGGGCAAGGTCGTCGAGCTCATTCGCTATGCCGCCGACGCCCTGGCATCGGTGCCCTCCATCGTTATGGGTCTGTTTGGCTACGCCTTGTTTGTCGAGGCCATGGGTCTGGGCCTTTCGATGATCTCGGCCGCTCTGGCGCTCGCACTTTTGATGCTCCCCATCGTCATGCGCACCACTGAGGAAGCCATTCGCGCCGTACCGCGCTATATCCGTTGGGGTGCGTACGGCTTGGGCGCCACCAAGTGGCAGGTCGTCTCAAAGATCGTACTTCCGTCTGCCTTTGGCCGTATCGCCACCGGCATCGTGCTTGCCATCGGTCGCGCCATCGGCGAGACCGCGGTGGTGCTCTACACCATGGGCCAGGCCATCAACCTGCCGATCTCGCCGCTCGATTCCGGCCGCCCCATGACGGTTCACCTGTACCTGCTCGCCAACGACGGCATCAACATGAACGCAGCTTACGGCACCGCGCTCCTGCTGATGGTGATCATTTTGGCCTTCAACCTGTTTGCGCGCTTCCTGTCGCGCAAGCGCCGCTAGTTAAGGAGTCCCATGTCCGTTTATCAGTCCGCTCCCACGCTGGAGCAAGCGGCCATCACGGCCAAGGATTTCAACTTTTGGTACGGTGACTTTCATGCGTTGACGGGGCTCGACCTCAATATCGCCAAAAATGCCATCACCTCGTTCATCGGCCCCTCGGGCTGTGGCAAGTCGACGTTTTTGCGCTGCATCAACCGCATGAACGACCTGATCGAGGGCACGCGCGTCGAGGGTACCATGACGCTCGACGGCAATGATATCTATGCCGAGGGTGTCGACCCGGTCGACCTTCGCCGTCGCGTGGGCATGATCTTTCAACAGCCCAACCCGTTCCCTAAATCCATCTACGAGAATGTTGCTTTTGGCCCTCGTCTGCAGGGCGTGACTAGCAAAAGCGACCTCGATGACATCGTGGAAGAATCGCTCAAGCGCGCCAACCTCTGGAAAGAGGTATCCAATCAGCTCAACAAGGATGGTTTGGCGCTCTCGGGCGGTCAGCAGCAGCGTCTGTGCATCGCGCGCGTGCTTGCGGTGCAACCCGATGTCCTTCTGATGGACGAGCCCTGCTCCGCCATCGACCCCACGTCCGTCTCTAAGGTCGAGGATCTGATGGCCGAGCTGGCGCCCGAGATGACGATCATCATCGTCACGCATTCAATGCAGCAGGCAGCTCGTATTAGCGACTACACCGCATTCTTCTTGCAGGAAGTTGCCGGCGAGCCCGCCACGCTCATCGAGTATGGTCAAACCGACGCGATCTTCACCAGCCCGGTGGACTCGCGGACGGAAGACTATATCACCGGCCGCTTTGGCTGATCGGTGCGACTAGTCCCAAGCCGATCGGACCTGGTCCGGTGCGTATTCACTGTGCGGGCGGCATGACCGCACCCAACTGATTGGAGTGAACCATGCGCAAACTGTTTTCCCGTCAGCTCGTCGAGGCCCGTCACGAGATGCTGAGCATCTACGAGGCCGTCGATCTGGCCCTCCACGATGCCGTGAAGGCCTATGTGACCGACGACCGCAAGCTCGCCACCAAGACCAAGAAGCGCACGCTTTCGATTGACGCACGCTGCGCCAACTTGGAGGCCGTCTGCTACAACCTGATCGCCACGCAGTCGCCGGTCGCCTCCGACTTCCGCTTGCTTCAGACGATCATCTATGTCGACTTTAACCTGCAGCGCATGACCGATAAGGTTCGCCAGATCTGCCGTGCCGCCAGCCACATGGTCAAGGCCGATATCTCGCTGCCTCAGGAGCTTGTGACCTTGGTTGATGCCGAGGCCGAGGCCGTCTACCAGGTGCTTGGTTCCTCGATCTCCGCTCTGGTCGCCAACGACATGTCCATCATCTGCAACCTGGCCGTCGAGGACGAGCCGGTGCATGCTGCCTATGAGAAGTTCTTCCGTACCTTTAACCGCATGGACGCCGGCGAGTTTATGGACGACGACAGCAACTACGATGACCTGCGCCGCGCCATCATGGTCTCGCGCTACCTTGATCGTATCGCCTCGATTTCCATCGATGCCGCCTGCCGTCTGACCTTCCTGCTGACCGGTCAGCGCATGAACGCCGGCGATATCGCCCGCGCGGACGAGGATGAGCTCGAGAGCATGCGCGTGCCTTCGGGCGAGGGCGTTATCATGAGGCCCGCCGTCGACGCGCGCTATGTTGCCAAGGTGCCCGCCAACGAGCTGAGCGAGGGCCTTCGCTACTTGCTTGAGCACCTTGAGGACGAGGATGATGGCGAGGACGACGAGGAGTAGGGTAGCCCCGTTCGTCAAAAGATTGTAAATACCCAAGTGAGCGCGACCTTGCGAATGCAGGGTCGCGCTCTTGCGTTAGCATGAGACTACTTGTTTGGCTGTCTGCGGAGGCGATTGGCAATGGATAATTATTTGGACTTGATGCGCGCTCGCCGCGAGCAGATTCTCGAGCGTTTTTATGCCGCACTCGATCGAGCGGGCCGCTCCCATGATGCCGCGCGCCTCATCGCCGTGTCCAAGACCGTTGGCGTCGATGAGACTGTCGCTGCGATTCAGGTGGGGTATCGACACTTTGCCGAGAACCGCCCGCAAGAGCTCGTCCGTAAGCTCACGGGCTTGGCAGACCATCCGGACCTGCCCGAGGTACGCTTCGATATGATTGGCAACCTGCAGACCAATAAGATCAATGCGGTGCTGGGCTCGGCCGAGTTGATTCATTCGGTGAGCTCGCTGCATTTGGCGCAGGCTATCTCGAGCCGTGCGGTCCGCAAGATTGAGGCGGGTGAGCTTGCCGGTCCTCAGCAGGTGCTCATCGAGGTCAATGTGAGCGGCGAGGAATCGAAGGGTGGATTTTCGCCCGATGAGATTCGTGCCGCCATGGGCGAGCTTGCAGAGCTCGAGGGAATTTGTGTGCAGGGACTTATGACCATGGCGCCCCGGGGGAATAAGGATGTGGCACGCCGCACATTTGCTGGGCTACGCGAGCTGAGGGATGAGCTGGAGGCGGCACATCCCGAACTGAGGCTGCCCGAGCTTTCCTGTGGGATGAGCGAGGACTTTGAGTCTGCCCTTGAGGAGGGCTCTACGCTCGTTCGCCTGGGCAGGGTAGTATTTAGCCCGGAGTTTGCAGTAAAATAAGGCTCTGAAGTGCGCACTGATTATCGGGGCGCCTGCACTAAACCGCGAGAGGACACAACCATGGGCTTCCTTGACGAGATTAAAAATAAGATGCACCTGGGCGGCCAGCAGGGTTACGACCAGGGTTATGGCCAAGACGACGACTACGGCTACGATGACGGCTATGACGATGGCTATCAGAACAACGGCTACAGCGGCGCCTCGGGCGAGGGCTTCTACACCCAGGACGAGCCGAGCAATGGCTTGCTGGGCCAGACGCGTCGTGGCGAGGCCGAGTCGGTTGCCGTGTACACGCGTTCCGGCCAGCTCGTTGGCGATGATTCTCGTCATGCCACGACGTATAACCCGCCTTCGCGCTCGCAGGACAGTGTTGCGAGCGGTTATCGTCCCGGTGCCTATGACACGCCGTCGAGCTACGCCGAGAATACCCGCGCCCGTGCCGCCGCTGCACCCGCGCCTGCACCGAGCGATGCCTCGGCCTATGCGAGCAATATCATCAACGCCACGCCGCAGCTGCCGGCCTATGTCCTGCGCCCCGAGAGCTATGACGACGTGGAGACCGTGGTGCGCCGCGTTCGCACCAAGCAGCCTGTCGCACTGATTTTTGTGGGCGTACGCACCGAAGTTGCCAAGCGCGTCTTGGACTTCTCTTACGGCTTTGCCTGCGGTCTGGGTGCCACGGTCAAGGAGGTGGGCGACCGCGTGTTCATGGTGCTGCCCGCCGGTTGCGAGGTCAAAGATTCCGATCTCAAGAAGCTTCGTGCGGACGGCTACCTTAAGTAAAGACAAGACGAGGAGATTCCCATCAACATCTACACTATCGTCCAGCTGGTCAACACGCTGTTCAACTTCTATTCCACGCTCATTGTCGTCTACTGCTTTATGACGTGGATTCCCATGAAGCAGGGTGGTTTGCTTCAGGATATTGCCGCGGTGCTTGATAGCGTGTGCGGTCCGTGGCTCAACCTGTTCCGTCGTTTCATCCCGCCGATGGGCGGTATCGATTTTTCGCCGGTCGTTGCGATTATTGCGTTGCAGTTGGTGCAGAGGCTGGTTCTGCAGCTTCTTATAGGTATACTCGTGTAGAACTGACTTAGTAACTTACGTCGGGCGTGTAGCGCCGAGGCGATGAAAAGGAGACTTGTTATGGCTATTACCCCTGCAGACATCCAGGCTCAGACTTTCTCTGAGGCCAAGCGTGGCTACGATCCTGCCGAGGTCGACGTCTTCTTGGAGACGCTGTCCTCCGAAGTTGACGCTATGCTCGCTAAGATTGTCGACCTTAAGGGTCGTCTGACTGCTACCGAGCAGCAGCTTGCCGATGCGCAGGCTCAGCTTGCCCAGGCTCAGGATGCCCCCGCCCAGGCCGTTCCTGCCGCCCCCGTGGCTGCTCCCGCCCCTGACTTCTCCGCTCAGGAGCGCCAGATTTCCGCTGCCCTGATCGCTGCCCAGCAGACCGCTGAGACCATCGTTAACGATGCCAACGAGAACGCTGAGCGTATCCGCAACGAGGCCGACGCCAAGGCACGCGAGGTTATCCGCCAGGCTCTGACCGAGAAGCAGGCCGAGCTCGAGGAGATCGATCGTCTCAAGGCTTCCCGTGAGGAGTTCAAGGCCGAGTACCTCAAGCTCATCCAGCACTTCATGGACGATGCCCAGAACTCCTTCCCGGCCGACCTCATGGCCTCTACGCCGGTCGGTTCCGCCGCTTCTCCTGCGGTGACTGTTCCCGCCGAGCCGCTGCCCGTCGCTGACCCGGTTGTCCCCGTGGCCGATCCTTTCGCTCCGATCGACAACTTCGCTGCCGACGATCTGGACTAACATTCGGCCTACAATTTAGTGCCTAGAAAGGACCCGCAGCTTGCGGGTCCTTTTTTATTCAAGACTTTAGTCTGCTGGCCGCGCAGCGGCCAGCTTTAAACCACCCGCTACGCGGGTGGAGACAAACGGC
>NZ_WQPK01000031.1:1781-21132 GCF_018785265.1 Collinsella aerofaciens | reverse complement strand
CCGGCCCGGCCCTCAGGGTATCGGGTTCCCACATTCATCCGCACATGTGCGGATGAATGTGGGAGGTGTTCGGATAAAGTTGATAATCAAGGCTTTCGCTTGACTAAGGCGTGAAGGACTATTTGTTCTAGAAAACACGAACAAACGTACGATATAATAGAGATGTAAGTCTATAGAAACGTTTGACGTTACTAACGTAAGGCGATACTATGATTGCATCGTATAAAGATGAGGATACCGAACGCTTTGCCATGGGTGTGCGGGTCAGGAGGTTCGTGCCCTTTGAGCGTGTTGCGTTGAGGAAGATTCGCCAACTGCAGGTTTGTGCTTCACTTGATGATCTTCGCGTTCCACCGGGCAACCGCCTGGAAGCTTTGAAGGGCGATCGTGCCGGTCAATATAGCATCCGTGTTAACGAGCGCTATCGGGTCTGTTTTGAGTGGAGACAGGAGATGGCTTGGAATGTCGAAATCGTCGATTATCACAAGTGATGAGGCTTCGGCCGATTTGCTGTCGCCGGTGACTCCTGGTGAGCTTCTCAAAGAGGAGTTTCTTGTTCCCATGGGCATTTCTCAATATCGTCTTGCGAAAGAGACTGGGATTCCGGCTCAGCGTATCGGGCAGATTGTCTTGGGAAAACGTCGCGTGACGGCCGACACCGACCTCCGTCTTTGCCGCTACTTTGGCCTGACGGATGGTTATTGGCTGCGCGCTCAGGTGGCGTTTGACCTTGAGGCCGAGAAAAGGCGGATCGAACCGGAACTCGGCAAGATCGTTCCTGTTCAGCAGGCCATCGCACTGTAGTGCTCAAAGATGATGGGGGTGGCGCGGCGATGAGGCGATGCCGACAGTCTGCCGTTTATAGTCCCGGTGGGTGTGGCTGCGGCTTGCTGCTGCTTCCGGTTATTGCTGTGAGCATTGGCGTGATGTTTGCGCTTGCCGGGTTGGCAGCAGCGGCACTCGTGTTGCTGATTGTGGCCATTGGCGTGACGATTTGGCTTTGCCGTAATCGCGAGCAACGCCGTGCCGACGGTAAAACCAATGTCGGATGGGCCATCTTTTTGGTTGTCACCTACCTATTGAGTATCAGTTATCTGGCGTTCTTTATCTTGTTGCTTGTGAGCACCTTTACCGGGGAATCCGTAACGGTGGGGTAGGCTTCGACGAGCTTCTTGAGGATGAAGCGAGGGGCGGACTCTGAATGAACCGCGCCCCGCATCAACAAGTTTCATTCGTTGTGTAGCAATCCGAATGTACAAGCGTTTGGCGTGAGAGCACCGCCGCCAGCAACACGGGAAGGCAGGCTGCAATCGCCAGCCCCCATGCCAGCTCATCGCAATAGATTCCATAAGGACTCCCCAACAGGACATAGGCCAACTAACGAGCCCATCATCCGCTGCGGTCACAAATTGGCTGACAGCTGAATCATCGCTATAAAACGCGAGGTAAAATGCCCAAAGATTGATGGATGGTTCGCAGAATTTGCAAGGGTTATTGAGAAAGCAAAGCTGCGAGAAAGGAAGAGCCATGGCTAAGAAGACGGGAGAGAAAGACACGGTTGGAAGGGCCAAAGGTTTCGAGATGCCCATCGATGAGGAATCGGCTGGCAAGCTGCTCGATACCATCTACAGGAGCGCACTGAATGGCGTCCCTAAGGTGAGTCGCTCGGTCGACGAGATGGTTGAGGACTACACGGGAAAGGCGAAGTCACCCGATGATGCCGCAAGGGCACTCGCAAAGTGGCAGATCATGAAATGCGGAACCTCAGGTTTCGTCACCGGGCTCGGGGGCTTGATTACGCTTCCGGTCGCAATTCCCGCGAACATAAGCAGCGTCATGTACGTCCAGATGCGCATGATCGCCTGCATCGCGAAGATGGGTGGCTATGACGTTACGTCCGACCAAGTTCAGACGATGATCTACATGTGTCTCACGGGTACGACGGCGAGTGATCTTGTCAAAATGGGGCTCATCAAGACTGGGACGAAATCGCTTGAGGTCGCAATCAAGAAGATTCCCGGGGCGGCACTCGTGAAGATCAACCAGAAGGTCGGCTTCAGATTTATCACGAAGTTCGGCGAGAAAGGCATCATTAACCTCGGGAAAATGCTGCCCCTCGCCGGCGGCGTGATTGGCGGCGGTGTGGACGTGGCATCGACGAGCATCATTGCTAAGAACGCCATCAGGATGTTTATGGAGGGCGAGGACCCCGATGGAACCCTGCCCACTGAAGCGGAGGTCGAAAGCATCGAAGATGTTGAGGTGGAAAGCGACCTGCTTTAGTCCTTGCTACGTGCTCCACACCCCATCGCCTAGCCTATGCCGTAGGGGCTGCCCGGCCGTTATGAGGTATCCCGCCTGCTCCTCGCGGTCTATTCGGCACATCGCGCGCATCGTTTGCTTTGAGTCGCAGGCCGTGTCATTGCCGCCCACGATGGCCTTGTGGTTGTTGAATGTGGTCGGGCCCATGTGACCCTTGGGCGGTTCTCAGCCCGCATCTACCAGGATTCTATCGAGCTCGTTCGAGCATCGAGTGTGTAGGGCATGCTCGAGAGCGTCGTCGTCCGCATGGACTACGCCGCGCAGGTTTGTCATGTCGGAAATCGAGGCAAGACGCTGCAGCCGTAGAACCAGTAGTTCAAATCGATGTTGGCAAGCCTCGAGGTGTCATCGGCGATGGACACGCGCTTCATGCTCTTCTATACCGCAACCTTAGCTCTCAGCTAATGAATTCAAGTTTAATCCTTTCTACGATGTGCTGTGTGCCGGCACGGTAGCCGGATCGTAGGAAGGATGCATGATGAAAAAGCTTGAAAACGAAGTGCTGCTGAGCCGTCGCGCTGCACTGAGCGCATTCGCCACCGTCGCCTTGGGGACTGCCGGTCTTCTTGCCGGTTGTGGTAGCGATAAGGCGACCGTCACCGAGGACGCTGGCGATGGCGACAAGAAGGAAGAGGCGAAGAAGGAAGAGCAGTCTACGACTGACCTGGCGGTTGGTGCGACGGTGACCACGGCTGCCGGTCTTTCCGTCGTTGTCGATTCCGTCCAGCCCGGCCTCACAAATTATGACGGTTCGACCATGACGGGCATTCACGTCACGTACGTTAACAATGGCGATGAGGGCGCAGATTACAATATCTACGACTGGAAGGGCGAGGACGCCAACGGCGCTCAACAGAATCAGGGTTACTACAGCGAGGGCTCCGATGAGCTGCAGTCTGGTACCCTTTCCGCCGGTGGCTCCGTGGCGGGCAATATCTACTTTGATGGCGATATCAAGAAGGCACTGTATTTTGCCAACATGTTTGATAAGTCTGCCACTGCAAGCTGGGCGCTGGCCTAGCATGTCGCTACCGTTGCGCCGTATGGGAGGTGAGGTCGTATGCCCGATAAAAAGCTGACTGACGAGTTACTCAATGAGCTTCTCGACGCGCCAAACATCGATGGCTATATCAAGGAGCACGACTTTGCCACCCCGTCGCTTTCGGACTACCTGAAGCAGCTACTGCAGGAAAAGGGCTTGGAGCGCTCGCGCGTGGTTCGTATGGCCGATCTCAATGAGACCTTTGGCTATCAGATCTTTACCGGTGCGCGTCATCCGAGTCGCAATAAGGTGCTGCAGATTGCCTTTGCGATGGCGCTGACGCTCAAAGAGACCAACCGTGCGCTGACGGCTGCCGGGGTAAGCGTCCTTAACTGCAAGGACCGCCGCGATGCGATTATCATCTTTTGCATCGATCGCGGGTGCAGCCTCCAAAAGGTCAACGAGGAACTGTATCGCTTTGGCGAGGAGACGGTGAGTTAGCGGCTGATATCTGAGCCGGCGGAGCTGTCGAACAACGATGCAAACGAACGGGGCGCGGATGCCATGGGGTGTCTGCGCCCTGCGCTATGATGGAGGCTATGGATACTCAGAGCCCAACATATTCCGATGACGAGCTGACCGCAGCGCTTGCCGAGCACCTGGCGTCGCTCGATCGCGACGACAGCTATCGCGTGGAGCGTGTACTTAAGCGCTCGTCCGTCGAAACAACCGAGCTCGTGTACTTTGCAGGAACCGGCGGTGGTTCGCTCGGTCCCTTTGTTCGTAAACGCATCGATGCTTCGGCTCAAATCGGCGGGGCATACGAGCGTCTGTTTGCCGCTCAGCGGGCAGGCAGGCGTTTTGAGCACCTGCCCAGAATCGTCGATTGTCGTCGTGTGGGCGACGAGCTCAACGTGGTTATGGAATACATCGAAGGGGAGACGCTCGGGGCGCTGGTGGACCGTCTAGGAGCCACCCCCGATTATGCGCGTGAATTGTATCCTGCCCTATGCGATGCCGTGGGCGAGCTCCACGCCGGTTTTGCAATGGCGGGGGAGACGTCGGCGCCGGTGATCCATCGCGACCTCAAGCCGTCGAATATCATCGTGACGGGTGCCAACTATACGCCTGATGACGGCCTGACGTTTTCATCGCTGGTGATTATCGACTTGGGGATCGCGCGCGTATGGCGCGATGGCGCCGATGCCGATACCGTCAAGTTTGGCACGCGACCCTATGCGCCGCCCGAGCAGTATGGTTTTGGGCAGACGAGTGTGCGCAGCGACGTCTACGCGCTTGGCGCCCTGTTGTTCTTCTGCTTGACGGGGGTCGACCCTAAACCAGGGCTCGACATGCGCGAGCAATGCGAGACGCGCGGCATTCCCACTCCACTTGCCGATGCCGTCTGCATGTCGATGGCGCTCGACCCGGTCAAGCGTTTTGCGAGCGCGGAAGCGTTGGGACGGGCGACGCGCGCGGCATACGATCTGAGTCGCCCCGTGCGGCCTCCTGCGCCTGCGCCTGTCCGTACTCCGGCCTCGGAGACGGTGTTGACGCCCCAAGGGCTCCAGAACCCCGCAGGGCTTCCTAGGCCTGCCGCCTCCGCTGCATACGGTCTGCTCTCTCGCGTTCCGGAGTCTCTGGGGCGCATTTGGAATACGCTCGTCTGCTTCTCGCTGCTTGTGTTCTTTGCCGGAAGTCACTTTGCCGTCTTTCACCCCACGGGAGCAAACCAAAGCTACCCGACGTGGCTTCTCATAATCGAGTATTTTTTCTTTGTCGATGGCCTTATGGTGCTTATGCATTTTGCGCTGTGCGACAAGCGTCGTCTTCGTCGGCGATTCGCACTGCTCGACAGCTATCGCGGCAAGAAACTCGCGAAACTCTGGCTCAAGGCATTGGGTGTGCTGCTCCTATGCATGATCGTCATAGTCGCGGTTGCCAATGCGACCGGCGTCGTCGATACCTCCGCTACCTAAAAGAAAAGGGCCCCATTGGGGCCCTTTGCAGTTGCACTTAGATGCGGTTCATCTGAGCGGCGACTTTGTTGTACCAGTCCTGCCACGTGGGCGGGCAGTACTTTTTGGCTGCTGCCGGGGTAAGGGTGGAGCCGTAGTTGGCGCCCAGATAGGCAACGTGAGCGGAGATGCCCTCGCTCCAGCTGCCAAAGCTGCGCCAACCGCCGCCACGGGCACTCCAGCCCCAGGCGTTGTAAGAATTGGCGCAATAAGCGCCCTTGGTGCTCTCGATGCAGGCGATGGCGGGGGACCAACGGGGGTCGACACCGGTATTCCAAGCGGCGACGGCAAAGTTATAGCCCTGGCCTGCCATGGGGGAGCCGGCGAGATAATTGTCGATGCGGCTCGTCCACTCATTAATGAACGAATCGTAATCGGAGCTACCGGTATTGGCGTTGTTCACCGTGGTGTCGATGGTGGTGTTGGTGTTGGTGGCCTGGCTGCTGGAATTGCTGCCGCTTACGCCCTCGCCCGAGAGCTTCTCGGCGGCAGCGGCCTTATCGGCCTCAAGCTTGGCAAGCTCGGCGGCATTTTCCTGCTCGGCTTTTGCCTGTGCCTCGCTGCGGAGCAGCTGGGCCTGCGCCAGCGCATCCTCGGCGTTTTTCTGCTCTGCCTCAAGCTGAGACTTGGCCTGCTGGAGCTCAGCCTTGTTCTGCTCGAGTTCGGTTTGCATGTTATTGAGCTGTTCGATCTCGTCGACGCTCGAGCTCGTGATCTGGTTGGTGTATTTGCAGGTCGTGATGAACTCACCCAGGCTCTGTGCGTTGACCAGGAAGCTCACGATGGGATTGGTGCCCTTCTGATACTTGTACAGATCGCGCATGGCGGAGCTTGCCTTGGCCTGCTGCTCGGGAAGCTTGGCCTCGATTTCCTCGATGCTTGCCTCATTGGAGTCAATCTGCTTTTGCAGGTCATCGAGTTTGGTGCGGGCGTCGTTGTAGGCGCTCGTGGCGGCTTCGATCTTCTGCTGGGCTGCGGAAAGCTGGTCCTGCGTTGCCTGCGAGGCGGCATACGCCGCAACGGGGGAGAGCATCGGCGTGGCCGTCAGCGCAACGGCGAGCACGGCGCTCGTGATGATACGAGCCGGCTTCGACGCAATGAGCGCTGCGGTGCGATGATTCGAATGCTGCATCCAGTCCCTCTGCAATCAATCGTAGGTTATGGTTCGAACGGTATTCTACTACTGCTTTCGACCTCAACTTGAACCTTAAAGGTTCCAAAGGGTCAAGTTGAACTTGAGGCTTTGGCTTTGACCTGCAGTTATGATGAATTGTTGAGAAACCATAGAGTTCAACTTTAACGTTACAGAGCTCTGTTTGAGAGGAGTTTTGGGCTGTAAAAGCCATCTCAACGTGGGGTTTTATAACTACAGCGTGCCCTTCTGGCGAGCCTGCTCAATCTCTTCGAGGGCCTCGGCGGGGGTGAACGAACAGGTGCCGTCGCCGAGTTTGATTACCTGGATATCGTCGCCGGCGTAGACCTCTCCGCCCTTTAGTACCACGCCAAAAACGCCCTCGTGGGGAAAGATGCAGTCGCCGGCGAGATAGTAGATGGCACAGCGTGTGTGGCAGACCTTGCCGATTTGGCTGATTTCGACAAGCACCTCGCTGCCAAGCTTGAGCTGTGTGCCCAAGGGGAGCGAGAGCAGGTTGATGCCCCGGGTTGTGAAGTTCTCGCCAAAGTCGCCCTCGTGCACATCGAGCCCGCGCGCCTGCGCCGTCTGGATAGACTCTGCAGCTAAAAAGGAAACCTGGCGGTGCCAATGCCCGGCGTGTGCGTCGGAGGCGAGGCCAAATTGCTCTATAACGGTGTCGTGCCCGTCGGCGACGGGTGACTTACGCGTGCCTTTGTGCTTCGACGTGTTGATTGAGACGATGCGGGCGGGCCCGTTGTAAGCATCGTTTGCGGTGCGTAGGGGAGCTGCCGTCTGGGCACGATCCGCAAGTTCGCGCTTGGCGGCGTCAATGATGGGGTTGTTGATCGGATGAGCCTGGGGCACGGTGCACCTTTCGACGGGGCGGGCAACATGTTGAATCCTACAACAATGGTAGGTTCATTGCCCATTGTCATACAGCGGTGAGCGCCGTCTTCGTGCTGGCCTTCGTGCTGGACGATTACGTCGATTGCCATAAATACGGTGGAGCTTTGGGCGCCGGCGGCTTGGCACGCTAAAATAATTCAGTTGCGCAAAGACCGCCCGTTGTGTGGGCAGTTCATGATAGGAAGTTTCCATGGCATTGCAATTTACAGAGCGCGAGTTCATTCCCGTGCTGCTCGGTGGCGACATCAACGCCTATTCGGTGGCGCGCGCCTTCTACGAGGAGTACCAGGTCAAGAGTCTGGTCTTTGGCAAGTATCAGACGGGTCCCGCGTACCGCAGCCAGATTATCGACTACACGCCCAACGTGGATATCGACACCATGCCCGTGATGCTCAAAACCGTCAACGGCATTGCCCAAGCGCATGCCGACAAGACGATTGTCCTTGTGGGCTGTGGCGACAACTACGTCGCTCTCGTGGCTCAAGCCAAGGATGCTCATGAGCTGGCGGACAACATCGTCGCGCCCTACGCGCCCTATAGCATGCTCGAGCAGTGCCAGAAGAAGGAGATCTTCTACGAGCTGTGCGAGAAGCATGGCGTGCCTTATCCGCATACCTTTACCTTCACCATGGCGATGCTGAACGCCCAAGGCGAGGCACCTGCCGAAGTGCTCGACCAGATCGATTTTCCTTACCCGATGATTCTGAAGCCTTCTGACGGCATCATGTGGTGGCAGCATGAGTTCGAGGGCCAGAAGAAGGCCTATGAGATTGCCGACCGCGCCGAGCTGGAACAGGTCATTCGCGACTCGTATGCCAGCGGCTACACCGACGACCTGATCTTGCAGGATCGCGTGCCCGGCAACGACGAGTACATGCGCGTGCTCACCAGCTATTCCGACCGCAACGGTAAGGTTCGCATGATGTGCCTGGGCCATGTGCTGCTCGAGGAGCATCAGCCCCACGGTGTCGGCAACCATGCCTGTATCATTACCGAGCCCAACGACGAGCTCATGGGCGGCGTGCGCAAGTTGCTCGAGGACCTTCACTTTGTGGGCTATTCCAACTTTGACGTAAAGTACGACGAGCGCGACGGCTCGTTTAAGTTCTTCGATTTCAACACGCGCCAGGGCCGCAGCAACTACTATGTTACCAACAGCGGCTTTAACGTTGCCAAGTACGTGGTGGACGAGTATGTGTTCAACCGTCCGTTTGAGCCGGAGTTTGTGACGGCTCAGGACGAGGCCCTGTGGATGGTCGTCCCCATGGGCGTCGTCGACAAGTACGTCAAGGATCCCGAGCTGCGCGCTAAGGTGCATCGCCTGGACAAGGAAGGCAAGGGCGCCGACCCTTCGTTTATGAAGGGCGACTTTGTCTTTAACCGCTGGCTGCGCATGTGGCACACCAAGCTGCGCCACTTTAAGCTGTTCAAGACGTATTACAAGTAGATGAGCGCGGCGCCCGTCCGGTTTGCATCGGGCGGGCGCGGGTATGATACGCGCAATTGCGCAAGCGTCACCAAGGAGGCGGCGATGGAAAAGCTGGGAGTTATCGGCGGCATGGGCGCCGAGGCCACGTCGTATTACTACGACCAGGTGGTGCGTCATACGGCTGCTGCCTGCGATCAGGAACATATCGACATGGTGGTACTCTCCAAGTCGACCATGCCCGACCGCACGCTGGCCATTAAGACCGGCGAGCATGCCAAACTGCTGGCGACCATGAAAGAGTGCGCCCAGGCACTCGAGTCGCTGGGCTGTGCACACATTGCCATTCCCTGCAACACGTCACACTACTTCTATGACCAGATCCAGTCGTTTACGAAGGTGCCGATTATCCACATGCCGCGTGAGTCGGTGCGCTATGCTCTGGCCGGTGCGGTGATGGGGGAGTGCGAGTTCGACCCCAACCTGAGTATGCCGGCCGAGCCGGTGCATAAGATCGGCATCATGGGCACCGATGGCACCGTGGGCGCGGGCGTCTACGGCCGCGAATGTAAGGCTGCGGGTGTTGAGGTCGTCTATCCCAGCGAGAAACGTCAGAACGATGTGATGTCGCTTATCTACGATGATGTGAAGGCCGGACGTGAGCCCGATATGGATAAGTTCGACCGCGTGATGTGGGAGTTCGCCCGTAGCGGCTGCGACCGCGTCATTCTGGCCTGCACCGAGCTCTCGGTGTTGCAAAAGTACCGAGAGATGCCCGAGATCACCCTCGACGCCATGGATGTCCTGGTGCGCGAATCCATCATCCGTAGCGGCGCTCCCTACCGCCTCTAGCTTCCGACCTGTCAAAAAGGGACAGGTTAATTTTGGTAGGTTTTATCTGGTGAAACAGTAAGGCCTCGGCTCGTTTGGTGCGAGCCGAGGACTTTTGCGTTGGGCGGTTGCTGTCAGTGGTGAACTAGAACAGGAAGCCGATGGCGATGAGGGCGATGCTGACGATGAGCACGGCGATGTCTAGGCCCTTGATGGGGTAGCGCTTGTACGAGCTGGCGCGCGTACGCAGATAGAAGCCGCGCTGTTCTGCCGCCAAGGCTGTGGCATCGGTCTTGCCCACGCTCGAGATGAGCAGCGGCACGCACAGTGGCAGCATGAGCTTAAGCCTCTTGATGGGGTTCTTGGTGTCGTACTCGACGCCGCGTGCGGTCTGCGCCTCCATGATGGCGTTCATCTCTTGACCAAACACCGGCACGAAGCGCAGCGCCGTGGTAAAAGTGAAAGCATAGCGATACGGCACGTGCAGCACCTCGACGCAGGCGTTGGCAAGGTCGTTGAGCTTGGTCACCATGAGCATGAGGATGAGCGGTAACGCCACACCCAGCAGGCGCAGGCAGGCCTTCGATCCTGTGACGAAGCCCGTGTCGGTGATAAAACCCCACACCACGTTGCCATCGCGCATAAAGGCCAGCTGGAGCACCAGCATGATAAGCGCGAGCGGAATCAGCAACTTGAGCAGCGAGAACAGACGGTCGATGACGCCGGCATAGGCGCCCAGCGCAAGGGTGAGTGCCAAAAAGCCCAGCAGCGCCACGTAGGTGTCGGACAAGAAGATGCCGACGATGATGGCGGCGGCGAGGCCCAGTTTGACGACGGGATTCAGGCGATGCAGCAGCGTATCGCCCGGCATGTAGTCGATGACGTTAACCACGGTGGACCATCTCCTTGGTAATTCGAACGACATCGGTGACTTCGCTCACCTGCGCAAAAGCGGGCGAGACGGAAGATGCCAGACGGCGCGAGAGTTCAATAACCTGGGGAGGCTCCACGTAGGCACGCCGCATGAGATCGATGTTCGAGAATAGCTCGTGCGTGCGGCCGCGGTCGAGGATGCGACCGTCGGCCATTACCACAATGCGCTCGGCAAAATCCGAGACGACTTCCATATCGTGGCAGACCATGATTACGGCGCAGCCACGCTCGGCCATGGTGCGCACCGTTTCCATGACGGTCATGCACTCGCGGTAATCAAGGCCGCTCGTGGGCTCGTCGAGCACGACGATCTTGGGCTCAACCACTACGACGGAGGCAAGCGCCACCATTTGTCGCTGGCCGCGCGAGAGCGAGAAGGGCGCCTCGTCGGCCGGCAAGCCAAAGCGGTCGATGACGAGTTGAGCACGACGCAGAGCCTCAGCACGGTCCATGCCGCCAAGCTCCAAGCCAAAGGCGACCTCGTCGAGCACGGTGTCCTTGCAGATCTGGCGGTCGGGGTTTTGGAAGAGGGTCGCGACCTCGCGGGCGATACGGCTCGTGGGAACGGCTGCGGTATCCAGTCCCGTGACGCGCACGCTGCCCGAGGCGGGCTTAAGCAGGCCTGTGAGCAGTTTGGTGAGCGTGGTCTTGCCGGCGCCGTTTTGGCCGACGATGCCCACGAGCTCGCCAGGATAGAGCGTCAGGCTAAGGTCATGTACGGCGGCGCCGCCATTGGGATAGGCAAACTCAGCATGGTCAAAGGTGAGTACGGGTTCGGCGTCCTTGGCATGAGGGCGCAACGACGGTGCATGCGGGGAACCGGCGGGCGCCTGAGCTTCGATGGCCGCGTGTGCGGGGTCGACGATGCCCGAAATCATGCGCTCGGCCTCATCGACATCCAAGCAGGGGGTACCGCTTACCAGGCCATCGGCCTCGAGGCTATTGAAGATACGCGTGACGCGAGGGCAGTCGACGCCGATGGCACGGAGCTCGTCGGTATGCGCGAAGACCTCGTGTGGCTCGCCCTGCAGCGCAATTTCGCCATGGTTGAGCACGAACACGCGGTTGCAGTACTCCGAGAGCAGGGCGACCTTTTGCTCAACGACGACGATGGTGATTCCAAGTACGCGGTTTGCCTCACGCAGCGTCTCGAAGACCAATGTGGAGCTGGCGGGGTCGAGTGCCGCGGTGGGCTCGTCGAGAACCAAGACGCGCGGACGCATGGCGAGGATGGCGGCGATGGCTACCTTTTGCTTCTGTCCGCCCGAGAGGGTTGCGATCTCGCGGTCGCGCAGGTCGCTGATGCCGACGGTCTCGAGCGTTTCGCTCACGCGCTGCTCGATCTGGTCGTGGGGAACGCCAAAGTTCTCGAGTCCAAAGAGCATCTCGTCCTCGACGACCGAAGCGACCATCTGCGTGTCGATATCCTGCAGCACACTGCCGACGATTTGCGACACGTCGGTGAGCGAGACTTCGCAGGTGTCGTGGCCGTCGACCATGACGGACCCAAAGAACGTGCCGGTGTAGTGGTGGGGCACGGCGCCCGACAGGCAGGCGACAAGCGTGGACTTGCCGGCGCCCGAGGGCCCGATGATGCCGATGAAATCTCCCTTGTTCACGCTGAGCGAGATGTGGCTGAGCGCCTGCTCGGTCTGCGTGCCATAGGAGAACGAGACATCGTCGACGTTGATGATCGTTTCCATGGATACCTTTCATAGTCATTGGGCATAGTCATTGGGTGTTCCTATAGTTTTGTCAACCGTCGGGGCTACTCCCGGTAGGGCACCCGGTCGCGCATCACGGCGTATATCGCCCTGAGCCGCTTCCTCGCGACGGCCTTGAGCGCCCGCCCGTGCCCCATGCCCCGCGCCCTGCAGGCCCGGTAGTACTCGCCGTAGCGCCCCGAGGACCTCACCAGGCTGTTGCACGAGAAGATCAGCAGGGACTTGAGCCTCGCGTCGCCGCGCCTGGACGCCCCGACCGACCTCACCGACGTGCCGGAGCTCCTCACCCTCGGGGCTATGCCGCAGTACGAGGCCAGGTGGTCGTGGTCCGGGAACCTCCCGATGTCGACCGACACCGCGAGCTGCGCCGCGGTCCTCGGGCCGATGCCGGGCACGGTGAGCAGCTCCAGCCACCGCCGGTCCGACAGGTCGACCGCGGCCTCGAGGGCCGGGCAGGACTCGAGCAGCACCGCGCGCAGGCGGTTCTTGTCCCTGGTCGCGCAGGCGACGACGTGGTCGCGCTGCGACGAGAGGGCGCGGGCGGCCTCGAGGGCCTCGCCGCGGCCCGGGACCCCCGACAGGGAGTCCGGCACGCCCAGGGCGGTCCGCGCGATCACCGCGGCGTCGCGCTCGTCGGTCTTGGCCTCGCCGGCGAACAGGCCCGCGGCGCGGCTGGCGGCGAGCCCGGGCAGGTAGGCGACCCCGAGCCCCGCGGCGCGGGCCCGCCTCACGGCGAGGGACCCTATGTTGCGGAACTGGTCGACGACGACGAGCGTGCCGGCGGGCGCGGAGGCGAACAGCGCGTCGAGCTCGGTCTCCCTGTTGCGGACGGGGGCGCTGGCCAGCACCTCCCCGTCGCGGTCGACCAGGCAGGCCCAGTGAGATGACTTGCCGACGTCCAGGCCGAGCACGGCCGCGGGCCTGGTGGATGGCGCTTTCACGGTGGTATCCTTCCGGTAGTCGTTCGACCGGATGGCCTCCCCCTCGGCACTCACATTACCAGCCGCGGCACCTGCCCGGCACTTTCCTATCAGCCGTCGGGGGCGGCGCGTCCCGCGCCGGCAGCACCCAACGGGCCCTCTCGGGGGCAGGGACGTTCGGCCGTGCGCGGGCGCCCGGTCGGCGGCCCGTTCTGGGCGCGCCTCAATCGTAGCCCGAGACGGTCCCGGGCTGACAATTTCGACTGTAATGGACGTTCTTAAATGACCAGTCGTTCAAGAACGTCCCCAAGAGCTCGTTGTTTGGGACAGTCTTTGATGGTGAAGCACGGAGACGGCTTTACGAGGGGCCCCAGGTTGGCGCGAAAGAGGAGCGAAGCGTACTTGGGTACGCGAGCGACGAATGAACGCCAAGATGGGGTGGCTCGTAAAGCCGAGCGGGTTAGTTGAGCCTAAGGGCCTTCTGGATGGGCAGGTAGAGGGCGCCGACCAGAATGGCGTTAAAGACGGCGGTCATGGCGACGACAGGCAGCATGGCGGCAGCGAGCTCGCCTACCACGCCGAGCGTGGCCATCTTGATGACCATGAAGATGACGCCGGAGACAAATGTGGTCAGGAAGGTTGCGACAATGGCGATGGCGGGCTTGACCTGACCGTTCTTGCCGGCGGCGTTGACGATGCCGGCCATGAGCATGGCGGCGATGCCCTCGGCGGCAAAATCGACGAAAGGCGAAGTGGTGGTGATCTGGATCACGGCAGCTGAGATGAGGCCAATGACGAGCGCCTGGCCGATGTTGGGGCGAACGACCAGGATGGTGAGGCAGAAGGCCGAGATGATGAACTCGGGGCTGATCATGCCGCCCGAGATGCCCGAGATGGCCTTGCCGACGGTGAAGTTGAGGATGAAGCCGGCGGCGAGCAGGATGGCGAGCAGGACGAGAGCACGGACGTCGAGTTTGCCGCGGTCGGCGGTCTGGACGGTGCGGGGCTGGGCGGCGGTGGTGTTCTGAGACATGGTGAAAATCCTTTCGGAATGGGAGTGCAAGAGAAAAGCGGAGGCGCGTGATGCGAATGCGATCGGGCTCGAGATAGAAAAAAGGCCCCCGGTCGAAACCGGAGGCCTTTCAATCACCTAGAGCGCAAAAACAGGCGTGAGGGACTCACTGTCGACCGATCGTATTCGCATCACGCCACCACCAGTTGTTGAGAGACTTCATCGTGTTCTTCATGTTGGTGGCTCCTTTCGTGATGCCGTGGCGCGGTCGCACCTAGTTGCTGTTGCGCTGCACTATAACACAGCGAAGTGTGTGCGGGGAAATCTTTTTAAAAAGATTTCAGGCGGGTTTCCCGCCGGTCAAAAGAGCGGGCTGAGCGGGCGAGGCTGCCATTGCTGCCTTGCCCGCTCAGCTAGGACGTTACTCCTTATTGCGACGGTAGAGGAAGTAACCGCCCGCGGAGATGACGGCAACGCCAGCGATGGCGAATGCAGCCACCACGCGGCCATCAAAACGATCACCGGTGGTGGGCAGGCCGCCCTTGGTGTTCGTCTTGTTGGTGGTTACCGTGGTTGTGGTGTCCGACTTGCCAGGCTTCTCGGGCTTGGTGGTGGGCTGCTCGGGCTTAGCGGGCTGCTCGGGGGTACCGGGCTGCTCAGGAGTACCAGGCTGCTCGGGAGTGCCAGGCTGATCCGGGGTTACCGGGTCGGTGGCAAGAGCGTCTTTGGCGTAGGTGATGGACACCTTGAGGCCGTTGGTCTCGGTGTTCAGGTCGCTCGGAGTGAAGGGCTCGTCAAAGTTTCCGGCCTTCTGATAGGCGCGCATCTCCTGGAGCAGGGCCTTGCACTTGACGTAGGTGTTCTCGGTAGCAGCCTTGCCGGCCTTGTTGGCCAGAGCGGTGCGGCCCTCGGTGGTCGTTTCGGCCAGCATGGCGGCGTCAACTTCCTTGTTCTGCTCGATGAGCTCATTCTGGAGCGCATCGAGGTAGGCACGGACGCTGATACCAAGGGTGTCAGGGTTCTCAAAGCAGAGCGAGCTGATGTCCATGAGAACGTAGTTGATTGAGTTCTCGGGCTCCTCGTTGTACACGACGTCAGTCTGTTTGCAGTGATCGAAGGAGACGGTCTGGTCGCTGAAATACGGGCTAACCTCGGTGAGCAGTGCGGAGTAGAAGGGGATGGCGACGGAGTACGCGGCGCGGGAGAGCATTTCCCATTGGATGGTTGCGATCTCGGGATCGAGGCCATCGCGAATCTGGAAGAGGTTGATCTCGCTGTTGCTTTCGGTACCGATGGCGTAGGCGCCGTCGGTGTTGGCGTTGAGGCCCGGGGCCTTCTCGCCGCGGTTGCCAAACGCGCGGATCATCTCAAAGGTGTTCCAGTTGGATTTGCCAGGCTGGAAGAACAGGGGCTGTGCCTCGAAGGGCAGAGCGCCGGTCGTGGCGCGGGCGTTTTCGCGCGTGTCCTTTACGATCTTATAGTCGGTGCCCTCGGTGAGCGGCGCATCGAAGTAAGCGCGACCCTGGACATAACGTGCCCAAGAGTGCATGGCATTTTCGCTAATTTCCTCGCCGTAGGTCTGGGCAACGTCGAACTGGCCATCATCGAAGTACTTGGCGAAGCCCTTCTCCTTGGGCATAGATTCGATGCCCTCGGAGTGGAGGCAGTTCTCGGTGTCGTTGAGGTCAACCTTGTAGTTGAGGTTGCCGATGTTGGGGTTAAGCGAGGCGATGTCATCGGTGAGCTTCATGGCGATCCACTGATGGCCGGAAAGTGCGGCGAACAGCCAGGTCTCATTGTTGTCGGAGATGATAATCTGGTCGTTGCCGCAGGCGCCCTGGTCGTCGATGATCTTGCCGAGGAGTTCGACACCCTCACGTGCCGTGGCGCTTTCGCCCAAGATTACGCTGCCGTAGCTATATTCGCCAATGCCAGTATCGGTCAGGGGGTCCGCAGCCTTGGCAGCTGCATTCATGTAGGTGGTCAGCGTGGCGGAGCAGGAGACACCCTTCTCGTTGATGCCAGCCTCGGAGTAGGCATCCCAGCGCTCGTCCCACTGACTGGGGTGGTCACGCACATAGGTGTAGCGATACGAGGTCTTGGTCGAGGTATACACGAATGCAGACTCATCCGAGCTGTAGGTGTGACCAGGGCCAAACGAAGGCTCGATGCCAAAGTGCTTGAGGTAACGCTTGCGGTAGTCCTCAGCACGGCCGTAGTACGTATTACCGTCGGCCGTCAGCTTGTTGCCCATGTATATCTGCGTGCAGGCGAGCGCAGATGTCGGCATGGACATGATGGTTGCAGCTCCAAAGGCGAGGCCTATGCCTAGCTTCTTGAGCGCGTTGACGGGGTGAGTTTTCCTCATTTTCCCTCCCAGCGTGCGAAAGCCCTCTGTCGCTAGAGGGCTTCAGCCAATAAAGACACCCCATTAGCGTAACGAACTGGAAACAATATTCATCTACGAAAGACACTTACTCGATAAGCGTGATGAAATATGCGACGAGCGGTTAATTGTACTCAGTTTGTAGCTTTACTTTAATAAAGACGCCCTGTAATTACTGTAGCCGATTAAAGTAGCTGGGAATGCCTGAAATGAAAATCCCCTGCTGTTTGGCAAATGCATAAACAGCAGGGGAGACGATAATTGGATGAATATCATACCAATGTGGAATTACTTCTTCCGGCGGTGAATCACGTTGATCGCATAGCCGACGAGCATGGCCAAAACGATGATGATAAAGCCGAGCAGGGGATTGTCGTTCATAGGGTCCTCCTATTTTCCGAGCGGGGAGAATTCGTCGACGATGAGGTCGAGGCATTGTGGAAGCGCGCGGGCTCCAAAGACGCCCGAATTGCTGGAGATAATCTCGCCATCGAACTGCATGCCCAGCGACGGGGTGCAGGTGATTTTGGCTTCCTTGGTCTGGATGATCTTGAACTGCGGGCGCCCGAGTACCTTGCCGGCGGGGTCGAGTGCGGCGGTGATCACGGTAGGCAGCAGCTGCACGGTGCGCACGGGTTCGATGACCGCAATGTCGACCATGCCATCGTTCATACGGCAGTCGGGGAACAGGTTGATGTCGTTTTGGATGACCGAGGTGTTGCCGGCCATGCAGCAGATGCCGTCGAGCTCCTCGACAATGCCGTCATGCTCAATCGTAAAGTGCGCCACCGTGGGATTGGGCGTGGCGAGCGCGGAGAGGAAGTAGGCGATCTCGCCGATGTCGTTTTTGGTGGGGGCGGCCTTCATCATGATCTCGGCGTCGAAGCCCGAGCCGGCGATGATGATAAAGCCGTGGCGCTTCTCGTTGCCGTTCTCGTCGAGCCAAAAGAGCTCACCCATGTCGACTTTGACCGTGCGACCGGCACGGCAGGCCTTGGCGAGCGCCGCTGCCTCGGGGGCATTGCCGATGTTGTTGAAGAACAGGCAGGCTGTGCCGGAGGGGAAGACGAGCGTGGGGACACCGCACCCGCGCATCTGGTCGAGCACGTTGGAGACGGTGCCGTCGCCGCCCGAAACGACCACGCGGTCAAACTCGCGCACGTCTGCCACGGCATCCTCGGGCTCCATGCCATCGCCGATAAAACGCATCACGACCTCGTCGCCGCCCTGCGCGAGGGCGTGCGTGAATGCGTAGATTTCATCTGAGCTGGGGCCCGATGCCGGGTTGTGGATGATAAGGCAGCGCATACTTACGTTCCCGTTCTGTGACTAACCGAGTATAGTTGTAAGGCAATGCCGATATCCTACCCGTGTTTTTCGGGCCTAACCTTATTCGATGGGTTGATATGTACATTTCCACACATCAGGCTCTACTCGACTTTTGCCAGCGCGCCCGTGAGTTCGACGCGATTGCCGTCGATACCGAGTTTTTGCGCGAGCGCACATTCCACCCGCGCCTGTGCTTGGTTCAGATTGCCACCCCTGCCGAGAGCGTAGCGGTCGACCCTCTGGTGATCGACGACCTCTCGCCGCTGGCCGAGCTTATGGCCGACGAGAGCGTGACCAAGGTCTTCCACGCGTGCTCGCAGGATATGGAGGTCATGCTCCATACCGTGGGCGTGCTGCCACGACCGATTTTCGATACGCAGGTCGCCGCCGCCTTTTTGGGCGAGCGCCAGCAGATTTCGTATGGCGCGCTTGTTCAGACGTTCTGCGGCGTATCGCTGCCCAAGACCGAGTCGCTGACCGACTGGTCGCGCCGCCCGCTGACCGATAAGCAGATTGAGTATGCGATCGATGACGCCAAGTACCTGATCGTCGCCTATACCGAGATGATGAGCCGCCTGCGCGAGCTGGGCCGTGTGGGCTGGGTGCTCGACGAGCTGCGCCCGCTAGCTGACGAGTCGCACTATCGCGCCGATCGCCACGAGGCGTTCCGCAAGGTCAAGCGCATCAATTCGTGCAGCCGTCACCAGTTGGGCATCGCGCGCGAGCTCGCCGCCTGGCGCGAGGACCGCGCCGAGCGCCGTAACATCCCGCGCAAGTGGGTCATGTCCGACGACACGCTGCTAGCGCTCGTTAAGCGCAATCCCGTGCGCGTTGAGGAGTTCCGTAGCATTCGCGGTACCGATCAATTGGGGGAGCGCGACGTGGACGGTGCGCTCATGGCCATCAAGCGCGGTGCGAGCTGTCCGCACGATCGCCTGCCGCTCTTGGTGCGCGGACATCGTCAGATTTCGCCGGAGCTGGAGAGCGTGACTGACCTTATGTATGCGCTTATCCGCCTGGTTGCCGAGCGCTCAGGCGTTGCGACCTCGGTCATTGCCTCGCGCGATGACCTGGCCGACTATATTGAGCACCCCGAGCAGAGCCCCCTGCGCGAAGGTTGGCGCTTTGAGCTTGTGGGCTCGCGCCTGGACGATCTGCTTTCCGGCAATATGGGGTTGACGGTGAAGGACGGCAAAATCGAGCTTCTATAGTCATATAGTTACGCGGTTTTACCAAACCGCGTAACAGCTCGACGCTGCAAACGGCCGAGAGCGGCAATCTGACGTTCAATCGTCGCTTGCGTACCAAAGTACGCGTCGCTTCTCTTTCACGTCACCTTGCTCGCTCTCGGCCGTTTTCGCTCATATGACCCAATCCGCTGTCAAGAGCCACAATGGCCCCGCCGACCGCTTGCAATCGGTCGGCGG
>NZ_WQPK01000031.1:0-1771 GCF_018785265.1 Collinsella aerofaciens | reverse complement strand
GCCTTCGGCTCAGTCTCATATCCGCGGATACCGTTCTGTCGGCCCGCACTCCATTCCTTCGGCGGGGTTCCCCAAGTCTGACTACGCGCATGCGGCCGCTGCCGCGCGCCCAGCGAAAGCGGGGGTATCCCCGAAGGCTGCCCGGCTCGCCGGGACGTGTCTCTATAGTTTTGTCAACCGCGTGCTTCGCGCCATTTCGGCATGACGCATCCGGGCGCCTGGCGCCCCCGCTTGGTTTCCTCTTCGGTTGATCCCGCCGTCCGCTAGGCCGCGTACGGGACGGCGTCGCGCATGATCGCATATATGACCTTGAGCCTCTTCCTCGCGACCGCCTTCAGCGCCTTGCTGTGCCTCATCCCCCTCGCCCTGCACTCCCCGTAGTACCTCCCGAACCTGTTGTCCGTGCCGATGAGGGAGTTGCAGCTGAATATGAGCAGGTTCTTGAGCTGCCTGTTCCCGCCGTGCTGAGGCGACGTCGACCTGATGCTGCTCCCGGAGCGCCTGTCTGACGGCGCCACGCCGCAATAGCTCGCGAGCTCGTCGTGCCCCCTGAAGGCGGATATGTCGATCGACGTCACCAGCGCCGCGGCGGTCTTGGGGCCGATCCCGGGCACCGTGAGGAGGCACTCGTAGACCTCGTCGCCCGCCAGTGAGTCGGCCACGAGCGAGTCGAGCTCCTCGATGTCGGCGTCGAGGGAGGCTATCTCCCGGGCGAGCATCCGGACCGCGACGTCCTCGCCGGCCGGGAGCCGCCTTCCCGAGCGCGACGAGGCCAGCAGCGCCTCCCAGAGCCTCCTGGCCCCCGCCGCGGGGGCGCCCGCGCGCCTGGCTGCGTTCGAGAAACTGCGCCAGCCGGCGGCCGAGCACCCGGCGGCCCCGCCGAACTCGGCCAGCATCGACACCTGCCAGCGGCTCGACGGGTCGACCGCGCCCTCGAGCGCGGGGTCGGCCTCGAGCAGGGTCGCGCGCAGCCTGTTCTTCGCGCGGGTCCTGGCGGACGACGCGAACTCGCGCTGCGACGACAGGATCCGCAGCGAGGCGGCCCCCTCGGGCTCCTCGGGCGCCGGCCTGAGGGCGCGGGGCACGCCGAGCGCGGTGCGCGCGATCACCTCGGCGTCGATGGCGTCGGTCTTCGCGATGCCGGGGAACATCCCGCGGGCCTGCTTCTCGGCATATCCGGGCAGGTAGGCGCAGGGGTTCCCGTGCGCATGGGCGCGCGCGAGGACCAGCGCGCCGATGTTTCGCTTCTGGTCGACGACGACCAGCGCGCCGGAGCCGGCCCGCTCGAGCAGCCGGTCGATGTCGTCGGGCCTGTTTGCCAGCTCGGCCCTGAAGGCGACGCCTCCTCCCGCATCGAGCGCGCACGCGCTGTGCGAGCTCTTCCCGACGTCGATCCCCAGGTAGGCCACGGGCGTCTCTGCTGCAGGCATGGTGTATCCTCTCCCTTGAGCCGGCCGTTAGCCGCGGAAGCGACACCCACATTACCCGGCCGTGGCCCGGTCCGGGCCCGGCACATCTCTATCAGTCGTTCCCCGCGGCCCCTCCCGCCCCGGCGGCAACACGTCCCGGGCCCTCTACGGGGCAGGGGCTGACGGCCGTCCGGGGCGGTCGGCCAGCGACCACCGGTACGGCTCAATCGTATAGCCGTGCAACGGAAAAGAGCCGCCCTTTCGGACAACTCAAACTGTAATGGGGGCTATGTCTATTCGGTTGCCTCCCGGCACATCGCGCCGAGGGCCCACAGCCACCTCACGAGCTCGGCGGCGGTGGC
>NZ_WQPK01000030.1:94172-94890 GCF_018785265.1 Collinsella aerofaciens | reverse complement strand
GCGAGGCACCAGAGCGCCTTGGCCCACCAGGCGCGCCCGAGCGGGAAGCCCAGGCCCAGAAGCCCCCGCATCCGCGTGCGAGCATCAGCCCGCGCGACGCACGCCACCACGAGCGAGAGACACACGGGCAGGAAGAGCGCGTACCAGTAGTTCCACGCGCTGAAGATCTGCACGCCCCGGTAGGGCATCGCGCCGAGCAGCGGCATCGGCAGCGCCATGAGCACGGCCAGGCGAACCGGCGCCGCGTGGCGCGATTTCAGGGCCTCGGCGCGCAGGGCCGCGAGCAGGCCGCCTTTCTCACCCGTCATGCCGCCACCTCCCCGCGCCCTCGTCGCCCTTCCCGACAGAAGCTCATGAAGAGTTCCTCGAGGTCCTGCCCGGGTCGAAGAGCATCCTCGTAGGCGAGGCGCCCCCCGTAGATGATGCCGATGGTGTCCGCCATCTGCTGCACCTCGGAGAGGATGTGGCTCGAGACGATCACCGTCGTACCCGCCGCTGCGAAGCCGCGGATCTGGTCGCGCAGCTCCTCGATGCCGATGGGGTCGAGGCCGTTGGTGGGCTCGTCGAGCACGAGCAGGCGTGGCCGGGCGATCAGCGCCAGCGCGAGCCCCAGGCGCTGCCGCATGCCCATCGAGAAGCGCCCGGTGCGCTTCTTCCCGGTGTCCGCGAGGTCCACGGCGGCGAGCACCTCATCTATGCGGCTCTCGGGAAGGCCCAG
>NZ_WQPK01000030.1:0-94162 GCF_018785265.1 Collinsella aerofaciens | reverse complement strand
GGGGTAGAGCGGCGCCTCCTCGATGAGGCTGCCGATTGCGTAGAGGTCCTCGCGGCGCCAGGCGTGCCCGGCAAAGAGGATCTCCCCGGCCGTCGGCCGCAGCATCCCGCAGATCATCTTGAGCGTTGTCGACTTGCCGGCGCCGTTGGGACCGAGCAGCCCGTACACCTCGCCCTCGCGGATATGAAGGCTCACGTCGGCCACGGCGTCCTGCGCCTGGTCGCCGCGGCCGAAGCGCTTGGTGAGCCCGCGCGTCTCGAGCATGTAACCCATGGGTTTATCCTTTCTCTTCCGGGCGCGCGGGCCGAGCCACCGTGCCCGCACGCCTTACCTTTCGGGTTCACCATCCATGGTGGGGCGCGTTTCTAACGAAGCCGTAACGGCCGTTGGGTTCTTTTAGCGCCAACCCTTCTCGACCCGCACATCATGATTAATTTGCTTAAGGCAACAACTTTCCCGATCGGTGTAATCACCAAATCAAAACGTGTACATCAGCCATCAAAGATGCCGAAAAATGTCATATTTGGAGGCTGATGTACACAAATGCAGAATCCCGCACAACCCAGTAGCATCCTCCATATGTCTGGACTCTCTATGCTTACGCTGGATAGACATCGCCGGAACGGGTATAGTATCGAAAGTTTTGTCGTTAACCAGCGGGGGAGTCCTGTGGGCATCAAAAAGAAGATCAAAAAGGAGCTTATCGGCACTTCCGATTACCCGTCGAATAAGATCTTTACGATCTCCAATTTCATCACCTTTACGCGGCTGATCCTCACCCTGGTATTTCTGTACCTGTTTGTGACGGATAACAACCGCGTCATCGCCATCGTTATCTACGCCGTTGCCGCCTCCACCGACTGGATGGACGGTCAGATAGCCCGCATGACTAAGACGGTCTCGTGGCTCGGCAAGGTCATGGATCCCATCTGCGACCGCGCGCTGCTGTTTACGGGCGTCTTGGGCCTGGTGGTCCGCGGAGAGCTGCCCATCTGGGTCTGCGTACTCATTATTGGCCGCGACATCTATCTGGGCATCGGCACGCTTATCGTGCGTCATTATCACCGTCGCCCCATCGATGTGGTCTTTCCCGGAAAGATTGCCACGGCGCTGCTCATGACCGGCTTCTCACTCATGCTGCTCGGTTTCCCCGTTATTGACGGCCTGCACCTTTTATCTTCAACCCTTACGGCCTTCCCGGGCCTCAACGGAAGCTCGGTGCCCCTCGGCATCTTCTTTGTGTACGGCGGCGTGATCTTCTCCATGCTCACGGCTGTCATCTACTCCATTAAGGGCGGAGTGGCCATTAAACAGGCTCTCGCGCATCCCGAGGACGAGGACATCGACTTTCTGAACCCTGAAATCGAAGACTGATTCGTTGGGGTATGATTACGTACGGTTCATTATTTGCGGCACGTCCGCGATAAGTTAGGGGTTGTCATGGACAACATGGTTAACAATATGCCTCAGAATGATAAGACTGCTGACGCTACCTGCGTATTCCGCGTGCCTTCAAGCGACGTCACCGTTCCCGACCTCATGGCTAACGTGCGCATCACCGCCCCCGTCCTGTCCATCGTCAAGGGTCCGCAGACTGGTGCCGCCTTTGAGCTCGAGGACGACGTGACCACCATCGGCCGCGATCCCGCGAACGGCATCTTCCTTAATGACATGACCGTTTCGCGCAGCCACGCGCGCATTATTCGCGAGGGCCTCGACGCTCGCATCGAGGACCTGGGCTCGCTCAATGGTACCTGGGTCGACGGTGCCATTGTCAATGCAGCCCCGCTGCACGACGGTTCTTCCGTTCAGATCGGTACGTTTACGCTCATCTACCACGAGAGCACGCCGGAGCGCATCGAAACCGGTGAGTAGGGCATGGCCGAACGCAACTATCTGAGTATCGGCCAAGTCGTCAACCTACTTCGAGGCGCATACCCCGATCTTTCGAACTCAAAAATTAGATTTCTAGAGGATGAGGGGCTCATTACCCCTCATCGTACGCCTAAGGGATACCGTCAGTACTCTAAGGAGGACGTTGATCGTCTGGAGGTCATCCTGCACTTGCAGAAGACCCGCTACATGCCGCTCAACGTGATTAAGCAGCGCTTGGAAAACGCCACGGACCTGTCAACGCTCGCCTACGAGGTGGGCTTGCTATCCGATGTTCCGCTCAAGACGGAGCCCAAGGAGACTAAGCAAAAGCTGCATCCCATCGAGACCATTCCCGATATGTTGGGCGTCGAAATTTCGTTTATCCGCTCGCTCGCCGAGAACGACCTCATTCGCATCATCAAGAGTCCGCAGAATCGCGAGCTTGTCGATGGTCGCGATTTTCCGATCATCCGCTACTGCTCCGAGCTGTCGCGCTTCCATATCGAGCCGCGCAACCTGCGTCAGTACGTGTCTTCCGCCAACCGCGAGTCCTCGATGTTTGAGCAGGTGCTTGTGAGCATGCTCGGCATGGATACCTCCGATGACGAGCGCGACGCCAAGCTCGAGCGTGCGTTTAAGAAGCTTCACGACCTGACGGAGGGCGTGCACACCGCGCTGCTCAAGAACCGCGTTTTTGAGTCGCTCAACGCCGTGGTCGAGGACGCCGACATCGATGCACTCGATGAGGAAATCACTCGCTCCGAGTCAACCAAGGCCAAAAACGAAGAGATAGGCGCGCCGGCTTCGCACGAGGATTCCCTCGTAAAGCCGCTCAAGGTCGTCACCCCTTCGCAATCCGGCACCGCCACCGCGGGCAAATAACAGCTGCCGCTTATCCGGCAACCCATTGAAAGGTCATGCAATGTACGACTTCGAATCTCAAATCGTCGACATCCCCGACTATCCCGAGCCCGGAGTCATCTTTAAAGACATCACGCCGCTCTTTGGCAATCCCGAGGCGCTCAAAGCCATGACCGATGCCCTCGCCGAGCACTTTGCCGGCATGGGAATCACCAAGGTCGTGGGCCCCGAGGCTCGCGGCTTTATGGTTGGCGTACCGGTGGCTGTAGCCCTTGGCGCCGGCTTTGTTCCCGCACGTAAACCGGGCAAGCTACCGCGCGAGACCGTGAGCCAGAGCTACGAGCTCGAGTACGGAACGGATTCCATTGAGATCCATGCCGACGCTATCAGCTCTAAAGATACCGTGTTGATTCTGGACGACTTGGTCGCGACGGGCGGAACCGTCGAGGCAACAGGTAAACTGGTGCGAGATATGGGCGCAAAGCTTGTCGGTTACGGTTGTATCCTTGAGCTTGCGTTTCTCAACCCGCGCGAGAAGCTCACGCCGTCTGATGACGATGTGGAGCTCTTTAGCCTGGTGACGGTGGACTAGCCGTTACCCTTAGTTACTGGAAAGGAAGCTACATGCGCACAGCAAACACGCACAAAAACATGGCACGCTGCGCTGCTACGGCAACCCTCGCTTGTGTTTTGGGCTTGGGCCTCGCGGCTCCTGCCTACGCCGATACCGCATCCGACCTTGCCGCTGCTCGTACGAAGCTCGAGCAGATCGGTACCCAAACCCAGCAGATTTACGATGAGCTCGCCACGCAGACGCAGGCACTCGATCAGACTGCTGGCGAGATCACGCAAAAGCAGCAGGAGATCGCCGATGGTCAGGCCAAACTCTCGACCTATGTCGCCGGCGAGTACAAAACCGGCGGTCTGAGCCTGCTTCAGGTTCTGACGGGTGTCGATGATCTGAGCGATATGCTCAACCGTTTGTTCTACTACGGCAAAGTTTCCGATAAGCAAGCTCAGACCATTCAAGAGGTCAAAGAGCTTAAGCAGCAGCTCACCGATAAGCAGGCCGAGCAGGAGAAGAACGTCGCCACCACGCAAAAGAAGGTTGACGAGCTTAACGCCCAGCAGGCTGAAGCCCAGAACGTCGTAAACTCCCTGGATTCGCAGCTGCAAGCCGAGCTTGCCGCAGAGGCCGAGGCCAACGCCGCGCTGCAGGCCGGCATCAACGCCAGCACTGCCGAAAAGGCCACGGTGAGCAACGAGACTGCCGGTACGACCGAGAAGACCAACAACGATGGCCAGACCAGCAATAACAACAACCAGGGCGGCAACACTCCGGCTCCTACGCCGGCACCTGCTCCGACGCCGCAGCCCTCCACACCTGCTCCGGCTCCGACGCCTTCTGCTCCGAGCCAGTCCGTCGACGGCGGTTCTGTTGTATCGCGTGCATACAGTAAGCTTGGTTGCGCTTATTCCTGGGGCGGAATTGGCCCGAACAGCTTCGACTGCTCTGGTTTTGTTAGCTATTGCCTCACTGGTCGCTATTGCCGCCTGGGCAACACGGGTACCTTTATGGGCTGGACGCGTGTGTCCGATCCGCAGCCCGGTGACGTTGTGGTCAATTCGTACCACACCGGCATTTACATCGGTGGTGGTCAGATGATTCATGCTTCCGACTACAACACGGGTGTTATCATCAGCTCCGTTGCCGCCGGCATGAACAATAACTACATCTTCGTGCGTTACTAAGTCATCTTACACAGCGTGTGAATGTGGACCTCGTGGCTTTAAGTTGCGAGGTCCATTCTTTTATCTTTAGTCCAGGCCGCTATCTAGTTTTGAATACTAGATAGCGGCCCAATCGGCCAGCAAGAAAGCTATAATTGTTGAAGAACAATTAGAAAGGACCCTCTATGAGCTGGGCACTTATCTCCGATTCAAGCTGTAACCTCCGCGATTGGCAACCGACCGCACCCCATACCACCTTTGCATTTGCGCCCCTCAAAATTCGAGTGGGGGAGCGTGAATTCGTCGATGACCTTTCGCTCGATGTTCATGAGCTCAACTGCGCTGTTCAGGCGGAGACGAACGCTTCTTCGAGCGCTTGTCCCAGCGTAGGGGAGTGGGCCGAGCTCTTCAAATTGGCAGACAAGACCATCTGCATGCCGATCTCTGAGGGCGTGTCGGGCAGCTACAACGCGGCAGCCACGGCTCGTGATATGGTTCTTGCCGAGGAGCCCGACCGACAGATTCATCTAGTCAATTCACGCGCAGCTGGCGGCAAAATGGACCTCATTTTCTTGCTGTTCGACCGCTACCTTGCAAGCAATCCGAATGTCTCATTCGAGGATGCTTGCGCATACTTTGATAGCCTTGAACAGAGCAGCAAAATCCTCTTCAGTTTGTGCAATTACGAAAACCTCGCCAAAGCCGGACGTATCCCTAAGGCAGCCGGCGTCATTGCCAACAAGCTCAATATCCGCATTTTGGGCACGGCGAGTGAGGCCGGTAAAATCGAACTCGTCGGGCACACGCGTGGCGAAAAGAAGATGCTCAACAAGATCATCGACACTATGGAAGCCGAGGGCTTTACGGGCGGTGAGGTCATCATCGATCACGTTGAGAACGAAACTGGAGCCCAGGCGCTTACTGATCGCATAGTCGAACATTGGCCCGGCTCCAAGACCATCATCATGCCCTGCAACGGCCTGGATTCCTATTACGCTGAGATGCACGGCCTGATCATCGGCTACGGCATGGGCGTAGCTTCGGGCAAATAAAGTCCAACCAGGCAAAAAACGGGCGGGACAAAGCGACAGATGGCTCTTTGTCCCGCCCGTTTTATACGTCGGCTAGCTATTAAACCCGTTGAACTTGAGATAGCTCATCAAGTACGCCTTCGAAACAAAGGACGATACGGCACTGCGCACAAGCAGCGACTCGCGTGTGACCTGATGCGCCGTATCGGGAACCGGCGTTTGCTCGATAGAAAACGCGGCGCGAATCGATGCCTCAAGCTGGTCGACCACATAATCGAAGGCAGTCGGGGCATCGTAGCTCAAACGCTGAATGTTAAAGAGTGCCTGCACCGCAGCAATAGGTAGCACCTGCTTAAAGATGCAGATAGCGATCAGGCGGGCAATCTGCTCGCGACCATACTGCTTTTTGACCGGAGCAGGCACCAGGCCGACCTTCACGTAGTTATTGATCATCGATGGCGTAATGATAGGCTGCTCAACGCAAATAGACAGCGGCTCCATCCACAGCGCAACATACTCAATAACTTGGTCGCGGTAGAGTGTCACATTTGGCAACTGGTTATAGCGCGGCAGACTCAACATATTGAGTTTGCGCACGATATCGGACTGGATAAATGCATCGGGCAACACAGTGGGTTGAATATCCTCAGGCTTAATGCTGACCGACGAATCAGACATCGGAATAACGTGTTTAACGTGGTTCATAAAGGTCCTCCGTTCATTTTCTATATTGTATTCTACGTTATCTAGTTTTGCATACCACATAGCCGGCAAGAAAATGGCGGGACAGCGCACTGATGCATCGTCCCGCCATTTAGTTAATCAATAACAACCTTACATAAGATATATTATCGTACTTATCCACGGAGAAATGCGTATGCGCTGGTTGCCGCTATGGCTCCATCAGAAACGGCAGTCACAACCTGGCGTAAACGCTTGGAACGGATATCGCCAGCGGCAAATAGACCTGGCGTGCGGGTCGCCATGGATTCATCAGTCAGAATGCCGCCATCAGGCGCCAGATCGACTAGATGCTCAACAAGTTCGGTATGGGGTTGCGTGCCGGTAAAGACAAAGATGCCAAACGAGCCGGGCTCAAATGACTCGTTATGAGTCTCACCGGATGCATTGTCCTTAAAGGTGATCGTCGTTGGCATAGCTTCGCCCGAGAGCTCCACAATACTAGTTTGGTACCTAACTGAAATATTGTCCTTTTCGAGTACTTTCTGAACAACACCATCAGGTGCACGGAACTGGTCGCGGCGCAGCACGATGGTCACACTGCTGGCAATGTCTGACAGGAACAGTGCCTCTTCGCATGCCGAATTGCCACCACCGATTACAAAGACCTGTTTGCCGCGGAAGAACATGCCGTCACATGTTGCGCAATATGAAACGCCACGACCGCGATAGGTATCCTCGCCAGCGAAACCCGCAGGACGCGGCGTGGCACCCATGCAAGCGATAACGCTCGAGGCAAGCGTATCGCCCATATCGTGATGCACCGTAAACAGCGCTGCATCGGCATCGTAATCGATACCCGTAACCATGCTCCATGTAACCTGCGCTCCCAGCCCCTCTGCATGTTGCTGAAAACGCTCGCCGAGTTCGGCGCCACTCAAGAGCGGAATGCCCGGATAGTTCTCGACTTCATTGGTCGTGGCGATCTGTCCACCCGACATGCCCTGCTCAATCACGGTCGTCGTCAGGTTGGCACGCGCAGCGTAAATGGCGGCAGCATAGCCCGCGGGGCCTCCACCGATAATCGCAACATCAATCGGCTGATCGGTAGTCATGAAGAATCCTCTCGTCGAAACGTTGTCGTTCTTTGCGCTCATACCCAAATTTACGTGAACATGACACTCATGCACTACAATGATAAATCGCGTAACAAAGCTGAAGGGGAGTTATCGATGGATCAAACGCAGACGAGCAATAGCGCTCCCCTGCCCATGCAAGCCACTCCCCAACCGGAGCAAATGACCGTTTCACATACACAAAAACCCCTGGTAACCATTGTGCACGCATCGGTTGGATCGGGCCACAAAGCCGCCGCCAACGCGATTGCACAAGCATTTGACCTTATCCGCGGCACCAAGGGAATCCCTGAGAATATTGAAATTGAAGTGCTCGATATCCTTGATTTTGGACGTATTAAATTCGACGGCAATAAGACCGCGGCTTCTTTTACGGGAGCCACACGCCCCATTTACGACCTGACCTGGCGATATACGCTTACGGGACATCTTCTCTGGGGTGGCGGCACGGCATGGTCGCGAATTATGTTCCCCGCCTTCAACGAATATATTCGTCGCCGCAGGCCTATAGCCGTGGTCGCAACGCACATCACAGCAGCCAATGTTGCCGTGGGTGCCCGCGTTATTACGGGTATCGATTATCCGGTCATCTGCGTACCAACAGACTATGAAGTCGAAGGCTTTTGGCCCCACAAGGACACCGACCTGTTCTGCGTGGCCAACGAGTTTATGGCCGAAACGCTGCGCCCCCGCAAAGTTCCCGAGTCAAAGATCCGCATAACGGGCATCCCCATCCGAGCCGGTTTCGATTCAAATTACGATCGCGAGGAAGAGCTGAGCAAGTTCAATCTCCCCATAGACAAAACCGTCGTATTGGTGATGGCCGGCGCCAGTTTGCCCCAACCATACGTGCGTTTCCGTGCCGCGATGGACCACACGCTCCCCTTCTTACGCAGCTTTGAGGACATGCACTTTGTCTTTTTACCGGGCAAGGATAAGGAATACGCCGCCCGACTCAAGACGCTCTTCGACGCCATGAAGCTCGACAACGTCACGGTTCTGGACTACGTGGACGACATGGCGGCCCTCATGCACGGCTGCGACCTGGCAATCCTCAAATCGGGCGGACTCACGGTCACCGAGTGCCTCTGCGCACATCTGCCTATGATCCTGCTGGGCAAGTCCTATGGCCAGGAAAAGGCCAACACCACTATGCTCACCGGTATGGGCGCCAGCATGCACGTCACCACGGCACGAGAGCTCATCGTAACCCTGCGCCACCTGCACGACCATCCCGAATCACTCAAAGCCCTACTCATCAACGGCGAAGTACTACGCCGCCCCCACGCAGCCGAAGACATCGCCATCGCCACCATGGAACTCGTAGGCAAACCCCAAAAACGCAAACGAGCCTTCTGCCGCTTCTACTGGGGCGGAAAACCCGCGCATATCCGCTAGCTTCGGACTGTCTGCTTTCCTGTGGGAGGCCCCTATATATCATCCCATGCTCAAACATTCTCGCTGCGCTGCGAAACTGCGCGTGGGACGATATATAGGGGCCTCCCACAGGAAAGCTGCGTTTACGTACTAGCAGCTATACCAGATTCCCCACCACTAGAACCTGCAAAGGTGAAACCGGAAAATCTAAATGTAGTAAGCCAATGCGAAAAAGGAATTGTTCCTTTGTCGCATTGGCCTACTAGAATGTAATTATTTTTTCAAGCGAGTAGCCGCCCGCCTGCCTCTCACACATATCGTTCCACGCGCAGTTTCGCAGCGAGCGAAGCGAAGCGAGAATGTTTGAGCATGGAATGATATATAGGGGCCTCCCGCGGGCGAGCGGGCATTACAATACGCCGCTAGAACCGAAACCGCCGGCTCCTCGGTCGGTTTCGTCTAGTTCATCTACTTCTACGAGATTGACCGTGGGGACTTCTTGGATGACAAGCTGGGCGATGCGGTCGCCTTTGTTAATTTGGATGTTGTTCGTGGGGTCTAGGTTGATGAGGATGACTTTAAGCTCTCCTCGGTAGTGGGCATCGATGAGGCCAGGAGTGTTGACTATGGACAGGCCTTGCTTGATGGCCAGGCCGCTGCGGGGCTGGACGAAGCCAGCGTAGCCATCGGGCAGCGCAATGGCCAAGCCAGTAGAGACCAGACGTCGCTCAAAGGGCTTGAGGGTGCAGTCTTCGTTGGCCCGGAGGTCAAGACCGGCATCCGAAGGATGGGCGTATTTGGGAAGCTCGACGGTTGGGTCGAGACGCTTAATGTTAACGGTAATGTTGGACATAAAATCACCTTAGCTTGTCGAGCTCTTGCAGAAATTCATCGACGTCTTTGAAATCGCGGTAGACCGAGGCAAAACGGATGTACGCAACCTTGTCGATCTTGGCCAAGCGCTTGAGCACCATGTCACCCAACTCATGGGACGTGACGGCCGTCAGCGTGCGAGAGCGAAGCTCGACCTCGATGTCATCGATAATCTCATTGAGCTTCTTAGTGTCGATATCGCGCTTGATGGTGGCGCGCATCAAGCCGACAAGAAGCTTATTGCGATCGAACCGCTGCTTAGTTCCATCTGACTTAATGACCTCGATAGGGTCCTCGCATCGCTCAAACGTTGTAAAGCGGTAGTTACACGAGCAACATTCGCGACGGCGCTTAATGGTGTTATTTGACTCCTGCATACGGGAATCAACGACGCGGGTATGTGCCTTGCCGCATTTGGGACAGCGCATGGTACCTCCTCTTAAACGATAACAAGGGTACCATGCGCAGCGCGATAATGATTACGAACGAGCAGGAACCTTAAGATGCGCACCGGCGGCGAGCGAACCATGCTCCAGATGATTGACGCTACGGATCATGTCGGAAGTCTCTTGCGTGGAAAGGCCTTCGATTGGATATTCTTCGGCAATCGACCAAAGAGAATCGCCAGGCTGAACGCGAATGGTCTCGTAGGTAATGTTGGAAACGGACTCGGCATACGCGGCGTGACGAGTGCTAAAGACCGACATAGCGAGGACAAAGAAGAGCGTAAGCGCAACGGCGACGGCGACAATCGTCGGAACCTTCAGGGCAACGCGGGCCGGCGCGACTACAGCCTGCTGATTGCGCGCAGGCTTTACGGTCAAAGGCTGAAAGCCGGAGCGACCACCCTGAACAACCGTAAAAGTGGGTTCTGCAGGCGTCTCGAGCTTAAGGGCGAGGTTTCCCTGGACCATATTCGTTACGTTCATCATGTTCTCCTCTCGCGTGTTTTGCTGAGAACAGTTTTATCAAGCCGCGCGGACAAAAATGTCTAGCGCGAGAACGAATGTTCGGTTATTATTATCTTCGAACAGTTGTTCCTGTCAAGCAAAATTCGAACATTTGTTTGACATGGGTAGAGAGGATGCCCTGATGGCTCGCAAAATTACCAAGCGTCAGCAGCAAATTTACGACTTCATCAAGGAATATCAGCAGGAGAAGGGTTATCCGCCCAGCGTGCGCGAGATGGCTTCTGCCGTGGGCCTTTCCTCCCCCAGCACCGTGCACGCCCATCTCTCTGCCCTTGAAGCGCGCGGGCTACTCAAGCGCGATGCCACCAAACCGCGCGCCCTGGAACTCTTTAACGAGGATGGTTCCTCTGTCTCAATTTCTAAATCTGACGAGCCCACCGCACCTCGCGGAACGGTCTCGCTGCCGCTCGTTGGTCGCGTCGCGGCTGGGATTCCCATTCTGGCCGAGCAGAATATCGAAGACACGTTTACTATCCCGACCGAAATCGCCACTGATCAGGGTTCCTTTATCCTTGAGGTGCATGGGAGCTCAATGATCAATGTCGGCATCTTCAATGGCGATTACATCATCGTCCGTGAACAAAAAAGTGCCATGAACGGCGAAATTGTCGTGGCCATGATTGATGGTTCGGCGACCGTCAAGACGTTCTACAAGGAGCAGGGACGTGTGCGCTTGCAGCCCGAGAACGACGCTATGGAGCCCATCTATGCGACGAACCCCGTTATTTTGGGTAAAGTTGTCGGCTTGATGCGCCGGTTCTCGTAATGCAAAAACGCATCACCATCTTTGATACCGTCCGCGGGTTTACGATGATTTCTATGGCAGGATTTCACGCTTGCTATGATCTCGCCTACCTGTACGGCTGGGATATGCCCTGGTTTACCCAGTCAGTCTTTCAAGACATCTGGCGCGCCAGCATCAGCTGGGTATTTTTGTTTATCGCGGGTTGGATGTGCACGCTCTCACGCAACAATGCCAAACGAGCGGCTAAGTACGCTGCCGCAGCTTTGGTCGTCTGGATCGCAACAACTCTCGTATCGGTCGACGATTCAGTGAACTTTGGCATCATTTATTGCATGGCGGTGTGCACCGTGGTGGTTGCGTTCACCCGTCCGTTACTCCAAAAATTACCGGGCTCATGGGGCATCGCAGCGTGCCTTGTTCTTTTTGCCCTAACCTGGGGCATTCCAAAGGCGGTCTACCCACTCCCCTACCTGGCATGGCTTGGATTCCCAGGCCCGGGTTTTGTTTCGGGAGATTACTATCCGCTCATACCGTTTGTCTTTATGTACCTTACCGGCTTTTTTGCTGCCCAGGCAGCACAAGCATCAAGTCTCGAAGCGCCAGCATGGGCATACGCCAATCCTATCCCGGCGCTCGCAGTCCTGGGTCGGCATGCCTTACCGTTCTACCTGCTCCATCAGCCAGTCATTCTAGGCGTGCTAGAAATCGTTTATTCCGTACGATAGCGCTCGAGCCGCGGTGCAATACGAGCCGGCAACTTCGCCACAATGCGAACGCCGTCCTCGAGATATTCCTCATGCAGAAGGGTTCCCTGCTCATGCACCAGCGTGATGAGAGCGCCCTCGCGATACGGGATATCAGCGGAGAGCAACACATCGGTGGCAGCTGCCTCGCGAGCAATCCGGTCGACGAGATCGTCGAGCCCCTCGCCCGTTTGGGCCGAGAACAGAACGGCCTCCGGATAGCGACGACGGAAACTCAATCGATCGACGATATCGAGAAGATCGATTTTATTGAATACGGTCAGCGTTAAACGCTCTCCGGCGCCGATCTCATCAAGCACGCGGTCGACAGCCTCCAGCTGCCGCTCATAGTCCTCGTCAGACGCATCTACGACTTTGAGAATTAGATCGGCACCCAAAACCTCGGACAGCGTCGATTTAAAGGCATCGACCAGACCATGCGGCAGCTTTTGAATAAAGCCGACGGTATCGGTAATCGTCATGCCGCGACCGCCGGGCAGACGATACGAACGCGTCGTCGGGTCGAGCGTAGCAAACAGCTTGTCCTGCGAAAGTACCGTAGAGCCGGTCAGACGATTGAGCAACGTCGATTTACCGGCATTGGTATAACCGGCTAACGCGACGCGAAACGCCGGGGACTCAATGCGACTCTTGGATTGAACATCGCGACGCTGTTCAACCTGCTTGAGCTCACGACGAAGCGCAGCGATCTTATTACGAATGAGGCGACGGTCGACCTCGAGCTGACTTTCGCCCTGACCAAAACGTGAGCCGATGCCGCCGCGCGTCTGCTCCTTGGCGAGATGGCTCCACATGCCACGCAGGCGAGGCAACAAATATTGAAGTTGTGCCAGCTGTACCTGCAGGCGTCCCTCACGCGTCTGAGCATGCAGGCCAAAGATATCCAGGATCAGTGCTGTACGATCGATAATCTTTACCGGCTCGCCCACGGCTTTCTCCAAATAGGATTGCTGCGAGGGGGTCAGGTCGTCGTCAAAAATAACGACATCGGCATCCATGCGATGCACCAGGCCGCACAGCTCTTCAACCTTACCGGAACCGATAAACGATTTAGGATACGGCTTTACCAAACGCTGCGACAAGCGTGCCACGCACCGGGCACCAGCTGTGTGGGCAAGACGCTCCAGCTCATCAAGCGAGCGATCGAGCGGCCATGCATTGTCGCGCCACTCAACACCAACTAAAATGGCACGCTCGGGCTCGGGTGCCGTGGGAACAAGGGGGAAACGGGCCATTAGGCAGCCTCAATACGATGCAGGATATCCTCAACGACCTCATCGATCGTACATTCATCCATATCAAACCACACGATACGGTCATCGCGCTTAAACCACGAAAGCTGACGCTTGGCATAACGACGCGAACGCATCTTAATGAGTTCGCGAGCCTCATCCATGCTCATCACGCCATTGAAAGCATCAATGATCTCTTTATAGCCAATTGCCTGCATCGACGTCAGGGCATCTCCCAGCCCCTGGCCCATAAGACCGCGGACCTCATCGACAAGACCCTGCTCAAACATCAGATCGACGCGCTGGTTAATGCGCTCGTAGAGCACCTCGCGATTACGCGTCAGACCAAACCATAGGGCATGATAATGCTCGTGCGGAACACTAAACTGCGACTTTTGCTGCGCATAGGAGACGCCATCATCATGCATCTCGAGCGCACGAATCACACGGCGCACGTTATGGGGATGAATAACAGCAGCCGATTCTGGATCGCGCTCGGCAAGCAAGGCATGCAGTTCTTCCTCGCCAATACGCTCGGCAAGCTCCTGATAGCCCGCACGACGATCGTCCTCAAGTTCACCCGAGGGAAAGTCCATCTCATCGAGGGCGGCCTTGAGATACAGCCCCGTACCTCCGCAAAAAACCGGCAGGCAACCCGAACCAAGGAGACGTTCAACATGCGCGCGAGCGTCGGCCTGATAAAGCGCAGCAGAATATGCCGCACCCGGCTCTACGATGTCGACGAGACGCAGCGGCGCCGTGCACTCATCGGGCGCCATCTTTGCGGTACCGATGTCCATGCCGCGATAGATTTGCATCGCATCGCACGACAACACTTCGGACGAAAGACGAGCTGCCAAACGGTCGGCAACATCACTCTTACCAACCGCCGTCGGACCGACGATCGCAACGGCGGAAAGACCTGCCCCGGGAGAAACCATTAGCGCGGCTCGCCCACAACGGAGCCGGACAAATACCAGGTCTTGGCAACGTCAACGTCAACATCAACGATCTTACCAACAAGCTGATCGATGCTGTAACCCTCGGGGATAGGCGCATGCACGGTCTGATTCTTGGGACTCTTGCCCAGCAGGACCGCGTCGTTCTTTTTACTCGTTCCCTCAATGAGCGCCGGAACCACAGTATGAAGCTCACCCTGGTTATACTCGTGTGCCGTGGTCTCGATAACCTTAACCAGACGGTTGAAACGCTCGAGAATAACCTCATGCGGCGTAGGATCGTCAATCTCGGCGGCCGGGGTACCGGCGCGCTTGGAATAGATGAAGGTATAGGCCTGAGCATAGCGGACCGTCTCGGCAAGTGAGAGCGTCTGCTCAAAGTCTTCTTCAGTCTCACCCGGGAAGCCAACGATAATGTCGGTCGAGAGCGCGATATCGGGCATGCGGTTGCGAATGCGATCGACAAGGCCCAGATAGTCCTCGCGTGTATAACGGCGATTCATCTCTTTGAGGATCCGCGTCGAACCTGACTGGACGGCCAAGTGCAGCTGCGGCATAACGGCAGGCGTCTCGGCCATGGCGTCGATGGTCTCGGGCAACAGGTCCTTGGGATGCGAAGACGTAAAGAAGATGCGCTCCACGCCCGTATCGCCCACGGCACGCAGCAAATCGGCAAAACGCGGCTTGCCAAACAGATCGCGACCATATGAGTTAACGTTTTGGCCCAGCAGCGTAATCTCACGCACGCCCTGGCGCACCAAACCGGTCACCTCGTCGACAATCTCCTCGAAGGGGCGGCTCTTTTCGCGACCGCGCACGTACGGCACGATGCAATAGGTGCAGAAATTATTGCAGCCCGTCATGATGGGCACCCAGGCGTGATACTGAGTCTCGCGATGCCACGGCATGCTCATGGCATCCGTATCCTCATGCTCATTGGTGCGGATATGACGCTTACCATCAAGGAACGCCTCGGCAATGAGCTCGGCCACATGTGCAATGGAATGCGTGCCAAAGATGACATTAACGTTATCGACGTTGGTGAGCAGGCCCTCGCCATCGCGCTGCGCGATGCAACCGCCAACGGCAACCACGCGCTTGCCCGAAGGCGAAGGCGGCAGGCTTTTGCAGGAATTGCACTGCCCGTACAGGCGAGTATCGGCGGCCTCGCGCACGCAGCACGTCATGAAGACAACGATATCGGCATGCGCGGGATCGAGCGCCATGAGGCAGCCATACGAATCAAGCAGACCGCTCACACGCTCGGAGTCGTGCTGATTCATCTGGCAGCCAAAGGTGCGGATAAAGTAGGTTTTACCGGCAAGAATATCGCGTACGAAACGCTGGTCCATGTGCATAAGTCCTAACGATGGGGAGCGAAACAAGGCAAGCAGAAGCTATGCCACAGGCTTAACATCATCCATGACGACGTTATCCATAGCAGCTCGATTGATCTGGTGAACGTAGATAGAAAGGCGGATGGCCGTGCGCGACTCCCCGTTAATGAGGATGTCGGAGAACACGGGCGCGCAGGAAATATCAAAACCGGTTGGAATCAAAAAACCGCGCGCGATAGCAACGGCCTTAATGGCCTGGTTGACGGCACCGGCGCCGACACACTGGATGTTGACGGGCACACCATCCTTGACCATGCCGGCGATGGCGCCGGCAACGGACGCGGGCGATGATTTGCTTGATACCTTCAGGCAATCCATGAAGAAACTCCTGCATTTAAAAGTACGTTTTAACTGCAATAACTGTATCGTACCGAGTGGACTCGGTAAAGGCACTATTCCTCTTTGGCAAGATCAAAGGTCACGGTGATTCGATCACGCGAAACACGGATCTTTGGGTCGCCGCAAAGGTTGAGATAGTACCGGGCGGCAAGGTCATTAAAGTCGCGTTCCACAGCGCGCGAAAACTGTGCCATGTCATCCTTGGCAATACGTAGCCCGCGACGATCCTTCGCGAGATCGACAGGAGCCGGCGCATGCGAGGACGAATCACGCTCGCGCAGCAGACGCGCGGTCACACCGCGAACGGGCTTAATCTGCCCTGCCAAAATGCGATGGGCCGTGCGCTCGGACATCTCAAGACCCAAACCCGAACAAATACGGATAAAGTCCTCGGCATCAGAAGCAAGGCCTAAACGATCGACAACCGAAAGCTCACTCTCGTCATCAATGAACAGGAGACGAGACGTATCGAGCCGACTTGACGCTTGAGCATAAAGGGTCGCGGCAATCTCAGACGGAGAACCAAGATAGACATCGCAACCACGCAACTCCTCGAGCGCAAACTCACAAGCAGCGCGAATAATATTATGTGGGCCGCGAGCGCAGACATAACGTCCGTCCTCATCCTTGACGGCCTGGGGCCAGCTGGACTGATCGGCACGCTCACTGAGGCGGTCGGCCGCAACGCTCACCTTGAAGGCTGAACCAAGATCGACGCCGGACGTGACCACACGGGCCTCGTCGGTGTTCTGCTTGATCGAAAACAATGCCATGCCACGACCGTGAACGCCCCAACGGTCCATCTTCATGCTCTCGAGCTTGGAGGTAACGCGGGCATCAAAGATTCGCTCTTGCATATCCTGCGGAACGCCAGAACCGTTATCCAGAAAGACAAGCGTGCGGACGCCGTCTTCCTTGGTCGTGGCGAGATAGACCTTGTCGGCGCCGGCATCGCGAGCATTACGGAGCATTTCGATGACGATATCCTCGACATGCTGAATGTCGTGCTTAGCCTGGCGCCGCTCGGCCTCCGAAACGCGGAGGCGGACATACCCCTCGCCAAGGTTCTCCTCGACGCGAAGGTTGCCCTCCCCCGACATCGACGCGATAAATGAGATGAGCTCGTTCGCGTCGCTCATGTTATTTAGCGATATCGACAGCGCGGCTCTCGCGAATCACGACAACGCGCACCTGACCGGGATACTCCATCTCTTCCTCGATCTGATGGGCGATATCGTGAGCCAGAACCGTGGACTGGGCATCGGAAATCTTGTCCGGCTGGACCATGACGTGGACCTCGCGACCGGCCTGCATGGCATAGGTACGTTCGACGCCGTCATGAGAGTTGGCGATCTCCTCGAGCTTCTCAAGACGCTTGATGTAGTTCTCGGCAGACTCGCGACGGGCACCGGGGCGAGAGGCAGAGACAGCATCGGCGGCCTGTACCAGGACATCGAGCACCGTGTTGGGGTCGACATCGGCATGGTGGGCCTCGATAGCGTGGACGATAACGGGCTTCTCGCCATAACGGCGGGCAAGCTCGGCGCCAATGACGGCATGCGGGCCCTCGACGTCGTGGTCGATGGCCTTGCCCAAGTCGTGCAGCAGGCCGGCGCGCTTGGCGGTCACAACGTCCAGGCCAAGCTCGGAAGCCATCACGCCGCACAGATCCGAGACCTCAAGGGAGTGCTGAAGCACGTTCTGACCAAACGAGGTACGGTAGCGCAGGGCACCAAGGGTCTTGACGATCTCGGGGTGCAGGTCGTGGATGCCGGTATCGAAGGCAGCCTGCTCGCCAGCCTCGCGCACGCGCTGCTGAACCAGGTCGGCAGCCTTGTGATACATCTCCTCGATGCGGGCGGGGTGAATGCGGCCGTCGGCGATGAGGTTCTCGAGGGCGACACGGGCGGTCTCACGACGGACCGGGTCAAAGCTCGAAAGAACGACGGTCTCGGGCGTGTCATCGATCACGAGGTTGACGCCGGAAACCTGCTCGAAGGTGCGGATGTTGCGACCCTCGCGACCAATGATACGGCCCTTCAGGTCATCAGAGGGAATGTGCACGGAGGTAACGGTGACCTCGGCAGTGTGGTCGGCAGCGCAGCGCTGAATCGCCAGGGACAGAATCTCCTGGGCGGTCTTGTGGCACTCGGCGCGAACCTGCTGCTCGGACTCGCGAATGATCGTGGCGGCCTCGTGGGTGACCTCGCCGCGAACCTTATCGAGGAGCTCCTTGTGGGCATCCTCGCGGGTAAGGTCGGCGATTCGCTCGAGCTCGGAGGTCTGCTTTGCGCAAAGCTCCTCGAGCTCACGGGAGCGCTTCTCGACCTGACCGGCCTGGCTGGACAGCTGATGCTCACGCTTGTCGAGAGCGTCGTTGCGGCGATCGAGGGATTCCTCGCGCTGCATCACGCGGTTCTCGAGCGTACGAATCTCGCTCTTACGCTGCTTGTCCTCGGCCTCGGCGGCCTGTTTGTTCTTGATGATCTCCTCTTTAGCCTCGAGCAGAGCCTCTTTTTTGAGGGTCTCGGCCTGACGCTTAGCATCGCCGATCAGGGACTCAGCCTGTGCGTGTGCCGACTGGATCTTTTCGTCGGCCTCGTGAAGACTACCCTGCTTGGCGGTGCGCATGTAGGCAATGGCGGCGACGGCACCCAAAACAATGCCAACGAGCGCTGCGATGATAGGCATGCTCACTCCTTTTTATGGATTCGTTACACAACAAAGCGAACCGCCCTTACGAACGGCTCGCGACATTTGAGTAATATGGGCGCAGCTTATGCGGGTCGGATACAGATAAACATATAAACAAACTCATCAAAGATGAGCACATATCACAAAGCAAATGACAGTGTTTATCGTACGTTGAACCACAACAACTGTCAAATAAATGGCCCCAGCACGGCGGCTAAAACGCGGTGAACGGCAGGGCCACAAAACGCACACGCCTAAACCGCACATTCCTCGCGTTCGGCATCGAGACGTGCCTTAACGGCATCGGCGGCGATGTGATACGAGAAGCCCTTGCCCATCAAAAACCGAACCAGTTTTTCGAATCCGCGTGTCTCTGGAACACGCCGCCTGGCGAGCAGGGCTGACGCACGCGCCAAATCGTCTTCGACGACAAAATAATCCTCGGGATAACCGGGAATGTCATCGAGCACGACATGACGGCGCTTGAGCTCGGTCTCGATTTTACGCTGTCCCCAACCGCGCCGCTTGCGCTCCTCGATAAAGAACGAGCAAAAGCGGTTCTCGTCTAAAAAGCGATACTCGGTGGCGCGCTCGACGGCGAAATCGATCGCAGGCTGGTGAAAGCCGTAGCGGGCCAGCTTGTCACGGACCTCACCCGTCGCATGGTCGCGGCGCGATAACATCTCGGTCACCATGGTAAGTGCACATTTACGCTCGATGAGCTGCACCGCCTCACGAAAGTTGTCCCAATCACAGGGAAGATCGGGGCGGTTTTTGACATACAGGCGCGCGACCCGCACGGGAATCCAAATGGACCGCTCAAAACCGCCCTCAAGCTCACAATCGATATGTGCGCAAGGCTTTTTAGACGCATACCCGCTCGAGAACGAGGAAGCCGCCTTCTTATCGGGAAAGACGACCGTGGCCTCGGTCACCGTATACGACATGAGCGTAACCGCTACTCGTCGTCATCATCGAGCATGGCGGAACCATCGATGGCGTAAAGCTCGTCAAACTCATCAGGCGCAGGCTGATCGGTCAGCTCGACCTCGGACGGAGCATCGTCATCAAACTCAAGCCCGCAGGCAAGGCGGACCTTATGCTCAATCTCGTCGGCGCAATCGGGATGTTCGCGCAGGAACGCCTTGGCGGCCTCGCGACCGTTGCCGAGCTTGTCCTCGCCATAGGCAAACCAAGAGCCCATCTTCTTGCAGATGCCACACTCAACAGCCATGTCCAGAATCGAGCCCTCCTTAGAGATGCCCGTACCGTACATGATGTCGAACTCAGCAGAACGGAACGGAGCTGCCACCTTGTTCTTAACGACCTTGGCGCGCACGCGGTTACCGATAACCTCGTCCTTAAGCTTAATGCTGTCGATGCGGCGAATGTCGATACGAACCGAAGAGAAGAACTTAAGGGCGCGACCGCCCGTCGTGGTCTCGGGATTGCCGAACATGACGCCGATCTTCTCACGCAGCTGGTTAATGAAGATGCACGTCGTGTTGGACTTGGACAGCGAGCCGGCGAGCTTGCGGAGCGCCTGGCTCATCAGGCGAGCCTGAAGACCGACCGTAGTGTCGCCGATTTCTCCCTCGATCTCGGCACGCGGGGTCAGCGCGGCGACGGAGTCGACAACGATGGCATCGATGGCGCCGGAACGCACAAGCATGTCAACGATCTCGAGCGCCTGCTCACCCGTATCGGGCTGGGAAATGAGCACCTCGTCGATATCCACGCCGATGCGCGCTGCATACGTGGGATCGAGCGCGTGCTCGGCATCGATAAATGCCACAACGCCACCCATTGCCTGGGCCTCGGCCAGGATCTCGAGCGAAAGCGTCGTCTTACCGGAGGACTCGGGACCGTAGATCTCGACGATACGGCCGCGCGGCACGCCGCCGATACCCAGCGCGGCATCGAGGGCCAGAGCGCCCGTGGGAATGGCCTCGACCTCGAGCTCGGGACCACCGTCACCGTACCTCATGATGGAACCCTGGCCGAATTTCTTCTCGATCTCGGCCTTGGTGGTGGCGATCATCTCATCGCGCTCTTTACCCGTCGTGCGAGCATGAACGGTACGTACGGGACCTGAATTCTTGGCCATGAATAGCCCTCCTCTTAACAACCTGCATCGATAATAAACGAACGGCTGTTCGTGGTCAACCGTTCAGGCCAATCATATGCAGGCAGTCTTTCCAAAACCCAACCAAACGCCGACCAAACACTGACCAAATGCTTGACCACAAAGGGACAAATAAGAGCAAGGAAGGCAAGAATACGTCTACAACCAGCGCAAACGCCAAATGAGCCTAAGGTCCCTATCTCCACAATTAAGGGGCCCTGAGGCCCCTTAAAACACGTCTATTCCATAGAGTTGAGCACAAGGGCAATGCGTCCCAATGCCTCCGTGACCGCATGGGCACGAACACACGAACGGTCGCCCTCATAGTAGCAGCGCACAGAGTCCACGACTGGCACGCCCCCATCGGCGGAACGATACGCCCAGCCAATATAGAAAGTGCCAGCCGGATCGTCCTCAGTGCCGCCGCCGGGGCCGGCATAACCCGTTGCGCTCACTGCAATATCGCTCTGGTACAGCTCCAGCGAACCCACCGCCATCTCGCGCGCGGTCTGATGCGACACCGCGGTATAGCGGTCGAGCGTCTCCTGCTCAACACCAAGAACGAGATGCTTAATCTCATCGCAATAGGTCACCGCACCGCCAAGCAGCGCCGCCGAGGCGCCCGGGATATCGGCAATCGTCGAGGCGATCATACCCGCCGTCAGCGACTCAGCCGTCGAAACCGTCACGCCCCGAGCGCTCGCGCGCTCGACGATATGGCGCGCCAGCTCCTCGTTATGTGCGGAAATCTGCTCAAAAGAGTCCGTCATACCCACCAGGACCTAGACCGAAAAGACGATCTTGCGGCAGTTCCAGAAGTACTGGGCGCCCGAGATAACGGTCAGGACAACGGCAACGGCGTACAGGAAGCGCGACACCGAGTAGACGCCGAGCGTCAGCGCCACCGGGCCAAGGTGCAAGCCGGCCATCGCAAAGACGCACAGATAACCGCAGATGGAGACCATCGTGGTCGCCGTCTTGTACTTGCCGAGCTTATCGGCCGCAACGACCACACCGGCAGCACTCGCGACCATGCGAAGAGCGCTCACCAGCAGCTCGCGGAACAGGATAATGAACACGGACCACACGGTCACCGCGCCAAAATCCAAGAACAGCAGCAGGGCCGAGAACACCAGCAGCTTGTCCGCGATGGGGTCTAAGAACTTGCCGAAATCGGTGATCTCGTTGCGCGAGCGCGCCAGATAGCCGTCGACCTTATCGGTGCACGACAGAATCACGTACAGAATAAAAGCGGCGGCGGCGAGCGGGCCGTCGAAGGTGCTCCAATCCGTACCGGCAACACTCGTGTGAGACAGCGCCGACACAATCATGAACACCGGGATAAAGACGATGCGCACGCACGTCACGATATTGGCGGGCGTCCAAACACTCGTCAGTTCCTTATTGCTCTCGTTTACCACGACGCTCTCCTACTCCACAACATGGCCGATAAGCTCATAGCAGAAGCTATCGGTAAACTCGACAGTCAGAATATCGCCCACAGATGCCTCGCTGGCATCCAAGTGCACCGCGCCATCGGAATCGGGCGCCTGGAACCAGGCATGGCCGATCAGCTCGGCGCCGTCCTCGGTTTCTTCGATACCGTCGACGATCACCTGGGCGCGCTCGCCCACATGTGCGGCGGTGGCGGCAAAACCGAGCGACTCGGCCAGGTCCATGGCCTCCTGGGCGCGCTCGAGCTTGACCTCTTCGTCGACCTGACCCTCCATCTTAGCGGCCAGGCTGCCCTCCTCCTGCGAGTAGGCAAAGACGCTCGTGTAGTCAAAGCCGACGGTGTCCATAAAGTCGATAAGATCACGAAACTCGTCGTCGGTCTCGGTCGGGAAGCCGACCATGGCCGTGGAGCGAATCACGATACCGGGGATGCGCTCGCGAAGGTCGCGGAACAGGTCCTCGAGCTCCTGGCGCGAACCGGAGCGACGCATGGCCTTGAGGATGCGCGCGTCGCAGTGCTGCACGGGGATATCGATATAGGGCAGCACCTCGGGCGTATCGCGTATCGTCTCGATGAGTTCGTCAGTCATGCCCTCGGGCTGCAGGTAGAGCACGCGGACCCAGACGTTGTGCGGGCGCACGGCCTCAGCGACGGCACGCAGCAGCTGTGCCAGATTGCGCGGCGAGCCCTCGGCGACGTCCTCGTCGGCAAAGTCGGTGCCCCAAATACCCGTGTCCTGGCCGATCAGCACGATCTCGCGCACACCGCCGGCAACCAGGTCGCGCACCTCGGAGATAATGCTCTCAGCATTGCGCGAATGATAGCGACCGCGAATGTAGGGGATCATGCAGAAGCTGCAAAAACGATTGCAGCCATCGGAGATCTTGACGTAGGCGACAGCGCCCTCGACAGTGCGCTTGACCTGCGGAATATAGGCTGCGATCTCACGCTCGACACCCAGTACGCCATCGATGACCGCCACGATGCCGTCCTCCTCGTCGGCCTTCACAAAGGCAGCGACCTCGGGCAGCTCGTCAGGCAGGTCGTCGCCATAGCGCGACGGCACACAGCCGCACATGACGATGGGGCAAGAACGAACGCCGTCCTGAACCTCGTTGGCGAGCTCGAGCGTGGTCTCGATGCTCTCGGACGTTGCGGAAGCGAGGAACGAGCATGTATTGACGATGGCGATATCGGCATCCTGCGGATCGAATGCCTCCTCGTAGCCTGCGGCGGTCAAAAGAGAACGCATGCGGTCGGTGTCAACCTCGTTCTTAGCGCACCCGAGGGTGATGTAAAGCACGGAGCCCAACGGTGTATCCATGTTGGAGAGCAGTCCTTTCGATTGATATTAGCGGTAGTTGGTGAACTGCAGCGGCTGGCCGTAGTCCTGGTCGCGCAGGAACTGGATCACGGTCTGCAACGCGTCCTTCGAAGCAGAGGAAACACGCAGCTTGTCGGCCTCGATGGTCACCTTGACCTTGAGCTTTTGGTCCTTGATGTCCTTGTTGATCTTCTTGGCGGTCGCCTGGTCGATACCTTCGACGATATGGCCGAGCACGCGCACGGTGCCGCCCGATGCCGCCTGCGGAGCATCCCACGAGACGGCCTTGAGGTCGATGCCGCGCTTGATGAGCTTGGAGCTCAGCACGTCGATAATCTGCTTGGAGACAAAGTCGGCCGGGGCGTTGATCGTAAAGAGCTTGTCGCCCTTCGAAAGCTCGATCGTGGCGCCGGAATCCTTAAGGTCATAGCGCTGGGAAATCTCGCGCGTGGTCTGCTGGAAGGCGTTGTCGACCTCTTGCATGTTGACCTCGGACACGACGTCGAAGCTGGAATCTTTAGCCATGATGTTTCCTTTCGCGTACGAGCGGCTTAGTAGCTATCGTACGAATAGTCGGTAGAATCGGTGGGCGTCTGACCGTCAGTTGCGGTATCGGCGCCATTCGTGGACTGGGCATCGGTGCCGTCGGTGGTATCGGTACCATCGGTGGTGTCGGTACCATCAGAACTTTCACCATTCTCGGAATCAGACGCCTCCTTCTTGGGAACGGTGATCGTCACACGCGCCACGCCCGAGGTCTTGGTGTCGTAGCGGACCTTTTCGCCGTTCTTGGTAACGGTGACATCGGAAGGCTTGGACGTGGTGATCTCGATTGAGGACTCGGGCGTGTACTCCTGCTCAAAGGGGCCAGTCGCCTGAGCGCCATAGACCGACTTGCCGTCGACCTTGACCTCAATCCACGCGGTCTTTCCCTTGGCAACGGAGACCTTGACCTTCGTGACCTCGTTCTCTTCCTTCTTGGCCGTCGTCTTGGTAGCGTCCGAATCAGTCGACTCATCCGTCGCCTCATCGGTATCTTCGTCCTCGTCGACCGTTTCGGTCTTCTTAGAAGACTTCTTGGTCGTCGTCTTGGTAGCAGCGGGCGTCTCGGGCGTGGTCTCGGGCGCCGAAGATGCGCAGCCGCGCAGAAGCACCACAATGAGCACAATCAACAGCAGCGCCACGGCACCGATGCCGGCGTAGATGATACGCGGATCGAGCCCGTTGTTTTGAGGAGTACGGGATCCGCCGCGCCCACGACTGGAACTGCTGCGGCCGCCTCCCTGAGGTATACGACCACGATTGCTGTCGGAACGGCCGCGATAGCCGCCCTGGCCCTGAAGGCTGCGCTGACCCGAGCGGGGCGCAAGTTCACCGCGGCCTTGATAGCCACGTTGGCCCGAACGCGGAGCCGAAGAGCGCTGGCCATACGGCTGTGATTGAGAGCGAAGACGCGGCGTCACCTGCGTGGTATCGGCATCCGCATAGCCACCGCGAGAGCGTCCGGTGGAGACACCACGGTGACCGCGATCGGAATAGCCGCCGTCGCCGTAGCCGGCACGAGGGTCACGCGCCACGCCGCGGGCAGCGGGAAGTGCACGGTCCTCGGGCATCGGCGTACTGCGGAACCGGTCACGCTGCGAGCGAATCTCCTCGCCCGAACCCGTCTCGGTAATATAACCGGCCTGCTGAGGACGCTGTCCATAGCGGGTCGAACGACCGCCCTGAACCATCAGGAAGCGCCCGTTATCGACCGAGGAACGCGAATTGACGTAGCCGGCGGCGTCCTGAAAACGACCGCCCTGCTGCGACGTCTCACGTTCGTATGCCATCAGGTCGTCAAAGTAGGCATTGACGACCTCACGCGGATTGAGGCCCAAAAAGCGAGCATAGCTCGAAATCATGCCCTGCGCATAGCCGCGCGGCGGCATCGAAGCAAAGTTACCGGTCTCGAAAAACTCGATGATCTGCGGCCTGATTTTGATGGTGTTGGCGACCTGCTGAATGGAAAGGCCCATTCGGCGACGCTGCTCGAGCAGCATGTCACCAAAGCGTGCAGCCATCAGAATCCTCCAAACTCACGATCTTCACGTGCCATCTCGGCGTCGACAGATTCCAGCGCGGCAAGCCCCTCCTCGTCCAACAGGACCTCGCGCGGCTTGGAACCGTCGGGCGGGCCGACGACACCCTTTTCTTCCAGCATGTCCATAATACGCCCGGCACGCGCATAGCCAACCTTCAGACGACGTTGCAGGCCAGATGTGGAGCCAAGCTGCGATTCCACCACAATATGGGCGGCTTCCCAAATGAGCGGATCATCGTCTTGCGGCTCGGCTACTCCGGTGCGGACAATGCCGCCGCCACCCGCCATGGTCATGGAAGCGGGCGCCACGGCAGACAGGATCTCCTCGTGGTAGTCGGGCTCGCTCTGCGACTTGACGAACTCGACAATCTCGTTGATTTCGTCGTCCGAGACAAAGCAGCCCTGGATACGGCGAGGCTTGCCCCAGTCGACCTTGGAGAACAGCATGTCGCCCAAACCGGTGAGCTTTTCGGCACCCATCTGGTCGATGATGACGCGCGAGTCGATGCCCGTGGCGACGTTAAAGGCGATGCGGTTGGTGATGTTGGCCTTGATGAGGCCCGTCACCACGTTTGAGCTGGGACGCTGCGTGGCCACGATAAGATGAATACCGGCAGCACGGCCCAGCTGTGCAATACGCACGATCGAGGCCTCGACATCCTTACCGGCGACCATCATCAGGTCCGAGAGCTCGTCGATGATAATGACCAGATAGGGCATCTTTTGCGGCGGGTTATCGTAATGCTCAAACTCGCCGGCGGCCTGCTTTTCGTTGTAGGTCGAGATCTTACGCACGTTAAGGCGCTCGAAGACCTTCAGGCGACGCTCCATCTCGGACACGGCCCATTGCAGAGCGCTCGCGGCCTGCTTGGGCTCGGTAACGACAGGCACATAGAGATGCGGCAGGCCGTTATAGCCCGCGAGCTCGACGCGCTTGGGGTCGACCATGATCAGGCGAACGTCCTCGGGAAGCGCGCGCATGAGCAGGGTCGTGATGATGGAGTTGATCATCACCGACTTACCAGAACCCGTGGTACCGGCAATCAGCAGGTGGGGCATCTTGGCGAGGTCGGCGACGACCGGAGTTCCCTCTGCATCGCGGCCGATGGCAAGCTCAAGCGGGCCGCCCTTAACATAGGGCAGCACGTCGCCCAGGTTGACGTTCTGGCGCTTGCGATTGGGGATCTCGATACCCACAAGCGACGTACCGGGGATCGGGGCAAAGATGCGCACCGACTGAGCAGCGAGCGAAAGCGCGATATCGTCCTCGAGGCTCGAAATCTTGCTCACGCGCTCGCCCTCGCCAGGTTGCAGCTTAAAGGTCGTCACCGTGGGGCCGGCGATCCAGCCGACCACGCGGGCACTGCGGCCAAACTCAAGCAAGGTGGACTGCAGTGACTCAGCGGTCTGCTCCAGCTCCTTGTCCGGAGACGCGGAGGACGCCGACTGAGGATTGGCATGCAGGATCTCGAGCGGCGGAAGCTTGAGGCCGTCCTCTTCTTCGCCCTCGTTATCTGCGGCGCCGCCGTCCGCTCCCCCATCGCTAGCCGCAGCCGATTCGACAGCACTCGAGGCATGCGCATCGGCAACCTTGGGATGCTTCAAGAAGTCGGGAATCTGAGGTGCTGCCGAGACGGGATTCACGGCAAACGGCGGCTCGGACTCGTCGATCTTGGCCGGATCGTCTTCCATCGAAAGCTGGCCGGTCACCTGGCCGCGCTTGGCATGGCGACGCGGCAGCAAGGTCGTCTTGGCGGTCTCGATCAGAGCCTCGTCTTCCTCGTCATCGCCCTCGGTAAGCTCAATCTCGCTCTCGGACCAAGACGGGTCGGGCTCACTCGTATTGAGCTTGGGAGCCGTCTTGCCCTTCTTGGCATGACGGCGCGGCAGCAGCGTCGTCTTGGCGCGCTCGGCCTCCACGGCATCGGACACGTCGACAAACGGATCCTCGTCCTCGTCGTCATCGTCCAAAACCGGGTCTGCATCGTTGCCCATGACCGTGGTCACGGCCATATCGGAGCCCTTTTGACGAAGAATGCTCAGGTGCGGACGGGCAACGCCGGGCACCGACAGGGCTTCGTCGTCACCCCACGGACTCGCGTTGACGTCGGCACGACGACGCTCGGCAAAATCGGCCGCACGGTCGCGGGCAGAACGCAAAACGCCGCCCACCGAAAAGCCGATGATGACAAAGCCAACGACGGCCAGACCCAACAGGACCACCATCGCGATAGGCTTACCCAGGGCATTCTGCAGCGCGCTCGCAATAAACGCACCGATGTAACCACCCGAGGCGGACAGGTTTTGCGGCGTGAACATAAGGTCGCACGAATCGTTCGTACCCGGCACCATCAGCGAAAGAATGGAGACGACGGCGATAAAGACCACGGCGCCGCCCGCAACAGAGCGCACGTTGAGCGGCGAATCCTCGCCTAAGAAGAGCGTGGCGGCAAACAGCAAAATGACGATCGGCAGCACGTAGGCGCCCAGACCAAAGCCCAGGTGGTAGAAACCGGCAACCGCAGCCGTAACGGGTGCAGTCGCCGGCGAAATTACGGCAATGAAGGACGCAATCGCCAAAACGGCAATGACCACGCCGGCGATATCGCGGTTGGCCGAAGGCTCGACCAGAGGCTCGAAATCGTCGAACTCGGCCTCGTGACCTTTATTGGCACGAAGATGGGAACCGGCACCCTTAGCAGATGCCGGTTGGTTGTTGGCTTTATTGCCTTTGGCGTTTTGTGCAGATCCGCGCGCCAAACTAAACCTCCATGACGACCGGGATGATCATCGGACGAGTGCGCGTGCGGCTCCAGATAAAGTTAGAGAGCGAGTCGCGCACGGCCTTGCGAATGGCATCGGAACCGCTGCTCGTAAAGCTGAACTTGCCCTTCTCGATCGTCTTCATGATGGACGCCGAGGCGTCCTCGGAGAACTGGTCGTCGATGGCAAAGGAGACGCCGCGGCCCGAGAACTCGATGGCCTCGATCTTCTTGTGCTTGAGCGAAACGATGGCAACGGCCGTGACCATACCGTCGTTGGCAAGCTTCTGACGATCGCGCAGAACGATAGGGTCGGTATCGCCGATGCGCAGTCCGTCGACGTAGACGACGCCAGACTCGACGGGCGTACCGCGCTTGACGATACCGCCACGCATCTCGAGCGTATCTCCGTTGTCGAGGATAAAGATATGATCTTCCTTGAGGCCCATCTTGCGTGCAAGTTGAGCATGGGCTCGCAGATGCACGGCCTCGCCGTGGACCGGCATAAAGTACGTAGGCTTGGCCATGGCCATCAGGAGCTTGAGCTCCTCCTGGCTACCGTGACCCGAGACGTGAACGAGGGCGCGGTTCTTATCCCACACGTCGCAGCCAAGCTTGGCGAGGCTGTTGACGACCTGCTGGACGGCTTTCTCGTTACCGGGAACCGGTGTTGCCGAGAGGATGACGGTATCGCCCTCGTGGATGGAGAGCGTCTTGTGCTCGCCGTTGGCCATGCGCGAAAGGGCCGACAGGGGCTCGCCCTGCGAACCGGTGCACATGACGACGATCTTGTCGTCGGGCAGGTTATCGATATCGAAGGCATCGATGATATCGGCATCATCGATGTTGAGATAACCGAGCTCGCGCGCCACGCGGGTGTTGGTGAGCATGGAACGGCCGGTCACGACAACCTTGCGGCCGCACTTGCGGGCGGCGTCGCAGATCTGCTGCAGACGATGGATGTGGCTCGAGAACGACGCGACGAACACGCGGCCCGGAGCATTCTTGATGGCATGCAGCAGGTTGGGGCCAACCTCGGCCTCGGACTTGGTAAAGCCGGGGACCGTGGCGTTGGTGGAGTCGGACAGCAGCAAGTCAATACCCTGCTTGGCAAAGCGGCTGATAGCGGCATAGTCGGGCGTAACGCCGTCGATGGGCGTCTGGTCGAGCTTAAAGTCGCCGGTATGCATAACGGTGCCCTGATTGGTGCGGATAAACACGCCCAGAGCGCCCGGGATGGAGTGCGTCATCGAGAAGAAATCGAGCGAGATGCCACCCAAATTGACGTGGCTGCCGCCCTTGACCTCACGGAACTTGGGAGCACGAATGCGGAACTCGGAGAGCTTGCCCTCGATAAAGCCAAGCGTCAACTTGCTCGAGAAGATGGGCACCTTGTTGTTGAGATCCTGGAGCAGATACGGAAGCGAACCGGTGTGGTCCTCGTGGCCGTGAGTGACGACGATGCCGCGGAGCTTTTCCTCGTTCTCCAGAACATAGGTGTAATCCGGAAGCACCAGGTCGATACCGGGCTGCGAGTCGTCGGGGAACATGAGGCCAGCGTCGACGAGCACCATGTCGTCGCCGCACTCGAAGACCGTCATGTTCTTGCCGATACCGTCAAGGCCGCCGAGCGGGATGATCTTCAAGGGAGATGATTTTTTAGCTGCCATAGGTGAGTGTTGTTTCCTTTCTACGAAACGGGTCTGGAACAACCGACGGGGCGCTTCTGGCAAACCGACCGCCGGGCACATACAACAAAGCATCGCAGAGTCGATGCAGTAACCACAGTATGATACCCATTTGCACAACAACAGACCACCCATGCATCAAAGCCCCATCTGAACCTGTGTATCCCGCCGGTCAGGGCTCAGCGGCCCCGGCACGGGCTAAGTTTCCTGCTCTACAGTCCTGCGCAAGACGGAAAGCACATTAAGTGCTTTCCTTTGCGTGCGGAACTCGCGACAAACTTAACCCGCCCCGGCCCCCGATGGCTCCAGACCTGCCAAAAAGGGACAGGTTTATTTTGGTCGGTTTTATCTGGGGATATGCCAAGAGCACGGCTATCGACAATTCAGAAAAAAGAAAACTGAATAGGCTATCTGGCTAAATCGCAACCCGCACCAACCAGCCCTTTTGCTATTCCCGGCGGGGGCCGCGGGTAAAGTTTATCGCGAGTTCCGCACGAGCCGGAGAGCACTTAATGTGCTCTCCGTGCGAGCAGGACTGTAGAGCAGGAAACTTTACCCGCGGACCCCGCCGGGAATAGCAAAAGGGCGACCCCTGTACGGAGTCGCCCTTGTTGAGCTGCTTATGTGTAGCTGTTACTCGGCGTCGTGGTGACGGCGGGGCTTGCGGCCTCCGTTGTCGCCGGGACGGCGCGGACGGTCGCTGCGCTCGGAGCGCTCGCGACGCGGACGCTCACGGCGCTGGAAGTGCTCGCCGTCGCCCTCGGAGGCACCCTCGGCGCGAGCCGGGGCCTCAGGCTTGTCGAGACGATCGAGCGAGATCTTGCCTCGATCGTCGACCTCAATGACGACGACCTTGACCTCGTCGCCCACGTTGAGGACGTCCTCGACCTTCTCCACGCGGCCCTTGGCGACGCGGGAGATGTGCAGCAGGCCGTCCTTACCGGGCAGCAGGTTCACGAAGGCACCGAAGGGCTGGATGGAGACCACGCGACCGGTGTACTCCTCGCCCGGCTCGGGAACCTTGATGATGAGCTTGATGCGCTCGACGGCCTGATCGACGGACTCGCCGGTGCCGCCGACAAAGACGGTGCCGTCCTCCTGGATGTCGACCGAAGCACCGGTCTCGTCCTGGATGCCGCGGATGACCTTGCCGCCGGAACCGATGACGTCGCGGATCTTATCGGTCGGAACCTGGATGGAGACGATGCGCGGAGCGGTGCTGCGCGTGGTGTGGCGCGGCTCGGGGATCACATCGAGCATCTTCTGCAGGATGAAGGCACGACCCTCCTTGGCCTGCTGCAGGGCGCGGGCCAGGATGTCGAAGGTGAGGCCGGTGGCCTTGTTGTCCATCTGCAGGGCGGTGATGCCCTCGGTGGTGCCGGTGACCTTAAAGTCCATGTCGCCCAGGAAGTCCTCGAGACCCTGAATGTCGGACAGGACCACGGTCTTGCCCTCCTCCTGGATCAGGCCCATGGCGATACCGGAGACCGGGCGCTTAATGGGCACGCCGCCGTCCATAAGGGCGAGCGTGGAGCCGCAGGTCGAAGCCATCGAAGAGGAGCCGTTGGACTCCATGACCTCGGAGACCACGCGGATGGCGTAGGGGAACTCGTTCTCGTCGGGGAGCACCGGAAGCAGAGCGCGCTCGGCTAGGTTGCCGTGACCAATCTCGCGGCGCTTGGGGCTGCCCATACGGCCGGTCTCGCCGGTGCAGAACGGCGGGAAGTTGTAGTGGTGCATATAGCGCTTGCCCTCGGTGGGCTCGATGGTATCCAGACGCTGGCCCTCGTTGAGCATACCGAGCGACAGGACGGAGAGCACCTGGGTCTGACCACGCTGGAACAGGCCGGAACCGTGAACGAGCGGCAGGTAGTTGTCCTTCACCATGATGGGACGAATCTCGTCGGCGGCGCGACCGTCGACGCGCTCGCCGGTCTCGACGACCATGGTGCGCATGGCCTTCTTCTCGAGCTTCTTGAGTGCCACGGGGATCTCGCGCTCCCAGGCGGCCTGCTCCTCGTCGGTGAACTCGGCGCGGATGGACTCCTTCAGAGCCTCGACCTTACCGATGCGGGAAAGCTTGTCGGCGTCGCGCAGGGCAGCGGCCATCTCGTCGTAGTGGGCGAAGATGCGCTCCTGGACCTCCTCGACGGGCTGGTCGAGCGGGTACTCCTTCTTAACGATAGCACCGTTGACCTGCTCCCACTCGGCGACGAACTCGTCTTGGGCCTGGCAGAAGGCAGCGAGGGCCTCCTGACCAAACTTCATAGCGGCGAGCATGTCGTCCTCGGAGATCTCCTCGGCACCGGCCTCGACCATCGAGATGAAGTCGGCAGAGCCGCCCAGCTCCAGGTCCAGGTCGGAGTTCTCGCGCTCCTCATAGGTGGGGTTGACGATAAACTCGCCGTTCTCAACGTTGCGGCCGATACGCACGCAGGCAAGCGGGCCCTCGAAGGGCACGCCGCCGAGCGTCATAGCCAAAGAGGCGCCCATGACGTTGATGACGTCGAAGGGGTTAACCTGGTCGGCGACGAGCGAGGTGGCGACGATGTGCACCTCGTTGCGGAAGCCGTCCGGGAAGCTCGGGCGGATCGGGCGGTCGATCATACGAGCCGTGAGCGTGGCCTTCTCGCTGGGACGGCCCTCGCGCTTGAGGTAGCCACCCGGGATGCGGCCGGCGGCGTACATCTTCTCGTTGAAGTCGACGGTCAGCGGGAAGAAGTCGTAGTTCTTGCGCTCCTTGGATACGACCACGGTGTCGAGCATCGTGGTGTCACCCTGCTTGACCAGACAAGCGCCGGTGGCCTGCTTGGCAAGCTCGCCGGACTCGAAGGTGTAGGTCTTGCCGTACAGCTCAAAGGTCTTGGATACGAGTGTCATTGTTCTCCTTTACCCCACAGGCCCCTTGCCTGCGGGCTTCTCATGTGACGCGGGCCCCCTGCCCCCGCCACGCTTCAGAGCGTGATTGTTCACGCTCTTACACAAAAAGAGCGCCCCGCTGCGCAGGACGCTCTTAGCATGTACAAATCCTTACTGGATGTTGTCGCGGATGCCCAGAGCCTTGATGAGCTCACGGTACTCGACGATATCGTTCTTCTTGATGTAGGAGAGAAGACGACGGCGGCGGCCAACGAGCATAAGCAGGCCACGACGGGTGTGGAAGTCCTTCTGGTGGGACTTCATGTGCTCGGTCAGCTCCTTGATGCGCTCGGACAGGATGGCGACCTGAACCTTGGGGTTACCGGTGTCGACCGGGGAGTTACCGAACTGGGCGGTCAGCTCCGCCTTGCGCTCTTTGGAAACAGTCATTGTTTCACCTTTCGTTTCGCGTCGCCCGCGGGCGACTCTATTCGCCTCGGACTGGGAAGCCGCCGGTGGAGCGAGCATCCAAGGTCGAGGTACCAACAGGTTGGTATGTTACCACAAGCGGCGCGCGCCTGCGCATCATCACCGACCCAACATGAATTCCATCGCACGGAGCCGCTGATCGGTGTGCGTGGCGGCCCAAACATGCGAAAGCCCGAGCAAAAACGCAGCCGTATGCGGATCGATCCGTTCGTCCACAAGGCCATCGAACGTCATAGACATGAGGGCACGCAGCCATGCGACCTCGCCGGTCGACACCAGCTCGGCGCCCGGAACGCTCGACGCGCACGAGCCGCACATGAGGCCGCCCGCCTGGGGCGAAAAATATGACAGCATGGGGTCTCCGCACAGCACGCAAGCAGAGAAATCGGGTCGATAGCCAACGTGCGACAGCAGTTTAAAGACAAAAGCCGCCACGAGCAGGTCCATATGTGCCGAGTCAAGCCCGCTGCCAACAAGCGTGAGCGCCCGCTGTGTGATGGCAAAGGTAAATGGATCCTCGGCATCCTCGAACGAGCACACACGCGCAACCTCGGCAATCGCGCTGGCAGCACAGGTCGTCTCGTAGTCAGGAGCGGCACCGAGCGGCGCCTCCATAAGGTCCGCCTGAGAAACCACGTCGAGCGACCGTCCATGCGCGAGCAGCATATCAACGGTACAGAAGAGCTCGCAGCGGGCTGCAAGGCGACCGCCAGGCTTACGTGCGCCCTTGGCCACAGCACGCACCTGCCGCCCCCGTTCGTCGAGCATCGTCAAGATCAGGTCGGTTTCCTTGAGTTTAATCTTGTCGAGGACGAGCACCTTTGTGCGATATGTGCGAGAGCCTGCCATGAACGCCGAGGCTTAATCTTCGGCGTTATAGCCAAAGCGGCGAATCTGCGCCTCGTCATCGCGCCAGCCGGCCTTGACCTTCACGTCGAGCTCCAAAAAGACCTGAGTGCCAAAGATACGCTCAAGGTCACGGCGGGCATCGATGCCGATATGCTTGATCATCTCGCCGCCCTTGCCGATGATGATGCCCTTCTGCCCCTCGCGCTCGACGTAAATCGTGGCGTGCACGCGCAGGACCTTCTTAGTCTGCTCGAGCGCGTCACAAATGACCCCCACGGAGTGAGGGATCTCGTCGCGGGTGCGACGCAGGACCTTCTCGCGCACAAACTCGGCAACGAGCGTCTCATCGGACGCGTCGGTACCCATGTCCTCGGGGAACCAGCGCGGGCCCTCGGGCAAAAAGTGAGCGACGGTCTCGATAAACGCATCGACGTTGAAGTTCTTGACCGACGACGTCACGATCTCATCGTCATATTCCATAAGCTCGTGAGCGGCCTTGAGCTGTTCCATAACCTGGGCGGGATCGGCCTCGTCGGCCTTCGTGAGCACCAGGACCTTCTTGGAACGGGCGTTTTTGACGCGCTCGGCAACCCAGGCGTCCCCCCTGCCGATCGGCTTGGTAGCATCGATCAAAAACGCGACGACGTCAACATCATTCAGCTCAAACAGAGCGCTCTTATTAAGCTCGGAGCCCAGACCGTCCTTGGGCTTATGGATACCCGGCGTGTCAACGAAGACCAGCTGGTAACCGGGGCGGTTGACGACGGCGCGCATGCGGCGGCGGGTCGTCTGGGCCACCGGAGAGGTGATGGCGACTTTCTTGCCGTAACAGGCGTTGAGCAGCGTGGACTTGCCGGCGTTGGGGCGACCGACCAGGGCCACAAAGCCGCTGCGGAAACCGGGTTCCACGTCGCCAAAGCCCGCAAGGCCCTCATCCTCGTCGCACAGGGCATCGAGTTCCTCGTCGCTCATACCCTCAAACGGGTCGAACTCCTCGACCTCGCCAAACGAATCTGCACCTTCAGCCTCGTCCAGGACCTCGTCATCCAAAATTTCATCGGTAGGCTGCATATTGTCGGACATGGGAATCCCTTTCTAAATAAAGTCGAGCGCGTGGGCAAAGACAAGCAAGCCCACGATCGCGGCGGTAATGGAAAGAACGTATACAGAGGCAGCGGCGATATCCTTCGCGCGCTTGGCCAGTGGATGAAGCTCCTGGGTCGCGAGGTCGACAATCGCCTCCATAGCGGTATTGCATAACTCGCCGTGAATCACCAGGCCGCAGCAGATGATGACCGTTGCCCACTCGGCAATATCGAGCCCCACAATGCAGCCGGCAATGACGGTACACACGCCCGCTACGAGCATGACCTTGATATTGCGCTCGGTCTTGACGGCGGTGACGAAGCCCTCCATAGCGTATGAGAACGACTTTAAAAAGGACGGATGGTCCTTGTTCGATCCGGGAATCATAGACGGCTCCTAGTCGTGGGCATGATTGGTTATGGGGCCAACGTGGACCAGCTTGGGGTCCTCGCCGCGCTCAAGCGCCAGATCGCGCAGGATGGCATCCTCGCGTGCCTCCATGACCTCGGCTTCATCGTCCTCGATATGGTCATAACCCAGCAGGTGCAACATTCCGTGCACGAGCATCAGGCGGCACTCGTCGGCGGGGCTGTTGCCAAAACCGGGGGCCTGGCGGGCAATAACCTGCGGGGCCAGGATAATATCGCCGAGCTCGAGCGTCTCGTCGGTGGGAATATCCTCGTCAAAGGCCGAGTCGCATTCAAACGAGAGCACGTCGGTCGTGCGATCGATGCCACGCCACTCGTGGTTGAGCTCGTGCATCTCGTCCTCATCGACATACGAAAGGGAAATCTCGACCTCACGCTCAACGCCCTCGGCGGCAAGCACGACCTCGCAGATGTGCTCTACCTCATGGGCATCGAGCAGCGTATCGAGCTCGGCATCGTTGCTGATCAATACACTCAACGGGACTCCTTTCGATCGTGTGCGCGCTGCCCGCGCGCATCGTCGTATGCATCATAGGCCTCAACGATACGGCCCACCAGGGCATGGCGCACCACATCGGCGCGCTCCAGGTGAGAAAACGCCACATCGTCGACGCGACCCAAAATCTGCTCGACATCGGCAAGGCCGCCGCGACGACCCACCAGGTCACGCTGACTCAGGTCGCCGGTAATCACGAACTTGGAATTAAAACCCAGACGCGTCAGGAACATCTTCATCTGCTCGGGCGTCGTGTTTTGCGCCTCATCGAGCACCACAAAGGCATCGCTCAGCGTTCGACCGCGCATATAGGCGAGTGGGGCGATCTCGATCACGCCACGCTCCATAAGCTCATCGGTACGCTCGCGATCCATCATGTCAAAGAGGGCATCATAGAGCGGACGCATATATGGGTCGATCTTTTCCTCGAGGGTGCCGGGCAAAAAGCCCAGGTTCTCCCCCGCCTCGACAACCGGGCGCGTCAGGATCAGGCGACCTACCTCATGGCGCTTGAGTGCGGCGACGGCGAGCGCCATAGCCAGATAGGTTTTACCGGTACCGGCAGGGCCTAGACCAAACGTGATGGTATGAGAGCGAATGGCATCCACGTAGCGCTTTTGGCCGAGCGTCTTGGGGCGGACGACACGACCCCGATACGATAGCAGCACGTCGTCGCGCAGCGACGAGGCATCATGCTCGCCGTCGCGCAAAACGGCCAGACAGCGCGAGACATCATCGGCAGAAAGCGTGCGCCCGGCAGCAGCCTCACGAAAGGCATGTTCGAAAAAACGAGCGACCAGCTCAACCTCGTCCGGATCGCCGCTCACGGCAACGCTGTCACCGCGGGCAACCACATCGGCGCGCACCAAGTTCTCGAGCGCACGAAGGACGCCGTCGCCGGCGCCCAAAACGCGCGAGGGGTCGATACCCTCGGGAACGGTAAGTCTAATCTTCGAGGCTTCCATGAACCTCCCTGCGCGCATGGACCAAGCCGGAATCATCGACTCCGATGATAGCAACATCGAGCAGGCACGGGGCTGTGAGTCCACAGGTATCATCAAGACGGGCATGATGGAACGAGCCAAGGGTCAAATTGTCACCGTACTCAAGCACGGCGCGCTCGACGGTGCCCACGCGACGGCGGGCATCGGCAACAGCGAGCTCCTGGGCCGCCGCGCGCATACGACGGCTGCGCTCGGCCATGACCTCGGGCGGCACCTGGTCGGGCATATCGGCGGCAAGGGTGCCGGGGCGCTTGCTATATCGAAACACGTGCATGCGCGAAAAGCCCACGCGACGGCACAGCGCCAGCGACTCCTCGAACTCCTCGTCCGTCTCGCCAGGAAAACCGACGATAACGTCGCACGAAAGAGACGCCTGTGGCAAGTTAGCGCGAATCATGCGCACCGTGTCCTCAAAGGCCTCGGCACTATAGGGACGACCCATGCGATGCAGGGTCGCCGTGCAGCCAGACTGCACGGGCAGATGCAAAAACGGCGCGATACGCTTCGGATAGCGAGCCATCACCTTGAGCAAGCGCTCGGAAATATCCATAGGCTCCACCGAGGAGATGCGCACATGCGGAATAGACGTGCGCTCCATAATCGCCTCGAGCAGCTCATCGATCTCGACATGTTCGTCGGTCGCGCTCTTGCCGTCATAGGCACCCAGATTCACGCCGGTCAGCACGACCTCGGGCACGCCGGCCTCCTGGGCTTCACGCACCTGTTCGAGCACGGACTCGACGGGCACGGAACGCTCGGGGCCGCGGGCCTTCCACACGATGCAATAGGTGCAGCGGTGGTTGCAGCCATCCTGGATCTTCACACCCAGCCGCGAACGACCGAGCGCATCGACCACGTCGCCATCGCTGCAGGCGGGCACGCTATCGGATTCGACGCCCAGCACCTCGCAGACGCGCTCGGCGACGTCAATCTTGGACGGTTCGGCGATCACGCGATCGGAGAGCTCCAGTAGCTCCTCGGGATGCAGGTTGACGACGCAACCGGTTACGACCACGTAGGGCTCGCCCGGATAGGCCAGGGCGTGACGGACGGCCTTGCGGGTCTTGGCCTCGGCCTCCCCCGTCACGGCACAGGTATTGATAACGATCAGATCGGCGTCCTGGGGCTCCACCATCGCAAAGCCCAGGCGCATAAGATCGGCAGTGATACGGTCGGACTCAACCCGGTTGACACGACAACCGAGGTTGACGACGGAAATATGGGGTGCGAGCACACGGGCTCCTTAATCGAGGATGTCGTCGAGGGCACTCTTGATACGGTCGGTCACCGACTTCTTGCCGGATGCGACGTCATCGCCCATCTCGTCGGCAAAGGCGCGAAGCAGCTCGCGCTGCTTGTTGGAGAGATTGGTGGGGACGACCACGCGTAGCTGCACGACCAGACGACCACGCGAACCTCCACCGCCGATACGCGGCATGCCGTAATTGTTGACGCTCACGGTGTCACCGTACTGTGTGCCGGCGGGAACCGTCACCTTGACGACCTCGTCAGGCATAATGCCCTCGACCTCAATCTCGCAACCGAGCGCGGCCTGCGCAATCGAGATATCGCTCACCAGATACAGGTCATCGCCATTACGCTTAAAACGCTCGTGGTCGGCGACACGCACGTTGACGATCAGGTCGCCCGACGGCTCGCCACGAAGGCCGGCCTCGCCAAAACCACTCACGCGCAGCTGGCGACCGGTCGAAACACCGGCGGGAATATCGATGTCAATCTTTTCGTGCGAAGGCGTGCGGCCCTGGCCGTCACAGGTCTCGCAGGGATGATCGATGACCGTGCCTTCGCCGTGGCAGTCGGGACAGGGCGAAGAGGACTGAACCTGGCCCAGGAAAGAACGCTGGACCGTCGTCACATAGCCCGTGCCATGACAGCGGCTGCACTGCTTTTCGGCCGCGCCCTCGGCCTTGCCGGTGCCATTGCAGTCCTCGCAAGGAGCAAGGCGGTCATAGCTGATGGTCTTTTTGCAGCCGAGCGCTGCCTCCTCGAGCGTCACCGAAAGCGAGATGGCCATGTCACGTCCGCGACGACGCTCACGACGGCTACGGGCGCCACCACCGGCACCGCCGCCGAAGAACGACGAGAACAAGTCGTCCATGCCCATGCCACCAAAGATATCGTTGATATCGACGTAGCCCGAACCACCAGGGCCGTCGGCAGTGCCGTAACGGTCGTAGTTAGCACGCTTCTGCTCGTCGGAAAGAACGGAATAGGCCTCGTTGAGTTCTTTGAACTTGGCCTCGGCCTCGGGGTCGTCCGAAACATCCGGGTGTACCGTACGGGCCTTCTTTAGAAACGCACGCTTGATCGTCCGCGCGTCGGCATCCTTGTCGACGCCAAGTACCTCGTAGTAATCCCTATTTTCCGACACGACCGAATCCTTCCAACTTTCATTATTGTCACAGTGCGTCCTATACCCAAGCCGGGCCGGGCGCAAACAGAGGGTTTGATGTTATTGCATTCCGTACGGCGAAAGCACGGCCCGTTGTGAGCAGCTCGCGAACCAAACCGACACGAGCGCGAACATAAAACCGTTGGCAAATCCATTGGCAAACTGCATCGCACCGCGCTTCCACCACAGCAGGCTGCGATGAAGCAGGCCGTCCGACAGCACCATGAACAAGCCCATGGCAAAGGGAATGAAGCACATCATGGCAAAGGCGGAAAACACGCCAGAGATGGCCGACAGCACCAAAAACGGAGCGATGATACCCATGAGGTAGAAGCCGGTGCGAGCCTTACCCTCCAGGCGCTCGGCCTCAACGTGCGCACGACCGACCAGGTCACCGCCCGAAGCGCCGTTCGTGCCGGCGTGTCCCATGTTGGGGATGCGCACCTCGTCGCCATCATGCGTGCCGGCGGGAAACTCAATCGTCTGCTCGGAGGTCACACGGGTACGACCGCTGCCACCGCAATCGGGGCAGGGGTCGGCAACGACCTTGCCGGAACCGCCGCACTCGGGACAAACCGTCTGGAACGTGCCCGCACCAAACAGGAAGGACAGGTCGACATCGATATGGCCGCGACCACCGCAGCTCGGGCAGGTATGGGCATGCTCTGACGAAACGGAGCCCGATCCGCCGCAATGTCCGCAGGTGTCAAAGCGGGTGTAGCGAACGGTCTTGTGGGCACCGCTCTTGGCCTCCTTGGCGTCGAGCTTGATATCGACGACCACGTTGGCGCCACTCTCGGGGTTGTAGGCCGCCTGGCCGCGACGGGGCTGGCCCCAGGCGCCCCCGAAGGGGAAACCGCCGTCAAAGGGATTGCCGTAACCGGAGCCGCCGGCATAGCCGCCGCCATAGGGCGAAGCCGTCGGTGCACCGGCAAAGGGATTGCCCGACCGCATGGCGTCGTAACGCGCACGCTTCTGCTCGTCCGAGAGCACGGCGTAGGCCTCGGAAACCTCTTTAAACTTCTCCTCGGCATCCGGCTCTTTATTGACGTCCGGATGGAGCTTGCGAGCCTTTTGCTGGAAAGCCTTTTGAATATCACGCGAGGTGGCATCCTTGGAGACACCAAGAATCTCGTAGTAATCTTTTTCGTTCATCGTCGCCATGCGCGGCAACCTCCTGCTCACAGCAGCGTATATATTTCGGTAATTCTACCCGAGCGGCCTAGGCTAGATCCCAAAACAGCTCGAACAGCATATTTCCATCGAGCCAGCCCAAGTGGGTCGGCGCTAAACGGGCGCGGGCGCGACCTGCGATAACGTCTTTTGAGGTGACGCGCCCCGCCCGTCCTTCAACATGATCGGGCGCCCAGGTGGCAAGTCCCAACTCGAGCGCACGGTCGCAGGCCGCCGCCAGCTCGTCTGCAGCAATCACGCTTGCCGAGTGAACCAACAGTTCGGACCCAATGCCACGTGTCATGCGGCAGGCGAGCATCAAATCCTCGGCCACCGCCTCGCGCTGCGACAGATACTCGGCATCAAAGGTCGTCGCGGCATCGTCGCGTTGTACCAGACGTACGCGATGCGCTTCGCCGCGAGCTGGCACGTCGGGATACAGCCCGGCCAAGCGATCGAAATCCTCGGCGTCGAGCATACCGGCGGCAGAACGACCCAAACCCAAATAGCCCTGTCCGGTCCAATAGGCAATGTTGTGGGCGCATTCATGCCCATCGAGCGCGTAGCTCGCCACCTCATACGGATGGCAGCCCGCCGAACTCAGCCGCTCGCGCGCAACGTCCATGCATGCGGCTTGGAAATCCTCATCAGGCTCAAGCGATTCGTCACGGCACGCCATGCGGTAAAGCGGCGTGCCCTCCTCGAGCGTGAGCGGGTAGACCGACACATGATGCGGAGCCGCCGTCAGCACGCCATCGAGCGTGCTCTTCCAACTCGCTGCGGTCTGTCCGGGAAGCCCACACATAAGATCGCACGACACGTCAAGCCCAGCGTTCTTGACCGTCGCGATGGCAGCGAGCGCCCGATCGGCATCGTGAATACGGCCAATCGCAGCAAGCTCGTCGTTGTCGAGGGTTTGGACTCCCAGAGAAATGCGCGTGACGCCCACCCCGGCAAGCGCCGCGGTGAGCTGCGAAGTCAACGACTCAGGATTAGCCTCGCAGGTAAACTCAACGGGCTTACACCACGCAGAGATACGCCGGGCGAGTTCTACCAGACGCTCCCCCGCCAGCGACGGCGTGCCGCCGCCAACATAGACGGTGCGGACCTGCGCAAGCGCCCCGGCGTCTCCAAAGGCATCGAGGCGTGCATACAGCTGCTCAAAATAGGCATCGAGCGCAGCGCTCAGGTCGCACGGAGCGAAACTGCGCGAGTCAAAGTCGCAATAGCGGCATTTTTGAGCGCAAAACGGCACGTGCACATACAGCGCGGTAACGGCCACCCTTAAGCCTCCAGCGGATGAGCGGGCACCGACTCACCGGCAGCAAGCGCGGCCTCGCAGGCCACCACATCGCGCTCGATATCATCGACCAGCGCCATAAACTCCTCGTACGTGGAGCAGCGTACCACCTGAGCGCGCCAGGCGGCGGCATGGGGCATGCCCTTTAAGTACCAGCTTGCATACGTACGGGCGCGCGACATAAGCGGCAGAAGCTCGTGCGTCAACGTCAGGTGCTCACGCAGAGCCTCCAGGCGCTCGACCGAGGAGCGAGAGGGAACCGGCGTGCCATCGAGCGCAAGGGCTCGGGCATCGCCGAACACCCACGGATTGCCGTAGATGCCGCGCGCGATAAACACCGCGCTGGCACCCGAGCCACGCAGATGCTCAGCAGCGTCCTCGGCCGAGAACACATCGCCCGAACCAATCACGGGAATCTCGACAGCGTCGGCAACCTCATCGACGACAGACCAATCGGCCTGGCCCGAATAGAGCTGCGTGGCGCAACGACCGTGCACGGCAACTGCAGAGGCGCCCGCACCTTCGAGCATCTGGGCAAACGTTGCGGCGTTGCGATCCTCGGCATAAAAACCCTTGCGGATCTTCACGGTCACGGGAACATGCGCCGCGCCCACCGCTGCCTCGACAATCTTCTCGGCCAGGTCGGGCGTGCGCATAAGTGCCGAGCCCTCGCCCTTGGTAACGACCTTACGGGCAGGACAGGCCATGTTGATATCGATGAGCGACAGACGATCGCCAACGCGCTCCTCGACGGCAGCGACAGCGCTCGCAAACTGATCGGGCTTGGAGCCAAAGAGCTGCACGCAAATCTGCTGCTCCTCGTCGGCCGGCAACACCAGGCGCCACGTCTTGTTGCTGGCATAGGCAAGGCCTGCAACGCTCACCATCTCGCTGTAGGCAAGGTTGGCACCGCGGCGGCGACACATGATGCGGTAGGCGGGGTCGGTTACGCCCGCCATGGGAGCCATAAGGAACGGCTGCTCGGCATAGGCGCCCAGCAGCCGCTTGCTGTATTCAGAAAGCGCCATGGACCTACTCGTCCACCTTGAGAATCGCCATAAAGGCCTCCTGCGGAACCTCGACCGAGCCGATGGCCTTCATGCGCTTCTTGCCCTCTTTCTGCTTCTCGAGCAGCTTGCGCTTTCGCGAGATATCGCCGCCGTAGCACTTGGCCAGCACGTCCTTACGGCGCGCCTTAACGGTGGAGCGGGCGATGATCTTGTTGCCGATGGCGCCCTGGATAGGCACCTCGAACAGCTGTCGCGGGATGATCTCCTTGAGCTTGTCGCACAGGCCGCGGGCCAGGCCATAAGCCTTATCCTTGTGCACGATAAACGACAGCGCGTCCACCTCGTCGCCCGAAAGCAGGATGTCGAGCTTGACGAGCTCGGAGGGGCGATATTCGTTGAACTCGTAGTCGAGCGAGGCGTAACCCTTAGTGCGGCTCTTGAGCTGATCGAAGAAGTCCAAGATGAGCTCGGCGAGCGGCATATCAAAGCGCATCTCGACCGATTTGCTCGTCAGGTGGATCATATCGGTCGTAACGCCACGGTGCTCGATAGCGAGCTGCATGACGGCACCCGTATACTCGGGCGGGCAGATGATCTTTGCCTTGAGGTATGGCTCTTCGATACGCTCGATGCGCGTGGCCTCGGGCAGATCCTGCGGGCTGCGGACATCGATCATCTCGCCGTCAGTCTTGTACACGTGATAGTCGACCGAGGGACTCGTGGCGATCAGATCCAGATTGAACTCGCGCTCCAGGCGCTCCTTGACGACCTCCATGTGCAGCAGACCCAAGAAGCCCACGCGGAAGCCAAAGCCCAGCGCCACCGACGTCTCAGGCTCCCACACCAACGAAGGATCGTTGACGTGTAGCTTATCGAGCGCGTCGCGCAGGTTCTCGTAGTCCTTGTTGTCGATGGGGAACAGGCCCGTGTAGACCATAGACTTGGCCTCGCGGTAGCCCGGCAGCGGCTCGGGGCAGGGGTTCGAAGCCCACGTAAGGGTATCGCCCACGCGCACAGCCTCGGGGTCCTTCAGACCCGTGACCACGTAGCCGACCTCTCCGACAGTCAGGGCATCGACCGGCGTCTCGGCAGGGCGCTTAACGCCCACGCCATCGACCAAGAAGTCGCCCTTGGCCTGCATCATGCGCAGGGTATCGCCCTTTTTGATGGAACCGTCAAAGACGCGCACCGTGGCGACGACGCCGCGGTACTCATCGAAGTACGAATCCAGAATCAGTGCCTTGAGAGGGCCATTTGCATCGCCCTTGGGAGGCGAGATCAAAAAGACGATGGACTCCAGCAGATCGTGGATACCCTCGCCGGTCTTGCCCGACACGCACACGGCATCGTCGGCGGGAATGGCCAGGTCGTCTTCGATCTCGGTCTTAACCTCATCGGGGTGCGCCGAGGGAAGGTCGATCTTGTTGATAGCCGGAACAATGTCCAAGTTGGCGTTCATGGCGAGCGTCGCGTTGGAAACGGTCTGCGCCTCGACGCCCTGAGTGGCGTCCACGACGAGTACCGCACCCTCGCATGCGGCCAGCGAACGCGAGACCTCATAGGTGAAGTCCACGTGGCCCGGCGTATCGATCAGGTTGAACTGATACGTCTCGCCGTCGTCGGCGTCATAGGAAACGCGGACGGCATTGGACTTGATCGTGATGCCGCGCTCTCGCTCGATGTCCATGGTGTCGAGCAGCTGCGACTCCATGTCGCGCTCATCGACGGTATGGGTGAGCTCGAGGATGCGGTCACTGATCGTGGACTTGCCATGGTCGATATGTGCAACGATCGAGAAGTTGCGGATGTGGGAAATGTCAATTGAAGTATTCATGCGGACTATCTTACCCGAGCGGTACAAAAAATGGAGCCTGTTCCATAAAACAGGCTCCATTTATGCGCGTAATCTGTGTGGTGTGAAATTTACAACTTAAGCGTTGATGCTGTTCACGAGCTTGGCAAGACCGGACTTGCGGTTGGAAGCCTGGTTCTTGTGGATGACATGCTTAGCGGCAGCCATGTCGAGACGCTTGGTGACGGTCTTGAGGGCAGCCTGGGCCTTCTCGGCGTCGCCCTCGGCGACGGCGGACTGGACGTGCTTGGTCAGCGTCTTGAGCTCGGACTTGACAGCCTTGTTACGCATGCGAGCTGCCTCATTGGTGCGGATACGCTTCTTCTGAGACTTGATGTTTGCCACTTCTGGAGTTCCTTTCGAGTTCCTTGCAAAAAATGTATGACACCTCTGAGACACGGTGAGGTCATGCAAGCGCCTACTATAGCACGCTCCCCCTCAAAGGGATAGAACGAATTTGTCAAATAGGCAGGTATCATCACGATTTTCTCAAGATGTTCGTAATCCAGAGCAAAAGCGCGGTCTCCGAATCGGCCGAACCCTTGAGCGCGAGTTCCACATCGACGGCGCCCTCGAGGGCGGCAACGAGCTCGGTCATCGAAAAACGACGCGCCCAGGTAAGGTGATTCTTGACCTGCCAGGCCTGAAGCTTGAGCGTCGCGGCGAGCTCACGCCCCTGCCCACGCCCATCGAGCGCCTTGGCGACGATCAGCTCACGGATGCGACCGCATAGCAGCGTGTAGGTCCACACGTAGCTCTTGGAGGGCAGAAGTTTAAAGAGCTCGAGCGAACGCCGCATATCGCGAGCCGAGACGGCGTTGAGAAAGTCCCAGGGCTGAACCTCGGCCGTACGCACGATCCAACGCTCCACGTCGGCAAGCTCAATCTGGGGCGCCTCGACCATCTGGGCGAGCTTTGCCAGGTCATTATCGAGCATGCGCGTGTTTTCGCCCGAACGCGAGACGAGCTCCTCGGCACCAGCCGTCGAGATGGACTTACCGTGCTGCGTCGCCATCTGCTGCACGCGGCGCGGCAGTTCCCAGCGCTTGGTACCCGAGCAGTCGACGATAGCCTTCTTGTCGATCTTGGCGATTGCCTTATACAGGCGCGTATTCTTGGCAAGTGAGTCGGCGATAATGAGACAGACCGTTGTGGGGCTGGGACTTGCGAGGTACTCGACGAGCGGTTCCGAGACCGCCTTGGCAAGCTTGGAGCAGCCGTCAAGGATCACCAGGCGAAACTCGCTACCCATGGGAAAGGTATTGAGTGAGCCGATGATCGACTCGATATCGGGATCTTTCGTCATGTCGCGTTCATCGAGGTTGAACTCAACCATACCCGACTTTTCCAAGCGAGCTTTCATACGCGAGACGGCGTGGTCGCGCTTGACCCCATCGGTACCGACGATCAGATATGCCGGCAGCAGACCGGTTTCGGACATTGCGCTCCCCTCTCGCAGACCCTCGAATTCGTACCGTGCCATTTTAGCCCACGGGCAGGTCCCGCGCCAACGGCAGCATCACGGTCGCTGGCATCGCATCGCAAAGCCCTTCGCGGTCGGCGAGACGGTAATGTCGCCGTGTTCGATGGTGCATGCGAACTCACCACCCGCTTCCTTAACGGCATCGATGCAGGCATCCGACGGATGGCCGTAACGATTTCCCTCGCCGGCGCTCGCGATAGAGAGCTCGGGCTTAAGCGTGCCCAGCAGGTCTGTGTCGACGGAAACTTTTGAGCCGTGATGCCCCAGCTTGAGCACATCGATATCGCCCACCTCCCGTACAAACTCGCGCTCCTGATCGAGCTCGGCATCACCAGTGAGAAGCACGCGGAGGCTCTTACCTTCCTGAGCATAGGAGAGCAGCAAGACAAGCGAGTCCTCATTGCCCTCGCCATCCACCGTGTCAAACGGCCACATCACACGAGTCCGAAATGCGCCTATATCGACCGTGTCTCCGCAAGCCACCTGCCGATACATTACGCCGGGGCGATTCAGGACTTCAGCAGGCGCGCCATCAAGCGCATCGATCGCGACCACAATGGTTCCAACCGAAAACTGATCGAGTACATCGGGAAGACCACCCCAATGGTCCTCGTCCCAATGCGTCACGAAGACGGCATCGATATGATGGACGTTATTGCGAACCAACGCCGATACCACGCGCTCATCGAGCCCACAGTCGACGAGCGCCACAGCGCCACCCTGACGAACCAGAATCGCATCGGCCTGGCCAACATCAAGGACCGTCACCGAAGGCGGAGCGAAGCGATCCCAGTAGATGTACGGAATCGCAGCCAAGAGCACCAGGCATGCAAGCCCCACCGCCATAGGACGCGCACGGGGACGCGGCCACCAGACCAGCAGAACCGCCAGCAAACACGGCACCAGGTAAATCCACATGCTATCGGGCGGCACGCTCACGGATGCACCCGGCACGGCGGCAAACAGCTGCTCGAAGAACAACGCGCAACGGGCGGCAATCATGGGCACCACGAGCGCCCAAGCTTGCAACGGCGCCACGAGCGAAAAGGGAACCAACACGATCGACACAGCGAGCAGTAGACTCACCACCGGACCGATGACCGCATTCGCCAACGGAGCAATGAGCGAGAACGCACCAAAGGCAGGAATGGTGATGGGCAGCGTCGCCAACTGCGAGCACAGTGTGACGGAAAGCATGCTGGCAATGCCCGGCGGCACACCCAACACTCCCAAAGCGTAGGTCGCATAGGGGCAAAAGCACAGAATGGCAAAAACGCTGGCACACGAAAGCTGAAAGCCCATCTCGAACAGCACCGTCGGCCGCAGTAGCACAAAGATGGACATAGTTACGAAGAGTGCCGATGCGCCATGTCGGCGACGCCCCGCACCGTTTACGACAAGCGTCGCGAAGACCATGCAGCACGCGCGCACGGCCGAGGGAGACGCACCCGTAAAGGCAGCGTAGCCCACAAGCGTTATCGCCAATATCGCCCGCTGAAGACCACGTGAACACCGAGTCTTTTGCAAGACACCCTCGATTACAAACCCCACGATAGCCAAATGGCTGCCCGAGACGGCGATAAGATGCGCCGTTCCCGTCACCGAAAACCAGTCGCCCGCCGGCTGGGCACGCAGCTCGGCCGAACGACCGCAAACGACACCGGCTATGAGCGAACGCGCCGGGTCGGTCGCAGGCGCGATGGACGCAAGCAGCCAATTTCGCAGTCGAAGCAGCGGCCCCGGAGAGCCCTCATCGACCGACACCAACCGGATGACTTTAACCTTACGAAGCTCGCCCCGAAGCACGCGTGAGCGCCCATACGCATCATTCTCAAAGTGCGAAATACGACCGATAACACGCACGTGCGCCCCGATCCTGAGCTCGCGGTCGCACGATAGGCGAACCGTCGCCAAGTTCTTACCGTCCGCGCGTGCCTCGCAGGTATAGGAATACACGTCATCGTTTATGGATGGATCACCCTGCACGACAAACTCGAGGCCGCTTGCCGCTCGACCGTCGAGCGCCTTCGAGGCACTTAGCGCACCCACAGCCCACCACGCCGATACAATCGAGCCCGCCAGCAAACCGAAAGCTGCGGCATATAGCCAACGTTTCCACAGGGCAAATCGCTCACAAGATCGAGCCAGCACCATGCACAGCGACGTCGCAACCGAAATAACTACAAGCGCTCCGACCGCCGATGCCTGCTCCCCCAGCATCGCATCGGCGGCCACGTTGAGCACCAAGACACAGCTAACGCACAGGCCTGCACACAAGGCCATCGTCCATGGCATGAGGGGCCGCGGGGGCATCACATGCTCGCGCTTGGGCGCGCTCATACGCAGATACAATCTTTGATTTTGGCGAGCTTCTTCTCGCCGATTCCCGATACGCGCATCAGGTCATCGACTGAGGCAAAAGCACCGTTCTTTGTGCGCTCATCGATAATCGACTGAGCCATAGAAGGCCCAATGCCCGAGAGCGTCTGCAGCTCCGCCGCACTTGCCGTATTGATGTTCACGAGCCCCGACGAAGACCCCGCGCCAGGGGTCGTAGCAGCACTACTTTCGGCCCCGCCGACCGCCGCAGCCGCTTGTTGCTCCCCCACCGTCGGAACATAGATCTTTTGGCCATCTGTGATCTTGGACGCACGATTAAGCCCCGTCACATCCGCCTCGGCCGTAAGCCCTCCGGCGGCATCGATTGCTTGGGACACCCGCGCTCCATCTTCGAGCCGGTACACGCCAGGCCTCGCAACGGCTCCATCAACATCGACGTACACCTCGGCGGCAGAAGAACTCTTGGCAGACGACTCATCGGCATCATCAGAAGACGCATCCCCGGCCCCGCGCACATCCGAGGCGCTCGCCTCACCACTACGCTCAAACGACACGCCACTGTGGCTACCACCAAAGCTAGCCATCGCCAAGCCGCTCGCGGCGGCAATGACAACCAGAATCGCCACCACCACCGCTTTATGCCCGAGCAGCTTTTCTGCCCAGCGGTCCATACGTTTAACCCGTTCGTGTTGCTCGCGCTGCGCCATAGCAAACACCTCCCAACACCATCGTGTCAGGAAACGAGCGCCGCTGACTCTGCACGTCCACGCCGGTTATCGCGGTCAAACCAATAGCTGACCAAAACCTTGCGGAAAAGTGTCCATTAATTCAGTCACACGTCAGCGAATGAACATCTTGACATCATTTGCCCAGATAGCAAAAGACCGACGATACAGGCGCATCGTCGGTCTATGCAGGCAATTACTCGTGATCTTGGTAAATCTCACGCGGAGCAAGCTCCGAATGTTTGCGTTTTAAGGTCTTAGGGGCCTTATACGTGTTGCTGGAGAAGTCGATATACTCGGTCTGCTTAAGCAAGCGCTCAATCATCTCCTCGTGGTCGAACAGCTCCCAGGCCTCGTGCACGGCATCGAGTTTGGCGTGCGTCTCGGGACGACGCGGCATAAAAAGCGTGCAGCAGTCGGGCGCTGCCTCAGTGGAAATATCGAACGTACCGATCTCCTGAGCGCGCGCAATGATCTCCTGCTTGTCAGATCCGATGAGCGGACGGAACACGGGGATCTTCACGGCTTCGTTGACGGCCATGATGTTCTCAAGCGTCTGGGAGGCAACCTGACCGAGCGACTCGCCGGTCACGATGGCCTTGGCGCCCTCGATATGCGCAATGCGCTCGGCAACCGAATACATGATGCGGCGATACATGATCACGCGTAGATTGCTGGGGCAGGCGACGGAAATCTCACGCTGGCAATCGCCAAACGGCACCACGTACAGGCGGCCGATCTGGACACCCGGCTCAAGCGCACGGATGATGTCCTGCACCAAATACTCGCTCGTATCGGGCGTCTGCGGACGACCGGAGAAATGTACCGGCACGCACACCGCGCCGCGACGCGCGAGCATCCAGGTCGCCACCGGAGAATCGATACCCGACGACAGAAGCGTCACGACCTTGCCGGCAGAACCCACCGGCAGGCCGCCCACGCCGCGCTCGGAGCGCGCGTACACGTAAACGCTACCCTGGACCACCAGTACGTGCACCATCGCATCGGGGTCGTGCATTTGAACCTTTTTATCGGGGAAGGCCTCGCACAGCACCTCGCCCACCTGACGATTGATATCAATCGAGGTGAGCTCATAGTCGGTATTGGAGCGCTTGGCGTGCACCTTAAACGAATCGAAGGGGCCAAACTCGCGCAGCGCCTTGACGGCGGCAGCGCAGTACTCCTGCGGGTCGCGGTTGGTATGGTACGCCAGGGACACACGGGCAACGCCGGGGACGGTGCGGATGACACGCGCCGCTTCGTCGGCCTGATGCTCGTTAAAGGTCACGAGGATATAACCGGAAATTCGAGACACGGCGTTCACGGAAAAGGCGGCCAAAGCCGCCTTAATGTTATCCATGAGGATATGCTCAAAATGTGCGCGGTTCTTGCCCTTCAGTCCAACCTCGTGATAGTGGACCAGGCAGACGCGAGCTGCCATTTAGGCTTCAGCAACCTTATGGCCGAGCGCCTTCTCGTAACGGGACTCGTCGTAGGAGATATCGCCGTCGACGATCTCGTCCATAGCCATCGAGATGGTATCGGCGCCGGAGAGCGCGATGGTGATGTCGTCGACATCCTGAACGGCAAGCACGCGGTTATGTTGACCGCGCAGCATACTATTGATGTCGCAGGCACGCTTGGAGGCAAGCGAAGCGAGCAGGAAGCGGTTGTGATCGGTCTTCTCCAGAAGATCGTCAATGCAAGGCTTTACAACGGACACGGACCTCAGATCCTTTCATGCATATCGAGAACGCGAACGAGCTCATCGGTCGCGCGGTCGAGATCGTCATTCACCACGACGTCGTCGTAGCGGTCGGCAAGGGCAAGCTCATGGGCGGCGTTTGCCATACGCAGCTCAATCGTCTCGGGCGTCTCGGTACCGCGACCGACCAAACGCTCGCGGAGCACCTCGAGCGAGGGCGGCTTGATAAAGATCAGCACGGCCTCGGGAAAACGCTCCTTGACCTGCAGGGCACCCTGGACATCGATCTCCAAGATGAGAGACGAACCAGAGGCTAGCTTGGACTGGACCTCGCTCACCAACGTGCCGTAGCAGTTACCGTGGACCTCGGCCCATTCAACAAACTCACCGTTTGCCACGCGGCGGTCGAACTCCTCACGCGTCAGGAAAAAGTAATTGACGCCATCGACCTCGCCTTTGCGTGGGGCTCGTGTGGTAGCCGAAACCGTCAGGCCCAGGTTAGAGCAACGCTCGCGCACACGAGTGACGAGCGTGCCCTTGCCCGCGCCTGACGGTCCAGAAATCACAAAGAGCTTTGAATCCTGAGCGCTCACTTATTTGGTCAGCTGCTCGAGGAGCTGCTCGCGCTGACGGACGCCGAGGCCCTGGACGCGACGGGTAGCGGAGATGCCGAGCTCCTCCATGATCTTGGCGGCCTTGGCCTTGCCATAACCGGGGAGAGACTCGATGAGGGTGGAAACCTTCATGCGGGAAGCAATGGGGTCATCGGAGTTGAGCACGGATTCGAGGGACTTCTCACCCTTCTTGATCTGCTCACGGAGCTCTGCGCGAGCGTGACGCGCGGCGGCAGCCTTCTCAAGAGCCTGCTTGCGCTGCTCATCGGTAAGCTGAGGGAGTGCCATTCGTACCTCCAAATAGTTGGGTTATATCTGATTCAATATTTGGCATTTTAGCACGTAAAACGTACAAAATGGCCAATCGCGGCTCCATAGGTTAGACGATACCCGCAAAAAGTGCAATATATCGCGCTAAAAGATGAGCCCCTGACCTGCGATTCCACACAAAGGATGGGAAAGTTTACGCAGGCACAGGGGCTAATTTGTGCTATTGAAACAAAAAAGTGGTGACTTAAGGGAATCTTTTAGGCGACGTTTTCGACCAGCTCGGCAACGATGGCGTCAAACGCGGCAACCGGATCGTCGGCGCCGGTAATGGGGCGGCCCACCACGATATGGCTCGCGCCGCGCTCGATGGCCTGGGAAGGCGTGGCCACGCGGGACTGATCGCCCAGCGCAGCACCAACCGGACGCACGCCCGGGGTCACAATCAGCGCATCGGGGCCCAGCAGCTCACGCATGTCATGAGCCTCCATCGGCGAGCACACGATGCCGTCGATACCGTTGGCCTGGGCGAGTTTTGCCAGACGGGCGGCCTCCTCGGCAACGGGCGACTCAACGCCGATCTCTGCCAGCGCATCCTGATTCATGCTCGTAAGCACGGTGATGGCGACAAGCTTGGCTCGATCCTCGCGCGCCTCCTCGGCACCCTCACGGCAGGCGGCGAGCATAGCACCCGAACCCAAGCCGTGAACCGAAAGCAGGTCGGCACCGGCAAGCGAGGCCGAGCGAGCGGCACCGCGCACCTGGTGCGGAATGTCATGGAACTTAAGGTCGAGGAACACCTTGAAGCCCAGGTCCTTAAAGGTCTTGACGATCTCGGGACCCTCGGCGTAATAGAGCGTCATGCCAACCTTGAGCCAAGCGGCATGACCAGAAAGCTCGTGGGCGAGCTCGAGTGCACGCTCACGGTCGCAGTCAAGGGCGACGATAACGCGGTCGCGGGCATCGGTCTCTAGCATTCGAAAGCACCTACCAGCTCGTTGATGTCCTTTACGCCCTGGGACACCGCCCAAGCCTCGAGCTCGTGCGCGATCTTAATCGAGGCGCACGGATCGACGAAGTTGGCCATACCGACCGATACGCAGGTGGCGCCGGCCAGGATAAACTCGGCCGCATCCTCACCGGTCATGACACCGCCGACGCCGTTGATGGGGATATCGACGGCCTGAGCGACTTCCCAGACCATGCGAACGGCGATGTGGTGGCACAGCGGGCCCGAAAGGCCGCCCTTGGGCTTGGCCACGCGGGACTTGCGGGTATGAACGTCGATGGCCATGCCCTGGATGGAGTTGATGACCGAAAGGCCGTCGGCGCCGGCGGCCTCGAGGGCCTTGGCGATCTCGGCGACGTTGACCGGCGCCATCTTCACAAACAGCGGCTTATCGGTCACCTTGCGGCAGGCGGCCATGACGCCAGAGGCGCCCTCGGGCGTGGAGCCCATGGCGGCACCGCCAGCGGCAATGTTGGGGCAACTCACGTTGATCTCATAACCGGCAGCCCAGGGGCACAGCTCGACATACATCTCGAGCGCACGGACAAACTCGTCCACAGAATGACCGGCAACCTGGCAGATGACCTGGCAACCGTCCTTGGAGAGCTGCTCGAGCCACGGACCGGACTCGCGGGCGAAAGCGGCCACACCGGGGTTCTGCAGACCCACGGAATTGATCATGCCGCCGGGAATCTCGGCCATGCGGGGTGCGGGATTGCCGGGCCAGGGCTCGGCAGCGCAGCCCTTGGTGGTGATGGCGCCCAGCTGGGAGACATCGAAGAAGTTCTGGAACTGCCAACCGTAGCCAAAGGTACCGGCTGCGGTATTGATGGGGTTCTGCATCTTGACGCCGCCGAAATCGACGGCCATGTTCACGGTACCCACTAGAAGACCACCACCTTGGAAGCATCAAACACGGGGCCGCACATGCAGGCGCCCTTCATACCGTCGACCGTCTCGACATTGCAGGTGTTGCAGGCACCGAAGCCGCAGCTCATCATGCGCTCGAGCGACACCTCACAGTACGCGCCGGCCTCGGCGGCAGCCTCGGCGACCTTCTTCATCATGACGGCGGGACCACAGCTGGCGACGTAATCGTAACCGCCCTCGCCGAGCAGCTCGGCGGCAGGATCGGTGCAGAAGCCGTGCGTGCCCAACGAGCCGTCGTCGGTGCACACGTTGACCGTGGCTCCCAGCGCGCGGAACTCGTCGATGCCCACGGCCTTGGACGCGGTGCCAAAGCCCAGGCATACGTCAACGTCCACACCCTGCTCGGCAAGCATGCCAGCCAGGCAGAGCACGGGCGGAACGCCAATGCCGCCGGCGACGAGCAGTGCCTTCCTGGTGCCCTCGGGCACGAGCCAGCCGCGGCCGCCAGGGCCCAGCAAGTTGGAGGTGGAGCCAGGGCCCATCTGCGACAGACGGCGGGTATCATCGCCCACGACGGCGTACCACAGCTCGACGGTGCCGGCCTCGGCGTCGGCGCGATAGAAGCTCAGGGGCACGCGAAGCAGCGAGGAAGCATCGCCGGGCACGGCGATATTCACAAACTGACCGGGCTTGAGCGCACTTGCAAGCTTGGGGGCCGAGATGACGAGCGAGAAGATGCCGTCGGCGATCTCCTGGTTCGAGACGACCTCGAAGTCGTGCATGCGTGCAGTGGAAGGTGTGGGCATAGACGCTCCAATCCCCCATGCGGTTGCATGGTTCAGGCGAACAGAAAGCGCGGCACCGCAAGGGCGCCGCGCACAAAAGCGATAAGGCTATGCTAGCAGATGCAGCCGTCGGCAAGCGTCTGCTTACCGCCGACAAACACATCGGTGGCACGACCGGTAAGCGTGCGGCCGGCAAAACCGGAGTTCTCGGCGCGCGACTCGTAGCCGTCCTCGCCGACCGTCCAGGTAGCGGACGCGTCGAACACGGTCAGGTCGGCAACGGAGCCCGCCTTGACCTGAACCTGGTCGAGGCCAAGGATCTCACGCGGCTTGATGGCCATGAGCTCGACCATGCGGCCCATGCTCATCTTGCCCGTGTTGACCAGCTCGGTGAGCACAAGCGACAGCGAGGTCTCGAGGCCGATCATACCAAAGGGCGCAAGCTCGAACTCGCGGGCCTTCTCCCACGGGGTGTGGGGAGCGTGATCGGTGACGATAACGTCGACGGTGCCGTCGATGACGCCCTGACGGATAGCCTCCGCGTCTTCATCGGTACGCAGCGGCGGGTTGACCTTGAGCGAGGTGTTATAGGTCTCGTCCAGGTCGTTCTCGGTCAGGAACATGTGGTGCGGCGTGGCCTCGCAGGTAACCTGCACGCCAGCTGCCTTACCGGAACGCACGAGCTCCAAGCCATGGGCGGTGGAGATGTGCTGGATGTGCAGCTTGGCACCGGTCAGCTTGGCGATCTCGATATCGCGAGCGATCTGCAGCTCCTCGCCTGCCGCCGGCCAGCCCTCGAGGGCCAGACGGGTAGAGACCTTGCCCTCGTTGATCTGGCCGTGACCGACCAGGTCCTCGTCCTGGCAATGGCTCATAAAGACCTTGCCGAGCATCTTGCCGTAGTCCATGCAGCGACGGAGCATACCCGCGCCCTGCACGCCGCGACCGTCGTCGGTGAAGGCGACGGCGCCGTGGGCGACCATATCGCCCATCTCGGACATGGCCTCGCCCTTAAGACCGCGGGTCATGGCGCCAGAAGGATAGACGCGGCAGTGGCCGACCTCGGCAGCACGGGACTTGACGAACTCGACGACGGTACCGTTATCGGTAACGGGGTCGGTGTTGGGCATGGCGCACACGCCGGTGAAGCCGCCCTTGGCAGCTGCGCGGGTGCCGCTCTCGATGTCCTCTTTGACCTCGTAGCCGGGCTCGCGCAGATGGACGTGCATGTCCACCAGGCCAGGGACGAGGTACTTACCGGAAAGGTCGCGGACCTCGGCTCCCTCGGCGGCGAGGTTCTCGCCGACCTCGGCGATCTTGTCGCCGTCAATCAGGACGTCAACGACACCGTCAAGCTCGACGGACGGGTCGACGACGTGGGCATTCTTAAGAAGCAAGGCCATTATCGGCACCTCCAAGCAGCAGATACAGGATAGCCATACGCACGCAGATACCGGCGTAGACCTGCTCCAGGATGACGGAGCGTTGCGGGTGGTCGGCCATATAGGAGTCGAACTCGACGCCGCGGTTGATGGGGCCCGGGTGGCAGATGATCGCGTCGGGCTTCATGAGCTTCTCACGGTCCTTGGTCAGGCCGAAGAGCTTGTGGTACTCGCGAATGGTCGGGAACGGGGCACCCTCGAGGCGCTCCTGCTGTACGCGCAGCATGTAGACGACGTCCAGCTCGGGCAGGACGGAATCGAGGTCGCTCGTCACGTGGTCGCAGCCCAGGACCTCGGGCGCCGGCGGCAGCAGCGTGCCGGGGGCGACGGCGTAGGTCTCGCAGCCCATGATCTTAAGGGCGGGGATCAGCGAGCCGCACACACGGGAGTGCGCGATATCGCCGACGACGGCGACCTTCAGACCGTGGAAGTCACCCTTGTGCTCCCAGATGGTGTACAGGTCGAGCAAAGCCTGCGTGGGGTGGTTGTGCTTGCCGTCGCCGGCGCAGATGACGCTCGCGGGCGAGTTCTGCGTAACGATGTAGGGAGCACCGGCGTGCTTGTCGCGCACGACGATGCAGTCGATCTTGTAGGCGTTGAGGGTCTCGACGGTATCGACGAGGCTCTCGCCCTTGACCGTGGAGGTCGAGGAGCCGCCGAAGTTGAGGCTGTCGGCCGAAAGGCGCTTCTCGGCGAGCTCGAAGGAGCTGCGGGTACGCGTCGAGGGCTCGTTGAACATGTTGACGATGGTCTTGCCCTTGAGCGTGGGGACCTTCTTGATGGCACGCTCGTTGACCTCGGAGAACGCCTTGGCGGTCTCGAGGATGAGCTTGATGTCCTCTTCGGAGTACTCGGTAATGTCAATCAGGTGCTTATGGTTGAACGCCACGGTACTACTCACCTCCCAGCGGCGCGGAGCCCACGTGGGAACCCGGCGCGACGTCGTTGATCTCGACAGCGGTACGGCCGTCGACTTCCTTCATATATAGGTGCACGTTCTCCTCGTGCGACGAGGGAACGTTCTTGCCGACAAAGTCCGGCGAGATAGGGAGCTCACGGTGACCGCGGTCAACGAGAACTGCCAGCTCGATACGGTTCGGACGGCCTAGGTCCATAACGGCGTCCAGAGCGGCGCGGATGGTGCGACCCGTGTACAGGATGTCGTCCACCAGCACGACGCGCTTGCCGTCGACGCTGAAGGGAATGTTGGTAGCGTGGATCGCGGGAGCGAAATTGGTCGCATAGTCATCGCGATAGAAGCTGATGTCCAGGCTGCCGAGCGGAACGTCGACACCCTCGATCTCCTTGATCGCCTCGGCGAGCTTCTTTGCCAGAAGGTCGCCGCGCGTGACGATGCCGACCAGAGCGAGGTCTTCACAGCCCTCGTTGCGCTCGAGAATCTCGTGCGCGATGCGGGTCATCGCTCGGTTGACGGCGGTCTCGTCCATGATGACCGCCTTGGGGGAAGTCGTGCCCATCGATCTCCTTCCTCACATGTCTTGACTGCTGACACAGTCAAAAAAATAGATGCCCGACCGCTCAAAGCGGACCAGACACCCACAGGAAGTACTGCTTATTGACAGCTATGTAATTCCATGTGGGTATCTCGTACCCCTTTAATGGTCAAGGCATAGTGTAGCCAACCTCGGGCTCAAATGCGAGCATAAATACTAGTCAATCCGTAAACGGAGCAAATCGCTCCATAAACCTATATATATTTGTGGGACGCGCTTGAAAACCTTGTTGCGAGCTGGCATAATCCCCTCTGCTGCACGCATATCGGATCTACGTCCAGGGCCGTGGCGTGGGCACTATCGCCAAAAGAGAAATATCTCTGTGTAGATTGCGCACAGAGACATGCTTCTGTGCTATAGTTCAGGCTTGTTTGTTAACGCGACATGTTCGTTTGTCGCCCAAGGAGGGTCAGTTATGTCCAAAGTTTGCGAAGTTTGCGGTAAGCACCCCGTTGCCGGTCGCTCCATCAGCCACTCTCACCGCGTCACCAACCGTAAGTTCCGCCCCAACATCCAGCGCGTCTACGTCGTCGTCGATGGTCACCGTCGCAAGATGAACGTTTGCTCCACCTGCCTCAAGTCCGGCAAGGTTGCGCGCTCCTAAATAAGGTCTTACCAACAAGTACCTCGGACTCTCCGGGTCAAAGACCTCGCGTTCACATAGAACTTACCAAAGGCGCCCTCCCATGTGGAGGGCGCCTTTTTGCACTCATTCGGGACAGACATACATGAGTGCTTTCACGCATTAGGGACAGACATGACGCGTGCCGGCAGCGATTCGGCCCCTGCCTCACGCAGCCTCCTTCCAGCCTGCAGTGGCCTTGGTCACGCTTGTAGCGCCGATACCGGTGATACGGGCAATTTGCTTGACCGTGAGATGCGCCCGCCTGAGCCTCAAAAGACAGGCATCACGCTCGGGTCGCGGCAGGGCCTTGAGCAGCGCAGGATCTATGCTCGGCAGGACTTCGTGCGCGACGGCAAGGGCGTCCTCATCGGGGATCCGCCGGCGTGGAAGAACCTCCACTGACCAGATGTGCCCGGCAACTTCCTCGAGATGCTCACAATAGCAACGGGAGCTTCCGACAATATCGAGCATGGGGGCCGCATCACAGATGTCAAAGGGATCGTAGCCCAGCTGGTATGCCTTATAGCTTGACCAACGGTACGCCTCGAGCGAGTCGAGCGCGCCTTTCACGGGATTGAGATGAATATAGTCGAGCAGCTGCACCGCCTGCGTGTCCGACTCAACCGCGACCCGCGAATAGCGATTATCAAACAGATGCCCCGTTCTTCCCGTTTTCCCATTGAAATACTTAGCATATGCCGTCAATGCGCACTGCATTGCCTTTGAAAGGTTGTCATATGGGTCATCAACCATCAAATGGAAGTGGTTATCCATAAGGCACCAAGCCAACACCGCCACTTCATGGCGTGCAAACCTGTCCGCGATGTCCGATAAGAAACGATAGCGGTCGGAGTCATCTTCAAAAATAATCTGCTTGGAGTTGCCACGGTCAAAAACGTGGTAGTAGCCGGTGAGCGAAACGGCGCGGGCGCATCGAGGCATATTCTCTCCTTTCAAAACTGAACAGGCAACACCTAAAAGGAGAGAAGGAACGCGAAATGCTGAGCCTGTAACCTATTTATATCCAATGGGCGGCAAATACAGGTCCAGAACGACAAAATGGCAAAACGATGTCTGTCCCAAATGAGTGAAAGCACTCATGTATGTCTGTCCCCGATGAGCGGGGCAATGCAGCATTAGTTAAAACGCTTCATTAGGTTGAAGCGTTTTAGTGTGCCTTTTACGGGAATCTTACCGTTCGCCGAATAATTTCTTGCTATCATGCAAGGCGTAGGGTAAATCTCCGATCGCAAGGAGACACAAATGGTGAAAAAGTCACCGGAAAACACTACTCCCGCAATTGTGGACAACGTAGAGGCGCTTGAGGCTAAGCTCGCTCAGATGCGAGAGGCCCAGGCGCTTTTTGCTACGTACACGCAGGAGCAGGTCGACAAGATCTTCTATGAGGCCGCCATGGCCGCCAACAAGGCTCGTATCCCGTTGGCGAAGATGGCCATCGAGGAGACCGGCCGCGGCGTTCTTGAGGACAAGGTCATCAAGAACCACTACGCCGCAGAGTACATCTACAACGCTTACAAGAACACCAAGACCTGTGGTGTCCTGGAGCGCGACGAGGCTTACGGCATCACCAAGATCGCCGAGCCCATCGGCATCGTGGGCGCCGTCATCCCGACGACCAACCCCACCTCCACCGCAATCTTCAAGACGCTGATCTGCCTGAAGACCCGCAACGCCATCATCATCTCCCCGCACCCGGCTGCCGCCAAGTGCACCATCGCCGCCGCCAAGCTCGTGCTTGACGCCGCCGTCAAGGCCGGCGCCCCCGAGGGCATCATCGGCTGGGTCGATGTCCCCTCCATCGAGCTGACCAACATGGTCATGCGCGACGTCGACATCATCCTCGCCACCGGTGGCCCGGGCATGGTCAAGGCCGCCTACTCCTCGGGCAAGCCCGCCCTGGGCGTCGGCGCCGGTAACACCCCGGTCGTCATCGACGACACCGCCGACGTGCTGCTCGCCGTCAACTCCATCATCCACTCCAAGACCTTCGACAACGGCATGATCTGCGCTTCCGAGCAGTCCGTGACCGTCATCGACACCATCTACGACCAGGTCAAGGCCGAGTTCCAGAAGCGCGGCTGCTACTTCGTCAAGCAGGGTGCCGAGATGGAGGCCCTGCGTGCCGCCATGTTCAAGAACGGCGCTCTCGACCACCGCATCCCCGGCATGGCTGCCGCCAAGATCGCCGAGCTCGCCGGCATCGAGGTTCCCGCCAAGACCAAGATCCTGATCGCCGAGGTCACCTCCACCGACCCCGCCAAGGAGGAGTTCTCCCACGAGAAGCTCTCCCCGGTCCTGGCCATGTACCACGCCAAGGACTTCCAGGAGGCCGTCGACAAGGCCGAGCACCTGGTGCTCGCCGGTGGCCCGGGCCACACCGCCTCTCTGTACGTGCACCCCGCCCAGGCCGAGAAGATCAGCCTGTTCGAGCACGTCATGAAAGCCTGCCGTATCGTCATCAACACCCCGTCCTCGCACGGCGGCATCGGTGACCTGTACAACTTTGGCATGAAGCCGTCTCTGACCCTGGGCTGCGGCTCCTGGGGCGGCAACTCCGTCTCCGAGAACGTTGGGGTGAAGCACTTGATCAACGTTAAGACTGTGGCCGAGCGCCGTGAGAACATGCTTTGGTTCCGCGCTCCCGAGAAGGTCTACTTCAAGAAGGGTTCCACGCCCGTCGCCCTCGACGAGCTTGGCAACGTCATGGGCAAGAAGCGCGCCTTCATCGTCACCGACCAGTTCCTCTTCAAGAATGGCAACACCCGCGCCATCGAGGCCAAGCTCGACGAGATGGGCATCGCCCACGACTGCTTCTACGACGTCGAGCCCGATCCGTCGCTGCAGTGCGCACGTCGCGGCGCCAAGCAGATGGCTCTCTTTGAGCCGGACGTCATCATCGCCGTCGGCGGTGGCTCCGCTATGGACGCCGGCAAGATCATGTGGATGATGTACGAGCACCCCGAGTGCAAGTTTGAGGACATGGCCATGGACTTCATGGACATCCGCAAGCGTATCTTCACCTTCCCCGAGATGGGCAAGAAGGCCTACTTCGTCGCCGTCCCGACCTCTTCGGGTACCGGCTCCGAGTGCACGCCGTTCGCCATCATCACCGACAAGGAGACCGGCATCAAGTGGCCGCTCGCCGACTACGCGCTGCTCCCCAACATGGCTATCGTCGACGCCGACAACTGCATGACCGCCCCGCGCGGCCTGACCGCTGCCTCCGGCATCGACGTCATGACCCACGCCATCGAGTCCTACGTCTCCATCATGGCTTCCGACTACACCAAGGGCCTCTCCGAGCGCGCTGCCAAGCTTGTCTTTGAGAACCTGCCCTCCAGCTTCACGAACGGCGCCAAGGACCCGCATGCCCGCGAGGAGATGCACAACGCCTCCTGCATGGCCGGTATGGCCTTCGCCAACGCCTTCCTGGGCCTCAACCACTCCATGGCCCACAAGCTCGGCGCCTTCCATCACCTGCCCCACGGCCTCGCAAACGCCGTCATCCTGACCCGCGTCATGCGCTACAACGCCGCCGAGGCTCCCGTCAAGATGGGCACCTTCTCCCAGTATCCTTACCCCAACGCGCTGCACAACTACGCCGAGATGGCCAAGTACTGCGGCATCGAGGGCAAGGACGACAAGGAGGTCTTCGAGAACTTCATCACGAAGCTCGAAGAGCTCAAGGACTTCATCGGCGTCAAGAAGACCATCGCCGACTACGGTGTTGACGAGCAGTACTTCCTCGACACCCTCGACGAAATGACCGAGCAGGCTTTCAACGACCAGTGCACCGGCGCCAACCCGCGCTACCCGCTCATGAGCGAGATCAAGGAGCTCTACCTGGACGCCTACTACGGCCGCGAGCCCCAGGATTACGCCGTCTGCTAGTTTTAGCACGGTTTTTAACGGCGGGGGTGCACGGGTGTTTCACACACCCCCGCCGTCGCTTCTATCGCATCGTTGAAAGGATGCAACCATGCTGCTACCCGATTCCAAGACCGAGCTCGTCCGCCGTGGCAACAAGGTCGTTTACGACCTGGGCGACAAGATTGTCAAGGTCTTTAACGAGACCAAGCCTGTCTCCGACGTGTTCAACGAGGCTTTGAATCTTGCCCGCATCAATGAGTGCGGCATCCGCAGCCCCAAGGCGCTCGAGGTTTCCCAGCTCGAGAACGCCAACGGCTGGGCGCTCGTGACCGAGAAGGTTCCGGGCACCACCCTTGCCGAGAAGATGACTGCCGAGCCCCAGCGCTTTGGTGAGTACCTCGAGATGTTCGTCGACCTCCAGATCGAGATCCACGGCTACACCTCCCCGCTGCTCAACCGTCAGCGCGACAAGTACGCCCGCATGATCGACAGCCTTGATCAGCTCAATGCCACCACGCGCTACAACCTTCAGGAGCGTCTGGACGGCATGACCAAGGAGTTCAAGGTCTGCCACGGCGACTTCAACCCCTCCAACGTCATCGTCGGCGACGACGGCCAGCTCTATGTGTGCGACTGGGCACACGCCACCCAGGGCTCCCCTGCTGCCGACGTTGCCACCACCTACCTGCTCTTTGCCCTCAACAGCAAGGACCAGGCCGAGGCCTACCTGGAGCTCTACTGCGACCGCGCCGACATGCCCATGCAGGTCGTGCGTCAGTGGACGAGCATCGTCGCCGCTTCCGAGCTCGCTCGTAAGCGCAACGTGAACGATGAGTTCCTGAAGAACTGGATCGACGTCGTCGATTATCAGTAATATCTGAGCGATTTATTTCGCATCGGAGGCACAAGGAAAACCCCGCAGCTCACATGGGCTGTGGGGTTTTCCTTTTAGATATCGAGGATGCCACAAGATAAAAGGACGGCCCCGCATCTCCCCGATCTGGAGAAATGCGGGGCCGTCCCGTATATCGAACTACAAGCGAAATCGTCGATTAACGGCGTGCTGCCTTCACAAGCTCGGCGACCTTGGCGACGACCTCGTCGATCGCCACATCCTCGCGCTCACCCGTGGCACGGTCCTTGAGCTCAACGGTGCCATTCTTAAGGCCACGCTTACCCAGAACGACCTGATACGGGAAGCCCATAAGGTCGTTGTCGGCAAACTTAAAGCCGGGACGCTCGTCGCGGTCGTCGACGACAACCTCGATACCCTCGGCGCACAGGCCATCAACGATCTGCTCGCAGACGGTAGCGCACTCCTCCTTCTTGGGATCGAGCGGAATCACCGCGACCTCGTACGGGGCAACGGAGACCGGCCAGACGATACCGTGCTCGTCGTTGTGCTGCTCCACGACGGCAGCGAGCGAGCGGGACACACCAACGCCGTAGCAGCCCATGATGAGCGGCTTCTCCTTGCCGTCCTCGTCCATAAAGGTGGCACCCATGGCCTCGGAATACTTGGTGCCCAGCTGGAAGACCTGAGAGACCTCGATGCCGCGGGCAGCGGAGAGCGGCTTGCCGCAGTGCGGGCAGGGGTCGCCGGCGACAACGGTGACCAGATCGGCCCACTCATCGACGGTAAAGTCGCGCTCGGGGCAGGCACCGGTAAAGTGATAATCGACCTCGTTGGCACCGCAGGCCCACTGCTTGGAATCGCGCAGGCTCTCGTCGCACACCAGACGGATGCCCTCGGGCAGGTTGACCGGTCCGATAAAGCCCTTGTGCAGGCCGTTCGCTTGAAGCTCCTCGTCGGTCATCATGCGGTAGCCCTTGCCAAAGACATGCTCGGCCTTGCAGTCATTGAGCTCGTGGTCGCCCGGGACAATGGCCACGACCGGCTTGCCCTCGGAGTCGATCAATGCCAGCGACTTGCGCGTGCCGTTCTCGGGGAAGCCGAAGAACTTGGCAACGGCCTCGATGGTGCCCATACCCGGAGTCTCGACCTTGGTGAGCGTGCCATCGCCGGGGCCCTCGGTCACAACGACCTTGGTGCTTGCAGCCTCGTCATCGGCAGCAAAACCGCAATCGTCGCAGTAGACGAGCGAAGCCTCGCCGGCGTCGGCAAGAGCCATGTACTCGACGGAAGTGTCGCCGCCGATCTCGCCGGAGTCGGCGACAACGGGCAGAGCCTTGATGTAGCAGCGCTCGCAGATGTTAGCGTAGGCCTGCTTCATCTTGTCGTACTCCTCCTGCAGACTCTCCTGCGTGGCAGAGAAGCTGTAGGCGTCCTTCATGATGAACTCGCGACCGCGCATCAGGCCAAAGCGGGGACGGAACTCGTCGCGGAACTTATCCTGGATGTGGTAGAGGTTAACGGGCAGTTGCTTGTAGGAACGCAGCTCATTGCGAACCAGGGCGGTCACGGTCTCCTCGTGCGTGGGGCCCAGCACGAACTCGCGGCCGTGGCGGTCATCGAAGCGCACGAGTTCCTTGCCATAGGCGTCGATGCGGCCGGACTCGCGCCATAGCTCAGCGTCGACCATAATGGGCATCATGAGCTCCTGGGCACCGGCGGCATCCATCTCGTCGCGCACGATGTTCTCGATCTTGCGGATCGAGCGCCAAGCAAGCGGCAGGTAGGAATACAGACCGGCGGCCTCCTTGCGGATCATGCCGGCACGGAGCAGCAGACGGTGGCTGGCGAGCTCAGCGTCCGCCGGATCCTCTTTAAGCGTCGGCGCGTAGAGCTTAGACATATACATTGCTCGGGTCATTTATTTCTCCTCAATAAGTTTGTCGACCTCTGCCATAAGCGCGTCGACAATTTGGTCCTCAGCTACTTTACCAATGATCTGGCCATGCGAAAAGAGCAAGGCCTGACCACGTCCGCAAGCAACGCCCAGGTCGGCATCAGAAGCCTCACCGGGGCCATTAACGGCACATCCCATCACAGCGATAGAAAGCGGCGCGGAGTAGTTCTTAAGCCGCTCGGTGACCTCCTCGGCGATGGGAATGAGGTTAACCTGGCAGCGGGCGCACGTGGGGCACGAGACAATCTCGGGGCCACGGCGACGCAGGCCCAGCGACTGCAGAATACCCCAGGCAACCGGCGGCTCCTCAACCGGATCGGCCGTGAGAGAGACGCGCATGGTGTCACCGATACCCTCAGACAGCAGAATACCAAGGCCCACCGAGCTCTTAATGGTGCCCTGAAGCTTGGTACCCGCCTCGGTTACGCCCAGGTGAAGCGGAACGTGGGGAATCTCACGCGACAGGGCTCGATAGGTATCGAGCGTCGTTTGCACGCTATGGGCCTTGGCCGAAAGCACAATGTTCGTAAAGCCGCGGTCCTCAAAGTGCTTGACGAAGCGCTCGCTCGACATCACGAGCTTTTCGGGCTGCGTGAGGTCTTCGCGCTCGGCGATATCCTGCTCAAGCGAGCCCGCGTTCACGCCAATGCGAATCGCGCACCCAGCGGCGCCCGCGGCATCGATCACGGCATCGACCTTGGCCCAATCGCCAATGTTGCCGGGATTGATGCGGAGCTTGGCGGCACCGGCCTCCACAGCGCCAATGGCCAGCTTGTTGTTAAAGTGGATATCGGCAACGATTGGCACCGGAGACTCGGCACAGATGGTGCGGAAACCCTCAAGCGCGGCCTCAGTGGGCACGCTCACACGCACGATATCGCAGCCAGCCTGCGCCAACGCGCACACTTGCGCAAGTGTTGCCTGGGCATCAGCGGTATCGGTGCAGGTCATTGATTGGACCACCACCGGCGCGCCACCACCGATCTGCACGCCGCCCACATGCACAGGGCGCGTCAGCTCGCGAGGCAAAGGATGGGATAAAGACAATCCAAACACTCCCCTACAGAATAAATCGAAGGATGTCGGAACGAAGCATATAGACAAACAGCAACGCAAAGAGCGCGATGCCCACATAGCTCACGATCGTCTGGACCTTGAGCGGCAGCTCGCGACCGGCGATCTTTTGAATGATCTCGATGACCAGCTTGCCGCCGTCGAGTGGCGGGATAGGCAACAGGTTCATAAAGCCCAGAGAGAACGAAATGAGCGCGGCAAACGACAAGAACGTGACGGGACCGGCAGCGGCCGCTTGCGAAGACATAACGCTAATGCCCACAACAGAGGTGGACTGATCGAGAATCTCCATCGTATGCTGCGGCTGCAACAGACGCAGCACGCCCTCCGCCGTCTGCACGACATAGGAGAAGGACAGGCGCGCCGACGTGATGGGGTCTAAACGGACCACCTGCGTAGAGGCATACACGCCCAGCCGCTCGTCCTCTTTGAGTGCAACCGACGCCGAAAACTTCTTACCGTCGCGCTCGTACTCAATGGCGAAATCGTCCTTACCCGCAGCCTTACCAATGGCGTCGTAAATGTCCGTCCAAGTTGAACAGGACGCGCCGTCGACCGAAAGAATCGCGTCACCGGCTTCGATGCCCGCCTTGGCGGCGATTGAGCCCTCGTCGACCCGACCGATCACGTTGGTATCCACCGGAACGGTGACGCCCGCGATGGAATAGATGCTCATAAGGAGCAAAAAGCCCGTCAGGATATTGACGACAATGCCCGCGAGCAACATAAAGGCGCGCTTGAGAAAACCCTGACCAAGATAGGTGTGCGAGCGCTCTTGCGCAAGGAACTCGGCCTTATCGCACGGCAGCTCCCATACGTCGCCCTCGGCGGTCGCATGCTCGCGATTAAACCGACGCCCGTCAAAGGTGGTGTAGCCCGCCTCATCGCGCGGCAGCGTCTGGTACTTGGTGGGGTAATAGCTCGGCGAGGGCTTCTCCCCCTCCTCGTACCAAGGAGCGATGGAACCCCACCCCAGCAGCAAGGCACAGGCCTCGAGCACGTCCTCCTCGGGCAGCTCGAGCTCGGCGGCAAGGTCGGCCACGGTCACGCGACCGTGACGATAGATAGCCGCAAGCACGCAATCGGCACACGAGACGTCCGTGGGATCCATGCCGCAGATGGCAGCATAGCCGCCCAGCAGTAGCGGCGTCACGCCAAACTTGGTTCCGATGCGACGCGACGTGTGATGGAGGTCAAAACGGCACGGCAGACCCAAAAAGAACTCGGTCACACGGACGCCGCAGGCACGCGCCGCCAAAAAGTGGCCGCCCTCGTGCAAAAACACGAGGACGGAAAGCATCAGCAGGCCCCAAAAGACCGATGAGAGAACGCTCAGAACAGTATCCATAAAACGAAAAAGCAATCCTTATGGGTTAGGAACGGGTTGCGGCGAGCACCTGCGCAGCCTTTTCACGCGCCCACGCATCGATGTCGCGAAGCTGCTCAAACGAATCGACCGCCTGCATATCGTGGGCGTCCATGCAGGATTCCACAATGCGATCGATATCGGTAAAGCTGCAGCCATCGTGCAGGAAGGCATCGACGGCGACCTCGTTGGCGGCATTGAGCACGCACGGCATGGTGCCACCCGTCTTGCCGGCACGCTCGGCCAGTGCCAGACAGCGGAAGGTATCCATGTCGGCAGCATCAAACGTGAGCTGCCCCAGCTCGCGGAAATCGATACGAGGCGCCGGGGTATCCCAACGCTCGGGATACGAGAACGCGAACTGGATGGGAATACGCATGTCAGATGCACCGAGATGCGCCATCACGGAGCCGTCGGCGAACTCGACCATAGAGTGAATCTTGGACTGACGCTGCACGACCACGTTAATGAAATCGAGGTCGCAGTTAAACAGATGCATGGCCTCAATGCGCTCCAGGCCCTTGTTCATGAGGGTGGCGGAGTCGATGGTGATCTTGGCACCCATGGCCCACGTGGGATGCGCGAGGGCATCGGCACGCGTCACGCGATCGAGCTCGTCTCGCGTGCGGCCAAAGAACGGACCGCCCGAGCAGGTGAGCCAAATACAATGAGCCTCGCGCGGGTTCTCCCCCAGATAGCACTGGTAAATGGCGGAGTGCTCAGAGTCGACTGGAATAAGCTGGCCCGGTTGCGCCAACGGCATAAGCAAGTCGCCACCGACGACGAGGGACTCCTTGTTGGCAAGGGCAAGGCGCTTATTCGAGGTCAAGGCCGCATGGCTCGCCTCGAGACCGGCGGCGCCCACAATAGCGACGAGCACGCAGTCGACATCGTCGCGACGCGCGAGCTCGCAAACCGCCTGCGCGCCAACGCCGAGCTGCGTGCCCTCGGGCAACTCCTGCAGCACGGCGTCATCGCCATGAGCGGCATCGGCCACGGCAACCGCCGGAACCGAGAACTCACGGGCAGCGGCAACGAGCTCAGAGGTACTGGAGTTAACGGACAGCGCCGTCACCTGCAGGCGATCGGCATGCTGGCGGCACACATCGAGCGCCTGGGTGCCGATAGAGCCCGTACAACCCAGGACGGCAACGCGAAGGCGTCCATCGGGGCCATACGTCGTCTGGAAGGACATTACAGCACGCCTCCGATCATCAGCAACAGCTGCGCGGTGATGCAACCGAAGATAAGCGAATCGCTACGATCGAGCATTCCGCCGTGGCCCGGGATAAGGTTGCCGGAATCTTTGACGCCCACACCGCGCTTGATGCGCGACTCGATAAGGTCGCCGATAACGCCCAGAATGGACACGACCACGCCGCACAGCAGCGCATAGGGCAGGCTGAGCTTGTAGAAGTGCGTCGCCCACAGGATGAGCCAAATCAAAACCGAGCCCAGGATGCCGCCGACAAACCCCTCCCAGCTCTTTTTGGGAGAAATCTTGGGAACCATCTTGTGCTTGCCGATACGGCTGCCCACGATGTAGGCAAACGAATCGGAGACCCAAAGGGACGCGCAAACGCCCACTGAAAGCAGGGCACCGGCAAAACCGGGCACGGCATCGCGCAGCAGCACGATAGCCGACAGCATAAAGCCAGTGTAGATGGGACCCATGAGCGTCACTGCCACATCAGAGATGCGGGTACGCGGCGACCAGACATACCAAATGCCCACAGCGAGCATCAGGGCAAAAAGCAGGGCATTCAGCAACATCGAATCGCCCAACGCCGACAGCGGAAAGAGTACGGCGGCAGCGATACCCATGCGCTCGTTAGCCATCTTGCCATCGAGCCTTGTCATACGGAAAAACTCATAGCAGCACAGACCGCTCATGACAGAAACAAAGATGGCCGTGGGCACGATACCCAAAACCAGGCACAGGATAAAGACTACGGCGTAGACGATACCGGCGGCGGCACGGGTAATAAAGCCCGCCAGCCACGAACCGGTGCCGCTCTTCGCTGCAGGCGCTCCCGCAGTGGCAGCTTTGCGCGCAGGCGTCTTGGGAGCAGATGCCTTGGGACGATCGGACACGATTAAGCCTCCTCGGTCTTGCTCAGTCCACCAAACCTACGGTCACGGCCCTGATAGGCCAAAATGGCGTCGACAAGGCCCCAACGATCAAAGTCGGGCCAATAGGTATCGGTGACGTAGAACTCGGAATAAGCCACCTGCCACAGCAGATAGTTCGAAAGGCGCAGCTCACCAGAGGTGCGAATCACAAGCTCAGGATCGGGAAGGCCGGCAGTATAGAGGTGGGAAGCCACCATGTCGTCATCAATTGCGGCAGGATCGATCTTACCGGCGGCAGCGTCGAGTGCAATCTGACGGACAGCGCGGGTAATCTCGGCACGCGCGCCGTAGTTGACGGCAAGCGCCAGCGTCATACCGGTGTGGTCGGCGCACTCGGCAAGACCGCGTTCAAAAACGTCGCGGGTCTTCTTGGGCAGCGCGGAAATGTCGCCCAAAAAGACAACGCGCACGTTTTCGCGCTTCAGAAGAGGCAGCTCGTCGATAAACGTCTTGGCAAACAGATGCATCAAGACGTTGACCTCATGCTGCGGACGGTTCCAGTTTTCGGTAGAAAACGCATAGGCAGAAAGCACGTCGACGCCCAGGCGCACGCAGGCGGTAATGATCTCGCGCAGCGAGAGGATACCTGCCTTATGACCCTCGGTGCGTGCAAGACCGCGCGACGTGGCCCAACGACCGTTGCCGTCCATGATGCACGAGATATGGTGCGGAATATTATTGAGGTCAAGGTCGGAAAAACCGACGCCCGCAGGGGCGTCGGCAAAGTACTCGACCAGTTTTTGCTCGTCGTATTGCACCTTAGATCTCCATGACCTCGGCTTCTTTTTCCTTCAGAAGCTCCTCGACCTTGGCAACATACTCATCGGTATGCTTCTGGACCTTGGCCTGCTCGCGGCGGACGTCGTCCTCGGTGAGCTCCTCGTCGCGCTCGAGCTTATTGTTAAAGTCGCGACGGATGTTACGGATGGAGACCTTGGCCTGCTCGGCGTACTCGCGACACTCCTTGACGAGCTCGCGACGACGCTCCTCGGTGGGAGCCGGGAACGGCAGGCGAACGACGGTGCCATCGGAGTTGGGGGTAATGCCCAGGTCGGAGGCGCTGATCGCCTTGACGATAGCGTTGATGAGCGCCTTGTCCCACGGCTCGATGAGCAGCATATGGGCCTCGGGGGTCTTAACGGCGGCAACCTGCGTGACCGGCGTGGGAACACCGTAGTAGTCGACGGTGATGTCAGACAGAATGTTGGCGCTAGCGCGGCCGGTACGGACCTTGGAGAAGTTGTGCTTGAGGGACTCGAGCGACTTGTCCATGTGGGCGGTGATGTTCTCTGCCATGCTTAATCCTCCTGATAGACGAGCGTGCCGACGGGCTCACCCGCGAGCGCGCGCTTGACGGTGTCCTCGCCATCGATGTTGAGGACCAAAATGGGCATACGGTTGTCCTGGCACAGAGCCGTAGCCGTGGAATCCATAACCTGCAGGCCGCGGACAAGCACCTCGTGATAGGTGATCTTGTCAAAGCGGACGGCGTCGGCGCACTTGACGGGATCCTTATCGTAGATACCGTCGACCTTGGTGGCCTTGATCAGAATCTCGGCACCAATCTCGCAGGCGCGAAGGGCCGCGGCGGTGTCGGTCGTAAAGTACGGATTGCCCGAACCGGCAGCGAAGATAACGACGTTGCCCTTGGACAGGTGGTTGATGGCGCGACGGCGAATATAGGGCTCGCAGATCTCGTTCATCTGGATAGCACTCATCACGCGGCAGGGAACATCGTTGTGCTCGAAGGCATCCTGCAGGGCAAGCGCGTTCATGACGGTCGCAAGCATGCCCATATAATCGGCCTGGGCACGCTCCATGCCACCGGCAGCGCCGGCCATGCCGCGGAAAATGTTGCCGCCGCCGACAACAACGCCGACCTCATGGCCTACGGCGAGCAGCTCCTTGACCTGCTTGGCAAGATGGTCGGTAACCTTGGGGTCGATGCCGTAGTGGCCGTCGCCCATCAGCGCTTCGCCGGAAAGCTTCAGAAGCACGCGTTTATATCGGATGTCGGACAAAACGATCCTCCTTTTAATAGACTCACAATATGATAGCAAAGGCTCTGCTCAGAGCCATGAAAAAGCAGGCTGTGAGTAAAACCCACAGCCTGCTCATTACCAGCTACAAGAGCTTATTTACTCGCCACGGACCAGGCGGTCGAAGGCAACGACGGTAATGGTATCGCCGAGCTCCTTGGAGACCTGCTCAGCGTACTTCTTGATGGTGAGGGAGCTGTCCTTGATGAACTCCTGCTCGGTGAGCACGGACTGCTTGTAGAACTTCTCCAGACGGCCAACAGCCATCTTCTCCTGGATAGCCTCGGGCTTGCCGGACTCGGCAGCCTGAGCCATGTAGATCTGCTTCTCGTGCTCGACGGTCTCGGCCGGAACCTGCTCGCGGGTAGCGCAGATCGGGGCGACGGCGGCAACCTGAAGGGCAACGTCGTGAGCGAAGGTCTTGAAGGACTCGGCCTGAGCGGTCTCGGCCTTCTCGAAAGCGAACTCGACGAGGACGCCGATCTTACCACCCATGTGGATGTAAGAAGCGAGAGCGCCGTTCTCGGCCTTGCGGGCAGCGAAACGAGCGATCTTCATGTTCTCGCCCATGATGTGAATCATCTCGGTGAGCTCGGAGGAAACGGTCTCCTCGCCCATCGGCTTCTCGAGCAGAGCGTCGACGTCAGCCGGCTCGGTGGTGGCGACAACCTCAGCGACCTTGGAAGCAAAGCCGGTGAACTTGGCGTTGGAGCCGACGAAGTCGGTCTCGCAGGAGAGCTCGAGCAGAGCGCCGGACTTGCCGTCCTCGGAGACGAACGCGGCGACAGCGCCCTCGTTGGTCTCACGGCCAGCCTTCTTGGCAGCCTTGGCGAGGCCGTTCTTGCGCAGAACGTCGACAGCGGCGTCCATGTCGCCGTCAGCCTCGACGAGAGCCTTCTTGCACTCCATCATCGGGGAGTCGGTCATCTCGCGGAGCTGCTTGACCATAGCGGCGGTAATCTGGGCCATTGTGGTTCCTTTCAAAGAGATGAAAAAGAATTAACTAAGACTGATTTACTCGGCCTTGGGCTCAGCGGCCATCTCGGCCTCGGAGACCTGCTCCTTGCCGGAGCCGGCGAGGCAGGCGTCGGCCATGAGCTCGCACATAAGGGTGACGGCGGAGATAGCGTCATCGTTGCAGGGGATGCCGTACTCGACCTCGTCGGGATCGGAGTTGGTGTCGATCAGGGCGACGACGGGGATGTTCAGGCGCTGGGCCTCCTTGATGGCGTTCTCCTCGCGCTTGGTGTCGATGACGAAGAGAGCCTGGGGCAGACCCTTCATATCGCGGGCGCCACCGAGGTTGGTCTGGAGCTTGGTGAGCTCCTTACCCAGAACAGCCTGCTCCTTCTTGGGCAGAACAGCCATGCGGCCGTCCTCGACCATGGCCTCGAGCTCCTCCATGCGGTTGATGCGGGAGCGGATGGTCACGAAGTTGGTCAGCATACCGCCGAGCCAACGCTGGTTGATGTAGGGCATGTTGGCGCGCTCAGCAGCGTTCTTGACGGCCTCCTGAGCCTGCTTCTTGGTGCCGACGAACAGCACGTTGCCACCCTTGGCGACGTTCTTGACAAAGGTGTAGGCCTGGTCGGCGTCGAGGATGGTCTGCTTGAGGTCGAGGATGTAGATGCCGTTGCGCTCACCGAAGATGAACGGCTTCATCTTGGGGTTCCAGCGACGGGTCTGGTGACCGAAGTGGCAGCCGGCCTCGAGCAGGGTGCGGATATTAATCTTGGTAGCCATGTTAAACCTCCTGTGGTTTGCCTCCGCGCGGGGTCATCCTCCAAAACCAACCCGGACATGTGCTACCAAAGCCCGGGCACCACGGTATGAAGTAGCCGCGCGTGCGTGATAAAAACCTGTTGCCGTGAAGCAACCCGATGAATGATAGCAGGAATGCATCTTCCTGCCAACCCGCAATCAAAACCACACACCTGAGCGCGGCACGGGACGTCCCAGCCACTATTCGCCGCGGGGATGGGCTTGAGCCACAGCCCGCTTAAGCCGATCGGGTGTGAGATGCGTGTAGATCTGCGTCGTGGACAGGCTCGCATGACCTAGCAGCTCTTGAACCGAGCGCAGGTCCGCGCCGCCCTCGAGCAAGTCGGTCGCAAAGGTATGGCGCATCGCATGCGGGGCGATGTCGGCCGGAATGCCGGCGAGCGTCGCCAGCATATGAAACCGCCGCCTGAGCATGGCGGCACTCATGCGATTACCGCGCGCCGATATAAGCAGCGGATGCGGCCCGGTAGCGGGGTCACGACGCTTTGCCTGAGCGAGCAACTCCGGCCTCCCCTCCTCAATATAGAGACGCGTCGCCTCGAGCGCACGACGATACAGAGGGACGATACGTTCTTTGCTCCCCTTGCCCCACAGGCGCAGCGTACGTTCGGACCACGCAATGGACTCCACATTGAGTGCTGCGAGCTCAGAGATACGGGCGCCCGAGGCATAGAGCAGCTCGAGCATCGCCGCATCGCGCAGTCCCGCGGGTGTTGAGGTATCAGGCGTCTTGAGCAGCGCCTCCACCTGTTGGGTCGTCAGCACACCGGGTAGATCGCGCGGGAGCTTGGGCGAGGAAATTGCCGAGACCACATCGCCCTCCACGACCCCCTCGGCAGCCATCCATCGATAGAGCGATCGGATAGCCGACAGATGCGCCGCAAGCGTTCGGGGAGCCACCTGCTCACGCGAAAGCTCGGCAAGATAGCGGCGAATGGTGCGCACGTCGGCAGCGAAAGCATCGATATCCTCGCGCTCGCACCAGGCAGCAAAGCGCTCCAGCCTCGAGCCGTAGGCCGTCACCGTGTTGGGAGAAAGCCCCTCAACGCGTGAGATATAGGCGATAAACGAGTCGACGGTGTCGTACAGGCCAAAGGCTATGACCGGTCGCCTCCAAACAGATCAGGACGAGTGGCCAGATAGGCATCAAGGGCCTCGAGCGCACGGTCCGCATAGGCCTGGTAGCGGTCGCGCTTGCTGCGGCGCTTACCATCCTCGAGTGGCGGCACCAGGCCAAAGTTGACATGCATAGGCTGATAGCCCACGGTGGCAGGATCGGTCGCATAGCCCACGAGCGCACCCAGGGCGCCCACGCGCGGCAACTCGACGCCCGCGACACCGATAGCCTCGGCATAGGTGTTGAGCGCCGCGAGCAGACCGGTCGCCACGGCTTCCATGTACCCCTCGGTGCCGGTGATCTGACCGGCCAGGCGCACGCCGGTACCGGGCACGGCAAAGGTGCCATCGAGCACGTGCGGGGCGTCGACAAAGGTATTGCGGTGCATGACACCGTAGCGGAAGAACTCAGCGTTCTCCAGGCCCGGCACCATATGGAAGACGCGCTTCTGCTCGCCAAAGGTCAGGTTGGTCTGGAAGCCCACCAGGTTATAGGCGGTCTTCTCCTTGTTCTCGGCACGCAGCTGAATCGCCGCCCAGGGGCGACGTCCGGTACGCGGGTCGGTGAGGCCGACGGGCTTCATGGCGCCAAAGCGAATGGCGTCCTTGCCGGTGCGCGCAACTTCCTCGGCAGGCTGGCAGGCCTGGAACAGATCGCCGCCCTCAAAGTCTTTGAGCACCACGCGGTCGGCCGTGGTAAGTGCCTCGATAAAGGCCTCGTACTCCTCCTTGTTGAGCGGAGCGTTGAGATAGTCGCCGCTCCCCTGCTCCTCGTAGCGCGACTGCGAAAACAGCACGTCCATATCGAGCGTGGAGGCATCGACGATCGGCGCCGCGGCATCGAAGAACGCAAGGGCGTCGCCACCAACGAGCTTCATGACCTCTTCGCTCAGCGCCGGTGAACACAGCGGGCCCGCGGCAATGACCACGTGGCCCTCGGGGATCTGGGTGACCTCGCCGTGAACGACCTCGATATTGGGGCGGGCGGCAACCTCAGCCTCGACGAGCTCGGAGAATGTAACACGGTCGACCGCCAGGGCGCCACCAGCGGGAACAGCAGCGCGATGGGCGCAGTCGAGCAGGACTGAACCCATGCGCTCAAGCTCGGCCTTCAGCAAACCAGCCGCGGAATCCGGACGGGTCGACTTAAACGAATTGGAGCAGACGAGCTCTGCCAGGTGATCGGTATGGTGAGCCGGGGAGCTCACCTGGGGGCGCATCTCGCACAGCTTTACGGCAAACCCGCGGTCTGCCAGCTGGATCGCGCATTCCGAACCCGCCAGACCGCCACCGATAACCGTCACCTGATCGAACTGCATCTGCAAACACCTTTCTAATTGACACGTTTTCCATTGTGACCGAAGGGCGTCTGGGCGTGAAGGGCAAACTTGGAGGGCGCATACCTTCCATCCATCATGCGCTCGATAAGGCCCTCGAGTTCAAGCGAACCCAAGAGTTTGAGTACGCCGACAGCATCGAGTGAGACGAGCGCCGCGATGTCGTCGACCTTGAGCGGAGAGGCGATGAGCGCATGCATCACGGTCTGCTGTGTTGGATTCAGGTCGGCAATGCCGGGAGCATCGGGGCGCGAGTAGCGCAGGGTGCCGTATATGCGAGAGATAGCCATCTCGATGGACTCCTCGTCGACAATGCAGCAGGCACCGTTCGCAATGAGGTAATTCGTGCCACGCGACTCGGGCGATAGGATCGACCCCGGCACGGCAAGAAGTTCGCGCCCCAAATCCATAGCAGCCTCGGCTGTAGAAAACGTCCCGGAAGGCATACCCGCCTCGGATACAAAGAGGGCTTGCGACAGGGCCGCGATCACGCGATTGCGACGCGGAAAGGCAAACTTGCGCGGACCCATGCCCCACGGAGAGATCGACACGACCGCGCCGCCCGTATCGAGCGTGCGCGTAATAAGCCCCGCGCTCGAACGCGGGTAGACCACGTCGGCGCCCGTCCCCAGCACCACGACGTGTTTGCCGCCGGCGTTGACCGCAGCCCAACCCGAGGCCTGGTCACAACCGACTGCACCGCCCGAAACTACCGTCACTCCCGCCTCAACCGCCACCTTCGCCGCAAGCTCTGCCACGGCAAGACCATACGGCGAGGCCTTTCGCGCACCGATGATGGAGAGCGCGGGCGTCGAAAGCGCCTCGGGGTTGCCGCGCACATAGAGCGTCTGAGGTACATCAGAAAGCTCCAAAACGGTCTCGGGATACAACGCGTCACCTGGATGCAGCTCGAAGGTCCCCTCAGCCATCATTGGTCCCTCCTTCCCTGGTACATCGCCGCCTCGAGCACGTGGTCCTGCGTCACCTGCTCGCTCTCGGCGACATCTGCGATCGTGCGCGCAATGCGAACAAGGCGCACGATGCCACGCCCTGTGAGATGCGTGCGCTTCGACAGGCCGAGCACACACTTCTCCGCCGCATCATCGAGCTCAAAGGTCGAAACGACGCCGTCAATGGACCGAGTCTCGTCATCCTCGGCCTCGGCATCCGCATCGTCCATGCGGGATTCGCGCCAAGCGCGAAAGGCGCGACCGCGCACAACGTAGTCACGTAACTCGGCCGACGACATGCCCTCCGCACCCTCGATAATCACTTGAGGGTCGGGACGGGTCACATCGATCATCATGTCGATACGGTCGGCCAAAGGACCGCGCAGTTTAGACCGATAGCGCTCGACCATCGCCGCCGAGCAGCGACACGGCACCTCGCGATCGCCCAAAAAGCCGCAGGGGCAGGGATTGCTCGCAGCCAGCAGCTGAAAGCGCGACGGGAAGGTAAAAGCCCCGTCGACGCGTACGATCCTCACGTAGCCGCGCTCGATGGGCTGACGCAGCGTCTGCAGCACGCCAGTGGGAAACTCGGCAAGCTCGTCCAAAAAGAGCACGCCGCCATGAGCAAGGCTGATCTCACCCGGGTGCACCGGGCGCCCGCCGCCGATAAGGCCTGCGGTCGAAATACTGTGGTGGGGACTGCGGAAGGGGCGGTGCCCCGCCAACAAGCCATCAATGTTCTCACCCAAAACCGAATGGATGCACAGTGCCTCCTGCTGATCCTCAACGGAAAGCTCGGGCAGGATGCCGGTCATACGGCGTGCGAGCATCGTCTTGCCCGATCCCGGAGACCCGATCATGAGCAAGCCGAGTTCTCCTGCCGCCGCAAGCGCCATGCCGCGTTTAGCGACTTCCTGCCCCAGCACGTCTGCATAGTCGAGCTCGGGCTCAAAGGTCGCCTCGACACCCTCGGAATCCAAGTAGTGCCGTGCGGCATCGCCCATGCCATGAGCAAGCTGAGACAGATGGTCGATAAAGCCGCAATCTACGCCCGCGAGTGGCACATGCTGGTCGGACCTGCCGGCGATAAAAGACAGCCCCATGTCGCGAGCCAATAGCTGAAACGCCACCTCGCCCTTGACGGGAAGCACCGTACCGTCCAGACCAAGCTCACCTGCGATAAGGCAGCGATCGAGGTTGTCACGGGGAATCTGCTCATCGGCCGCTAGAACCGCGATGGCGATGGGCAGGTCAAAGCCGCTACCGGTCTTGCGGATATCGCCGGGTGCCAGGTTAACGGTAATGCCCGAGCGCGGGATCTCGAACCCGGCGGAGCGCATCGCGCAGCGAATACGACCGCGTGACTCCATCACCTCCATACTCGGAATGCCGAGCATCTGGATGCCCGGAACGCCACCGGCAAGCGAGACCTCGACCGTGACGTGAATCGCCTCGACGCCGCGGATGCAGGCCGCGTGAACGGCAAACGTCTCGAACGCCATCACGACACCTGCCAATCGAACGCGTTGTACTGATGCTCGATCTCGGCGATATGCCCGCCGCGAATGGTGACACCCACGGCATCGAAGCGAATCGCCTTGAGCGGATAATGCTCCATGAGATAGCAGCTTGCGATGCGGCGGTAGCGGCGTTGCTTCTGGACGTCCACGGCCTCCTCGGGAAAGACCCGCGTGTTGCAATCCAGTGCGACGCGTCTGGTCTTGACCTCGGCCATCACCACGACATCGTCGAGCTCATCGAGCAGCACCAGATCGGCCTCGCCCTCGGTGCAACGATAACCCTGCTCCAGCAAGGTGTAGCCGCGCTCGTTAAAGTAGTCGATGGTGATCAGCTCGCCCAGCATGCCAAGCTCGCGGGGACTGAGTCCCTTGATAAACTCGGGCGTCATCGCCCCGCAGTCGAGCTCGCCGTTTTCCCAACGCTCCTTGAGCTGCTGCGTCTTGCTCTTTTTGCTTGCGGCACTCATGGGGTCTCCTTTCCCGCACGCTGCATTGCCCCGATGATGAGGGCACCTTTCATGCGGGTAAGTACCGGAAGCAAACCAAAAGCTGACCAAATGCCGTCAAAAAACGGGCCGTACGCAGCAATGGTGTTGCATACGGCCCGCTACCAGCAGGTTTATAAAACCCCTGAGGTCCCTGTCTCCACAATTGACCTAGAAAAGGCGCTCAGTCTGCAGAAAGTTTCCGCAAAAGCTCACGCGGTGCAGTGGACAAAGTCCATGTTTGCGAATGGCCTCGATATGCTCGGGGCTTGCATAGCCCTTCGACTCGGCCAGATGGTACTCGGGATACTCGGCGTCGTACTCGACCATCATCTCGTCACGCGTGACCTTGGCCATGATGGACGCCGCGGCGATGCAGGCGATTTTGGCATCACCCTTCACCACATCGCGCTCGTTAGGAACGGCGCCCAAGGGGTTACCGTCCATAAGCACGCAATCGGGCTCGAGCCCCGTATCGGCCACGGCGCCCGCAACGGCAGTACGGATAGCACGGGCCATGCCCATCTCATCGATATCCGCAGGAGCGATATGGCAAAAGCCGATGGCAGTCGCCACCTCGGCTATCTTCACCGAGAGCAGCTCGCGGCGCGCGGGCGTGAGCTTTTTGGAATCGTTGATGCCCCAGATGCGCGGCTCCATCGGAAGACACACGGCACACACGGTCAAGGGACCCGCTACCGAGCCACGGCCCACCTCGTCGACGCCCACGACCACACCATCACCGCCGAGCTCATGCATAAGCTGATACATGCCGTTGACGCGCTCGCGCTCGGCAAGCTCTTTGGCATGGCGTTTGAGGGCACGCTCGCAAGCCTTGATCACCTGCTGGCGCGGATCCTCGCGATAATGCTCCACGAGGGCAGGAATCTCCTCAAACGTAGCGCTCGCCAACTCACCGGCAACCTGCGATGCCGAAACCGAGCTCGTCATGTTGGCCATACCAGGCCCTCCTTGCATGCAAATCAGATAAAAAGAAGGGCCACCCGAAGGTGACCCTTGTGTCCAAACGAGTGGACAGACGCTGCGATCTTCTTAGCGCTTCTCGGGGATGCGAGCAGCCTTGCCCACCTTGTCGCGGAGGTAGTACAGCTTGGCGCGACGGACGCGACCATGACGAACGACCTCGAGCTTGGCGATCTTGGGGCTGTGAAGCGGGAAGGTACGCTCAACACCGACACCGAAGGACATCTTGCGGACGGTGAAGGTCTCGCGGGCACCGGCGCCGGCCATGCGGATGACGTCGCCCTGGAAGACCTGGATGCGCTCGCGGTCGCCTTCCTTAATGCGGTAGTGAACCTTGACGTTGTCGGCGACGCGAACCTGAGGAATGTCCTCGCGGATCTGCTGACGCTCGATTGCGCGGATGTAATCCATGTGCAATTCCTTACTCTTCTAGAGGTGCCGTACCACCTTGGCCGGCACGTAGTTGAACAAACGTATTCGAGTATACACGCGCGGGTTTCTGCTGCAAGAACATTTTTTTACGCTGACAAAAAGACAAAACCCGCACATGATAACCGCCCGTCTCACGAATGAGACGGGCGGCATGAAGGGGGCTACGCTAGGCGTCTAAACCCAAAACGTTAGGCGGAACGCTTGGCCTCGAGCTTGGCCTGGGCGGCAGCCAGGCGCGCGAGGGGCACGCGATAGGGCGAGCAGGACACGTAGTCCACGTCGGCCACGTTAAACAGGCCCTTGATGGACTTGGGGTCGCCGCCGTGTTCGCCGCACACGCCAAAGTGCATGTCGGGATTGGTGGCGCGGCCCTTCTCGACGGCCAAGCGCACGAGCTCCAGCACCGCCGTGTCGATGGTCTCGAAGGGGTTGTCCTTCAGGATCTTCTTGTGCAGGTACAGCGGAATGAACTTGGCCTCGGCATCGTCGCGGGAGAAGCCGAAGGTCGTCTGGGTGAGGTCGTTGGTGCCAAAGCAGAAGAAATCGGCGTGCTGGGCGATCTCGTCGGCGACCATGCAGGCGCGCGGCAGCTCGAGCATCGTACCCGCAGGAATGTTGAGCTCCACGCCCTCCTCGGCGGAAACCTCGGCGATGACGCGCTCGATGACCTTGCGGGTCTGGACATGCTCGGCCGTGATGGAGACGAGCGGGACCATGATCTCGGGACGCGGGTCGACGCCCTCCTTGATGAGGCGGGCGGCAGCCGTTGCCACGGCACGGACCTGCATAAGCGGCAGGTCGCCGAAGACGACGGACAGGCGCACGCCGCGCAGGCCCAGCATGGGGTTGGACTCGACCATGCCGTCGATGCGACGCAGGCGAGCACGCAGGGCGGCAAGCTCCTCCTCGCTGGCGCCGGCGGCTTCCTTCTTGGTGATGGCGACCTCGAGCTCGCGAGGATTATCCAGGAACTCATGAAGCGGCGGATCGAGCAGGCGAACGACCACCTCGCGACCGGTCATGGTCTTGAACATGGCCAGGAAATCCTCGGTCTGGACCTTGAGCAAATCGGCCAGGGCCTGCTGCTTCACGGCCTCGTCATCGGACAGGATGAAGCTTTGGATGATGTTCTTGCGATCGCCCAGGAACATGTGCTCAGTGCGGCACAGGCCGATGGCCTCGGCGCCAAACTCAAGCGCGAGCTCGGCATCCTCGGGGTTGTCGGCGTTGACGCGCACGTGGTTGGCGTGGCCGCAGGTCTCATCCAGACGGATCTCGTCGGCCCAGGACAGGATAGTGTCCAGGTCGCCGGTAAGCTCGGCGGAGACCAAGTCAACGGCGCCGTCGACAACGATGCCCTGGGTACCGTCGATGGAGATGATGTCGCCCTCGCGCAGCACGCGATCGCTGCCCTCGATGCGCACGACCTTCTCGGCCGCGTCGATATGGAAGCGCTCGACACCGCAGACGCAGGGCGTGCCCATGCCGCGGGCGATAACGGCGGCGTGGCTCGTCTTGCCGCCATGGCTCGTTAGGATGCCCTCGGCGGCAACCATGCCCTTCAGGTCGTCGGGGTTGGTCTCCCAGCGGACCAGGATGACCTTGTGACCCTCGGCAGAACGCGCGACGGCGTCATCGCTCGAGAACACGACCTCGCCCACGGCGGCGCCGGGGCTGGCGTTAAGACCGGTCGCGAGCGCCTCGTACTTCTTGGAGGAGTCGAACTGTGGGTGCAGGAGTTGGTCGAGCTGAGCGGGATCGATGCGGCTCACGGCCTCCTCGCGGGTGATCAGACCCTCCTCGACCATCTCGATGGCAATGCGTAGGGCGGCGGTGGCGGTGCGCTTGCCCACGCGGGTCTGGAGCATCCAGAGCTTGCCCTGCTCGATGGTGAATTCGATATCGCACATATCGCGATAGTGATTCTCGAGCGTCAGGAACACGCGCTCGAGCTCCTCGCCAGCGGACTCGAGGCCCGGGGTGGTCTTGAGGTCGGCGATGGGCTCGGTATTGCGGATGCCGGCGACGACGTCCTCGCCCTGGGCGTTGACCAGAAAGTCGCCGTAGAACTCCTTGGTGCCGTCGGCCGGGTTACGCGTAAAGGCGACGCCGGTCGCAGAGGTCTCGCCCTTGTTGCCAAAGGCCATGGCCTGAACGTTGACGGCGGTGCCGAGCTCGTCGGAAATACCGTGCTGCTTGCGGTAGATGCAGGCGCGCTCGTTCATCCAGCTGCCAAAGACGGCCTGGATGGCAAGGCGAAGCTGGAGCTCCGGATCGTGCGGGAAGACGGGCTTGCCGTCAGCGACCTCGAGCTCGGGATACAGGGCGGCCTCGACGTTGTCGGAGAAGATGCCCTTGAAGGTCTCGACGAGCTCCTGCAGGTCCTCGGCCGAAAGCTCGGAATCGACGCGGACGCCGGCGACCAGGCGGGCCTGGGTCAGGGCGTTCTCGAACAGATCGGCGTCGACGCCCATAACGACGTTGGAGAACATCTGGATAAAGCGACGGTAGCTGTCCCAAGCAAAACGCGGGTTCTGCGTCTGGGCGATAAGACCTTGGACGGAATCGTCGTTGAGGCCCAGGTTGAGAACCGTGTCCATCATGCCGGGCATGGAGAACGGAGCGCCCGAGCGCACCGACACGAGCAGCGGGTCATGGGCATCTCCGAGCTTCTTGCCGCAGCGGGCTTCGAGGTCGGCCTCGGCGGCAACGATCTCGTCGAGCGCGCCGGCAGGCCAAACATTGCCGGCACCGGAGTACTCAACGCAGGTCTGGCAGGTAATGGTAAAGCCACCGGGGACCGGCAGGCCGATACGGCTCATCTCGGCAAGGTTAGCGCCCTTGCCGCCAAGCACAAAGTTCATGGACTTGTCGCCCTCTGTGACACAAGTGCCCTGGACATCGGTGCCAAAACGGTAAACCCTCTTGCAATCGCGCACGATACTTCCCCTTCTATGTGTTCGCACACACGACCGTGGTAACGAATCGACCCGCCGGATGCAGGCCGTGAGGGAACTATACGGCGGGTTTTGGGCGGGCATGAGCAGAGGCTGCGCGGTTTGGTAAACGTGCTAAAACTGGCGGTAAACGGTAGGTAAAGGTGGTTACCTTATGAAGATACCAGCACAATGTAATTGCAGGTCAAATGTGGTAGAATCAGCTAAAACGGTTTAGCAAATAGCTGTAATTATTGGAATGGTATCTCTTAAACTACGCAATAGCCAAGAAAGACAAAATCTATCAGAAGTATTTGTCCCAGGGATTTTGGTCAGAGTAGCTAATATTGGGACGGGGCTATTTTAGCTACCCCGGCAGATAGCGCGAATGCTTTGGCGGAGTAACGGCCGGGGTAGCTAAAAAAGCCCCATTACAGTTTGAGTCGTCCGAAAGGGCGGCTCCTTACTAGTTCTGGTAATACGATTGAGCCGTACCGATGGTCGCTGGCCGACCGCGACCATCGGTACGGCCTCAACCCGAGACCCCCATCTCGACACATAGCCCGTCATCCGACGAAAGCGCGCAGGTCGTCCTGTATAGGCGCATGGTGTCCCCCTCCGCCGCAAGAGGGAAACGAAAAAGCCCCTCTTTGCCACTACGGACAAAAGGGGCCTCCCAGGGGAAACGTGTTACAAAGCCTTCTTTGCAGGACGATGAAGATCAGAAACCCAACGTCGTACGCGTAGGGACTTACCCAACACCCACGCCATTTCGATCTTCTGGGCCTTCAACGCCACGTCCCGATAAGCATCCGGGCATCGGAATGACCACGTCGCAAGCCGCAAGCATCTCTTCGTCATGAGTGACAACAATTACAATATGGTCTCTCTTAACCTCATGAAGCAATTTAATTAGTGCGCTCCGGCTCTTCGCATCAAGCGCTGAAGTTGACTCAAGAAACAACATGACGTCCGGCGATTTCAACATCTGCCGCACAATTGCGATGTTCTGCTTCTCCCCGCCGGACACCCCTCCTTTCTTGCTGCCAAGCATCGCTGCCGCCCCGTTCTCCGCAGCGGCAATCATTTTGTCTAACCCCAATATGGCAAGCATCCGATTCAGTTTGTCGGCCTCGAAATCATCAGAAAGCAGCGTAAGATTATCGAGGATCGTCCCCCCCAACAATAGGGGGCTCTTGCTCCGTAATGCCAACTCGGCACCGCCGCAATGCGTATCGGTCGATGCGACGCTGTGATACCCCGTTGTAGAGGACGGCCCCTTCCGTGTTATCTGGATATAGACCCAATATCACTGACAGCAGCGAGCTCTTCCCCGAGCCATTTCTTCTTGCTTACTGTTTTTCTTATATTGTAACGATTTTCGATAAGAGGAAAGATTACTCCATGACGCGCAAGCCCGAATTCTAAGCGTTTCCCATCAGCATTGCCCATTTTTCGGATCGAAATCCAAATCCAGCTTCCTATCGCATGCTGAAATCAAATCCTGATCATGGCTTACAACAAGAATTAACTGATCGAAGGGATTTCGATGAATATACTCCGTGAACTCCCGACGGCTTTCTTCATCTAAATCGTTCGTTGGTTCATCAAACACAAGCACTTCCGGCTGCCTGCGAAGTGCTGCGAATATCCTTAGCTTTCGATACTCTCCACCAGAAAGGTCTCTACAATTCTTGCCTTTTAACGATTCGACGGTTCGATAGAAACTCGGCACAAACTCTCGGAGGTTTTCGCTCGATCCCCGAATCGACGTCCTCTCAAGGTAATTCTCCACCGTTTCGTTCGGAATAAAGAGCTTTTGCGGGCACACCGCAAACAGGTCCCGTCGGATCGTCTCCATATCGAGCTCTTCATATGGCACCGACCCCAAAGCCCGATGTCCCCCAGCAGAATATAGTCCAAGGAGCACCTTCAGAAACGTGCTTTTTCCGCATCCGTTCGGCCCGGTAATGGCATAGGTTTTTCCTTCCTCCACCTCCACGGAGAGGTCGCGGTATAAGTAGGGCTTTCCCGCGTATCGGTACGCGATGTTGGACAACGATATGCTCTCCACGTGCCCAACCGTGAGGGTGCCGCGGTCCTCGGCGTCCTCCGTCAGAGCCCCCAATCGGTCGAACGAGGCCCTTGCGTCCTGATACGATTTGAAATAATTCAAAAAATACTTGAAGCATCCGAACGCCATCGAGTAATACGAGTTCACCATTGTGAACTCGCCTAAGCTCATTCTTCCGCTCAATATTTCCATCCCGGAGATCACGAGCAGTGCCCCCCGAAACACAGACGAGATCAGGCCGTCGCTTGATGTGGCCAGATTCGAGACCCTACTTGCTTTCATGTAAATCGGGTAGTACCCCTCGAATACCCCTTTGAGCGTCCGAGCGCTCTGGTTATATGCGCCATCGCACTTAATGTCAAACAACTGCGACAGCTCGCCGCTCACGGACGCGAAAAGCTTACTCAAACCCTCCTTGTTCGCAAGCGAGCTGTTGTACAACGGCTTTTTCAACGCCCTGAATAAAATGAAGTACGCAACAAGCGAACATGCACTTAACACCAGGAACACCGGATTAATCGAAAACAGGATGATGCATATCAACACAACCAGAACGACGTTAAGCCCGATCGTCAGGAAGTTGTTCACGACAAACGATGACACCGCATTCGAATCCGCATACACCCTCTGCGTTGTATAGGATGGATCCGCCTGCTCCCCCTTTTCCAGGGGCCCCCGTTCAAACGACTCACACGTGGTCCCCATCAGTCTCGTCGTCATCTCCAAGATGACGCGCGATACGTTCACACCCATCGCATACGACATGAAGGAGGCCGATATCCCTATGCCCGCAACAAAGGCCGCAAACCACACGACGCGAGATGGATCCCTATTCGTCACGAGAAAGTCTACAAACCCACCGTTTAAGGCGGGCATGACGCACGAGAGAGCAAAATTCACCAGCATGAGAATCACGAAAAGCCGTGACCCTTTACACCGAAACAACTCGTGAACCGTCTTCTTAAACATGCCAGCTCCCATCAAGCGGCCTTTTATCCAAAACTGAATTTGTTTGCCGCTTAATCGCTCCCATATATCCCTTGTTGTTAATCCTTGCTCAAGACATTATCTCGGGTTGCGGTGCCCAGGATTCCATTTCACCTTTATATACATACGAATAAGCCCCCTATTTGCATAGGCAAGCGCGGCGATTATAACAGCAGCCACCATCAGACCGAGAATAGCCCTTTTGTCCGGAAAAAGGGACGAGAGAAAAAGGCATATTGCGGAGAAAACTATAGACGCCCCCACCACTCGGTTTGCGCCTAGAGACTCGGCCGTCCGCTTTGCCTCCTCTAAACGCTCTCCCGATAGCAATGACATTCCGGCAAGCAATCCCGTGAGCTTGCCTCGATATATCATTATTCCGAACACCAGCAGCAGGCATGACCCCACCATTGAAACCACAACGTCCGACATCGCCATCACTCCAGTCCACTCCTTCAATACCAGCCCTATCGACAAACATCAAAACTTTTTTAACCTAATATTGTATATCGATATAAATATATTCTTTTATATATCGTTTCGATTTGTGATATTTTATCGAATGAGTTGCTATTCGAGGAAGATAGGCCACAACCAAAGGAGATCAATGGAATCCGTGAATGTTTGGAGCGCGCAAATCTCATCATTGCCTGGAGTCATCCCTATCCCCCTCGACCCAAGCTACCTTCGCAGTGAACCAAATAACCGCCTGAGCGTCCTAAGCTCAGATGGGAAACAAATCTATACGATCCTCAACAGGGTCGCTAAAGAGATTCTTGACTTATGCGACGGCACCTGCGATTTGCCCAAAATTCTCCGTCTGTTCCAAGAAAAATACCCAGATCAACCGCGCGAGACGCTAGCGCATGACCTGGCCCAAACCCTGCATAGCCTGACCGTAAACTGTCTTATCGTTTGGAAGAAAGAAGGGAGATATATGAACGACCCTTTCGGCTCCGATTACCTAACATCGGTGGATCCCGACGAGCTGCTTATTCTCGCGGACGCGAGCAGGTTTGCTGAAATCGAAGAGGCGGCTGCAAAATCCCTCTCTGCAAAACAGTCCAAAAATGGTAATAGGATCTATTTCTCTGAGTTCGACGTTGAGCCCGAATTGGAGAACTTTCTGGTTCTTCGTCAAAGGCTCTTTTTCTTTTACCCATGATTATTTTCTACTCACGAGCCAGTCCGGAGAAATTAATGGATTGATAATATGCGAGCCGGCCACTAATCCCGCCGGCCGCAGCGTCATCATCAAATTTATCTCATGCAGCTCCACGCTGCTTGTCGGTGTGCTCGACCGCCTTGCGGAATACTACGGATCTTCCGCTCCCAAAGCCTACCGCGCGCTCAGAATTGACGCGCCTGATTCCACCCCAATCGCCGAACAACTTGACCATTCCGACCAGCGCCTTGGCTTTTCCTTAGTCGGCACCCTGCCCAATGAGCTCGACTCGGGCGACGTCAAGCTGTTTGTTCGCCCGCTCGATAAGAAGCAATAATGAGCATGCCGGCAATAATCGGAGCGCCCCACAGCGTTGCGCTCGACATTACAAACAAATGCAACCTTCGTTGTCTACACTGCTTCAACAACAGTGGAGAAAACGATGTCGTCGCGAACGAATTATCCGACAACGAAGTCCTCGAACTCGTCGACTCGATTTGTCAAATGCACCCCTTTAGCTTCTGCTTCTGCGGAGGCGAGACCCTCCTGCGAAAGGATCTTGTCATCGAATCCTTGCGGCGGCTCAGCGCATCTGGCGTCAAATGCAACCTCGTGTCAAACGGTCTGCTCGCAAACTCAAATACTTTGCATGAGCTCGAACGCGCCGGTTTAAACGGCATACAGTTTAGCCTCGATGGCCTACGCGATTCTCACGAACATATGCGAGGACTCTCGGGATTATACGACCGGGTGCTCGACGCCATCGATATCACGCTGAACGAAACCTCACTGCACCTTTCAATTGCCTTTTGTCCGACATCGTTCAATGTCGACGATTTCAAACCAGTTTGCACGATGCTTCGAGACAAGCTGAAATCGTCGGGTAGAACTGACCGAATTGACCTTAGAGTTCAGCCGCTCATGCTCCTCGGTAGAGCCCGAAGAAACCGCACGATTCGCCCTTCGAATAATCAATACCGTCGGCTAGTCAACACGATCAATGACCTTCGATACGATCCGGACTATCGAGGCTACTTCATGCTTGAGTGGGGCGACCCCATCGACCACTTGGTCAGATTCCCTCAACTGCAAATGCAATTTGACCAAGTGGCCATCCACGCCAATGGCGATATCGTCGCATCCCCCTATATACCTCTCATCATCGGAAACGTTCGCAAACACAGCCTTCAGGAATACTACGATGCCGGAATGGCAACCGTTTGGGATAAGCCCGTTGTTACCGCGTTGGCCAATCGTATGCACTCGATTGACGAGATGGAAGAGATCTCATCGTTGATTGCAGACATCAATATGGACGGCGACCTCTATATCGACCTGATCGACGATGATCTAGGCGACCTGAGCGTCCTGTCACAATTCTAAGGAGATGTTCCCATGTATGAGACCCCAGAAGTAGAGAAGATGGATTCCAAAACCGGCCCCGTTCCCGTTGTGGTCAACTTTGCAGCCGTCGTGGATAACGTAGTCGCAGCCGTCTATGATGCCGTCGTTGCGGCCTACGCATTCTGGTACTCGGCAGACAACGACGGCACCGGGACGAGTGCAGCACAGAACTAGTCGCCGGCTCATCGAGCAATCGCCTCGCCTATCACTGCATGCGATTGACTGCGCAGCCCCAGCCAACGCCCAAAGCGCCTTGAAGAGCTGCTTGTAACATTCGTTCATTCAACAGCGAGATCTCTTCACCATTCTCGGCCGGCCCGACAGATCGACACATCAGTCGGGCCGGCCAGACTTATACAACGCGGCGACTCCGCTCACGCCACCCCCCCCCGAAACTCACGCTGTCATCACACGGGCAATCAGCACTGAATCCTGTTATGCGATATGGGCAAACGGCCACGTGCGCGATTAAAACGAATTCACTTAACAGACTTCAAGAATGCTTTAGCACCGCAGGATGGCCATACGCGGAGCGCGGCACGCATAAGCCAAAAGCGGCATTAAAAGCCATCCCCTTCCCTGCTGAATGCGCGTCCTAGCCCATCAACCGGTCGGACCATCGCGAAGATGATCCGTGCTTCCATACTGCAATGCGATATCAAGCATCACGAATAGTCCCCGCCCAACGGGGTTCTCCCCTCCGCAGGCGTTTCGGAACCCGCCCCCATCCCAAATTCCCCCGCGGCGCGGGCACGGGCGGCGAGGTCGGATGTGAAAGCCGGACCGCAGAGGTATCGAGCGCACGCGGCCAGGGCCTCGAGGGCGCCTGGCGGGTAGGGAGATCCGAGCATGAGGCAGGACAACGCGCAGGCCCGCAAAAGGTTCACGAGCTCCCCCGCGACGCGGCAGACCCTCGGCTGCCCCTCGTAAAGGATGCAGAAGACACGGTCGAGGTCCGACGGTTCGACCAGGCTGTACCGGCAGTCCGCGTACAGTGCGCAGCCCCTCCCGCGCGGGTCGCCGTCCGAGTCCTCATCCGGCTCATGATGGCGCACCTCGACCCAAAGGCCCTCCAACACATCGTCGAACCCGAAATCGAGCTCCGCCTGGACGCTCTCGCCGAACGCATCGCCCAGGGCGAGCTCCGGCACCTTCGTCACACGGCCGTCCAGCCACTCAATCTCTGTCATCGCGCGCACGGTGCAAGCCCCTTCCGACACGGGATTGTCAGCTCAACCCGACCCTTACCCATACGGACGAACATAACTCGCCAGGGGAAGCCCCTGAAGGCCGTGCGCCACAACATGAGGCCGAATCCGCCCCCGGCTGGACAGGCCAACAACAAAGGAGCACACGGAACCGGCGCGGCGTTACAACCATCCCGGCAAGCGTGTCACTTGGCCAAGTCATGATGCCGACAAACCCGGAAATGCTCCAACGGAGCGCCGAACGAGCGTAACAATATAAAGCCGTGCAACACGCGTTGGACGACCAGAACAACCCAAACAAAGGCCTGCCGGTCCCACCTTCAAGCCCAATAGCAAAATGTGCATCAGCGGATTTGCAGCGATACAAGTCTCAACCTTCACCATCACACCGCAGCGCGCCTAGTCCCACTCATCCTACTGCAAATGTCCCAGAACGAGAAAACGTCCAGCTTAACATGCCACCCTTTATATCCGCACGCGCGTAATTCAACTCATAAGGACCGGCTATCCCTTACCTGTGACACAATCTCAAACGCACAGAACAGAATCATCAGTCCAATCATCGCATACGAGGCAGCCGAACCTTCAAGCACTATTCCACAAAGAACAATCTCCGCGCCGCCAATAAGAACTGTTATCAGGCGCTCTGCCTTTTTGCTCTCGCCGCTCGCATAAAAAGGCGGCAAAGCGCACAAGATCACATATAGCCCGGGAAGGGAATACAGGATCGATAGTCCAAGCCCCCCATCAACCGCAGTGTTTTGCGTAAGAATCAACTGAACCCAAACGGCAATTATCACTGAGCAGGTTGTCGATAAAAGAAGACTAGAAATATAGCACGCAACAAAGTCCCGTCGCATTCGAACAGAGAAATCCGCGAACTCTCTTCGCCGCGTGGAAACAATAAGGTACACAGAAATTGCAATAGAACCAATCAGAGAAAACAGCGGAACAACCAGCAATTCAAGCTTATTACCCCATCGATCAACCACGCCCCCACTCCAATGAGCGGGAATTGTATCAGGGAGGACTGACCAAGCCGCCCATAGAATCAGAAATGGAAGAATAGAGAGGATGAAAGATGATAACACTGCAGTAATTTTTTTTGAGGCTCTCATCGATTCCGCATCTCCTTGCGCGCTCACATTCCACTCCGCCTTAAATCAAGTATAAATAAAAAGTTGAATGCAAATTTGTTTTGATTAGTATGGAAACTATATCCATTTAGTTCTAATTTGTTCGTAGTATCAAATCGATACCGACACTAGCATGACGTAGTCTTTCAAGACAGCTATTCAACATTGGAGGTCACCGCTATGGACAATGTGAACCACCTAAACGAACTCTCAATACAGTCCCAGCTTAGCATCCTTGAAAAACTGGTCGCGGACGCGGAGCAATCTACCGACGCAAGACGCGATTTCGAAGCTCAGCCTCGTGCCGTATTCCAGAAATATGGAATTACAGACCTCCAAATCAAAGCGGGAAATCGAAAAGTCTCTCTGTACGAACTGGTGGAGTCAACCGAAAAGGAGGCGCGTGTCCCCGTTGCACGCGCAGTATATCGTCGTATCCAACTTGCATATTATGACGAGGACACCGAAGCTGATCCGCAAACGATACCTCTCGTAAACGTTGTACTTAATGCAAACGCAGTAACGAACGCAAACATCATTCTGAACGCAAACGCAATGGCAAACGCAAACGCGAATGCTCAAAACAACGCCAACCTTAAGTACGACGTCAACACAATGGGCTATGGATCAGCTATTTTTATGAACAAACCTGATGTTGTTGAACTATCGGAATCGTACAAACAAACTTCTGTTTTCAGGAAATTTGATCAAGAGGGCTTGAGTGCGGCGAGGCAAGCAGCCGTGCTTAAAACAGCAATCAAGAATTCCAGCTCCAATACCATCAACCCCGAAGGGGCTTCCAATGGGGTCGCCCGCGGGTCTTATCGCTCCGTCGAATTCGAAGTTACTTACTCCGAGAACGAAGGCACCTTGGTAATCACCGACGCCCGTTTGCTCGCGGCATGATTTCCGAAAGCTCGCAGCACGTGCTGTTCCGCAGACCTCGAATGCTGACATTTATAACAACATATAGATGTGGCGCTGTGTGTGATCATTGTCTGATGAGCTGCACTCCGAACAACAGTGACAGGCTTACTCTTCCCCAAATGCGGCAATTCATCGATAGCTTCGCCGAAGTATGCGTCGGAAGTGGTGTTGTTGTGTTTACGAGCGGAGAATGCACCCTTCTTGGCGAAGACCTTCTCGAGGCCATCGCATATGCGAATTCTTTAGGACTCTTTACTCGAATTGTAACGAATGCGTGGTGGGCGAAAAGCGAAAGAGACGCAGAAACGCTCCTCAACGAATTGAAGTCATGTGGCCTTGACGAAATCAATATCAGCTGCGACGACTTTCATGCGGAATATATACCCCTCGAGAATGTGCGCAACCTTTGGAACTCAGCAAAAACAATGGGCTTTCAAACTCTCGGCATTGCGGTCTGCAGAGATAACAACAGTACAATCAGCCCGGCATACCTGTGCAAGTACCTTAATGAAGACATTCCACTCCTGCATCAGCTCGACGATAATACCCAGACTCCCCGCGCGCCAGCCCGCTTCATCACGGATTCAGGCATCACGCGAATTGGGCGCGCACGAAATCTCAGTCTCAACCAAAATGCGCGACCGCAGGCACGTCTCTTAGCGTCACACTGTTCCGACTGCGGCCAAGACTTCGTTATTTCCCCAAACTGCCATCTTTCACCCTGCTGCGGAATAAATGCAGAGGGAACTTGGCTTTTCGATCTTGGCAAAATCAATCTGACGGATGACATTAATGAACTGCAGCTGCTCCTACTTAATTACATACAATACATAGGACCAGGAGGACTGCTGAAGCACTTGCGCACGAGCGGAGGCCTTTCTTCATTTGGGCGCTCAAGCTACCTCTCTCAATGCGAGATTTGCGAAGACATCGCCCTCTCGAAAGAGGCACAGACCTGTCTTGCAAAGCTGGCTCCTAAACTGGCAGCCGACTTGATTGTCGAGACTAAATTCGAGACTACCTTTATCGGAAATGGGTCTGATATACATGATTGAAGTGCTACCCTCTTTAAATTCGCTCTCGAGTAATCCACTCCGTAGATTGGACACTCTTGGAGTAACAGATTTTTTAGACACACTTGACATATCTATAGATCCTTTTGAATGCGCGCATCGCATCTGGGATCAACTTGACAGGGAGCATCAAGAGCTCGTCTCCTTCCTGATGCTAGGTGGAGAGATTGATCTCGATTCAGAAGTGGCAAAAAGAAGACTGCTGAAAGGCACTGTTGAAACCATAGCCTCACTCGGGCTGCTAAGCGAGCACAATGGCAATGCCTCCCTTTCCGGTTTATCTCTAATCCGATATCATGGCATCTGGCTTTTTGCCGATGCGCCATCACCCTCGCCTTTACTATATTTTGGCTCTGATTCAATTGGGCTCGCTCGTCGGCTAAGCCCATCCCCCGGAAAGAATGCCTTAGACCTCTGCTCTGGACCAGGCATCCAGGCACTCATACTGGCAAAATCTGGAATGCACGTCACAGCGATAGATATCAATCCAATCGCCTCAGAAATCTGCCAACTAAACGCACTGGTCAATGGTATTAGCGAAGATTTAACTATTCTAACCGGAAGTCTCTACAACGCACTAAACAATATCGAAAGCGCTTGCAGCTATGAGCTCATTACGGTGAATCCTCCTTTGCTGCCAATCCCAGAAGACGTACCGTACCCCTTCGTTGGCGATGGCGGTCCAGATGGCCTCATCATCACAAGCAAGGTTATTCGAGGTGCAGGAGATAAACTCACTGATAGCGGATATCTCTCTGCAATTGGAATGATTGGCCTTGGAACCAACAATCAATCAGCATTTGAACGAATAGATCGCGTCGAAAATGTTGGTGTAAGGGTGACGCTCTAGCGCCCGTTTAACGAAGAACGGCCTTCGTCCTAGAATCTGAA
>NZ_WQPK01000029.1 GCF_018785265.1 Collinsella aerofaciens | reverse complement strand
GAGGGGCCGCGGGGGCGTTCGGCTAACTGCGGGAGCGAGCCATCAGCTCAATGTGTTCGGCTGAGATCGGAAATCAACCACGCCCTCGCGAACCTCGCGAAGACATCAGCCGCCACGGAAGGTGTAGGCAAACGCAAACTCGCCGCAAGAGGCCCTTACATCTCACCGAGCATGATCCAGGCAGAGCTGTCCTGCGCGAGCCTGCCGTCTGCAAGCGGTGATGAGGTGAGCAGGACCCTGCCCGCCGGTAGCGCACAGAGATGTGGTGTAAGAGGCGGGGCATGCCCCGCCTCCGCCCTTTCTTGAAAGGGAGGGGACACCGCCTA
>NZ_WQPK01000028.1 GCF_018785265.1 Collinsella aerofaciens | reverse complement strand
GCCGTTTGTCTCCACCCGCGTAGCGGGTGGTTTAAAGCTGGCCGCTGCGCGGCCAGCAGACTAAAGTCTTGAATAAAAAAACCGCCCCGTATGGAGCGGTTTTGCCCTTTATATATCGAGCGCCTCGGCCATCGCGGCCGTAGTGATTGCCGTGGTTCCACAGCAACTGCCCACCATTGCGGCACCGGCATGTCTCCATTCGATGCATGCGCGCGCGAAAGCTTCGGGGTTCTCGTGCCATACGGGGCCATCCTGAGTCTGGACCGGATCGCCTACGTTGGGACGCACCGTGACGGGAGTAGTCGCCGATGCAACCATCCTGGGCACCGCCGCGTTCGCGGCCGCAAGCGAACAGCAATTAACACCAACCGAGTTTGCGCCGTGTTTTTCGGCGTACAAAACGGCCGCCTCGATGTTGAGGCCATCGCCCAACAGGTCGCCTTTATCGTCAACGACAAAACTCACCAGAACAGGCATGCCGTCGGCGGCATCTCGGGCGCCGGCAAGCATGGGCTGCAAATTACGGATAGACGTCACCGTCTCGATCAGCAGACCGTCAACGCCGGCATTGAGCAAGGCGTGCGCCTGTTCGCGCGCAATGCCTCGGATTTCACGATACTCGGCAGAGTCCTCGGCAAACCACTCAATACCGATCGGGCCCATCGAGCCCAGCAGCAGTTGCGGGTGCGCCTGGCGAGCATCGTCGACGGCCCCGCGATTGACCTCCGCCACGGACGGCGCAATCTGGTCGTGCTTGAGGGCATAGCTTGATGCCTGAAAGGTGTTGGTAATGAGCACCTGCGCGCCGGCAGCGACATACAAGCGATGGATACGAGAAACGGTCTGCGGCTCTGCCAGATTCCAAAACGCCGGTGGAATGTCGGCGGCATCGTACTCACTCAACAGAACACTGCCCATGGGGCCCTGCGCCAACAAGGTCTCGCTCGACAAGCGGCGCGTAAGTTCCTCGGCACCAAAGCGGTTGTAATAACTCGTATCCATATATATCCCGCTATTCCTCGACGCTGATTCCCTGCTTTTCGAGATAGGCGAGCCAGCGGCTCATCGTGTCCTCGGATAGCGCATGCTCCATCATGCAGGCCTCGGAATCGGCTCGCTCAAATTCGACACCGAGCTCCTGAACCAAAAACGTGCGGATGAGGCGATGACGGTACCAGATAGCCGTGCCAACCTCGCGGCCGCGATCGGTCAGGATCACCTTGCCGTAGTGCGATTGCTCGACAAGCTCGGATGCCTTGAGCGCCGAAACCGCTTTATTGACCGATGCCTTGGAGACGCCAAGGCGCTGCGCGATGTCGACCGATCGCACGCCGTTGGTTTCCCCCTCTTCGCTTTCAATGCGAACCATGCACTCCAAGTAGTCTTCGTTCGCCACCGTCAGATGTAGTTCGCGCGAGCTATTTGTCGTATCCATGATCTTCCGTCCCTTCTGCATTCAATGGCTGATTCTACCCCATCCAAGCGTCGTGGTATGCCGTGGCATACCGTGCTAGAGTTCTTGTTGCACACGACGACCAAGATTGGAGCGGTCTTTATGGAAAACACCACCACGAGCCCCGATGTCCTCGAGCGCTTTTTGCGCTACGTCCAGATCAACACGCAGTCCGAGGATGCAAACTGCGACCAGGTACCCTCGAGCGCCGTTCAGTTTGACCTTGCCAACGTGCTGGCTGAAGAGCTGCGCGAGCTTGGTGCGGAAGATGCCCACGTGACCGAGCACGCCTATGTCTGCGCGCATATCCCCGCAAGTGCGGGCGCTGAGGACAAGCCCGCCCTGGGCCTGATCGCCCATCTCGACACCACCGAAGTTGCACCGGGCGCCGGCGTGAAGCCGCATATCGTACACTACGAAGGCGGCGACCTGGTCTGCGGCACGGTTGACGGAAAGCCCGTTGCCATGAGTACCGCCAAGCTTTCCGCCCTGAATGACCTCGCGGGTGAGGACCTGGTCTGCAGCGATGGTACCACGCTGCTGGGCGCGGACGACAAGGCAGGCGTCGCCGAGATCATGTCGCTTGTCGCGCGTATCGCTCAGGACCCTTCTCTGCCCCATCCCGCACTCGGCATTTGCTTCTGCCCTGACGAGGAAATCGGCCACGGAGCCGAGCTGTTGGATATCGATACCTTTGGCTGCAAGTACGCCTACACGGTCGACGGCGGCCCCATCGGCGAGCTGGAGTGGGAGTGCTTTAACGCCGCCGAGGCGACCGTCCGCTTTGAGGGCCAGTCCATCCACCCGGGCGACGCTAAGGGCCGTATGGTCAACGCAGGCAATCTGTTCTGCGACTTCAACGCGTTGCTCCCCTACGTGCAGCGCCCGGAGTATACGGAAGGCTACGAGGGCTTTTATCACCTTGAGGGTGTATCTGCGACCGTCGATCACGCCACAGCGCGCTATATCGTCCGCGACCATGACGCCGCCAAGTTCCAGCAGAAACTCGACCTTATTGATGCCGCCGCCTCGATGCTCAACCAGCGTCTGGGTGAGGAGCGCGTGACGGTCGAGATTAAGCAGCAGTATCGAAATATGGCCGAGATCGTTCGTGACTATCCCGAGCTTATTGATGTTGCCAAGGAAGCCTACCTTGCCTGCGGCGTTGAGCCCCAAGTGCTGCCGATTCGCGGCGGCACCGACGGCGCCCAGCTGTCGTTCCGCGGTCTGCCCTGCCCCAACCTTTCCACCGGCGGCTATTGCTACCACGGCGTCAACGAGTTCGTCCCGGTTAGTTCGCTCGTCAAGATGACCGACGTGCTCCAGGAGCTCGTCGCCCGCTTTGCATAAGCCTGGCTGCACAAGTCCAAAAGACGAATCGCCCCGTCCTCAACCAAGAACGGGGCGGTTTTTTTACTGCAACGAGAATAGGTTGACGCACGCCAGCCTCTTAACGCAAGGAGTGTCCCAAACTGCCGGCACAAAAGGAACGTCCCCAAGTGCCAAGTGTTCCGGCAACGCCGATGTTTTGGCAACGACAGCGAGCGAGTCGCATTTGAGACAAGGTGACGTGAAGCGAAAGGGCGCTGACCTTCTGGTCGCGCCCTTGAAGTTGAACGTCAGATTGTCCAAATGCGGCCCGCGCAGCGTCGAGTCGTTACGGCGTTTGGTAAAACGCCGTAACTCTAGTAGTTAGCTTCGTAGCCGTTGCCGTCGCCGGTGGGCTCTTCGTAGTAGTCCGAATCGCTCGAATCGCCTGAGTCATCGGAATCGTCAGAGCTGACCGATGAAGTTGCGGTACCGTTTGCGTAGTCGTCAGACGTGTTGTTGTTCAGGTCGCCGATCGTAGAACTGGAACCGTCGGAAAGACCCATGGTGTTGGGACCCTTGGGATCCTTGCCGGCATCGACGCGCTCCATCATTTCCTTGAGCTCGTCCTCGTAGACAAAGACGTAGCTCACACCGTCGATCATGGTGCTGTCGTCGGCGTACGAGGGCAGGTTGGCCGAGTAGATACCGTCGACATCCATACCGCGCATGGCGTTGACCGTAGCCACGATATCTTGAACGCTCATATCGGTTACGAGCATATCGGACAGCGAATTAACCAGGCCAAAAATCTTCGTGGCATCGAAGTTATTGAGAATCTGGTTGGCAAGGGCGCCAAGCACCTGACGCTGGTGGCGCATGCGCGTGTAATCGCCGTCGGCATAGGTGTAGCGGCAGCGGGCATAGGTAAGGGCGGTGGCACCGTCCATATGCTGCTGGCCAGCGGTAATCTTAATATCCAGGTGCTCGGGGTCGTCAACATCATCGGTTGCGTTAATGTCGATACCGCCAACCGAATCAATCAGCGCCTGCATACCGTCGAAGCTGACCTCGGCATAGTGGGAAATCTGAACACCGCACAGCTCGTTGACCGCCTCGACCATGGCCTCGGCGCCGCCAACGGTATGGCAGGCGTTGATCTTCATGGTCTCGCCCTTGTACTCGACCTTGGTGTCGCGCGGAACGGAAATGAGCGTCGCCTGCTTTTGCGTGGGGTCGATGCGTGCCAGGATAATCGAGTCGGCACGATACGTATCCTCGCCCGGACGGCCGTCGGTGCCAAGAAGCAGCACGTAGAACGGATCCTTTGCCTCATCGGTGTCAACCAGAACCCGACGCAGATTATCGGTAATGACATTAGAATCGCCGAGCTTGCCCATAATGGTGGCAAACCACAGGCCGGCAGCGGTAGTGGCACTCAGCAGCACACCAAGCACGACAATGAGCGCGACGTGACGAATCGTGTGGCTACGACGACGTTGACGAGCGCGCTCGGAATAGCGAGCCACGTTATCGCGACTATAGATCTTGGCCTGCGCACCAGTTGAGGGTCTTCGGGCGGTGGTATCCGCGAGGGGCTTTTTATTAAACATAGGCAACCTGTATTAGTAGATGACGGGATCGGGGACGGAAGCATGCTCGACATGCGCGCCGAGCGCCTGCAGCTTTTCGACAAACTGCTCGTAGCCGCGCTTGATGTGATGGATGGCCGAAACCTCGGTCGTCCCGTCGGCGATCAAGCCCGCTACGACGAGGGCCGCTCCGCCACGCAGATCGGGCGAGGTAACCTGTGCACCCGAGAAGCCCTTAACGCCATGAATCATGGCATGATGGCTCTCGATACGAATGTCGGCACCCATGCGCACCAGCTCAGAGGCAAACATAAAGCGATTCTCGAAGATGTTCTCGGTAATAACGGAACTGCCGTCGGCAAGGGCGGAGAGTACCATAATCTGTGCCTGCATGTCCGTCGGGAAGCCGGGGAACGGAAGCGTCTGGATGTCGACCGGCTTGATACGCTCGGCACGGTTCACATGGACGCCATCCTCGACGCGCTCGCAGTCGATACCCATGAGCTCCATCTTCTTGAGCACCATGCCCAAGTGAATGGGGCAAAAGCCCGTGACATCGATACCGCGATCGTCGGCCATCAACGCACCGGCAACGATAAAGGTACCGGCCTCGATTCGGTCGCCCACTACGCGATGGGTAACAGGATGCAACTCTTCCACGCCCTCGATGGTCACGACAGGCGTGCCGGCGCCGACAATCTTAGCGCCCATCTCGTTGAGCATGTTGGCGAGATCGACGATCTCGGGCTCGCGGGCGGCATTGTCGATAACCGTGGTGCCCTGCGCGCGCACGGATGCCATGATGAGGTTCTCGGTCGCACCGACGCTGGCGAACTCGAGCGTGACGGTGGTACCGCGCAGACCTTGGGGCGCATTAGCGTTGATGTAACCGTGGGCGGTATCGAACTCAACGCCCAGGGCCTCAAGACCAAGAATGTGCATATCGATCTTGCGAGCACCCAGGTTGCAGCCGCCCGGCATGGCAATCTTGGCGCGATGGAAGCGGCCCAGCAGGGGTCCCATGACGGCGGTGGAAGCACGCATCTTGGCAACGAGCTCGTAGGGGGCCTCCCAAGAATCGACCTGAGAGGTATCAATCTCGAGCGTGTGCTCGTCGAGAACATCGATCGTAGCGCCCATGCCCTTGAGCACCTTGCCCATCACATGGACATCGGAAATATCGGGCACGTTCTGCAGCGTCGTCTTGCCCGGCGCCAGAAGCGTTGCCGCCATGAGTTTGAGCGCGGAGTTCTTGGCGCCCGAGACGGGCACGGAGCCTCCGATGGCGTGGCCACCCTCAACGCGGATAATATCCAAGGTCTACCCTTTCAAAAAGCATGCCCGGGATGGCTGAGCCATCCCGGGCATGATGTGTTCGCAAATGGTCGAACGCTAAATCGTTTGACTATTGGGCAAGCTTGAGCTTACACCATGCGATTTCATTATAGAGGTAGGCGCGGCGTGCATCATCCTCCGACAAATTACCCAGCTTCTCTTCAAAACCTTGAATATCAGCTTTAAGCTTGTCGGCATCGACGGTCGCCAAATCGCAAGCGCGCTCGGCGAGAACGGTCACGACATCGTCCGCAACCTGGGCATAGCCGCCGGCCACGGCAAACGTGTGGTCGACAGTGCCCATGGCCTTATCGGAAACGCGAACGTAACCGCGGTCGATCGTGCAGATCTCGCTGGAGTGAGCAGGCAGAACGCCAAACTCGCCATCCGTGGACGGAATCGACACAAACGCAGCGTCGCCCTCATAGGCGCAGCTCACGGGGCACACGATGCGGATACGCATAACCTACTTCTCCCCCATCTTGCGGGCGCGCTCGCGCACGTCCTCAATCGTGGAAGCATAGCGGAAAGCCTGCTCGGGCAGGTCATCGGCCTTGCCGTCGACAATCTCGGCGAAAGAGCGGACGGTATCCTCGACGCGGACGTAGACACCGGGGTTGCCGGTGAACTTCTCGGCGACGTGGAAGGACTGCGAGAGGAACTGCTGAATCTTACGGGCACGGTTGACCGTAAGGCGCTGCTCCTCGGACAGCTCGTCCATACCCAGAATGGCGATGATGTCCTGAAGGTCGGAGTACTCCTGCAGGAGCTCCTGGACCTTGACGGCGACACGGTAGTGCTCCTCGCCGACGATCGAGGGATCGAGAGCGTCAGAGGAAGACGCAAGCGGGTCGATAGCCGGGAACAGGCCGAGCGACGAAATGCTACGCGAAAGAACCGTGGTGGCATCGAGGTGCGTAAACGTTGTGGCAGGCGCCGGGTCGGTCAGGTCGTCTGCGGGGACGTAGACAGCCTGGACGGAGGTAATGGAGCCCGTCTTGGTCGAGGTAATGCGCTCCTGGAGGTCACCCATCTCGGTTGCCAGCGTGGGCTGGTAACCAACGGCGGACGGCATACGGCCCAGCAGTGCGGAAACCTCGGAACCTGCCTGGGAGAAGCGGAAGATGTTGTCGATGAACAGCAGAACGTCCTGGCCGCGATCACGGAAATACTCAGCGGTGGTAAGGCCGGCCAGACCGATGCGCAGACGCGCTCCGGGCGGCTCGTTCATCTGGCCATAGACCAAGCAGGTCTTGTCGATAACGCCAGACTCGCTCATCTCGAGGAACAGGTCGGTGCCCTCGCGGGTACGCTCGCCGACGCCGGTGAACACCGAGGTGCCGCCGTGCTCCTGGGCGAGGTTGTTGATGAGCTCCTGAATCAGAACGGTCTTGCCGACGCCGGCGCCGCCGAACAAGCCTGTCTTGCCGCCACGGATGTAGGGCTCGAGCAGGTCAACAGCTTTGATGCCGGTCTCGAAGATCTCGGTCTTGGTGGTGAGCTCGTCGAAACGGGGCGCTGCATGGTGGATGGGGTAGAACTCCTCCACCTCGGGCATGGGCTTGCCGTCGACGGGCTTGCCCATGACGTTCCAAATGCGGCCGAGCGTCTTGGGACCAACGGGCATCTTCATGGGCTCACCGGTATCGGTGGCGATGAGGCCGCGCTGCAGGCCGTCGGTCGAGGACATGGCGACCGTGCGGACGACGCCGCCCGGAAGCTGGCTCTCGACCTCGAGGATCGTGCTCAGGTGACCGATCGGGGTCTCGGCCTCGACCGTGAGCGCGTTGTAGATCGGGGGCACCGCGCCGTCAAACTTGACGTCGACGACAGGGCCGATGATTCGCACGATGCGACCATCACCGGCAGTCGTCTTCTTGGTGGCTTCCTCGACCGCAAGCTTTACGGTGTTATTAGCCATTACTGTTCCTCCAATGCTGAGGCTCCGCCGACGATCTCGTTAATCTCAGTCGTGATCGAAGCCTGGCGCACGCGACTATACGTGCGGGTAAGGGTCGAGATGATCGCGGTGGCGTTTTCCGTCGCGGAGTGCATGGCCTTGCGGCGTGCACCCTGCTCGGCAGCCGCCGAATCGATCAGGGCCTGGTAGATGACCGTCAGGATATAAGACGGCACAAGCTTGCCGAGAACATGCTCGGGAGAGGGCACGAACTCGAACGTGGACGAGATGCGCTTAGGGGCGTCGGTCTCGTTCTTACGCGGACCGTGGGCCATAGCGATCATCTCGGGGTCGAGCGGCAACAGATGCTCGACGCGAAGCTCCTGATCCACGCGGTTCTTGGCGTGGTGGTAGACAAGCTCGACACGGTCAAGCTCACCGGCACGATACGCATCGCAGATATGAGAGGAGATCATGCGGGCCTGATTGAAATCGGGCTCAGAGGAGTTGCCCTCAAAGTGCATGACGACGTTTGCGCGGTCACGGAAATACGTGGCCGGCTTACGCCCGCACGCGATGATCTCGCACTCGATGCCGTCGTTCGCCCAAGAAGCGGCGAGCTTTTCGGCCGTGCGCTCCACCGTCGTATTGAAACCGCCGGCAAGGCCGCGGTCCGAGGCAATAACGACAATCAGGCCATGCTTGACGTTCTCATGCTTCTGCAGCATGGGATCGGTGCCCGAACAGGAAGCGTCGCCGGCGACCGTCAACATGACGTCGGTCAGCGCCTCCTTATAGGGCTCGGCCTGCTTGGAGCGATCGAGGGCACGACGGATCTTGGCCGTAGAGACCATCTCCATCGTGCGCGTGATCTGCTTGGTCGTGGTAACCGAGGAGATTCGCTTCTTAATGTCGCGAAGGTTGGCCATGGGGCTTAGTTCTCCTCTGATCCAGAAACATCCGAATGGTGCTTGGCCATGAACTGCTGCTTGAAGTCGCCGATGACGCGCAAGAGCTCAGCCTTGGTGTCATCATCGATCTTCTTGGCGCGAACCTTGTCGAGCAGCGAGCCAAAGCCATTGTCCATGTACTCGATGAGCTCGGCGCGGAAAGGCAGCACGTCGGCGATCTCCAGGTCATCCAGGAAGCCCTCGTTGCCAGCGAACAGCGTAACGATCTGCTCGCCAACCTCAAACGGCTTGTAGCGCGGCTGCTTCAGGAGCTCGGTCATGCGGGCACCATGGGTCAGCTGCTTCTGAGTAGCCTCGTCGAGGTCGGAGCCAAACTGGGTAAAGCCAGCGAGCTCCTGATAGGAAGCGAGATCCAGACGGAGGTTGCCGGCGACCTGCTTCATGGCCTTGGTCTGCGCATCGCCACCGACGCGGGACACGGAGATGCCCACGTCGACTGCCGGGCGCTGGCCCTGGAAGAAGAGCTCGGACTGCAGGTAGATCTGACCATCGGTAATGGAAATGACGTTGGTCGGAATGTAGGCCGAGACGTCGCCGTCCTGGGTCTCGATGATCGGCAGTGCCGTCATGGAGCCGTAACCGTTCTTCTTGGACATCTTGACGGCACGCTCGAGCAGACGAGAGTGCAGGTAGAAGATGTCGCCAGGATAGGCCTCGCGTCCGGGCGGACGATGCAGCGTCAGCGACATCTGACGGTAGGCCACAGCCTGCTTGGACAGGTCATCGTAGATGACGAGCACGTGGCCGCCGGGGTTGGTCTCGCTGGCGGGCTTGCCGTCCTCGCCGTTGTACATGAAGAACTCGCCGATAGCGGCACCGGCCATAGGCGCGATGTACTGCATAGGGGCGGAATCGGCAGCGGTGGCCGAAACGATGATGGTGTAGTCGAGCGCACCGTGCTGAGCGAGGGTCTCGCGGATGTTGGCAACCGTGGAGGCCTTCTGGCCGATAGCGACATAGATGCAGACCATGCCCTTGCCGCGCTGGTTGAGGATAGCGTCGATGGCAATGGCGGTCTTACCGGTCTTACGGTCGCCGATGATGAGCTCTCGCTGACCGCGACCAATAGGCACCATGGAGTCGATGGCCAACAGGCCGGTCTGAACCGGCTCGCACACCGGGGTACGGTCGATGACGCCGGGGGCCTTGAACTCAATGGGACGACGGTGCGTGGCGACGATGTCGCCCAGGCCGTCGATGGGCTGGCCGAGCGGATTGACGACGCGGCCGAGCATGGCGCGGCTCACAGGGATATCCATAATGCGGCCAGTGGTGCGGCACTCGTCGCCTTCCTTGATGGAGTCGACGGCACCAAACAGAACGGCGCCGACCTCGTCACGGTCAAGGTTCTGGGCAAGGCCGAAGACGGTCTCACCGGTATCGGAGCTCTTGAACTCCAGAAGCTCGCCTGCCATGGCGCTCTTGAGGCCGGAGACGCGCGCGATGCCGTCGCCTACCTCGTCGACCGTTGAAACCTCATGCGTATCGACCGTCGCGGAGAGGCTCGTGAGCTGCTCCTGCAGTTTCTTGGCGATATCCTGGGCATTGAGGGTTTCGGACATTAGGCTTCACCTCCGTACGAATTAGCAGAGTTTGCGAGGGTCTCCTGCGCGATGCGCAGCTGCGTCTTGACGGAAATGTCACGACGCTCGCCGCGGGCCTCGAGCACCAGGCCGCCCACGATAGACGGGTCGACCTGCTCGATAAGGAATACCTTGCGGCCGAAGTCCTGCTCGCATTTCTTAGTGATGGTTTGACGCAGCTCGTCGTCGAGCGGGATCGCCGTGGTGACGGTCACGCCCACTACATCCTCGTCTTCCTCGGCAACATACTTAAAGGCAGCTGCCACCTTGGGAAGAAGGTCGAGCTGGTCGCGCTTGGACATGGTGTCGAGCACGGCGATGATCTCGGGGCTGGCAGAAGCCAAGCGCTCGACCATCTCGAGGTCCTCGAACACATGGTTCTCGGCCTTGGCGGCTTCCAAAAGGGAACGCGCGTAGGTCTCGAGCACCTTGTCCTGATAGCGGCTAGTCGGCATTCAGGCTACCTGCTTCCTGGATGTAGCGCTCGATGAGCTTCTTCTGCTCGGCATCGTCCTCGAGTGCCTCGCCCACGATCTTGGTGGCGACGGCAACGGACAGGTCGGCGATGGAGCTCGCGGCACCGGCGTGGATGGACTTGCGCTCGTCCTCGACGGTCGTATGGGCCTTGGCGATGATCTCCTCGGCCTCCTTGTGAGCAGCCTCGATGATACGGGCGCGCTCGGACTCGGCGTCCTTACGGGCCTCGAGAACGATGTCGGCAGCCTGACGACGGGCGTCGGTGACGATCGAGTCGGACTCAGCGCGCTTGGCGATAGCCTCCTGCTTGGTCTTCTCGGCCTCGTCGAGGCTCTCCTCGATCTTCTTGCCGCGCTCCTCCATGGTTTTCATGATGCCCGGCAGGGCGACCTTGGCCAGCACGATCCAGATAATCAGGAAGGCGATAAGCGCCGGGATGAACTCCGCCATCTTAGGGATGAGGATGTCCGCACCGGCGGCGCCGTCCTCGGCGAACGCGGAAACCGGCATGAGCAGCGCGGCCGCGGACGCGGAGAGTGCGATCGCGCTCTTCTGGGATGAAAGATTCATACTTGACGCTCCGTGCTATTTAACGATCAGCGCGACAACGAAGCCGATCAGAGCCAGAGCCTCGCCGAAAGCGGAGCCCATGATGAAGACGGTGAACACGCGGCCCTGGACCTCAGGCTGACGGGCCATAGCACCCGTAGCACCCAGAGCAGACAGGCCGATAGCAAGACCAGCGCCGATAACACCGAGACCGTAACCGATAACTCCCACGATTCCTCCTTTGTCGTGCGTGTCTTATTTCACGCAGGATAACCTTTTTATAACTGCCGGGCTCCATGGGTACGGGCACCGGCGGTTTAACGAATTGCCTTACCTTTAAGGCACGAACGGAAGACTACTCCTCCTCCGCGACCTCCTCTGCCTCGGAGACATACACGGCGGTAAGGACCGTGAAGACGTAAGCCTGGATGGCGCCGACCACAAGCTCGATCGCATAGATCAGGATGAGGATGGCAAGCCAGGCCAGCGAAGGCAGGGCGCCGACGGCGTGGGCCGCGGAAACCTGCTGAAGCAGCGGCTGCATGAACATGCTCGCCATGATGGCGAACGAGCCCATGACCACGTGTCCTGCGAACATGTTGCAGAACAGACGGACGGCAAGCGTGATGAGGCGCAGGAAGGTCGAGAAAAGCTCGACGACCCACACGAGCACGTTCATCGGGAAGCTCACGCCCTGCGGGGCGAGGCTCTTGATGTAGCCGATCACGCCGTGAGCCTTGCATCCGTAGTAGATGAAGTACACGAAGGCGAAAATGGCGAGTGCGGCGGTGGAGCCGATTGCGCCGGTGCCGGGCTTCATTCCCGGGATCAGGCCGATCATGTTATTGATCAGGATGAACAGGAAAAGCGAGCACAGGAACGGGAAGTGCTTCTTCCAGTTCTCACCCACGACACCCTTGCCGATATCGTTCTCGACGTACTCGATGATGTACTCGAAACCGTTGACGAAGAAGCCCTTGGGAACCAGGGTCTGCTTCTTCTTGAACACGGCTAGGACGATCAGGAGCACGATCGTGGAGACGATCAGCCAAAACGAGTACTGCGTGATGCCGCAGCTCAGATCGCCCACGACAGGGGTGGAGCTGAACTCGCTGACCAGATGATTAATCTCATCAGGCAGCTTTTCAAAAATTTCCACGACTTACCTTTCGACCTCATGAGGATCTCGCAGCGCCTTGGCGACGCGAACCGCGCAGGCGGCCATAAAGGCCACGAAGCCGATCGCCTCGCCCAGGAGGAACATGCGAAATGCCTCTCCGAACAACACAAACACAACCAAGGTAAAGACAAGCAACGCGATTGCCGAGACCGCGAGACTCACCATACCCTTGAGCATGTCCGCATTCTGCTTATCGTCAAGAACCGGCTTGAGCGTAAAGACAAAGGGAAGGAAGGCAATCGCGCCCGCGATGGCACCTGCAACGATAGCGAGCAGATCGGCTATCTGAAACACTGGCGTCCTCACTTTCCTTTTTTATCGCCTCACAGGACAGTTCCCGCCAAACATTGGTGACTATTGTACGAGCCAATCGCTAAAGTACAACCGAAAAAGCATCGGTTAATACGCACCTGTTCGTTTTCTTAAGACCTTCTTTATGCCGCAGGTACGGTAATACGTTTTTCTCGAACCCCTCAGCGCAAAACGTCCGTTAACAGGAGTGCGCGTGGACGTCTTTTGCTCGCCCGCGCGCACCATTTCTTCGTATTTTCGACGTTAGCCGGTATGGCTCAGAGATTACAGCGTGCCGTAGATGCGGTCGCCGGCGTCGCCGAGGCCGGGAACGATGTAGGCAGCCTCGTTGAGATGGTCGTCGATGGCGCAGGTATAGATATGCACATCAGGATCCTTCTCAGTCAGCGACTTGAGGCCCTCGGGGGCCGCGACGATGCACAGCATGCGGACGTCCTTGACACCGCGCTCGCGCAGGTAGCTGATGGCCATCTCGGCCGAACCGCCCGTGGCAAGCATGGGGTCGACGACCAGGCAGATGCGCTGGTCGATATCCTTGGGCATCTTGCAGTAATACTCGTGCGGCTCGTGGGTGACCTCGTCGCGCTCCATGCCGATGTGGCCCACGCGAGCGGAGGGCACCAGGTCGAGGATGCCGTCGACCATGCCAAGGCCCGCACGCAGGATGGGCACGATGGCGAGTTTCTTGCCGGCAAGCTGTTTGAACGTGGCGGTAGTGATGGGGGTCTCGACCTCGACGTCTTCCATGGGCAGGTCGCGCATGGCCTCGTAGCCGTCAAAAAGTGCGAGCTCGCGCACAAGCTGGCGGAACTGGTTGGTGCCGGTGTTTTTGTCGCGCAGGATCGACAGCTTGTGCTGGACGAGCGGGTGGTCGACAAGCGTCACACGGGACGCGTCGTAGGTGACGGTCATGGGTTGATTGCCCCTTTCGTTGCGGCCGCAAAACGACCTTGCTGACAAGGCGCGAAGCAATGTTGCCGCCGCACGCCATGCATTAGTTTAGCGGTTTGTTATATCGAGCAGCCCATCACAGCCCTACTGTGCGATGCTGAGCGAGCGCCTGACTGCATCACGCCAGCCCGCAAGGTTTTGCTCGCGGCGCTCGGCGGACATGTGGGGAAGGAAGGTCCTAACGATCTGGGCATTTTGCTCCAGTTCTTCCAGGTCTTCCCAATAGCCGACGGCAAGACCCGCCAAGTACGCGGCACCGATTGCCGTGGTCTCCACCGTCTCGCATTGCAGCACGGGGATATCCAGCAGGTCGGCCTGGAATTGCATGATGAACTCGTTGCGTGAGGCGCCGCCATCGACGGACAGGCGCTCAATCGAAAGTCCCACGTCCTGCTCCATGGCGCGCAGCACGTCATAACTCTGGTAGGCCATGGACTCGCAGGCCGCACGCACAATGGTCGCGCGACTCGAGGCACCGGTCAGGCCGCACACGATACCGCGGGCACGCGGGTCCCACCAGGGAGCGCCCAGGCCAGCGAAGGCGGGGACGAAGTAGCAGCCCTCGTTGTCGTTGATCGAAGCGGCGAGTTGCGCGGACTCGCTCACACTCGAGATGATGCCCATGTTGTTGCGCAGCCAGTTCATGGTTGAGCCAGCGGCAAAGATAGAACCCTCGAGCGCATAGCTGATCTTGCCGTCCGCGGCGATACCGATCGTGGAGACCAGACCGTTCTTGGATTCGACGACCTCGTCGCCGGTGTTCATGAGCATAAAGCAACCCGTGCCATAGGTGTTTTTGGTCTGGCCGGGATGGAAGCAGCAGTGGCCGAACAGCGACGCCTGCTGATCGCCCGCCACGCCCATGATGGGCGGCATGTTGGTCATGATGTCGCTCGCGACGCGGCCGTAGTCGCCCGAGCTCCAACGAACCTCGGGCATCATGGAACGTGGAACGTCAAAGAGCGCCAGCAGGTCGTCGTCCCAATCGAGCGTATGGATATTAAAGAGCGCCGTGCGGCTGGCATTGGTGTAGTCGGTGGCAAAGACCTGACTGCCGGTGAGGTTGTAGATGAGCCAGGTATCGATGGTGCCGAACATGAGGTCGCCCGCCGCCGCGCTCTCACGCGCACCGTCGACGTTGTCGAGGATCCACTGCACCTTGGAAGCCGAGAAATACGGATCGAGCGTGAGTCCCGTACGGGAGCGCACCAGCTCTTCTGCGCCCCGCTCGACCAGCTCGTCGATCAGAGGTGCGGTGCGACGGCATTGCCACACGATGGCGTTATAGATGGGTTGGCCGCTTATGCGGTCCCACACCACCGTGGTCTCGCGCTGGTTGGAGATACCGATGGCGGCGATGCGGTCAGAATGGATGCCGCTCTTAAACTGGACCTCCATCATCACGCCGATCTGGCTGGCAAGCACCTCCATGGGGTCTTGCTCTATCCAACCGGGACGCGGGAAGCTGGTTTTGACGCTACGACGTGCCTGCGCGACGATGCAGCCGTACTCGTCGACGATCGTCGCAAGTACCGAGGTGGTGCCGCAGTCGAGCGCCATGATGTAGGAACCGCCAAAGTTAAACGAGGCATCTTCCATGCCCAGGCTGCCCAGATTCAACGACATCGCTTACACCTTTCTATTGCATCGGGTCGGACAGGACCCGTTCGATCTCTGATGCGGGAAGTGCGCCTTGGCGCAGGATCTGGAGCCCGCCGTGCTGGAACGACACGATGGTCGAGGCGTCGCGACACGGGGTCTCGCCGGCGTCGACGGCAACATCGACCCCCTCCAGGATGCGACCTTCGACGGCGGCAAAGCTTGCCGGCGAGGGCGCGCCGTGTGTGTTGGCGCTGGTGCAGGCAAGAGGGCTGCCGCAGGCGCGGATGAGCGCTTGCACCACGGGCGAAGCCGAAGCGCGAAGTGCCACCGTGTCGTCGGCGGCGCGCATAAAGGTCGGCACGCAGGGGGCCGCCTTGACCACGATAGTCAGAGCGCCCGGCCAGCATCGTCGGGCAAGCACGCGGGCCTCTTCCGGGATATCCACGCCATAGCGGTCGAGTGCTTCGACACCATCGACCAGCCAAGCGACGGTTTGCGTGAGCTCACGTTGCTTGAGAGTGAAGATACGGCGATAGCCGGTGCCGAGCGCAGGAACTGCGGCGCCATTGACGGCAGCCTGCGGATCGCGCGGCCACGATGGGAATTCGCTTGTATCTTGGGGCACGGCGTCCGAGAAGGCGTTGACTGCCACGGCGACACCGTAGACGGTCTCGGTCGGAATCAAGGCCAGGCCGCCGCGGCCGAGCACCTCGGCCGTGCGCTCGACGGCAAGCCGATGCGGCTCGCGCGTTCCCTCGTATACCCGATAGACCGTCTGCATGTGTATGCCAGCCCCTTACGCTCCGGTGCAAGTTTGTTTACTGTGGGGCATTCTCGCACGAAACATTCAACCTATTTGCCCAGAGCGCATGTTGGTTTGGTGAGCGGCTCTAGTAGTCGGTGAAAGTGAGGGGGTTAATTGAAGATTTTTAGCGCGCAAGCGTAACGGTACGATCGGGAAACTCGATGCTTGCAACCAGTTTTCCGCCGAGGCTCTCTGCGTACCTGCTCAGCGTGTCGAGCCTCATCGAACCCAACTCCCCACGCTCGAGCTCGGATACACGTTTTTGAGAAACGCCCATCGACTGGGCGACCGACGCCTGTGTTAGATCTTTTAACCTGCGAATCTGAGCAAGCTTATAGGCTTCGATACGATCGCGAGTCCTCTCCTGCTCGGCGGTAATGGAGTCGCGTGTTATCCCGCGAGATTCCATATACTCATGCAGTTCCATCTCGATCGAGCCTCCTTACGTGGCGACGGTATATTTGCTCGGCCCTTGGAATGTTGATCGCATACCAACCGTTCCATTTTGCCCTTGACGATCCCGCTCGCGACTTATCACCCGCCAATAGCAATACCGCCTGGCGCTTGGGGTCAAAGGCGAAGAGGATGCGAATCACCTGCCCACCACACGACGTCACTCTCAGCTCCTTTAAATGATGAAGCTTCGAGCCCTTTACGCGGTCAACCAGCGGACGACCAAGGCTGGGACCTTCCTTCTCGAGCACCAAAAGGTCTGCATAAATCTGCTTCAGCGTAGCTTCATCCTGCTCATCAAGCCAAGGTTCAATGTAATCAAGCACGATACGGTACCGATGCAGCTGATTTGACATACCTTTCTCCTTCTATAGTAGAAGTTTTACGGTATATTGCAAGGACAAACTTGCGCAAATGTCTATTAATTCAGCTTAAATACGCTGTTTGGGCTCGGTGACGATGGCTCGGACGATGCGGGGGCGATCGGTGAGGTCATGGACGATACGCACGTCCGAAAGGCCTGCCTGGCGACAGAGCTCGGCCGCGGCATCGAGGGCACCCTCGTAGAGCTCGCAGGCAAACAGGCCGCCGGCGCGCAGCATGTAAGGCGCCGCATTGAGCAGGCGGCGGAAAATATCGAGGCCGTCGGCGCCGCCCTCAAGCGCCAGGTCGGGCTCGAAGTCCTTGACCTCGTGCGGCAGTGAGCGCATGACGTCGGTCGGAATGTAGGGCGGATTGGAGACAAGCACGTCGAAGGTGCCCCACTCGTCGTGGGGAATGGAACTCACCAGGTTGGTGAGGCTAAAGGCAACCTCACCTGCCGTGAGGCCGAGGGCGTCGCGGTTTTTGGTGGCCAGATCGATGGCGCGCGGCTCGATATCGGTGGCGGTGCAGGTAACGTGGCCGCGACGCTCCCAGGCAAGGGAGAGCGAGATGCAGCCCGTGCCGCAGCCGACCTCGAGAACGCGGGCAGTGCGGGGCTCGGCTGGAGCAGGCGCAGCGGCATCCTGAGCTGAAGCCGTCTCCTGGCCGGCACCCTCGATGGCGATGCCGTATTCGTCGAGCTCGGACTCGGCGGCTTCCGCGGCTTCGGCTTCTGCTGCCTGCGCGGCGGCTTCCTCGGCCTCGCGGTCGGCCAGTTCCTCGGCATAGGCGCGACTGCCCAGCACATCGCCGCCCAGCGCCGCCTCGTCGGCGGCCGTCAGGTTAGCGGCACGACGCTCGGCGGTCGCGCGCTCGTCGGCCAGCGCCGCCTCGGCTTTGCGGGCCTCTTCGACCTCATCGTTCCAAGGCAGCTCAACACGCTGACGGGCAGCAGCCTCGGGGCTCAGCACCTCGGCATCCAGATAATTGAGGACTTCCTCGACGAGCATCTCGGTTTCGGGGCGCGGAATGAGCACACCGGGGGCGCACGCGACGTCGATCATGCGAAACTGCGTGCTGCCCGTGATGTATTGCAGCGGCTCGCCCTTAGCGCGGCGGACAACGGCCGCATGCATGGTCTCGAGCTGGGCCGCGTTAAGCGTCTCGTCCATACGCATATATAGGTCAATGCGCGCCAGGCCCGTGGCGGCGCACAGCAGCCACTCGGCAGAAAGACGGGGGTGCTCCTCGCCGCGCTCGGCCAGGTACTCCTTGGTCCACTCGAGACAACGCTTGATGGTCCAAATCTCGTTTGCCATGGGGCCCTCCCCTCTTAAGCGCCGGGCGGCGCGCGAATGTCGGAGCAGATTGTACGCGAGGGTGGCACGCGGCAAGGGGCGATTGGAAGCGATTATCGAGAATCAGCCCAGAATTTTGCTTGGATTGCAATCGAAGCGTTCATTCGCCGACGTCTAAATCTGCATCCGTCAAGCTTTTGGCAAGGTTGCCCCAAAACTGACCAATATCTAACCAAGAACTTGCCAAATCACTTGACGCGCGACGCATCAAAAATCGCCCCGCAACTTCTTGAACGATTTTTTGAGCATTATTTTCAATAGCAGATGCACACCGTTAATTGCTTTAAGCAGGTAAGCAGCTCAAAGGCCATCACAGCTTATTGAATAACATCTCAAAGCAATGTGCCCAACCTAGTCATTTAAGAACGTCCCCAATGACTGCATCAAGGTCCCGCAGGTTGAGCATAAGTCAGCGAAAACGCCCCTAAGCGAGCAAGGTGACGTGAAAGAGGAGGGAAGCGTACTTCGGTACGCGACCGACGATTGAACGTCAGATTGCCGCTTAGGGGCGTTTGCAGCGTCGATCAGTTACGGCGTTTGGTAAAACGCCGTAACTTAAACTGCTTGTGCCAGCTTCTCAGCTCGCTCGGCGGCGGCGAGCGCCTCGATGACGGTGCCAAGCTGATCGCCCAGAAGGACGCCGTTGTAGGTGGAGTTGAAACCGATGCGGTGATCGGTCACGCGGTCCTGGGGCTGGTTGTAGGTACGGATCTTCTCGGAACGGTTGCCGTGGCCGATCTGGCTCTGGCGCTCGGCACCGAGCTCGGCCTGCTGCTTCTCGAGTTCCATCTCGTACAGACGGGCGCGCAGCATCTGCATGCAGACCTCGCGGTTCTGGATCTGGGAGCGCTGCTCCTGCGACTGCACCACGGTGTTGGTGGGCAAGTGGGTGATGCGCACGGCGGAGTAGGTAGTGTTAACGCACTGACCGCCAGGGCCGGAGGCGCAGTAGGTGTCGATGCGCAGGTCGGACTGGTTGATCTGGACGTCAATTTCCTCGGCCTCGGGAAGTACGGCGACGGTAGCCGTGGAGGTCTGAATGCGGCCCTGGGACTCGGTCTTGGGAACGCGCTGGACGCGATGCACGCCGGACTCGAACTTCATGACGGAGTAGACGCGGTCGCCCTCGACCTTGAACTCGATGGACTTAAAGCCGCCGGCCTCGCTGGGGCTGGAATCGAGCACGGTGGTCTTCCAGCCGCGCGATTCGCAGAAGCGCTGGTACATCTTGTACAAGTCGCCGGCGAAGATGGCTGCCTCGTCGCCACCGGCGGCGGAGCGAATCTCGACGATGGTGTTCTTGTCGTCGTTGGGGTCACTCGGGATGAGCATGTACTTGATGTCTTCCTCGAGCTGGGGAAGCTTTTCCTCGTTCTCGGAGATGTCCATCTGGAGCATCTCCTTCTCGTCCGCATCGCTGGTGTCGCGGAGCATCTCCTTGGCGGCCTCGATGTCATCGAGCGCGCCGATGTACTCGCGCGAGGCAGCGATGAGGTCGGACTGGTGTGCGTACTCCTTGTTGAGACGCGTGAACTCCTTGATGTCGGAGGCGACGGCCGGGTCGGAAAGCTTCTTCTCGAGCTCCTCGTAGGCCTTAATGATCTTTTCGAGCTTGTCGCGCATGGCGGGACTCCTTTATGTGCGTGAAGGCGAAAATCGGCAGAGTTGATGGGGCGCGCGGCGCCACTGCGGGGGTAAGCCCAGCTAGAACATGTCGATCTTCAGATACATGCGCATCCCTTCGCGTATGAGGTACATAGTTGCGGTCTAACCCATACATGATAGCGTGCGCAGGCATACCTGCATATAACCCGCACGGAATGAGTGGACGTAGCCGTTGGGGACGTTCCTTAACGACTAGTCGTTTAAGAACGTCCCCAACGGCTACCCAACGGCTAGCAAAGGGACTGTCGCTTTTTCGCATTCTAGAGCGTCTGAAGCAGAGCGACGAGGAAGCGGATGCCCTGGAGGTAGGCGCGGCGGGTGATGCGCTCGTTGGTGCCGTGGACGCCGCGATCACACTCGTCGTCATCAACCACAAAGGCCGAGAAGCGAATGCACTCAGGGCAAATGTGCTGGTAGTTGGCAGCGTCGGTCGCACCGATCACGGTCGAGGGCACAATTGCCACTGGCTCGAATGATCCATTTTCCTCCGTCCCCTTTGGATCACGGAAATAGCGGGCGGCGATGGAGCGAACCGCCTCGAGGCCGGGGCCACCGATGCGCGGGGACGGCGAGGGTTCGGAGCTGCCGGGGCCTAGCTCCACTTCGACACGACCGGCAAGGTCCGCCCCGGCAACCGCCTCACGGCAGCGCGCCACAACGTCGGCCACGCTCGTGCCCTCGAGCATACGGAAGTTGATGTTGGCCCACATATCCTGCGGCATTACGTTGGCGCCGGTGCTGCCACCCTCGATCTGCGTGGGTGCGCAGGTGGTCGTCACCAGCGGATAGAGCTTCTTGCTGGCGAGGCAATCGCGGACAATGGCGCCCCCGTTGGCGGCAATTTCATCCGCCGCGTAGAGCCCCAGCTCGACGAGCTGGGCGGCAAGCAAATCGGTCACGCGCGTCGGCCACTCGATATCGCAGATTGCGGTGATGGCACGGCTGAGCACCTCGAGCGACGTGCCGCCGTAGGGGTTAGAAGAATGTCCACCCTCACTCTTCGTCTTGAGCACGATATCGGCATAGCCCTTCTCCGCGAGGTCGGCGTGCATGAGCCAACCCTCGCCCGCGCTGTACTCGGCATCCGAAACGATGCGGTAGTCGCCCTCGTCGATCAGGAACTCGAGCTCAACACCGCGCTCCTCGAGCGCGCGGCCGATGGCGCCTGCGCCGTACTGCGTCGTCTCCTCGTCCTGGCCAAAGGCCAGGAGCAGCGTGCGCTCATGCTCCCAACCGTGCGCGAGCGCATACTCGACAGCCTCGAGAATGCCTGCGACCTGGTCCTTCATGTCGATCGCTCCACGGCCCCAGATGTAGGTGTCGTCCACGTGCCCGCTAAAGGGGTCGTGCGTCCAGTCGGCCTCGGTACCCGGCACCACGGGAACCACATCCATGTGGCCCATGAGCATAATGGGCTTGAGGTCAGGGTCGGAACCGCTAAGCGTCACCAATAGCGAGTGGTCGATCAGCTCGACCTCGCCCGCCGCGAACACGCGCGGCCACGCCTGCTGCATATAGGCGCGCAGGTCGTCGAAGGGCCGCCAGTCCACCGCCTCGGCATCCATGCTCGAGATGGTCGGAAACGACAGCACGCGGCCCAAGCGCTCGCACGCGCCCGCCTCGTCTATATCGGCAAAATCGTCCTCATGTGCAAAGAAACGCCAAACCTCGGCCATGACATCCTTTCGATTGTGACGACAAAGGCCGCCCCACGGGAGCGGCCCTGCAACGTAAGCGTTTGCGGTCGGTTATTTGTCCTCGAGATAGCGAGAGAGGAACTCGCGAGTGCGCTGGTGCTTGGGGTTGCCGAAGAGCTCGGCCGGCGCGGCGTCCTCGAGCACCACGCCCTTATCCATAAAGACCACGCGGTCGGACACGGTGCGGGCAAAGGCCATCTCGTGCGTAACGACGACCATGGTCATGCCGTCGGCCGCGAGCTTGCGCATGACCTCGAGCACCTCGCCCACGATCTCGGGGTCGAGTGCGGAGGTCGGCTCGTCGAACAGCATGATCTGCGGATTCATGCACAGGGCACGCGCAATGGCCACACGCTGCTTTTGACCACCGGACAGGCGACCCACGGCGGCGTGCGCGAACTTTTCGAGCCCCACGCTCGTCAGATGCTCCATCGCGACCTTCTCGGCCTCGGCCTTGCTCATCTTTTTGAGCGTGACGGGCGCAAGCGTGCAGTTGTCGAGCACGTCCATGTTGTTGAACAGGTTAAAGCCCTGGAACACCATGCCGATGTCCTCGCGGAGTTTGTTAATGTTGCAGCGCTCGGCCGTAAGATCCTGGCCGTGGAACCAGATGTGGCCCGCGTCCGGGGTCTCGAGCAGGTTGAGGCAGCGCAGGAAGGTCGACTTGCCCGAGCCCGAGGCGCCGATAATGGTGACGACCTCGCCGGGGTTAACGGACAGGTCGATGCCCTTGAGCACCTCGAGCGAGCCAAAGCTCTTGCGCAGGCCCTCGACGCGGATGAGCGGCTCATTGGTCTGTGCGACGGCCGCGGTGCCGGTAGTGGCGGTATCTGCCATGATGATTCTCCTCGTCTTGAGCCTAGTTGGAGCTGGGCAGCGTTGCCGGGGCCTCGGCGCCGAGCTTTTTGCCAAAGGCCTCGAGCAGGCGGCTCGCCACGAGCGTCAGGATCAGGTAGACCACGAGCGCCACGCAGTAGACCTCCATCTGGCGGTAGTACACGCCGGCGACGGTGGTGGTGGCGTACATGAGGTCGAATACGCCGATGACCGAAAGCACCGACGAGTCCTTGATGTTGATGATGAGCTCGTTGGTGAGTGCGGGGATCGCGTTTTTAATACCCTGGGGGAACACGACCTTGCGCATGGCCTGCCACTGCGACAGACCCAGCGAGCGCGCCGCCTCGGCCTGGCCGGGATCGATGGACTCGATACCGCCGCGCAGGACCTCCATCATGTAGGCGGTGGAGTTGAGCGAGATGGTGACGAGACCGGCGGTGAAGGTACTCCAAATCTGGTTGGCCTGGGCGGTCTCGAAGCCCATGCCGCGCAAAACGGTGAAGCCCGCGTAATAGATGAGCAGGCCCTGGACCATCATGGGCGTGCCGCGCACGATGGTAGAGTAGACGGTCGCAAAGCCGCGGCCGATGCTCTTAAAGAAGCGCGTGAGATCGTTATCCACGCGGTCGAACGTCTGAATACGCAGGAACACAAAGAGCAGCGCCAGGAAAAAGGCGATGACGGTACCGAAGGTCGCAAGTGCGATGGTGATCTCGATGCCGCGGATAAAGAAGTCGCCGCTCTTGTAGGTCATGTAGACCAGGCCCGACAAAAAGTCGCTGGGGTTGGAGTCCGAGACAATGCTCACCTGCACCAGGTCGATAAATGACATGACGCAGCGGTCGACAAAGAAGATCGCCGCAATAGCAACGACGACATAGCTGCCCAGGCGCGCGCCGCGACGGAAGCGCTCGGAAGCAAACGGCGACGTTTCGCGATAGTCGTTCCAGTGCATAAGCTTGGTGACCAGCGCCGCCGCCGACACGACGAGCCAGGCCCAAAGAATCGCCCAAAGGCAATCCTGGAACACGCCCGTGGGGGCCAAGAAGCTCAGCGGCGTGGGGTTGCGTTGGCTAAACGCCAGGCCGAGCGCCGCGATAACGCTCGTGCCCAGGTATACATAACGGTGGTCGACCTTGATAAAGGAGGCCAGACGATTAATGGTTTTCATGCTGCCTCCCTATGCCGGCTGACGGTCGAGGCACGCGTCCCACATTTGGTCGCGCTCCTCTTGGCTAATGCCCTTGAGCGTCTTGTCGATGAGCTTAAGCAGCTTGTCCGAGCCCTTGCGGCAGCCGACGTTTGCCGTGACCTCCTGCTTAAAGCCCTCGCCCTCGGCAAATTGAATCGGCACGATACCCGGATTTTGGGCCATATAGCCCTTCTCGTTCTCGGTGTTGTAGGTCACGGCGTCGCACGTGCCCTGCAGCAGGTTCGAAAACACTGTGGGAACCGAATCGACCGGATTTTTGTGCACAACGCCCGGGATCTCGTCGATGACGGTGTCGAGCATGGTGTCCTTTTGGCCGAGTACCGTGGCACCGCTAAAGTCGCTGAGCTTGGTGGCGTTTTGGTAGGGGGAACCCTCTTTTACGAACAGGCCAAAGTAACCGATAAAGTACGGATCGGAGAAGCCGACAGACTCCTCGCGCTCGGGCGTGGCGCTCATGCCGGCGATGATGAGGTCGATCTGGCCGTTGTTGAGCGAATCGATAAGACCCGAGAAGCTCTGCTTGACGGCAACGGGCTCGCCACCGAGGGCTTTGCAGACAATCTTGGCGATCTGCACGTCGTAGCCATCGGCATAGGCACCCTGCACGTTGTCGATGGGGATGGTGTATTCACTGGCTTCGGAAACCTGCCAGTTGTACGGGGCGTAGGCCGCCTCCATGCCGATGCGGATCTTATCCTTGCCGATCACGGAATCGGACAGGTCGTCGCGACCGCCGCCCGTCGTGGGCTGAACCACTTTGAGCGTGGACGGACGCTGACAGCCGGCGAGCGCGCCGGCGACGACGGAAGCGCTCGCAGCGAGAGCGCTACCCAAAAAGATGCGACGGCTGCATACCGGCTGGCGCTGCGCATCGCACTGTTGGGGAGAATGCATAATCTGCCTTCCCTGTTGAATCGTATGCTGATAACTTAACAGGATACCGCTCAGCGCCACCTCCAGCAAATGCATATATAAATGTATATATACAAGTTTACGAACTGAAAACGATTGGTAGTCGTTGGGGACGTTCTTAAACGACTAGTCAAACAAGAACGTCCCCAACGACTAGGCATGAAAAAGGCAAGGCATAAACCTTCTGGTCATGCCCTGCCTTTTGAATGACAAATTATCGCTCTGGACAGCGCGCAGCATCGACCGAGCGGCGGAACCTCTAGAGCAAGGTAACGCTAAAGCTGCGCTTGTCCGTCTCGCCGGGAGCCAAGGTGATGGTGTTGACCTTGTGCTCAAAGACGTCGTCCTCGGTGTCCGTGGTGGTATGACCGGTCCAGGGCTCGAGCGCCACAAACGGGGCGTCGTTGGCGGCAGACCACACGCCGATGTACTTAAAGCCCTCAAAGTCGATCTTGACGCCGCGGCCCGACTTGCGGCCGCGCAGCGTGAGCGTGGAGCCCGGGGTATCGGTGAACATGATGGCGTCGTTATCGAAGCTGCGGTGCGTGATGGGCAGCACGTCCGAGTTATCGGGAGCCTTGTAGCTACCCTCGAACGTCATGAGGCCATCGGGCGTGATGATGGGGGCCTCGTTGGTCCAAGCCTCGGTAAACGCCAGCTCGTAATCCTCGAACGCCTCGTCCTCGGCACCGGGAGCAGGTACGTTAAATGCGGGGTGGCCGCCCACCGAGAACGGCAGGTCCACGTCGCCGGTATTGGTGACGGCAAAGGTCTGGGTAAGTGTGGCGTCACCAGTCAGGGCATAGGTCATGTTGAGCTTAAAGTGGAACGGAAAGGCCTTGAGCGACTCGAGCGTGTCGGTGATCTCGTACGTTACCGAGGAGCCGTCCTCCGAAACCTCGACCAGCTTGTGCTCGACGATGCGCGCGAGGCCGTGGCGCGGCATCTCGCAGGTGCCAGCCGCAGACGTCGCCGTGTTGTTGCGCAGCGAGCCCACAATGGGGAACAGGATGGGCGCATGCTTGCCCCAAAAGGCGGGGTCGCCCTGCCACAGATACTCGTTGCCGTTGAGGGCAAGGCTCGTGAGCTGGGCGCCCATGGAATCGATGGCCGCGGTGAGGCTGCCGCGCTTGATGGTAGTGACGGTAGACATGCTACTTCCTCCAAAAGTAAACAATAGTGTCGATGGCTATTGTCCCACTCTTGGCGGCGGGGTTGAGCGACAGGCGCAGTTATTGAGCAATAGCGTAAAGGTCAAACCCGCCCTGCGGAGTGCTATCGACCGTATCGGGCGCCTGCGAGTTAAAGCTCACGGGAACCATGCGCTTTGAGGCGCGGAAGCGCGTGCCGTCGGTGGCGACGGGCGGTTCGTCGACGGTGAGCTCGTAGTCGCCGGGCTTGAGCTCGATGCCGTCACCAGCGGAATTGACGTATTGATACTCGTCAATCGTCTGCCCTTTGAGCGTACGCCCCACGATGTGGATGAGCATTTGGCTGTCGCCACGCGCGGTGTCCCACATCGCGCCGTCCTTGACCTCGACCGACACATGTACCGAGCGCGTGCGGCTGAGCGATTGCTCGACAGACATCTCGACCTTGGCGGCGTCTTGACGCTGCTGCTCGACATGGCTCCAAACGCTACCGATTGCCGAGCAGGCGATAACGCCGGCCATAAAAGCGATGAGGATGGGGCCGAGCGGAGAACGGCGGCCCGCGTCTTCCTCACGAGCCAGGTCGGGGCGATGTGTGGGCGCAGGCGCCTGGGCGCCTTGCGCGGGCACGTCGAGAATGCTGAAGGATGCCGTGCTGTCGGGGTCGATGGTGTGACGCGGCTGCGGGATCTTTGCCGGCGAGATGGACATGTCCGCCGGCTCACCGAGTGTGGCCGTGGCATCGGCCTTAGCTTCATCGGCCTCGGCTTGGGCCCAAGCCCGCTCAAAGGTCAGGGGCTCGGCGGCATCGGAGGCGGCATCAGGCTCGACAGCGGCATCGTTGCCGGTCTCGTCCTCGTCGCTCGACACGTCACGCGACGCGGGCTCGTCCCACTCCTCGTCCGGAGCCTCGCCCTCGCTATACCACCATTCAAAGTTATCGATATCCATACGGGGCGCCCCTTAGGCCTCGCAAATAAACACTTGTTAGCCTTATACCCGCAGATGGCGCTGGAGCTCGCACGGAATGCGATAAAGGGACTGCTCCTTTGTCGCATCGAAGTTGCGGTGGAATAGTTCCTGTTTGCACGCCCACTCGAGCTATTTAGGGACTATTTCACCGCAAGTTATTTGAGGGCGACGGGGATTTGGATACAGCAGAAGTCCTCTTGGTGAGACTCGTCGTAGCTCGTGGTGTCCAGGTAGCAAAAATCGAAAGCATTGCCGATGGGCTGGAGCGCGTGCCTGTCCATGCAGGCCACGATGGCGCGGATACCCTCGGGCTCGTACGGCATGCCCCAGCGACTCATGCACAGGTACGTGCCCTCGGGCAGCACCTCGACGCCAATCTCCGCCAGCTCGGCAGGATCGCTCGGCAGTATTTCCTCGGCACCACGCGGCAACACGGCAAAGGAACCGGCACCGGCGATGGGGTCGTCGGAATGCAGCGCCTCGCGACGCAGCATGGCGCCCCAACCGCGCATGGGGCGTGTGCCCGTGAGCGCACGCATGCGCAGAATCGCCCGCATGAGCGTGGGGTGCAGCATCGAGCGGCCACGCTCGATATCGCTCGGGAACTCCTCAAAGACCACGTAGCGGCGCTCGAATTGCTTGAGCTCCGGTTTGCCCTCGCGCTCGCGCCAATAGACCGCCTCGTCGTAAAAACTCAGCCGCTCCTGCACGCTCGCGCGCTCGGCTTTGAGCCCGGCAATCTGCTCGTCGAGCGCCTGCACCCGCGAGCGCAGGTGATCGGTCATCTCTCCAATGTCGAACGTCGAGGTCAGGCGATCGATCTCATCGAGTTCCAGTCCCAAGTCGCGCAGCATGCAGATCAGACGCATGAGCGGGATCTGCGTGGGCGAATAGAAACGGTAGCCTTTTTCGTTAACCACGGCGGGTTTAAACAGACCGATCTTGTCGTAGTAGATGAGCGTTTGGCGCGAAACGTTAAACAAGCTCGCCATCTCGCTAATCGCATACATACCCGTCTGCATAGGTCCTCCCGACACACCCTTTGACACGAAAAGCCCGCCGCCCACAGGGGCAGCGGGCTCAAACACTACTCGTATCCTACCCTAAAGATGCCTATGACCAGCGCTTATAGTTGGCGCACGACACGCCGACGGCCTCGAGTGCCTTGGCGGCGATGTGATGCACCGCCTCATCGAGCGTGGCGGGGCCGTTGTAAAACGTGAGCATGGGCGGCATGAGCATGACACCCGGCACGCGCGCCAGGCGTGCCATGTTGTCGACATGGATCGCACTGAAGGGCGTCTCGCGCACCATAAGCACCAGGCGGCGCTGCTCTTTCATCTGCACATCGGCCGCACGCAGCAACAGGTTTTCGCTGTAGCCGCTCGCGATGCCGGCGAGCGTCTTCATGGAGCAGGGAGCCACGATCATGCCGTCGACCGGATAGGTGCCGCTTGCGATGGCAGCGCCAATGTTCTTGTTGTCGTAGACCACATCGGCATAGCACGCAAACTCGTCGAGCGTCATGCCGAGCTCCTGCTCGATGGTGATCTCTCCCCCGCGCGTGACGACAAGCGCCGACTCAGCGCCGGCCTGGCGCAGGCATTTGAGGCATTCAAGGCCCAGTGCCGCACCGCTGGCGCCAGACACGCCAACGACAATGCGACGGGGACGAACAGAAGACTCAGGCATGACAACTCCTTAACTACTTGGTAGGGCTACTTACTAGAAGGCGAGCTCGGCGGCCCACTTGTCCTTGTCGATCTCCATGAACTGCGAGCGGATGAAGTTCTTCTTGAGGTTAAACGGAACCGTGCAGTCGAAGATGGCCTTGCAGGCGATACCGTGCTCGCGGATCGAAGGATCGAACGCGGGGTCGTTGGACGGATCGAGCACGTGGCAGTGGCAACCGGGGATGGTGATGAGGTCCACGTCGGCCTGGAAGCGCGTGGTCATGGCCCACATCACGTCGCTCATATCGAAGATGTCGACATCCTCGTCGACAAGGATGACGTGCTTGAGCTCGGAGAACGCCGAGAAGGCGAGCATGGCGGCGTTGCGCTGACGGCCCTCGTCATTTTTGCTCGACTTCTTGAACTGCATGATGGCAACGAACTTGCCGCCACCGCAGGGAGCGGCGTGAACGTTGAGCAGGCGGCCCGGGATAGCGGTCTCGACCATCTTGTAGATGGAGGCCTCGGTGGGGATACCGGCCATGGACACGTGCTCGTGCGAAGGGCCGATGCAGCTCTCCATAATGGGGTTGACGCGCGTGGTGACGGCGGTGATCTTGATCACCGGGCAGACCTTGGCGCCACCGGTGTAGCCGGGGAACTCGGGCATGGCGTAGCCGTGGCCGTTGACATCCTCGTTGATGGTCTCGTCGTGCATGAGGTAGCCCTCGAGCACGTACTCGGCATTGGCAATGCACTTCTGCGGAACGGTGACGCAGTCGGCAAGCTCGACGGCGCGGCCGCGCAGGGCGCCGGCGATCTGCAGCTCGTTGAAGCCGAGCGGCGTGGTGGGAGCCTCGAAGCCGCAGCACATGTACACGGCGGGGTCCAGGCCGATGGAGATGGAGATGGGCATATCCTCGCCGCGCTGGCAGTACTCGTCAAAGAACGCACCCAGGTGACGGCTGCCCGGGGTGATCCACATGGCGAGCTTGTCCTTATCGACGCAGGAGAAGCGGTGGATGGTTACGTCGGACTGGGTGCCATCGGGGCTCGTGCCATAGGCGAGGCCCATGGTGATGTAGGGGCCGCCGTCAACGGGCGTGTTGGTGGGAGCGGGAACGATCTTGCGCAGGTCAAAGCCCTCGTCGGTCGCCTTGTACACGACCTCCTGGCAGTCGACGTGCTTGCCCTCGGCGATCTGCTCGGGGGCGATCAGGTTCTCGAAGCGCTTGCCGATCTCGAGGCCCAGGTGCTCCTCGTCCAGGTCGAGCAGGGCGGCAACGCGCTTGCGGCTGGCAAGCATACCGATGCAGACCTTGGCGTCGTCAAAGCCCTTGACGTTGTTGAAGACCATCGCCGGACCCTCTTTGGTCGGGCGCATGACGGTGCCGCCAGCACCGACGTGACGGTAGACGCCCGAGACCTCGGCATCGGGATCGACCTGGGTGTCGGTCTCGAGCAGCTGGCCCGGCATCTCACGCAAAAAGTCGAGCGCGGAACGCAGGTCGTGGATCTGGGAAGCATCGGTAGTGGACATGGCGTACTCCTTTCGGGAGAGTGTCCGGCGACGGGGTGCCGCCGGACGGGGTAACGTAATGGGGCCGCGGCGCTCACAAATGGAGCGCTCGACCACTCGAAGTTCAAGCGCTTGGCTGCTTACAGCCGGGGCGCTCGACCGCTTACATCAGGCCAAAGAGGTGGAACCAGGCGGCCTCGACCAGCACGACGACAAAGACGACCGCGGTGAGGGGGATGCCCATGCGCATAGCCTCTTTGGAGGTGTAGCCGCCGGCGTCCTTGCCTTCGCCGATAAGGATCGGCAGGTTATGGAACGGCAGGATGTAGTGGATGTTGATGGACGTGAAGACGATGAGCGCCACGGCGAGTGGGCTCACGCTGGAGCCGGCGGCAAAGCTGATAAATGCCGGCACGCACACGCCGAGCACGGCCATGACCGAGCCCATGAACATGTGGATGATCATGGAAAGCGCGGCGACGAGCAGGGCGAACAGGAAGATGTTCTCAGGCACGGAGCTGGGGAGCACGACGTCGGCGATCCAGGCGTTCATGCCGGTGGCACCGCCCACGGAGCCCACGGCCATGGCGGCCGTCAGGAACATGAGGGACTTGATGTCGACAGCGTTCCAGCTGGCGGGAGTGAGGACTTCGCCGATGATGGGCATGGCGAGAGCAACGCCAATGGCCAGGGTGACCCAGCCGATATAGTCGCCCGAGACGGTGAGCCACAGCGCGATGGCGATGACAAGCCACACGATGGTGCGGATCTCCTTGACGGAGAGCTTGCCGAGCGCGGCCTGCTTGGCCACGATCTGCTCGCGATCGTAGACGAGCTCCTTGCTGGGCTTAAAGAGGAAAAGGCCCAGGAACAGGGTGCACAGCAGCGCAACCAGCATAGGCACGCTCATGTACAGGAACCAGTCGACGAAGGACGGGCTCATGCCGCCGGCCTCGGCACTGTACTGCGCAACGAGCGGGTTAAGCGTGGAGTCGCCCGTCAGGAAGAACATGGAACCCGGGGCGGCAGCGGCAAACACGAGGAAGCCGAGCTTGCCCTTGTCGTCGTCACCGTAGCCGGCGGACTCGGCGATGACCGAGACGACGGCGAGGATGAGGAAGACGCGGGGGAACGGATGCGGGATCAGCAGCGACAGCACAAAGGTGAGCGCGAAGATCGAGATGATGAGCGACTTGGCGTCGCGCACGAACTTGAGCATGAACGCGTAGGCGATGCGCTCGCCCAGGCCCGACTCCTTGACCGCGCTGGCGATGAGGTAGGCGCCGATGACGAGCCACATGGTGGCCTTGGTCCACGAGCTAAACGTGGAGGCGACCGTCGCCGAGATGCTCGCGGCGCCCGTGTCGTCCACGCACACCTTGAACAGGACGAGCAGTGCGCAGTAGAGCAGGCCCACAAAGCCCGGCTGTGCCACGCCGCATGCCCAGAACACCACCGTGGCGAGCGTCAGTGCCAGACAGGTCTGACCGCCGACCGTGAGCTCGACCGTCGAGCTCAGCTCCGCCAAAGGAAGAAACTTCACCAGCAAAAAGACAACGATACCCAGCACAAAGCCAATTTCGCGCTTGGTGATCTTAAACGCCTTCTTTTCCGCTTCCATCTCCCCACCTTTCTTGTTGGGGGCGCTCCGAATTCGCAGCCATGTTGCCGCTTAAAAAGGGGCGCCCGTTATCGGACACCCCTTACGTTGCGCTGTGTTGCGGCAATACAGTCAAGCGGATTTTTTGGATGAGAAGCGATTCCCTAGACAAAAACCGTCACAACATTCGACGCTTTTCCTCGTTTTCGAGATTTTCGCCGAATGTTGTGACGGTTTGGATGTGGCAAAGGGACTGTCTTTTTTACATAGCGAGGGCCGTGCGGATGAATGGGTCGCCGAGGGCCTCGCGGAGCCAGGGGGCCAGCTGCTCGGGGTGACCCTGCAGGTAGCCTTTGAGCTCGGACGGAGCCACGCGACGCACTTCCGAGATCTCCTCTTGGTTGATATGCAGCTCGCCCGGCTCAACATGGGCAAGGTAGACCTCGCACCATTCGCACTCGCAGCGACCGTCGCCGTGGTCCTCGCGGTACACCACGTGTCCGAGGTGCTTGAGCTGATCGGGCTCGCGCGTAATGCCGAGCTCTTCGTTGATGCGGCGCGCCGTGGCGGCCGCGACGTCTTCCCCGGGGAGCGGATGGCCGGCGCAGCTATCGGCCAGCACCCCGCCCCACAGGCGCTTGAGCGGACTGCGGCGACAGAGCAGCAGGCGCGCGTCTTCGCCCCGGCCCTCGACCAAAAGCGTCAGAAATGCCTGATGCAGGATGCCCTCACCAGCATGGGCCTCGATGCGGTCGACGGGGCCAAGCGCCTCGCCGGTCGCAGCATCGACCGCCACGACCTCGGCGCCCGCACCGCCCTCATCCCAGCCGGCGCGCAGAATGCGAGCTGCGGCTTCCTCGAGCGCGGCGATGAGCTCCTTGGTGGTGTCGAGCACGCGCTGCAGGTCGTCACCGCTCGCTTGTTCAACATGAAAACCCGCGCTTGCAACTACCGGCACGCCAAAGCGCGTGGCCAGCGCCGCCGCGATATCGTGCGCCGGGATCTCGTCTCGATGGCACGGAACGGCCAGGATGCTCACCGTTGCCGTACGGCCGGGCTCGGGGCGCGGAATGGCCTGCGCCGTGGCGCCCAGGTGCGCAAACTCCGGCGAGCAGGCGTACACCGCCATGCCTCGCGGCGTCACCGTCAGCTGGGCCTCGAGCGCAAACTTGCCCTCGCCCACTGCAACCTTTGTCGTGTGCATACCCATGGGATCTCCTGCCGCCCGCGATGTACCTGAGACCATCTTCGCCTGTATTGCGACTATACAGGCAAGCCCTCCATGTGACAAAGGGACTGCCCCTTTGTCACATTCTGTTAGAGTTGCAGGGATTGAATCCCGCTTATTCATGCGACATTGGAGTGACAACCTTGACCGCCGCAACCACGCCTAAAAGTAAGCCAACCGCCGCCGCGCTCTCCCCCGCGCGCACCAAGCTCTGCCTGGCGCTGCTCGTGCTGTTGGGATTCTCGCTCGGCTGCTCCGAGTTCGTGGTCATCGGCATCGAAAGCGACTTGGCAACGGAACTCGGCATATCACTTGCCACTGCGGGCCAGCTCATCAGCGTGTTTGCGCTCGTCTACGCTATCGCCACGCCGGTGCTTGCGCTCAGCACGGGGCGTTTTCGCCGCTACCAGCTGCTCGTGTGCTATAGCGTCGTCTTTGTGCTCGGCAACCTGGTCATGGCGTTGGCTCCCAACTTCCAGGTGCTGTTTATCTCACGCATTGTCCTGGGCTCTGTCTCGGGTGCGCTGCTCGCCGTGGGCGTGACGTACATCCCTGAGCTGCTATCCCCGCAGCAAACCTCACTTGCCATCTCGGTCGTGTACGGCGCGTTTTCCGTGGCGATGGTCTTTGTGACCTCGATTGGCAAGTTTGTGGCCGACACACTCGATTGGCACGTGGCCATGTACGGCACGCTGACCTTTGCCGTTTTGATCTGTAGCGCGCTCGTGGCGTTTATGCCTCGCGCCGGGCAGACCGATGAGCCCGCCACCTTCCGCGAGCAGGCGGGGCTACTACGCGAGCCGAGTATCATCACCGGCATGCTCATCTTCTTGTTTGGCGTGGGCTCGGTCTACGTATTCTACGGCTACGTGACGCCTTATCTGGAGCAGATGCTGGGCATGGATACCGTTCAGGCGAGCACCACACTTATGGCCTATGGCGTGTTCTGCCTGATCTCGAACATCCTGGGCGGATGGATCGATGCGCGTTTTGGCATGAAGGCGCTGCTGGTTACGTTTGTGCTGCAGGCGGCGGCACTGCTCGGGCTGTTTGCCGTGGGCGCCGCCATGCCGCTCGCGCTGGTCTTTGTCTTTAGCCTGGCGATGCTCATGTACCTGTTCTCGGTCTCATGCATCACGCACTTTATGGACGTGGCACGCAGCCGCCATCCCAAGTCGATGGTACTCGCAAGTTCGGTTGAGCCCATGGCGTTTAACGTCGGCATCTCGTTTGGCACCGCAGTGGGCGGCGCCGTGGTAAGCAGCATTGGCATTGCGTACGTGGGTGCAGTGGGCGCCGCGTTCTCGCTTGTGGCCTGGGCGCTCACGCTGGTGACGATTAAGTTAGCTCGCTGGGAGCGCCGTCGTCAATCTGCACAGCCCCGGATGCAGGCATAGGGGCGAACATAGCCCAAGGTGGCGAGCAACCGGTGAAAACCGTCCCATACGAGTAGTGTTTATCCGCCTGCAAGCTCCAGCAGTGCAATTTCGTGTACTTCAGATACACACTTTTCTACTATTTCGTGTATTCCAAGTACATGAAATCGTACTAAACTATGTATCTGAAGTACACGAAATTGGAAAGGCGGCCCCATGCGCAGATCAATCGAATCCGTTATCGAATCATGGGCGACAAAGGACGCGTCGCGCCCCCTCCTCATCCGTGGTGCGCGACGCGTAGGCAAAACGTACGTTGCCGAGGAAATCGGCAGACGAATCGCCGGCGATGCGTTTGTCAAACTCGACTTTCAGACCGATCTTGAGCTGATCGCTCCGCTGTTCGACTGTCCCACCGACGACGTTAACGCCATCGTGGCGCGAATCTCAGACTATAAACGCACCCCCATTCGCAAAGAAACCGCCTTCATCCTGTTTGACGAGGTGCAGCTCTGCGAACGGGCGCTCAACTCGCTTCGCTTTTTTTCGGGTTCGGGCTGGCGCATATGCGCGACCGGCAGTCAGCTCGGCGTCGCCACGCGCAAGCGCAAGTTGCCTTTTCCCAGCGGCGTTCGTCAAGAGACCATGCATCCTATGTCGTTCGAGGAGTTTCTCTGGGCGCTCGACGAGGAGCAGATGGCCAATGCCATTCGTACCCACGCCGGCACGCTCGAGACCTACGCCGCGCACCAAGCCGCGCTCAGCCTGTTTCATCGATACCAGATCGTGGGCGGCATGCCCGCCGCCGTCAACGCATATCGCAAGACGTTATCCATCGAGGATGCGCGCGTCGAGCAGCGCGAAATCGACGAGACCTATACCGCCGATATGACCGACCCCGAAAACGGGATCAGCGGCGTGGCGGCGCGCAAGGTCTGGCGCTCCATTCCGTCCCAGCTGCTGAGATCGTCCACAAAAAAATTCAAGTACTCCGAGGTCGAACGCGGAGGCCGTCGCGCCAAGCTTATCGAGCCGCTCGACTGGCTCGAAGGCGCCGGCATCATATCGGTCAACAACCTGACCGAAGGCATCGAGCCTCCCCTCGTTCCCTTCGACGACGAAGATGGAAGTTTCTTTAAGGTCTATCTTCTCGATACCGGCCTCATGTTCTACAAACTCGGCATCAACCCGCGGCTCTGGCTCGACCTCAAAGAGGATTCCGCCATAGCGCTATCTTCCGACTTCCGAGGCGCCCTGGCGGAAAACTCGGTCATGCAAGCATTTTCGGGCAATAGCTTGCAGACGTATTACTGGGTGCCGCCGTCGTCTTGGAAGACGACCGGCGAGCTCTATTTTTTACTTCAGACCGACCGTATGGAAATTGTGCCCGTCGAAGTAAAGTCCGCACGTAACGTGCGCGCGAGAACCCTCGGGTCGTTTATGGACAAAGCCCGATCGCCATATGCCTACATTTTGTCCGAGAACAATTTTTCCCGCAGCGAAACCGATGACGGGCGCGAGCTGCGCCACCTCCCCTTGTACGCAGCGGGCTTTATTGGAGCAAACTGCCTCAAGAGCAGTCTGTAAGCCCTGCGCGACCGCCTAGAAAGGAAGCCGCTCATGCAACGCATTCTTTTTATCTGCTATGGAAATATCTGTCGCTCGACGATGGCTGAGTCCGTGTTTACCGAGCTGGTGCGGCGCGCCGGGCGCGCGGGCGAGTTTGTCATTGACTCCGCTGCGACCTCAACTGAGGAGATCGGCAACCCGCCGCATCATGGCACGGTCGCCAAGCTGCGCGAAGTCGGGATTCCCGTCGTTGCGCACCGTGCCCGCCAGGTGCGTCGCGCGGAGTATGGCGACTGGGATCACATTGTCTATATGGATGCTGAGAACGCGCGGGGCCTGCGTCGCATCTTTGGCGACGCAGGCCCCGACGGAAAGATTACGCGCTTGCTCGATTGGACCGAGTGTCCCGGCGACGTGGCCGACCCCTGGTACACCGGCAATTTCGATGCCACCTACCGCGATGTGCTCGCCGGTTGCACCGCTATGCTCGAGCAGCTGTAGGTTCGTGGGCGCACGAACCGCGCCCACGGCATAAATCGAGCGTAGTTTTTCTCCCACTTTGAGCGTTCAAGTGCGCTCTATACGGGAGAAAATCCACACTCATGAATGTGACAAAGGGACTGGCCCTAGACCGGCTTGACCTCCAGCTTAATCCCCTTGGCACAGGAGTCGCCCAAAACATCCGAAAGGGCCCAGGTCGCATATAGAGGCAAATAGAGAACCGCTCCGTTGCGCTCAACGTTGCCTCTCGAGAAAACAATCCCGAGCCTTACGCCATATTCAGCCGTATCAAGCACATGACCGAGCGCAGCGTGCGCGTGGTAATAGGAGCCCGATTTAACCTCGATCGGAACAGCCGTCCCATCCGGTCCATCGACCACAAAGTCCACTTCACCGCGCTTTTTTGTCTGATAGTAGTAAAGCTGGCGATTTTGGGCAGCCAGCTGCTGGGCCACCACGTTTTCGTAAATGCCGCCCAGATTGGGCTCCTTGCTATCAAGATACGCCGCTTGGGCGACTCCAACGGGGTAGCGCGCCATCAACATGCCCGTATCCGATTGATATAGCTTGAACTGCGATGGCCGCGCCGTCTTGAGCAGGGGCGATTTTGGCTCGGTTACGATATCGGCTTTGAGAGCAACGCCGGCATCGACAAGCCATACAAAATCTCGCTGATACTTCTCGTAGTAAGCCTTGGGGTCAATGGAATTGAGCACGAAGCGCTTGTTTTCGCCCTCGAGCATAATAGGGAGCTGATCGTAGATGCTCTGCACCTGCAGGGCTCGCCCGTTTGCATACTTGGAGATATCCCGCCGGTACTGTTCGTTGAGCTCTGACTGTAGCCGACGAACAGAGGCAAGGTCGCCCTGCGTGTCAAGGAAACGCTGCACGACCTCCGGCATTCCGCCGACAACGGTATAGGTCCTGAAGTTTGCCATCATCGCGTCATGAATGTAATCAGGAATGGGTCTCTCGCTGATACACGCGTCACGTATCGTTTGGCGAGCCCCCTCGCTCACCCCGATTGCCCAGCAAAACTCCTCAAAATCGAGCGGGAACATCCTAAGCTCGTGGACATACCCCACGGGATAGGACCTGACGCCCTTGAACTGAGTCCCGAGCATTGACCCCGAAAACGCCCAACGGCACCTCCCGTCCTCAACAAGGAACTTTGCCATCGTCATGATGTCGGGGGCCTCTTGGACCTCATCGATAAACACGAGCGTTTTGCCTGGTGCAATCGACTTTCCCGAAAGAAGCGTCACCCTGCTGATGAAATCATCGGCATCCCGCGCCTCGAGAAGAGCATCTTTTGCCTGGCGATTTTCCATGAGGTTAAGCTCGATGTAGGTTGCATGGTTGGCTTTGCCAAATGCGCGAATCGAATAGCTTTTGCCAATCTGGCGAGAACCCGTAATGAACAAGGCCTTTTGCTCGGAAGACTTCAGCCAACGCTCCAGCTCTGCCGCTATTTTCCTGCGCAGCATAGCCTCTCCCCTCGGTGTCATCAAATGAAATGCAAAGTTTTATACGCTTGATTATCGATGAAACGCAGAATTTTTAGAACCTAAAATCGGATGAAATGCAGAGATTTGAGATTACAAACATAGTAGAAGGGGCACCACCGGCGAATGTGACAAAAGAACTGTCCCTTTGTCACATTGCGCTCAACTACTCGTCGACGATCTCGGCAAGCCAGACGTTCAGCGTATCGACTTCGGGGCAGCAGAACTTTGCCGTACCGGGCTCGTTGCCAGGCACGGTTCCGCCATAGCGCAGGATATCGATATAGGGAAAGCCCACATGGCAGGCCATGGCGCACATCTTGCCGCGGTCTCGGTCGAAGTCAAAAACGTCGCCCGGCTTGTGACCATGGTGGCAGCGGCACGCACCCAGCTGGTCCACGCAGCTCACGCGGATACGCGGACGCTTGCCACGCGGCGCGCCGAGCGGCTTGTTATCGCCCGCAGGCTTGATGCCGCCCTCGCCAGCATTACTCATGGTCGATCACATCCAGGCAGGCCTCGATGGGAAGGCCGGCCGATTTGTCCTCTTGGTCGGCATTGCGCTCGATAAGCTCAGCCACCACACGCATGGCATCGGCCGTCGCGCGCTGCAGACTCCAACCGCTCATCACGCGACCCATCAACACGGCCGAGAACGTATCGCCCGTGCCCGGGAAGTACACCGGGATCAGCTCAAACGGAATCTCAAAGTACTCCCCCGCCACATGATCGTAACCGACGACGGCACTCGCCCCATCGACCTTTGCACTCGTAATGACAACCGACTTGGTGCCCAACGCGAGCATAGCGTCCACGAGCGCGCGGGCCTCATCGGCCGTAATCTCTTCGGCGATAGGCGTATCGGTGAGCAGGCACGCCTCGGTATAGTTGGGCACCGCGTAGTCGGCGCACTCGACCAGGCTGCGCATGAGTCCGATGGTCGACTCGGGCACGCCGGCATAGAGCTTGCCGTTATCGCCCATGATGGGGTCGACGAATACCTTGGTGCCTTTTTGCGCACGGCGGTGGCAAAAGTCCGAGATGATGCGTGTCTCTTCCTCGGTCACGATAAAGCCGGTCGAGATGGCGTCGAACTCAAAGCCGAGCTCCTCCCAGATAGCAAGGCTTTGGCGCACGTACTCGGTGGTGTCGTGGATGTAGAACTTGGGGTAGTTAAGCGTGTCGGAAACGAGCGCCGTCGGCAGGTTATGGATACGGTAGCCCATGTGCGACAGCACCGGCAGCATGGCGGAAAGCGCGACCTTGCCGTAGCCGCACATATCGTTGATCAGCAGCAGCTGAGTATTCTTCATGAGTGTCCCCCTTGGATCGGGCGCGGCGCAACGGCGCCACAGTGCAACTAAGTGTAGCGCAGGGGACGTTGTGAACGGGCGCTGGCGCCGCGGAGGCCACATTGTTGCGGAAAGGTTACGGGAAGGAGGAAGTTAGTCATTGGGGACGTTCTTGTTTGACTAGTCATTTAAGAACGTCCCCAACGACTATCGCAGGTTGAGGACGGACAGCGAAAGCGTTCCTAAGCGAGCAAGGTGACGTGAAAGAGGAGGGCATAGGCCTTGTGGCCATGCCCGACGATTGAACGCCAGATTGCCGCTTAGGAGCGTTTGCAGCGTCGAGCGGTTACGGCGTTTGGCAAAACGCCGTAACTTAATAAGTTTGGTACCTTGACATTGATTTCTCACGCTCCTAAATTGGTTAGGCACAAAACAATTCCACTACCTAACTAAAGAAAGGAGCAACACTAATTCATGTGCGATGAACCTCTTAACCTTTGTTCGCACGAGCCCGGCGGTGACCCGTCGCAACCGGTAGACATACCCGAAGCGGTCAGCGCCGAAGACAAACTCGCCAAGCGCATCCTGAGCGGCCTGGGTTTTTGCGGCCATTACATGCATTTTCATGGCGGAGGCGTGTCCGGCAAGGCGCCCATCATCTGCCTGCTGGCCAAGCAGCCCGGCGGCGAGATGTCGCAGCAGGAACTCGGCATGCACTTTGACCTCAAGCCGGGGTCGCTTTCCGAGATCCTGTCCAAGCTCGAGGTCAACGGCCTCATCGAGCGCAGCCGTAACCCCAAGGATCGACGGCAACTCACCATTCGCCTGACCGAAACCGGCCGGGAAAACGCCCGCATCGACCAGGCAGCCCGCATTCGCTTTAGGGAACAGGCCTTTAGCGCCCTTACGCACGACGAGCGCGAGGACCTCGCCGAAATGCTCGATAAAATCCGTGTAACCTGGGAGGAACTGGATGATTAAAACCCTCATGGGAAGCATCCGCGACTATATGAAAGTCACCGTTGCCACGCCGCTGCTCGTGCTTGGCGAGGTGCTCTGCGAGATGCTGATTCCATTTATCACCGCCAACCTGATCGACGCCATCAAAGACGGCGCCACCGTAGCCGAGATGCTTCCCACCGCAGGCTTTTTGGTGCTCATCGCGCTGACGTCGCTTGCTTTTGGCGCCGCCGCCGGCGTTACCTGCAGCCATGCGAGCTGCGGCTTCGCCAAGAACCTGCGTCACGACCTGTTCTACAAGATCCAGACGTTCAGCTTTGCCAACATCGATGAGTTCTCGAGCTCCTCGCTCGTCACGCGCCTGACCACCGACATCAACAACGTGCAGCAGGCCTTTATGATGATTATCCGTATCGCCGTGCGCGCGCCGCTGGTATTGATCTTCGCCTTTACCATGGCGTTTATCATGGGCGGCAGCGTCGCCATGGTCTACCTGGTCATCATTCCGCTACTGGGCTTTGGACTGTTCTTTATCATCTTTAAGGTGCGCCCCATCTTCTCGCGCGTGTTCCACAAGTACGACGCCCTTAACGAGTCCGTCGAGGAAAACGTCACCGGCATGCGCGTGGTCAAGAGCTATGTGCGCGAAGACTTTGAGAAGGAGAAGTTCGCGACCGCCGCGCGCGACGTCCAGATGGACTTCACCCGCGCCGAGAAACTGCTGGCCTTTAACAACCCCATGATGAACATCTGCGTCAACGGCGCGTTTGTCGTCATCATCTACCTGGGCTCCAAGCTCATCATCACGAGCCAGGGCACGCTGTTCGATGTGGGCCAGCTCTCCTCGATCTTTACCTATGGTTTCCAGATCCTTATGAGCCTGATGCAGCTGTCGATGATCTTTGTCATGGTGACCATGGCCGACGAATCGGCGCACCGCATTACCGAGGTGTTGGCCGCCGAGCCCACGATCGCCAATCCCGCCGAGCCCGTGCTCGAGGTTGTCGACGGTTCCATCGACTTTGACCACGTGAGCTTTAAGTATTCCGCGCATGCGAAGCGCCAGGCGCTCGACGATATCGACCTGCACATTAAGAGCGGCGAGACCATCGGCATCATCGGCGGCACTGGCTCGGCCAAGTCCACGCTTGTAAACCTCATCGCCCGCCTGTACGACGCCACCGAAGGCACCGTGCGCGTGGGCGGCATGGACGTGCGCGACTACGACCTGGACGCACTGCGCCACCAGGTCGCCATGGTGCTACAGAAAAACGTGCTGTTTAGCGGCACCATCGCCGAGAACCTGCGCTGGGGCGACCCGAACGCCACCGACGAGGAAGTCCGCGAGGCGGCACATCTGGCCTGCGCCGATGAGTTTGTCGACGGCTTCCCCAAGGGTTACGACACCTGGATCGAGCAGGGCGGCTCCAATGTTTCCGGCGGTCAGAAGCAGCGCCTGTGCATTGCGCGTGCCCTGCTGCGTCGCCCCAAGATCTTGATCCTGGACGACTCCACTAGCGCCGTCGACACCAAGACCGACGCCAAGATTCGCGCAGGGTTGGCAAGCTATCTGCCCAACACGACCAAGCTCATCATCGCCCAGCGCATTAGCTCCGTACAGGATGCAGACCGCATCATCGTCATGGAGGGCGGCCGCATCGCGCAGATCGGCAACCATGACGAGCTGCTTAAGACGAGCGAGATCTACCGCGAGACCTTTACCTCGCAAAACAAGATGTCTGCCGAGGGCGAAGGGGCCGTCGAGGCCGACACCGAGGCATCCGCAACGCAGGCTCAGACCCAGGAAGGAGGCGAGGCACATGAGTAAGGCAACGACCGCCGAGCGCGCGCTCAACCGCAAGGGCGGCACCATGTCGCGCCTCATCAAGACGCTCTTTGGCTTCTACCCCGTGCTTTTGCCCCTCGTCGTCGTCGGCGTGGTGCTCTGCGCCATCATCAACTCCATCGGCGCGACCTTCCTTCAGAGCGCCCTGCAGATTATTAGCGAATCGTGGCAGTCGGGCGATTGGGAAGCCGCACAGCCCAAGATCGCACAGCTCGTGACTACCCTCGCCTGCATCTACGGCGTCGGCATCCTGTCTTCGCTCTTCTGGAACCGCGCCATGGCCATCGTCACGCAGGGCTCGCTCGAGAAGCTGCGCGAGAAGATGTTCAACCGCATGCAGGACCTGCCGATTCGCTACTTCGACACGCACCAGCGCGGCGACATCATGAGCCACTACACCAACGACATCGACACGCTGCGCCAGATGATCAGCCAGTCGCTGCCCAACCTGCTCATGACGACCATCGTCATCGTCACGGTATTCTTTATCATGCTGTACTACAGCGTGTGGATGTGCCTGGTCATTGTGGCCGGCGTCGTCTTTATGACCTTTATGACCAAGCTGCTCGGCTCCAACTCCGCGCGTTTCTTTATTGCGCAGCAGTCCGAGCTCGGCGTGGTCGAGGGCCATATCGAGGAAGTCATGAACGGCCAGAAGGTCGTCAAGGCATTCTGCCACGAGTCTGCCGCCGAGGCCGATTTTGACGAGCGCAACGAAAAGCTCTTCGAGGTCTCGCAAAAGGCCAACATGTACGCCAACATCCTCATGCCTATCCTTATGAACCTGGGCAACCTGCTCTACGTGCTGGTCGCACTGGCAGGCGGCATTTTCCTGGCGCTGGGCGTGCCCAACCTGAGCATCTCGGGCATGACGCTGTCCATCGCCGTCGTAGTGCCGTTCCTCAACATGACCAAGCAGTTCTGCGGACAGATCGGTCAGATCTCGCAGCAGATCAACGCCGTGGTCATGGGCCTCGCCGGCGCCGACCGCATCTTTGAGCTCATCGACGAGGAGCCCGAAGCCGACGAAGGCTATGTGACGCTCGTCAACGCGCAGGTGAACCCCGATACCTGGCAGCTCGAGGAGGCCGACCACCACACCGGCATGTGGGCGTGGAAACATCCGCACCGCGCAACCGGCGAGATCGAGTACGTACCGCTGCGCGGCGACCTGGTCATGGACAACGTCGACTTTGGCTACACGCCCGACCACGAGGTGCTGCACGGCGTGTCCGTGTTTGCCAAGCCGGGCCAGAAGGTCGCGTTTGTCGGCGCCACCGGTGCCGGTAAGACGACCATCACCAACCTCATCAACCGCTTCTATGACATCGCCGACGGCAAGATTCGCTACGACGGCATCAACGTCAACAAGATCCGCAAGGCCGATCTGCGCCGCTCGCTGGGCGTGGTACTGCAGGACGTGAACCTGTTCACCGGCACCGTGATGGATAACATCCGCTACGGCAACCTGGACGCCACCGACGAGGAGTGCATCGCGGCGGCCAAGCTCGCGGGCGCGGACGACTTTATCACCCGCCTGCCCGACGGCTACGACACGATGCTCACCGGCAACGGCGCGCAGCTGTCGCAGGGCCAGCGCCAGCTGATTTCGATCGCACGCGCTGCCGTCGCCGATCCGCCGGCGATGATTCTGGACGAGGCCACGAGCTCCATCGACACCCGCACCGAGGCCATCGTGCAAGCGGGCATGGACAAGCTCATGGAGGGTCGCACGACGTTTGTCATCGCGCACCGCCTGTCCACCGTGCGCAACTCCGACGCGATCATCTGTCTGGACCATGGCCGCATTATCGAGCGCGGTAACCACGACGAGCTGATCGCCAAGCGCGGGTATTACTACCAGCTCTATACCGGAGCGTTTGAGCTGGAGTAGTTCGGCTCGCCGAGATGGCCGATTTGCCGCTCATTCGTCGGGCATGACCCTAAGGTCAATGCCCTCCTCTTTCGGGGCAAATCGACTCATCTCAACGACCCAAACACAATGCTTCGCAACGAATAAAGCCTCCGCAGCACACACGAGCTGCGGAGGCTTTTCTATACCTTCTGTTACAGGCTTACCGTTCCTCGTGTTGCGGCCCGGCTGCCTCGGCTGTCTTTACGCGGTTCTTGTCGATGTACATGTTTTTGTCGGCCTGGGAAAAGAGTTCACGCATGGTAGGCGGTTCATCAAAATCACTGGAAAGCGCGTAGCCCACCGCATAGCTGATAGGCATGTCGGGGTGAACCTCGGAATACTCGTTCACGTTCGCACGAACCTGAGCGAGACAGGACTCCACGGCAGCTCGATCGGTATCCCGCAGCACCGCGATAAACTCATCGCCGCCGTCGCGGCCCACAAAGCAGGTCTCGGACGCCACGAGCCCCAGCTGCTGGGCAAAAGAACGGATGTATTCGTCGCCTTTCTCGTGGCCGAAGTTGTTATTGACCGTATGCAGATTGTTAAGGTCGAAGACGCACATCGCAACGGGCGCCTCCGCGGAGACAGGCTGCTCCTGCCCCAAGACCTCCTCGCACTTGTTCTTGTTGGGCAGTCCCGTGGCTTCGTCGAGATAGACTTTGCTCTGCAGTTCGCGATTGAGCGCGGCAGTTCGCACCGCGCGAACAAGTTCGACCGCAAAGGTCGCCACCAAGCCCATGATGTCGATGATCACCAAGCCCTCGAGATAGTTGAGCGCCGACGCCTTCTCCTGAGAGTAGTCCTCTGCGAGTCGCGTAGCATCGTCGCAAATGCCAAAGAACTCCTCGCTCATAGGGATGATGTCGGTGTTCTCATAGCCGACTTCGCGCACGCGGATGATCTCGGCGCAAAGCTCATCAAAAAAATTTGCAAGCTCGGTCATTTTTGCCTGATACTCATCGTCGTCGAGACGGACGAGGTTGAGGTCGTCACTTCCGTAACGCAAACCGTTGATGTATGAATCCACGGCTTTGAGCAGGTCATCTTGAGGCTGGCCCGCATCCTCGAGCTTAACGATTCGCTGCGTGGTACCGCGCACCAGACCGGCGTAATTGACCACGCGCGCCGTGCCCTGGATATCGGAGACGAGCAGCATAACATTGATGAAGAAGAAGATGAGAACTGCCGTGAGCACCATCATGAGCAGGCGCACCGCCCGGCTGGCTTTCTTGGCGACAGAAGTATTCACAAGTTCACTCCCCAAATGACAAAAGCACAGGTAGTACGCAACGTGCTGGAATTCACGTGAGGTCAACTCTACCAGATGATTTTTCTAGGACGGGAATTAAAGAATCATCGACACGATAGCTATTTGAGGAGTTGGGCCATGGCGTTGACGAATTTTTGGACTTGGAGGGTGGGCTCGAGCGGGTAGTGCAGAAAGACCGGCACCTCGCGGCCGCACAGGAACGGCACGCCCACAAAGGCTGGGTGCACCCCCGACCACGCTCCGCAGGTGAGTACCGCGTCGCCCTTTTCCTCCGCCTCGTTAAAGAGCGCAAAGTCGAAGCTGTCCACATCGATCACGTCCACGCCGCCGTCTGCCAACAGATCGATACGCAGGCTGTCCATAGCGTCGTTGCCGTGGCGGAGCACGCGCAGGCGCATGCCCTCTAAGTCGGCAACCGTAATGCGTTTCTTGCGCGCCAGCGGGCTCGTCCGTGGCACGTCGATATAAAACGTCACGTTAACGATGCGGAGCTTTTGGCAGGCATCACCCCAGCGCGGGGTCGAAAAACTCGACTGCACTACATCCACCTCGCGACCAAGGCTGCGCATGACGGATTCGCGTTCGTCGTAGAGGTCGCTCACCGGCACGATCTCGAAGCGCAACGATGGCTCCAGCTCGTGTACGCCCGTCCACATCGACAGCGTCTGGCGCCCCGGACACATCATCGACACGCCCAGACGCACGGCCCCGCCATCGCCCGCCGCGCGTCGGGCACGGCGTAGCGCGTCCTCGGACTGCCGCATGATCGAACGTGCATCGTCCACCAGCAGAGCACCTGCCGGCGTCACCTTAACACCAGAATGCGAGCGCTCGAACAACGTGATGCCAAACTCGGCCTCGAAGCCCGACACCTGCTTGACGAGCGCCGGGGTCGACACGCGCAATTTTGCCGCCGCCCGCGAGAAGCTTCCCAACTCAGCGGCGGCCGATATGGCCTCGAGTCGTCGATCGTACACGTCAATCTCCTGTTTCCAGACGTATGCCCATGCACTGCCGAAGGGGGTCTTTTTGGCAGGTCACACACTCAATTAAAGGCGCATTGTCTTGCGAGCTATAAACCATTGGTTAACGCCATTCTAACAAATATGCAATTCACCTGCGCAAATGTAAAGCATACGATAACCAGCGAAAACCACGTGGGTCGATTAATGGGAGCGACCCACCGGGAGGCACAAGAAGGGAAGTTCCTATGAGCAATTGGCTTAAGCTCGAGGGCGATGTCTGCGCCGTGACTGGCGCGCTCGGCGGTATGGGCGTCGAGATTTGCCGCGAGTTCGCCCGCAACGGCGCCAACGTCGTCCTGCTCGATCTGGACGAGGAAAAGGTCAAGGCCGCAGCCGCCGACCTCGCCGCCGAGTTTGGCATCCACGCCGAGGGCTACAAGATGAACGCCACCGACGAGGCCGAGGTTCAGGCCGCCGTCGACGCCACCATCGCCGACTTCGGCCGTGTCGACGTCCTCGTCAACACCGCCGGCATCCTGCGCTTCGCCGCCATGGAGGACCTGCCGCTGAGCGACTGGGAGCAGGTGCTCAACGTCAACCTCACCGGCTACTTCATCACCTCGCAGCGTTTTGGTCGAGAGATGATCAAGGCCGGCCAGGGCCGCCTGGTGCACATCTCGACCGTCGCCAGCCACTCCCCCGAGACGTTCTCGGGCGTGTACAGCTCCACCAAGGCGGGCGTCAACATGATGTCCAAGATGCTCGCCGCCGAGTGGGGCCCCTACGGCGTCCGCTCCAACTGCGTCGAGCCCTGCTTCGTTAAGACCCCGATGTCGGCCAATTTCTACGCCGACCCCGAGGTCGAAAAGAGCCGCAGCCGCCTGATCGCCACGCGCCGCATCGGCGAGGTCAGCGATATCGCCAACGCCGTCATGTTCCTGGCGTCCAAGCGCTCGGACTTTACCACCGGCGACGCCATCAAGGTCGACGGCGGCTTCTCCAACATGATGGGCGACCTCACCGCCAAACCCGGCGGCCGTCGCGCCTATGCCGACAACTACCTTAAGAACAAGGGTGTCGAGCTCTGGTCCGATGAGTCCGGCGTCGCCAAGCCGACTGACCAGTAAACCAACCCGACAGGGAGGACCCGCAGACACGCCTGTTCCTCCCCCGTATCGATTAGAAAGAGTCCAATGGCTTCCACCAACTCCAACAAGGGTCGCGCCGTCGTGCTTTCCGCCGCGTGCGTCACCATGTTCTTCATCAGCTCCATCGCGCTGTATTCCGTCGTGAGCAAGAACCTGCTCGCCGTCTACCCCGAGTGGTCCAGCGCTCTTACCTGGGCCTTCCCGGTCTTTCAGACCATCATGGCCGTGACGGGCATCTTCGCCGGCCGCATCTCCGATAAGATCGGCCCGCGCAACGTCGTGATCGCCGCCGCCGCGTGCTACGGCCTGGGCTGGTTCATGTCCGGCACCGTCACCGAGCCGTGGCAGTTCTACCTGTGGTTCTCGCTCGTCGCCGCCATCGGCAACGGCCTGGGCTACAACCCCGCGCTCACCACCGGCCAAAAGTGGTTCATCGACAAGAAGGGTCTCGCCTCCGGCATCACCCTGGCCGCTTCGACCGCCGGTCCCGCCGTGCTGTCCCCGGTGCTCGCCTCGCTGCTCATCCCGAGCCTGGGCATCTTTGGCGCCCTTAAGGCGCTCGGCGTCATTTTCTTTGTGACAATCGCCACCTCCGCCCTGTTCCTGAAGGCCCCCGAGGCCGGCTGGCTGCCCGAGGGCTTCGAGGCCCCCAAGGGTGGCGCACATGCCGGCACCTTCGGCGACCTCACCCCGGGCGAGATGGTCAAGACCCCGCGCTTCTGGGTCCTCATCGTCACCTTCGCCTTTGCCGCCACCGCGGGCACCCTGCTCGTGGGCAAGGTTGCCTCCATCGCCGCCGTCCAGCTCTTCGCCGACCCCACGAGCGCCGCGGCCGTCGCCCTCGGCGGCGTGGTCGTCTCCGTCAACACCTGCGCCAACCTGGTCGGCCGTCTGTCCTTTGGCCAGATCATCGACAAGCTCGGCGCCTATAAGTCGCTGCTCATCAGCCTTGTCGTCACCATCGTCGCACTCGTCATCATGTCGATGAGCTTTACGCAGAGCATGTTCTTTGTGGCGCTCGCCCTGCTCGGCTTTAGCTTTGGCGCCCTGCTCGTCATCTACCCGCCGCTCACCGGTGGCGCCTTTGGCACCAGCAACATCGGCGTCAACTACGGCATCATGTTTTTGGGCTATGCCGCTTCCACCTGGATCAGCCAGCCCATCACCGCCGTGCTGTATCACGCCGAGGCCGGCAGCGCCGCCTACCAGCAGTCCTTCTACGGCGCCATTGTGATCGCCGCCATCGCCGTCGTGCTCACCGTCTACATGATGGTCTCCGACAGCGAGAAGAAGTCTGCCTAGTTTTACCGATGCGACAAAGGGACGGCCCCTTTGTCGCATTCCACCGGTCACCAGTATTAAGGAGTCGAAATGTCTGAGCTCAACCCCGTCCGCATTGCCGTTATCGGCGCCGGCGCCATGGGCCGCAACCACATCCGCTTTGTCACCGAGGAGCCCGAGGCCGAGCTCGTCGCCATCGCCGACGCCTTTGAGGGCGCCCGCGCCACGGCCGAGGCCGCCGGCGTGCCGTTTTACACCGATCCCGCTCAGATGATGGACGAGGTCAAGCCCGAGGCCGTCATTATCGCCACCCCCAACGACCTGCACCTGGGCGTTGCCCGCGAGGCCGTGAAGCGCAACATCGTGCCGCTGGTCGAAAAGCCGATCTCCAACGATCTCGAGGATGCCCAGGCCTTCGCCGCCGAGGCCGAGACCGCCGGCGTGCCCGTGCTCGTAGGTCAGCACCGTCGCCACAACCCCTTCGTCAACAAGGCCAAGGAGATCATCGAGTCCGGCGAGCTGGGCAAGCTCACCGTGTCGAGCTTCCACTACATGATCTATAAGAATGACGAGTACTTCGACGTCGAGTGGCGCCGTAAGAAGGGTGCCGGCCCGATCCTGGTCAACCTGGTTCACGACGTCGACCTGCTCCGCTACCTGCTGGGCGAGCCCGTTGCCGTCCAGGGTATGCAGTCCAGCGCCGCCCGCGGTTTTGAGACCGAGGACTCCGCCGTGGTCAACGTCCGTTTTGCCGATGGCGCGCTCGCAAGCATGACCATCTCCGACGCCACCGCCAGCCCCTGGAACTGGGAGGCAACCGCTCGCGAGGATCCGCAGTACCGCCCCTTCGACGCCGACGCCTACTTTATCGGCGGCACTAAGGGCGCCCTGTCGCTGCCCCGCCTGCACCAGTTCTCCTACGACGGCGCCTCTAACTGGCACAAGCCGCTGCAGATGGAGATCCCGGCCGTGGACCCGGCGCTGCCGCACAAGATGCAGCTCAAGCACTTTGTGAAGGTCGTCCGCCGCGAGGTCGAGCCCGTCGTGACCCCCGCCGATAACGTCAAGACGCTCACGCTGCTTAACGCTATCAAGGAGGCCGCCGAGACCGGCCAGCTCGTCGAGCTGTAATGCCTTAAGAGCGACCGCGGCAGAAACCCCCATGCCGAACCCTTCGGTCCGCCACCAACAAGCCCCTCTTCTTTGCCCCGCGAGCAGCCTCCTGCCCGCGGGGCTTTTTGGTACCTTGCCGGCGATTTTTCTGGGGCAGGGGCCATTTTGCGCCTCAGCTTGGTTCGTGCGCCACGAAATGGGCCTATCTACTACGTTTAGCCGACCACCCTCAACCATGCCGAATTTCCTAAAATCAAAAGCGCAGGTAGACGGCTTGCGCATTCTCGGAAAACCGGGGGATGGTCGACCCATACGGTTCAAACGTAGTAGATAGGCCGTTTTCGTGGCGCGGCCCCAAAACAGCCTTTTGGGACGGGTGGTATCCTTGGTAGCCCTGTGTTGCAAACGCACCTTAAACGCAAGGAGTCCCATGGATCTTATCGCCCAGCTCGCCCGCGAGCTCAACCTTAAGGCCGCCAATATCGAGGCGGCCGTCAAGCTCATCGACGAGGGCAACACCATCCCCTTTATCTCGCGCTACCGCAAAGAAGCCACGGGCGGCATGGACGACGTCGCCCTGCGCGCACTCGACGAGCGCCTGTCTTACCTGCGCAATCTTGAGCAGCGCAAAGAGGACGTCATTCTGCTCATCGACGCCCAGGGCAAACTTACGCCCGAGCTCGAACAACAGATTCGCGAGGCCACGCAGCTCCAGCGTGTCGAGGACCTCTACAAGCCCTACCGCAAAAAGCGTATGACCCGCGCGCAGAAGGCCCACGAGGCCGGCCTGGAGCCGCTTGCCAACATGATCATCATGCAGGCCTCGGCCAAGGGCAGCGCACTCGACGCTGCCGCGGCATACGTCAACGAGGAGGCCGGCTTCGACACGCCCGAAAAGGCGCTCGCCGGCGCGGCGGACATCGTGGCCGAGACGGTGGCCGAGGACCCCGAGAACGTCGCCGACCTGCGCGCCTTTACGCAAAACACCGCCGATATCGTCGTCGAGGCGACCGACCCCGCCGAGAAGACTCCCTACGAGCCGTACTACAGCTATGATGAGCCGCTGCGCCGCATCCCCAACCACCGTGTGCTGGCTATCGACCGCGGTGAGCGCGAGGGCAAGCTCCGCGTGCGCGTGAACGTCGACGGCGCCGCCGCCACGGCACGCCTCGGCAGCCGTTGGCCCCGGCGCCAGGGCGTCTTCGCGCCCGTCTTTGACGCCGCCATCGCCGACGGTTACAAGCGCCTCATGGCCCCCTCGCTGGAGCGCGAGGCCCGCGCCAAGCTCACCGTTCGCGCCCAGACCGAGGCCATCAACGTCTTTGCCAAGAATCTCGAGGGCCTGCTCTCGGCGCGCCCCGTGCGCGGCGCCCGCGTGCTCGCGCTCGATCCGGGCTACCGCACCGGCTGCAAGGTCGCCGTCATGGACGAGACCGGCAAGCTACTCGACCACGGCGTGGTCTACCCCACCAAGCCGCGCCACGACGTCGCCGGCACCAAGCGCGAGCTCGCCCGCCTCGTCAAAAAGGACGGCGTCAACACCATCGTCATCGGCAACGGCACCGCCAGCCGCGAGACCGAGGAAGTCGTCTCGGAGTTCATTGCCGAGCAGGCGCCTGGGCTGCGATACACCATTGTTAACGAGGCCGGCGCGTCGGTGTACTCCGCCTCCGAGCTCGCGAGCCAGGAGTATCCCGACCTGGACGTCACCGTGCGCGGCGCCATGAGCCTGGGCCGCCGCCTGCAGGACCCACTGGCAGAGCTCGTCAAGATTCCGCCCCAGTCCATCGGCGTGGGCCAGTACCAGCACGACCTTGACCAGGCCGAGCTCTCGCGCACCCTGGGCCACGTGGTGGAGGACGTCGTCAACCGCGTGGGCGTCGACGTCAACACCGCGAGCGCGAGCCTGCTGGGATACGTTTCGGGCATCACGCCGAGCGTGGCCAAGAACATCGTGGCTTTCCGCGAGGAAAACGGCGCCTTCACCGATCGCCGCCAGCTCAAGAAGGTCCCCAAGCTGGGACCCAAGGCATATCTCAACGCTGCAGGCTTTTTGCGAATTAGCGGCGGTAAGAACCCGCTCGACGCAACGAGCGTCCACCCCGAAAGCTACGAGGTGGCAACGTCCGTCCTGGAGCGCGCCGGTGTGGCGGCAAGCGAGCTCAGCCGCGGCGGCGTGCCCGACATCGAGCGCCGCCTGGGCAGCATCTCGGCGCTGGCAAGCGACCTGGACTGCGGCACCCTGACGCTCATCGACATTGTCAACGAGCTCAAGAAGCCCGGCCGCGACCCGCGCGACGACGCGCCCGAGGTGGTCTTTAGCCGCTCGGCGCTTTCCATCGACGACCTGGAGCCCGGTATGGAACTCAAGGGCACGGTGCGCAACGTTGTGGACTTTGGCGCCTTCGTCGACGTGGGCGTGCACCAGGACGGCCTCGTACACATCTCCAAGCTGGCCAACCGCTTTGTCAAGCACCCGAGCGACGTGGTGCGCGTCGGTGACACGGTCAAGGTGTGGGTCGAAAAGGTCGATCGCGACCGCAAGAAGATCTCGCTCACCATGGTACAGGGGAAGTAAACCGCCAAAGCAGGGGTACCCCCTGTAGTGACGTGCAAAATCGCGAGTATTCTGCAAATTCCACCGTTCCGGATGCCCCTCAGAGGCGAAAAAGCAAAAAACAGCCCCCGTTTTAGCGTCGTCAGAGCCAAAACGGGGGCCGTTCCGTGCCTCACCCAACTGGTAAAAGCCTTTACCTTGCTGAATACTCTCAATTTTGCACGGCGCAGGCGGGGGTACCTTTGCCCACGGCAGGATATGGAAGCCAAGCGCCAACTTGCTGGCAAGCTCGTGCCGGCAGCCCCGGCCTTTCCTTTGCCTAGCGCGACCCCCGCGAAGCGCGTGAGCGATAGGGGAAGGAAAGCCGGGGCGAGCAGCCCGCGGCGTAGTCAGTGTTCGCGCTACGGCAGGATATGGAAGCCCAAAGCGGCGATATCCTTGGCAAAGCCGCGCACGGTGTCGAGCGAGACCTCGTACGGGTCGCGACCGATGTTCTTGCGCTTGGCCAGGATGCTGTTGGGCACCGTGATGATCTGGCAACCGCAGGCCTCGGCCTGGTAAATGTTGATGAGCTCGCGCGTGGACGCCCACAGGACCTCACAGTTGGGCTTGGCGGCGGCCTTCTTGACCGACTCCGTCATAAACGGAATGGGGTCGACGCCGGTATCGGCGATGCGGCCGGCAAAGAGCGAGATGATGGACGGCGTCTCGGTGTCAACGGCCTCGACCATCTCATCGACCTGCGTAGGCGTAAAGATAGTAGTGACGTTGACCTTGATGCCGTCGGCGGAAAGCTTGCGGACCAGCTCGGCGGTGGACTCGCCCTTGGTGGTCACGCACGGAATCTTGACGTAGACGTTCTCGGCCCAGGTAGCGATCTCGCGCGCCTCGACCTCCATGGTCTCGACGTCATCGGCAAAGACCTCAAACGAGACGGACACATCGGTGATGTGGGTCAGGACCTCCTTGGCAAACGCGCGGTAATCCGTCACGCCGCCCTTCTTCATAAGGGACGGGTTGGTCGTGAAACCCTGAACGTTGCCGTTCTCGTACATGTCGAGCATGCCCTCGAGGTTTGCACCGTCAGCGAACACCTTGATTGCCATCTGCCTGATTCCTTTCGCTTGCACATGGGCGTTAAACTGCTAAACACTTTACCTACGTTAATCAAGGCGTGAGCTGCGGTTTTTTATCTTCTCGGCGAACGGTATAAACACCTCAGTGTTTGGATTGATAAATCGATTGAGCATGCAAAAGCGAAGAGTCGCAGTTTGAGCAAACGTCAGAACGCGGGATTCATTAGATGAGGCCGAAATGCTGCATCGCTGTGACGGTACCGTCGTGTGCGACATCGTCGGTCACGTAGTCGGCGACCGCCTTGACCTCGGGCATAGCGTTGCCCATGGCCACGGCCGTCTCGACAGCGGCGAGCATGCCCAGGTCGTTACCCGAATCACCAAAGCCAAAGGTGCGCGCGTTGCCAGTGCGGCCCAGATACGCCAGCGCTCGCGCCACGCCCACGCCCTTGTCAATGCCCTTGGGACTCAGCTCGCGATTCTGACCACCGGTGTTGCACAGCTCAAACTCGCGATCGATAAAGCCGTCATCATTGGCTACGCGAGCCAAACTGGGCACATTGAGGCATACCTTGCCCACGTGCAGACTATCGTCGACGCGCATTTCCTCGGTGCTGTGCACCACAGAAGTGCCGATCAGAGACGACTGCTCAACGCCCGCGGGTTCCAGGGCAAAAGTAGCCACGTTGGTCTCGAAAAAGGCCTCAATCCCCGCCGCGGCCATACGGCGCGCAAGCTCCTCGATAACGTCCTCGTCAAAGCAGTCCTCATGCACCACGCGACCCTCGACCTCGAGCGTGGCGCCCGCCATGGCAACGACACCCGCAGGCTCCAAAGCACGCAGGCCATCGGCAATCAGCCACAAGGGACGACCCGTGCAGATAAACGCCTTGTGCCCTGCGTCGCGCAGACGATGAAACGCCTCGATCACCGCCTGCGAGGGGCGAACCGCCGAAAAGTCCTTATCGGTCATATCGTCGGGATCGAACGACGTCAGCGTGCCGTCCACGTCAAAAAAGAGCACAGCGGGTTTGGGACACGCATCAATCATATGAGTTCCTTTCGAGGATAAGGGCAAACGAAGCATCCATCATATAATGGAGCGACGCAACCAGAGAGGTCACCCATGGAATTTTACGCAAGCTGCCCCGAGGGCTTTGAGTCCGCACTCGCCGATGAGCTTAAACGCCTCGGGCTTTCGCATGTCCGCCGCCTAAAGGGCCGCGCCACGTTTGAGGGCGAGCTTGAGCGGGGCTATCGCGCATGCCTGTGGTCGCGCCTGGCCAGCCGCGTGTTTGCGGTGCTCGGACGCTTTGAGGCGCAAGATGCCGACGAGCTGTACGATAGCGTTTACGACATCGCCTGGGAGAACATCGTCCGCCCCGGCGCCACCATCGCCATTACCGCCCGCGGCGTGACCGAACAGCTGCGCAACACGCGCTTCTCGGCCCTGCGCGCCAAGGATGCGCTGTGCGACCGTCTGGCCGAGACCACGGGCCGTCGCGCCGATGTCGACGCCGCCGATCCCGACGTTCACCTGCTGCTTTCGCTGCGTCAGCGCCGCGCGAGCATCAGCCTGGATCTTTCGGGCGACCCGCTGTTCAAGCGCCTGCCGCCCGCGGCGACCCGTGCCGGCGAGGGCGCGCACGTGCTGCGCCCCGACTACGCCGCCCTGGTGCTGGCGCAGGTCGGCTGGACCGCACTGTGCGAGCGCGAGCTGACGGCCGACGATTACGAGAATGAAGCCCTTCCCACGCTAATCGATGCCTCGTGCGCCGGCGGCGGCCTGTTGCTGGAAGCCGTAAACATTCTGACCGACCGCGCCCCGGGCGCCGCACGCGAGCGCTGGGGCTTTGAGGGCTGGCAGCTGCACGACGCCGCTCTGTGGGAGCAGCTGCTTGCCGAGGCGCGCGAACGCGAGGCGGCAGCGCGCGAGCGCCAGGCGCGCATCGTGGCCGTAGACATCGACCCCGCCGCCCGCAAGACTGCCGAGCGCATGGTCAAGTGCGCCGGCTACAAGCGTTTTGTCGACTTTTGTGCCGCCAAGCCCGCCACCGTGCTGGACCACGCAGGTACCGTTGCCGGTGCCGCCCTGGTCGCGGACACGACCGAGACACCGCTTTCGCTCATGCACGACGCCATGACGCTGGTCGGCGAGCTGCGCCGCGCGCCCGAGCTCGCTTCGGCACCGGTCGCCGCACTCACCCGCGATGGCCTTATGGCCCGCGCGCTCCATGCCGAGCCCGCGCGCTCCATCGCCGTCATGCCCAATAACGAGGAGGCGGCTCTTGAGGTTTGGCCCTCGCTCGACCACGCCGCCGCGGCATTCGAAGCTGCGACCAGCGCAGATGCCGAGGAGCAGACCGCAGATGCCCAAGGCGAAGCCGCCGACACCCTCATGCCCGAACCTACCGCCATGCTCGACCTGGGCGACGGCAAGCCGCTGCCCGTGCTCATCCCCGAGTCGGAGCAGTTCGCCAACCGCCTGCGCAAGAACGCGCGCCTGCGCCGCAAGTGGGCCAAGCGCGAAGGCGTGAGCTGCTACCGCGTCTACGATGCCGACCTGCCCGACTACTCCGCCGCCATCGACCTGTACGAGGGCTGCCCGCAGACGCCGGGCCGCTGGCTCGTCATCGCCGAATACGCCGCGCCCAAGACCATCGACCCCGCACTGGCCCAGGCCCGTATGCTCGACATCTTGGCCATCGCGCCGCGCATCCTTGATGTTCCGGCCGAGCACGTGCACGCCAAGGCCCGCATGCGTTCGCGCGGCGGCTCGCAGTACGGCAAACAGGGCGCCGGCAAGGGCGCATCGGGCGAGCGCGCCAACATCGCGCGCCGTCGCCTGCCGCTCATCGAAGAGGGTGGACTCACCTTTGCCGTCAACTTTGATGACTACCTGGATGTGGGCATCTTCCTGGACCACCGCGTCACCCGCAACCTGGTGCGCGAGCACGCCAAGCAGGCGCGCCGCTTCCTCAATCTGTTCGCCTATACCGGCACCGCCACCTGCTATGCGGCAGACGGCGGCGTCGAGGAAACTGTGACGGTCGACCTTTCCAACACCTACCTGGACTGGGCCGAGCGCAACATGCGCCAAAACGGCTTTGTGGGGCCGCAGCATCACTTTGTGCGCGACGACGTGCTCGCCTGGATTCGTGACCAGCGCCAGACGCGCAACCGCTGGGACTTGATCTTTGTCGACCCGCCCACGTTCTCGAACTCGTCCAAGATGGGCCGTCGCACTTGGGATGTCCAGCGCGACCATGTCGAGCTTTTGGCCGGCGTATCGCGCCTGCTCGCGCAGGGCGGTCATGCCATCTTTAGCTGCAACCTGCGCGGCTTCCGCCCCGAAACGCGCAAGCTCGCACGCGCGGGCGTAGTGCTGGAGGACATTACGGCACAGACCATCCCCGAGGACTTCGCGCGCAACCAGAAGGTGCACCACTGCTATATCGTGCGCCGCCTGCCCATCGAGGACGCCATGGCCGAGGTCGGCTTTAGCGCCGAGGAAATTGCCGAGCGCGTCGAGGAGCTGCGCAACCCCGAGGCCCGCAAGCCTCGCGCAACGGCGCCCGCGCACGCGCAGGCTGGCAACGGCAAGTCTAACTTTGCTGGCAAGCCCTCCCCCGCCGGCAAGCCCAAAAAGAAGAAGTTCTACGCCAGCAAGCCCAAGGGCAAATAAACAAAGTTGCGGTGGAATATGGACTGCTTTGCCTGGAATTAGGCAAATTTAGACCGTATTTCACCGCAACTCATAGTGGGATGGCGGACGCCGTCCTACCCTTGGGTGACCAGGCGATAGCCGATACCCACGTGCGTCTGGATATAGCGCGGATGCGCGGGGTCGGACTCAATCTTCTTGCGCAGCGTGCCCATAAAGACGCGCAGGCTCGCCAGGTCGCTCTTAGTTGCCGTGCCCCAGATCTCATGCAGGATAAACTGGTGCGTCAGCACCTTGTCGGCGTTGTGTGCCAGCAGGCACAGGAGCTTATACTCGATCGGCGTCAGATGCAGTTCCTCGCCATCCATCGTGGCGATGCCGGCATCAAAATCGATATGCAGCTCACCGGTATCGAACGAGCCCTCGGAGGCAACACCGCCCGTTTGCGCATACGAAAGGCGCCTGAGCGTCGTGCGAATACGCGCGAGCAGCTCCTCGACCGAAAACGGCTTGGTCAGGTAGTCGTCGGCACCGGCATCGAGTGCGCGAATCTTGTCCGCATCCTCGCTGCGCGCCGAGACCACGATAATCGGCATGCCCGACCATGCGCGCACCGACTCCACCACCTTGACGCCGTCCATATCGGGCAGGCCCAGATCGAGCAGCACAATGCTCGGCGCCTGCGACGAGGCGGCGGCGATAGCGGCATGGGCGGTCTCCACAGCCATATGGCGCAAGCCGTGCGCCTCGAGCGCGGCAACAATAAGATTGCGAACGGCGGGGTCGTCCTCAACGACCAAGATGAGCGGTTTTACGGCAGAGTTCGACACAGCGCTACTCCTTATCAAACGAAACGTCGGCGGCAGGAAGCTCAATCGTAAAGACCGAGCCGTGCGGGTCCGCCGCGGCAACCTCTATGCTACCGCCATGCGCCAGCGCAATGGAGCGGCAGAGCGAAAGACCCAGGCCCACGCTGCGGTGACTGTCAGCCAGACCGTGGTTGGCGGTATAGAACGACTCGAAGATCCGCTCGCGATCCTCGGGTGCGATGCCCGGACCATCATCGGCCACCGAGCACGCCACGCGTCCATCGTCGACGCTAATCGAAATCATGATATGCGAGCCCGCGGGCGTATAGGTGATGGCGTTGTTCACCAGATTGACCACCAGCTGCACCATCAGGCGCGCATCGACGTTGACGAGCGCCGGCTCATCGCACGCCACTACCTTAAGGTCGTGCTCGCGCACGGCAGGGTTCACGTGGCGCAGCGCCTCCTCGACGATATCGTCCATGAGCTCGAGTGTGGTCGACAGGCGCATACCGCCACCCTCGAGCTTGGTGATGGCGAGCAGGTTCTCGACGGTGGCGTTGAGCCATTGCGCATCCGAGCGAATGGAAAGGAGCAGGCCGCGGCGCGTCTGGGCATCGAGCACCGCGGTGCCGGTCGAGCCCTGGTCGAGCAGCACGTCGGCATTACCCGAAATACTGGTAAGCGGCGTGCGCAGATCGTGCGAGATGGAGCGCAGCAGGTTGGCGCGCAACTGTTCGTTTTTGGCGAGCACCGCCGCCTCCTCGCGGGCCTCCATGGCGCGGGCGCGGTCGAGCGCCAGCTCGCCTTCGCTCACGATAGCATCGGCAAGCGTCCGCTCCTCATGCGTCAGCACGTCGGGCTCGGCAACGATAGCCAGCACGCCCACCACCGAGGCGGGGTCGCCCGAGCGCACGAAGCCGTCGCCCGTGCGAACCGTCAGGTAGATGCCATAAAACGCCGAGCCGCCAAACGTGGCGTCGAGCGGCGTTCCCACATAGGCGGACGCCGAAAGCCGCGGCGGCATCTGCGGCGCCAGCTCGTGCACCGGCACGGCATCGCCCACGGCCGTGTACGTCGCACGCGGCAGCAGGTCATCGCCCTCGGCGTCGGCGCTGTACCACACGACCGGACAGCCCGAAAGACGCGCCAGCTGCGTGGCCATGGCGTGAACGATCTGCTGCTCGTCGGCGCAGCGCTGGAGCATGCGGTTGGTCTCGAGCACCATATGCGTGCGACGGTCGCTGGCGGCAGCCTGCGCCAAGGCCCGGCGCAGGGCTAACGCAATCGAGCTCGATACAAGCGAGACCACAAACATGATGAAGAACATGCCGGGATAGCCGCGGTCGATAAGCGACAGCGAGTAGCGCGGGTCGACAAACAAGAAGTTGTAGAGCGCCACGGCGGCAGCCGAGCTCAGCAAGCAATACAGGCGACTCCAGGTAAAGAATGCGCACAGCTGCACGGCGAACACATAGACGATCATGATGCTCGGCGCGAGACCCGGATGGTCGAGCAGCGCGCCCACAATCGTCGCCGCCACCAACAGCCCCACCGACACGCAGGCGTCATACAGAGGAGTGCGGCGCGTCAGCGTTGTGCGCCGCCACCAAAAGCTATCGGCAATATCGCCGTCCGTACGAACGTCCATCAGCGCCCCGCCCCTCTCTCAAAAACAAAAACCACCACAAAGGTGCCTGTGAACTGCGCCCCGAAACTTGGACTGAATAAATAGCGACTACGCCGCAAGGGCCT
>NZ_WQPK01000001.1 GCF_018785265.1 Collinsella aerofaciens | reverse complement strand
AGGCGGTGTCCCCTCCCTTTCAAGAAAGGGCGGAGGCGGGGCATGCCCCGCCTCTTACACCACATCTCTGTGCGCTACCCCTGCATACCGACCTCGGGCAAAAAATCGGGATTTCTCGATGTTTTCTACGGATGATGGGCGGGGTTATGGGCTGACAGTGTTTGATTTGCAGGGATATTCGCGGTCTTTGGCATGTATCGTGGCGCCTGAAGCTCTTGGTTATGTTGAATACTCCTAAAAATGCACGGCGCTTAGAGGGGGACCTTCGCGAAAAAGGAAACCGCCCCGTCGAAGTATGCATTCGACGGGGCGGTTTATGCATTTGGCCGATTAAGGATGCGCTGCCAAACTACTAGAACTTGACGGTCGGGGCCTGGCGGGCTGCTTCGGCGGCCTCGAAGCCCTGGCGCTCCTTAAACTGGAAGATGCCGGCAAAGATGACAGCCGGGAACGTTTGAATGGCGTTGTTGTAGCTGAGCACGCAGTCGTTGTAGCTCTGGCGTGCATAGCTAATCTTGTTCTCGGTATCCTCGAGCGATGCCTGCAGCTGCGTAAAGTTGGTGTTTGCCTTAAGATCGGGATAGGCCTCGGCTACGGCGAAGAGCTGGCGCAGCGCACCGGTCAGCACGTTGTCGGCTTCCATCTTGGCTTCGGGCGTGGTGGCCTTGACGGCGGTGTTACGCGCGCTGATCACGGCGGAGAGCGTCTCCTGCTCGTGCTTGGCGTAGCCCTTGACGGTCTCGACCAGGTTGGGGATCAGGTCGTTGCGACGCTGCAGCTGCGTATCGATGTTCTGCCAGGCGTTATCGATGCGGTTACGCTTGGTGACCATGTTGTTGTAGATGCCGGCGATGGCGCAGGCAATCACAATGACAACAACGATGCCGATGATGACGGGAAGCATGATGTCTCCGTTTCGAATGGCCGCGGCGGCATGCGCCAGCTGCCGTTGGTATAACGCTACTAGTATACCCGCAACGTTTTGCCGTGCCGAACTTTCCGGTAAGCGTTGTGTTTTCGTCGGGGTCGGCACCGGGGCAAAGCGCGCGAGGTACAGGTGTAAGATATGCGACAGATTGACGAGTGTTGTCTTTGCCCTGAGGATGGCGATACCAGTGGACCTTCGCATCAAGAAAACCTACCGCGCCCTGTTCGATGCCTTTACCGAGCTTCTCGAGGAACATCGTTTTGAGGACCTGACGGTTGCCATGCTGTGCGACCGCGCCATGATTCGCCGCACGACGTTCTACAAGCACTTTCGCGACAAGAACGATTACTTTGCCTTTTATATCGATGAGCTCATGTCGGGCTTGCCGCAAAAACAGCCCGATGAGGCCGGCGTGGTATCTGCCGAGGACGTGCGCGCGCTTCGGCACGCGATTTTGGACGATGCCATGGATTTGATTCTGGCGCACGAGCGGCTCATGGATAACATTTTGGCAAGCAGCATGTCGGGCATGTTGACCAACGTTATTTGCGACCGCATTGCCCGCTCCATCCGCGAGCGTGTGATGAACGTGCTTGCCGAGGATGCCCTGGCCCCCGTGTCACTCGAGACGACGTCTGAGTTTATCGCCGGTGGCATTATTCGGTTGTTCACAAATTGGTGGGAATCGGGCCACGATCTTGAGCGTCGACCCGAGATGGCCGACGTGGTCGATGCACTGTTTGAGCGGACCATGACGCCGGTGAATCACTAAGGTGGCGGAGAGAGGGGGATTCGAACCCCCGGAACGCTCTCGCGCTCAACGGTTTTCAAGACCGCCGCATTCAACCGCTCTGCCATCTCTCCGTGAGTCGTAATGATAGCATCGTTTTGAATTTGCAACAGGGAAGGCGAACGATGACGATCACCGAAATCGACGAGAAGTTCATGCGCGAGGCGCTGGCGGAGGCGCGCGACGCCGCTGCGGTGGGCGAGGTGCCCATCGGAGCCGTAGTAGTGCGCTCGGGCGAGGTTGTCGCGAGGGCGCATAATCGCCGCGAGCTCGACCAAGACCCTTCGGCTCATGCCGAGTTTTCGGCCCTGTGTGCCGCCGCTCAGGCGCTTGGACGCTGGCGTCTTTCCGATTGCACGGTCTACGTAACGCTCGAACCCTGCTGTATGTGCGCGGGGCTTATGGTTAACGCGCGTGTGGGGCGTTGCGTGTATGGCGCGGCCGATGCCAAGGCGGGCGCGTTGGGATCCCTATACGATTTGAATGCCGACTCGCGCCTGAATCATCGGTTTAACGTGACGGCTGGGGTCCTGGCGGATGAATGCCGCGAGCTGCTGAGTAGCTATTTTGGCGGTCTGCGCGGAGCGGGCGGCGCTGATTGCGGTTGTGGGGCCGATCTTGAAGCACACGCCGCTCACGCCGCAGCGCTTGCAGGTGCCGGTGAGGATGCTGGCACGGCGGTTGACTTTGGTCCTGCGTGCCGCCGACCCCGCCGTGTGCTGTTGGCGATCGACTCCTTTAAGGGCAGCGTGTCGAGTGCCCAGGCGGAGGCGGCGGTTGCCGAGGGCATGCGCCGTGTGTGGTCCGATGCCCAGGTGGCCGCATTGCCGCTGGCGGATGGCGGCGAGGGGACGCTCGATGCCGTTGCCGCGTGCGGCGGTGAGATTGTGACCTGCGAGGTGGCAGGTCCCTTGGGCGACCGCGTGTCTGCCCGGATGCTGGTGGACGACGAGCGCGACTCGGCTGTAATTGAGATGGCCGAGGCGGCGGGTATTGGGTATTCACCCTGCACGGAATCGGCGGCGCTTGCGGCTTCGACCTATGGCGTGGGCGAGCTGATACTCCGTGCGGTTCGCGCCGGGGCAAAGACTATCTATATTGGTCTGGGCGGCAGTGCCACCAACGATGGTGGCGCCGGCATGCTGCAGGCGCTGGGCGCGCGTGTGGTCGATGATCAGGGATGCGATGTCGCCCCCGGTCTTGCCGGCCTTAAGCAGGTGGCGAGCGTCGATTTGGCGCCAGCGCTGCAGGCTTTGGATGATGTTCGTATCGTTGTGCTTTCCGATGTCGAGAATCCGCTCGTGGGGCGTCGAGGCGCACTGGCGGTGTTTGGCGGGCAGAAGGGCCTGCCGGCGGATGATGTCGAGGTGCTGCGCAGATACGACGGCTGGATGGTCGGCTACGGTCGCCTGCTCGATGCGGCAATTTTCGAGGCGCGAGCCCAGGGATTGTTGCGCACACCCGAGAACGCACGGACATTTGGCTCGGTGCTTGGCGTGCCCGGCGCGGGCGCTGCCGGTGGCTTGGGCGCGGCGTTGCTGGCGCTCGGCGCGGAGCTACGCTCGGGTGTGGAGACGGTGCTCGATCTCGTGGGGTTTGACGAGCGCGTGCGCGATGTCGACCTGGTCATTACAGGCGAGGGCAATATGGATGAGCAATCCGCCGCCGGTAAGGCGCCGGTGGGCGTGGCGCGCCGTGCCAAGCGGTGTGGCAAACCGGTGATCGCTGTCGTGGGCGGTCGCGCTGACAACCTGGATGCGGTGTGTGTGCAGGGCATCGACTTGGTGCTTCCGATCTGCCGCAAGCCCATGGACCTGGAACAGGCACTCGATCCGCAAGAAGCCACAACCAACCTCATCTGCGCCGGCGAAGCAGCCGCCCAATCCTACGACCTCGCTCGCCTCTAAAACCCATCCCCTCGATAAGTTGCGGTGAAATACGGAGTGTTTTTGCCTTTAAGGTGCCAATTCAGTCCGTATTCCACCGCAACTTCGTGAATGGTCATCCGAGGCTGGCCGCCTTGGGCCTTGGGTCGGACCGTTTGCCACGAAATGCGGCCATCTACTACGTTTAACCGAGCTACCTCGACCATCCCGGAATTTGCAAAAACAAAACCGCAGGTAGAGAGCTGGCCGATTTTCGAAAAAGTCGGCTATGGTTGACCCCTGCGGCCTAAACGTAGTAGATAGGTCCTTTTCGTGGCGCAGCGTCAGACCAGTCTATTTGGGACGGCTATTTTGACTACATGCCGATCTGATTGCCCAAGTAGTCAAAAAAGCCCCGTCCCAAATTAGCTACCTTGTGGGGCTGTGGGGATAAAGATTGCCGACGGTTTTATCCCGCCGAACCCCTTTGATGGCGCGAATGGTTCGATTTGACGACCGAGTGGCAACCTGACGCGGAATAGTGGGTCGTTTAAATTGCTACAATTTTAAGTATATTGCGATGTCCTGCCTTGCGTTTCTGCGCGGGGGGGGGGCGTATATTTGCATCGATGGGGACGACGACACATATATAATGAGCCGCTGCTTGCCGTCCTCATGGATTTGGGGAGGGCCTTCATGAATCGCGTGTGTGCGAGAGCTCGAGAAATGCTAAAGCCTTTTGGCAAGAAAACCAATACCGCAAAGCGTGTCCTGAGGGTTTTGGCCGTCCCGCTGGCGGCGTGTGCGCTCCTGTTTGGTGCGACGAGTGCGTCGGCCGATCAAACGGTTCCCTTTAGCAACCACACCGTGCAGACGGTGAATCCCACCGGCACTACGGTCAATTTGTTCGACTATTGGGTCGTGAACGGCGACAATGATAAGTCCGTCAACATAAACAACAATAATGGCAATGACAACACCGGCATCAACAAAGATCACCAGCTCAAGTTCAATGGCGGTGCCGGATCGGGCATTAATAAATGGACGGGAAGAAGCGGCATTGGCGGCTTTGGACGTCTTCAATTTGTGAAGAACACGCTGGTAGATGGCTATCCGTCAATCAAAGCCGGCACCTACACCTCCTATAACACGAGTGGTACGTACACCGACGAGTCGCTGGCTTATCTCTTTAATAACGACAGCCAGGTCAACGGCAAGGCCGTTTACAACAAAGTGCAAGGCCTTTTCCAGCTCAAGGATGGCTATTACGTTTACGACTCGTACGGCTCTGACGGCAACTATGCTGTGTATAACTCCACGACTAACTCCTTTGACGTCTACGATAAGGCTGGCGTATATAAGGACAGCGTGTCAGATGCGAATCGGGGTCAGTTCTTCCCCTTTGACTCGGCTGACAAGGTTTTTGAAGAGAGGAACGGCCAGCTTTCTCCTATAGGGATAACGGACGGAACGAACGATAAGCTCAACCACCACTTTGGCATGTCCATGACCACGGAGTTTGTCCAGCCTAAGGAAGGCAAGACCACCGATCTCAAAGACATGGTCTTTAAGTTCTCGTGTGACGACGACGTCTGGGTGTACATCGATGGCGTACTCGTGGGCGATCTGGGCGGCATCCACGAGAAGGCGACGCTCGAGATCAACTTCGCCACTGGTGAAGTAAAAGTCGGTCATGTCGACGGTGCGAATGGAACCAAGAAGGAAATCGAAAAAACCAACATCAAGGCAAAGTTCGAAGACGCCGGCGCAGATACTACCAACTTCTCCGGCAACACCTTCTGCAACAGCACCAAGCACACGCTGAGCTTTTTCTACCTGGAGCGTGGTGCGGGTGCGTCGAACATGTCGCTCAAGTTCAACCTCACCACCCTGCCGTCGTCCGAGGTCGAGAAGGTTGACCAGAACGGCAAGGCAGTCCAGGGCGCAACTTTCGCGCTATATCGGTCCGATGCCGACTGGAATGAGCAGGGCAAGGCTATCGCCCAGGGCACAACGGACGACAAAGGCCGACTGGTACTTCTGAAGCCGGACCGTTCTGTTCTTTCGTTCGACGAAGAGCATGCTGATAGGCACGACTACTTTGTACTCAAAGAAGTTGGCCTGCCCGAGGGATACCGCTCGAGCCTGACCTCGTCGACCACTGCAACGCCAGGTGAGCTGCACCTGCAGTACAAGCAAGCTGCGACGAGTGGCTCGGGTGGTGTGGTGGTTGCACCGCAGACGACGGTCACCACGGCCGACGGCAAGTCATGGACGGGTAGCCGCATGTGGCTGAACGGCGGCTATCTGGCCGCTAAGGAGACTATTTCCCTAGATAAAGATACGCAAGACAATAAAGGCAACGCCATTAGCTCGGGTACGACGTTTGCCGTCGTACTCAAGCTCACCGGTGCGAGCGAGGACCACACAAGCGAAGACGCGTGGACGGCGGTCACGGGCAACCCGCTCAATGGCTATAAGCTGTGCTCCGCGCACGGCATTGCCGGTGCGGTCGAGGCTGCCAAATCGGCGGACACGAGTGTCTTTGATGTTGATACCAAGGGCGACTACGTGGTGACGGTCAGGTCGCTGCCCGGAGATATCGAGAAGTACGCCACCATGATGACGGACAAGTCGAAGGCGGAATATACCGTGGCGGTGTATCACACCACGGCATCGTCTCTGGCGGGGGCAACCATCGACAACACCTCTATGGTCCAATATCAAACGATAAACAGGCAGTTCTCTACGGTGATTCACCTCACCAACGTTCAGAACCGTCTGTTTGTGCAGAAGGTTGACGACCTGGGTAAGCCCGTGAACGACGCGACGTTTCAGCTGTACCAGGCTAAGGGCGTTACTGGCAATAGCCCCAGCACGTATGCCATCAAGCCCGGTGCCGAGCCGTATGACACCGTGAAGGCGAACGACGCGACCTATCCGTATGAGATTAAGGGTGCGGCATGCTTCCCACTCGATTCGGTAAATCACAAACCCCTTATCAAGGGTACGTACTACCTGCGTGAGTCTGTAAGCCCGGATGGCTATGAGATTAACAACACTATCACCAAGGTGATTGTGGATGATTCGGGCGTGTATGTGGATGCCGGTGAGAAAGGCGACGGCGTGCTCAGCGTGAGCGGCCCGGGTTCGCTGATCGCCCCCCTGGCACAGTTTGGCTCTCCCGACTCCATTGACAACACGCTTACGCACATTAAGGGCAAGCTGCAGAGTGCGGCCGTTGACGCCAGCGGAAACCTGACATGGGGCCCGACAAGTCCTACGGACAACTGGATGCATATGCGCTATGACAAGACGACGCAAGGTGCCAAGACCGTCTTGCGCTATGTCGAGGACGGTGGCGACCGCAACGGCCAGCTGGCGACCATCTTTGCCGATACGGGCATCAACCGCATGGCCCTTTATCAAGACGATGATGCCACCAATGGCACCGATCTGGGCACGCTTCAGCTCAATCATCTCTTTACCACGGCAACGGCCGTGCAGTATACCGATCGTCGCGTGGCACGCCTGCAAGTGACTAAGACCGTGACGGCGGATGCTGGTCTTACTGCGCCCACCAAGGATGCGGACGACAACGATCTGACCTTTACGTTTAAGTTCACCCTGCCGAAGTCCCAGGAGGGCTACGAGGCGCATGTGTTCGATGCGAGCGGCAACGCTGTGGGCAATTCCTTTAAGCTTAGGAACGGCGACACCCATTCCATCAAGGCCGGCGAGACCATTCGCGTATACGACCTCAAGAAGGGTGACAACTACAGTGTGAGCGAGCTCACCACCAAGGGCGAGGCGTCCAGTGGCAATGTGCTGGCGAGCATCGTCAACGCCGTGACCGGCTCTGCCGACGAGTCTGTGCTTCCGGCTGGCTTTAGCCTCGTGAGCCGCAAAGCCGGCGGTAAGGAGCAATCGGGAACTGGCAGCACCATCACGGGCAAGATTGTCGCGCTCGAGGACGGAAAGATTCCCGCGAGCAACAAGCTAGAGTTCACCAACAACTACAGTGTCAACCCCGTAAAGAATGGCCTAAGCGCCAAGAAGGTGCTCGAGGGCCGCAATTGGGCCGATGGCGATTCCTTTACCGTGCAGCTTACGCCTAAGGACGGCGCCCCCATGCCCGGCGGTGTCAAGAGCGCGGTGGAGACGGTCGAGCTCACCGAGAAGACCCAGACGGCAACGTTTGGCGATATTACCTATGAAAAGCCGGGTACGTACACCTATACCATCAAGGAGGTTATCCCCGGCTCCAATGCCAAGGCGGATGGCATAAGCTACTCTGCCGCCTCCTATACCGCGACGGTCGTGGTGGAGGACAACCAAGCCGGCGCTCTGGTCGTTACGAGCGTGAAGGTGGTGCAGGAGTGCAACGACGCGGGTGTCGAGACCAAGACGGATGTTGCCGATAAGGTCGCAACCTTCACCAACCGCTACGATACACACGAAGCTAAGATTATCATCCATGCCCAAAAGATCCTGACCGACAACGCCGGGACGTTCCCGCTTGCCCAGAACACCTTTAGCTTTACGCTCGAGGGCGTTGGCGGCCTAGCGGATGTCAACGCAACGTTCAACCCCGATACGGTCGATACGAGCGTGACGACTCCCATGCCCGAGGGCAACATCGCAACCGTGGGCAACAACGCCGACGGCACGGTAACGTGGCCGGCGATCTCCTATACCGTCAAGGCGGATGCGGGACGCGCCTACGTGTACAAGTTCGCTGAGAATCTCGGTAGCATTAAGAAGGGCATGGACTACGACAAGTCGGTCTATTACGCCGTGGTGCGCAACGCCGAGAAGGGCGCCGGCATCCAGACCTCGATCGAGTACTACAAGATTGCAGAAGACGGCTCGGTAAAGCAGCTGGACACGAATGTCACGCCCTCCTTTACCAATATATATAGTGTGGATCCCACGAGCGTGACCCTACAGGGCCAAAAGACCGTGAGCGGTCGCGACTGGAACCAGGGCGAGAGCTATACCTTTAACCTCGCTGCCGCTACGGATGATGCCGGCGCGACCGGTTTGAGCAAGACCACCGCGCAAGCGGTAAAGGACGGGGCCGTTGCCGTTAACGTCAACCAAGCTGTCGCCAGCGCGCCCGAGTCGGGACGCGTGGCATCGTTCTCCTTTGGCACCGAAGCCGCCCCGACCGTGACGTTCAACCGCGCAGGCACCTTTAGCTTCAACATCACCGAGGATGCCGCGCGGGATGGCCGGGCGGGCATGTCCATGGACAAGCACACCGCACGCGCGACCGTTGTAGTGACCGATCTGGATGAGTCGGGCAACCACACGGGCATGCTGCGTGTGCCGAGCGTGACCTACGCCAACACCGGTGCCTCCGATGCGGACAAGATCGTAACCGACAAGGCTGCCTTTACCAACGCGTACCATGCGTCGGGCACCTTTGGTGGCGTGACGGTGAGCAAGACCCTTGAGGGTCGTGCCTCTACCACGGGCCAGTTTACCTTTGCCGTGACGGGCCTTTGGTACAACGGCGTTCAGACGTCGGTCGATGGCTCCGAGGCCAGCCTGTCCAATAAGGCGGCAGGGGCCGGCGTGTCCGGCGCTGTGGTGAGCGCAAGCGGGGAAGAGAAGCTCTTTGCCCGCAAGCTCACGGAACAGGACCTTGGCCGTACATTTGCCTATCGCATTCACGAGAACCAGCCTGCGGCTGTCGGCTACACCTATGACACCGGCTACACTGGTGACGCTATCGTGCTCGTCAAGGTTCTTGCACGCAAGGACGACCCCGCTAAGCTCTACACCGTGACGACCGTGCTCAAGGGTGCGGGTGTGACGGAGCTGTTGGGCGACGGCGCCGACGCGAGCGCGCTGACGGACGAAAAGATCGTCGAGCTCAAGCAAGATTCGCATACTTACGTGCAGCAGTACGATGCAAGTGAGGTCGGCGCCACGCCTGTCGTCTCGTTTGTGAACCGTTACACGGCAAGTCTCGACTATGGCACCGCTGGCGGTTTGCAGATTGAGAAGACGTTGACGTATCCCAAGGACGCGACCATTTTTGGCTCGCCTAAGAGCACGTTCCGTTATATCGTCAAGCCTGCTGACGAGACGTCTGCCAGCAAGGTTGGCATTTCCACGAATGGCAAGGTCTTTGAGACCGCAAATGTCGAGGCCAACGCTCCCAAGACCGTAAGTTTGGTACCTGCGGGCGGGCTGACCTTCACTCAGGATGATGCCGGCAAGACGTTCACCTATACGGTGAGCGAGATTGACGACAAAGCGACGGGCTATACGTACGACGAGACGGTCCATACGGTTAAGGCTGTCGTGGCGGATAACGGCGACGGTACGCTTAGGGTCACGACGTCGGTAAGCAAGCAGGTTGACGGCGAGGACGAGCTTGAGGGCCAGTGGATCTACCCGTCGAATGCGACATCTGCCGGTGTCGCGACGGTCAAATTCAAGAACACCTATACGGTCACCGAGGCGGCAGCCTACACTCCGTCCGTGACGAAGGTTGTTGTCGGTGCCAATGCTTCGGACAAGTTCGCCTTTGCCATGACCGCGGCTGACGATGCTACCAAGGCTGCCATCAACGGCAAGCTTATCACCGGCTCTTCGATGAGTGCGGACAACAGCTATGTTGAGAAGAGGCAAACGAAGGAGGGCCTCAAGGACGGGGAACACTATCAGGTTAACTTCTCAAAGCTCACCTTTAACAAGCCGGGCACGTATAAGTTTGCTATTAACGAGCTGGCCCCGAATGGCGGCCTCGGCGAGTGGACGTATGACGAGCACACCTATACCCTGACCATCACTGTAACCGATGAGGGCGGCAAGCTTGTGGCCCGCGACGATGGTACGACCGGCTCGGAAGGCTTCATCTTCACCAATAGGTATCGCACTTCGACGAGCTATGAGCTCCAGGGCGGTTTGGAGATCGTCAAGACGCTTAACGGGCACGACCTGCATGCCGGCATGTTTGGCTTTACAGTGACGGGCGAGGACGATGCTTCAATCGAAAAGCTCAACAAGCTGCTGCGCGCGGATGAGGGCAAGCTCACCGTGACTAACGATGAGCCGCAGGCCGACGGCACGTCCCATACCGGTATTTTGGGCGGCCTGACCTTTGCGACGAAAGATGCGGGTAAGACGTTTACCTACAAGGTTGTCGAGAATGACGGCGGCAAGGGCGGCTATACATACGACTCCACCTATTGGAAGGTAGAGATTGCGGTTAAGAAACGCGATAACGGTTCGCTCTATACCGTGACCACGGCCAAGCACTATGACGCCAAGAACGTCGAGCTTTCCGCTGATGCGAAGTTTAGCTCCGAGAGCGGTACCGCCAAGGCCCAGGTGTCCTTTACCAACAGCTACATCGCGAAAGGAACCTTTGAGGGTCTTGCTGCCGAGAAGGTAATGGACTCCCGCGACAAGATCGAGGCTGACCAGTATACATTTGACTTGTATGCCGAGAAGGCCGACGGCGAGCTCGTATGGATGGATGAGGGTAAGACCCAGGCGAGCGATAACGGTATCGCCACGGTCGACTTCGGTAAGGTCAACTTTAAGCTTGGCAATGCTGCTGGCGAATCTAATGAGCAGACGATTGACCTTGCTGGCGCCGTCAACGATGGCATTGCCACCAAGCGCCACAATGCCGACCACACCACCACCTACAGCTTTAACCTGGTGGCAAAAGAGCGCTTGGCTAACCTGCCCGAGGGCGTGCGCCCCGTGGATACGTCCGCGACGTGCCGCGTGCTGCTCGAGGTGACCGACAACAACGACGGCACGCTGACGCCCAAGGTGACCTATCGCGATGGTACCGAGAACGGCAAGATCGTTTTCCACAACACGCGTGACAAGGTCAAGACGATCGGCACGGTCGCGAAGCCCGATGTGGACATCGACGGGCAGCTGCTCTCCGTGGGCGACTCCTACGTCTACACCATTAACTGGGTCAACACCGAGGCCGATGACAATGGCAACCTGGTTCCGGCCAAGGTGACCGTGACCGACGAGCTTCCCACTGGCGTCGTGTTCGAGGCTTTTGAGGGCAAGAACGCCGATAAGGGCACCGCGAGTGGCCAGTCGCTCACTTGGAACCTGGGCGAGCAGCCTGCGGGTAGCCACGGTTCGGTGCGCGTGCGCGTCAAGATTACCGAGGACGCCGTGAAGGGTGCCCAGGGCGCTGTCGGCACTGTCAACAACGCCGCCACCATTACGGTTGGCAACAAGAGCTATACCGGCACCACGACCAATTACGTGCCCAAGAAGTCCGAGAGCGATGCTCAGGATTCGACGGGGTCGGGTGTGGCGCTGGGCGATGAGCTCACCTACACCATCGGCTACAAGAACACCGAGGGCGCACCTGCCACGGTGACGATCACCGATACCGTTCCCGCGGGGACCGAGTTCGTGGAGTTCGCGGGCGACCACAAGGATGCCGGCTCCAAGGACGACGACGGCAACCTCACCTGGACGCTGACGGACGTTCCCGCCGGCAAGGAGGGCATGGTTCAGTTTAAGGTTCGCGTGACCGAGGACGCGTTTAAGAGCGGTGGCGCTTCGGGCGACATCTCCAACCAGGCGTCGGTGACGGTCGGCAACAACCCCGCCGTCAAGACCAACACCACTACCGATCAAGTTTCTGACGGGCGCCTGACGTTGAGCAAGGCGGTCACGGCCGCCGAAGGCATTACCGCGCCCAACAAGGCATTTACCTTTAAGGTGCTGCTCTACCAGGCCGATGGCACAACGCCTCTGGCCGGCACCTTTGCGTACGCCGGTCGCCCCGGCGGCACCAACGGCACTTATGTAAGCGGACAGATCAAGAGCGGTGACACCATCGCGCTTAAGGCCGGCGGCTCCGTCACGGTTACCTTGCCCACGGGTGCGCACTACGAAGTGCAGGAGCTCGACTCCAATGGTGAGCTCATGACGAGCGAGGACGGCTTTGCGGTTGTCGATAAGGCGAATCCCCAGAAGGGTACCATCGGACAGGCGACGCAGGTGGGCTTCACCAACGTCTACAGCGTGGAGTCCACGAAGGTGGAAAACGCCTTTAAGGTGCAAAAGAAGATCTCCGGACGCAACTGGACTAAGACGGATGCCTTTACCATGACGCTGACTGCCCAGGGTGAGGCACCCATGCCCAAGGGGCCAAGGAGGGCGTGTCGACGATTGAGTTGCACAAGGATGCCCAGGTCGGCAACTTCGGTGCTATCGAGTACACCAAGCCCGGCACCTATACCTATGTGATTACCGAGCAATCGGGTGACGAGGCGGCACTCACGTTTTCGAAGGCCACCTATCGTGCCACCGTCACGGTGACCGACGACGGCGCCGGCAAGCTGTTTGCCAAGACCAAGATTGCACAGCTGACCGACGATGCGGGCGACGCTGCTGAGCGCACGGTAGAGGCGGCGGTCTTTACCAACACCGCCAAGACTGGTAGCCTCACCGTCAAGAAGAAGGTCGTCGGCGGCGACAGCCAGCGCGAGTTCGGCTTCACGGTCGCGCTGGCCGACGGGGACGGCGAGCCCGTCTCCGGCACCTTCGGCAAGGGCGGGCACGCCGTGACGTTCACGGACGGCAAGGCAACCTTTGCGCTCAAGGACGGCGGGGAGAAGACCATCGCCGGCCTGCCCGTGGGCGCGCACTACACCGTGACCGAGGACGCCGCCGAGGGCTACACGACTGCTGTTAACGGGGCTGACGGCTCCAAGGCCGAAGGCGCCGTGACCGAGGACGGCGCGACCGTCGCGTTCACCAACACCGTGAAGACGGGCGAGCTCGACGTCTCCAAGGCCGTCACGGCGCGCGAGGGCCTGGCGGTCGACGCGGACAAGACATTTGAGTTTGCGGTCGAGGCCACCGATGCCGCGGGCCACGGCGTGTCCGGCGCCTACGGTGACGCGACGTTCAAGGACGGCAAGGCGACCCTCAAGCTCAAGGATGGCCAGACGGCGAGGATCACGGGGCTGCCCGCGGGAACCGCCTACACGGTGACCGAACGTGCCGCCGATGGCTACAAGGCCGCGGTGAACGGAGCCGAGGGATCCAAGGCCGATGGCTCCATCGCGGCAGACAAGGTCTCCTCCGCCGCCTTCACCAACACCTTCGACCCCGCCCCCGCCACGGCGTCCGTCCCCGAGCTCACCAAGGTGCTCGCGGGCGGCCGCAAGCCCGGCCTCCAGGAGGGGGAGTTCGCCTTTGAGCTCTCCCTCGCCGACGGCGCGGGCAATGTGCTCGAGGGCTACCCGATCGAGGCGAAGAATGACAAGGACGGCAAGGTTTCCTTTGGCGAGCTCAGCTTCACCAATCCGGGTACCTACCACGCGACCGTGACCGAGAAGGCAAGCGGCGATGTCCTGATTGAGGACGATGCGCATGCCTACACCTTCGACGTCACGGTGACTCAGGCCGGCGCCGGCCTTAAGGCCGAGATCTCCAACGAGCGGGGCAAGAAGACTTTCACCAACACCTTCACGCCGCACGGCAACACCAAGACTGTCACCAAGCCGGACGCCTCGGGTGCCAAGGTCGATGTGGATGGCAAGCCGGTGGGCATGGGCGATGCCCTCACCTATACCATCGGCTGGGCCAACAACAGCGTCGACGACAGGGGCGCCGCGCAGGCGGCCGACGTGACGGTGACCGATGTCCTGCCCAAGGGCGTTAACTATGTTGAGGGCTCTGCCGACGGCGCCGCCTACGATGCCGCGACGCGCACCCTTATCTGGTCGCTCGGCGAGCAGGCTGCGGGCGCCACGGGCACGCTCAGCTTCGACGTGAAGGTTTCCGCCGAAGCTGCCGTGGTCGACGACATCGCCAACACCGCAACGGTCAAGGTGGGCGAGAACGAGTCGCAGACCAACACGACCCACAACAGCGTGCCCCGCGAGGGCAGCGTGACGTTCACGGACGGCAAGGCAACCTTTGCGCTCAAGGACGGCGGGGAGAAGACCATCGCCGGCCTGCCCGTGGGCGCGCACTACACCGTGACCGAGGACGCCGCCGAGGGCTACACGACTGCTGTTAACGGGGCTGACGGCTCCAAGGCCGAAGGCGCCGTGACCGAGGACGGCGCGACCGTCGCGTTCACCAACACGTACGGAACGGCCGTCGAGGGCAGGGACGTCTCCACCGCGGGGCTCTTCACCAAGGCGCTCAAGGGCCGCGACTGGGCCGAGGGCGATAGCTTCCAGTTCGCGCTCACGGGCGAGGGCGGCGCCCCCATGCCCGAGGGCTCTGCCGACGGCTCCAAGACCGTCAGCGTGACGGCCGCCGCCGGCACCAAGACGGGCGATAGGGTCGCCTTCGACTTCGGAGCCATCCGCTACACGCTCGATGACATCAAGGACGCCGGGTTCGCCGAGCTCGGCGGCAAGCGCGTGCGCGCCAAGACCTTCACCTACACGGTGCGCGAGGTCAGGCCCGATGACGGTTCTGCCATCGCCGGCGTGTCCTACGACGGCCACACCGCCACGATGACGGTGACCGTGACCGATGACGGCTCCGGCAACCTCACGGCCACGACGCCCGCGATCGCGCAGGCGAGCGGCGGCGACTTCGTCAACACCTACACGACCGAGCTCGACTACTCGGTCCGCGCGGGCGTGCGCCTGTCCAAGACGCTCTCCGGCCACGCCATGGAGGCGGGGCAGTTCGCCTTCACCGTGACCGCCGACGCCGAGACGGCCGCCAAGCTCGGCCTCAAGACCGACAAGGACGCCTACGCCGTGGCCGCGGCTGACGATGGGAAGGCCGACCTGGTCGACCTCATCGGCGGTGCCGCGGAGAGCGACGTGAAGTTCACCGACGCCGACGCTGGCAAGACCTACAGCTTCACCGTCACCGAGACCAAGCTCGGCGGCGAGGGCTACACCAACGACACCGCGCCGTGCACGGTGACCATCGCGCCCGGCTACGACGCCGCGACGGGCAGGCTCACGGTCACGACCACGGTTGCCAAGGACGGTGTCGAGGTCGCACACAGCGAGGTCTCCACGGCGGATGACGCCGCGGCGACGCCCGCGCCCGTGACGGTCACGTTCCAGAACTCCTACGAGGCCACCGGCGTGCTCGGCGGCGAGGGCAGCGTTGCAATTAACGCCACCAAGACGCTGACGGGCCGCGCCGCGGCGGCGGGCGAGTTCTCGTTCTCCGTCCGCGATGCCCAGGGCGACGTGGTCGCGACCGCGACCAACCGGGCCTCCGGCGACGGCGAGGCCGCGGGGCTCTCGTTCTCGCCCATCGCCTACACCACCGACGCTCTCGAGCAGATGGTGGCGGACGGCACCGCCACCAGGGCCGCCGACGGCTCCTGGGCCATTCCCTATACCGTTTCCGAGGACGGTACGGACCGGCTGCCCGCGGGCGTGACGGCGACCGCGTCGAGCTTCGGCATCACGGTCAAGGCGACCGATAACGGCAAGGGCGGGCTGGATGTGGCCGTGGACTACCCCGAGGGCTCCGGCGGCACGCTGTCGTTTGTGAACGGCTATAGCGCCGGCGAGGCGACGGTCGACATCGCGGGCACCAAGACGCTGGCGCTCAGCCAGGCCGGTCTCGGCCTGGCGCAGGCCGACATCGCGGGCAAGTACACCTTTAAGATTGAGCCGCTGGACGGCGCACCCGCACTGGTCGACGCCTCCGGCAAGATGGTGACCGAGGCGACCAACGATGCCGCCGGCAACGTCGAGCTGGGCCGCGTCACGTTTAAGCAGCCGAGCGACCTCGATGACGTCGAGATCGACGGCGACGGTCTGCGCACCAAGACGTTCGCCTACCGGGTGAGCGAGTCCGGCTCGGTCGACGGCGTGGTCAACGACGCGACGGCAGCTAGGACCTTCGCGGTCAAGGTGGTCGAGGACACCAACGCGGGCACGCTCGCCGCGGAGGTCCTGCCCGCAGAGGGCACGCTCGAGGGCAAGGGCGCGTTCGAGTTCACCAACACCTACGGCGTGAACCCGACGCCGAGCTCCGTCACCGACCAGATCACGGTGAACAAGAAGCTCGAGGGCCGTGACCTGGCCGAGGGCGAGTTCGAGTTCCAGCTGGTCGAGATTGCCGCCGACGGCAGTGAGAGCGTCGCGGCGACGGGCAGGAACGCCGCCGACGGCACGGTCGCTCTCAGCCCCGTCGCCTACACCGCGCCCGGTACGCACGGCTATGAGCTGCGCGAGGTCGCCGGCACGGCGGGCGGCGTGACATACGACAGGGCGACGTACCGCGTGCGCACGACGGTTGCCGATGCCGGAAACGGTAAGCTCACCGTCAGGCACGAGCTGGCGGATGCCGAGGGCAACCCCACGGGCGGCGACTCGGTGACGTTCACCAACGGCTACGAGGCCGCACCCGTCACCCTCAAGCTGGGCGCCGCCAAGGTGCTCAAGGGCGCCGAGCTCAAGGCGGGCCAGTTTAGCTTTGAGCTCAAGAGCCGGGACGGCAAGGTCATGTCGACCGCCAAGAACGCCGCGGACGGCAGCGTCACGTTCGATGCGCTGACGTTCAAGCAGGCCGGCACCTACACCTTCACGGTGAGCGAGGTCGACGACGGCCAGGCGCACGTGACCTACGACAAGGCGGTGCGCAAGACCGTCGTCACGGTGAGCGACGAGGCGGCCGACGGCACCAAGACGGGCTATCTGTCGGCGAGGGTCTCCTACGAGGGCGACGCCAACGTGCCGCCAGTCTTCACCAACAGCTACGCCGAGAATCCCGGGACCCCCGGCACCCCCGAGAACCCCGGCACGCCGGGCGGCGGCTTAGACGGCGGTTCAGATAACGGCTCCGGCAGCGGCTCTAGCGGCGACGGCTCCAAGGGCGGCATGCCCGACACCGGCGACCGCAGCCTGCCGGTCGAGGCGCTCGCGGCCATGGCCGGCATCGGCGCGCTGACCGCAGCGGGCGGCGCGGTCCTGTACCGTAGGCGCCGCTAGCGATATGGACGAGTGGGGCGAATCCATCCGATGGGTCCGCCCCACTTGCCGTGGCGGGCGGGAGCGGGTAAGATATACCGAGCGCCTAGCGCGTTCGATGGGTTCGGATGACGACATGTTCCGAATCTGGTCAGGTCCGGAAGGAAGCAGCCATAAGGAGCCTCTGTCGGGCATCCGAATCCATCGAGCGCACGGGCGCTTTTTTGGTGCCGCGATGCGGTCCCGGTGCCGGCGGGCTGTTTGGTGTCTCGCTGGTCCTCGGCTTTGCCTGCGGGATCGCTCGACTACCAAACAGCCCGCCGGCACCGGGACCACTTCGTCCAAAAAGCACCCGTAAAGGCGCGTTTATCTAATTTAATCTATCCCTTGCGGAATGCGGCTTGCTGGTGGTGTCTAGGCATTGATGGCTACGTGGTTCAAGAGTCGGCGGTGCTGTTGCTTGAATCTTTGCAGTTAAAGAGGCTCGTTTCCCTAGGTGGGGAAACGGGCCTCTTTTTGTCTCTGGGCTTGTGAATTGGCGGAGACAATAACCGTTGGCGGCTATTTTGAGTTCCTGATGCGGCGTGTGGCTGTGGCGGTTATTCCGAGTCCCATGGCGGCGATTCCTGCTAGTGCGATTGCGCTCGGCGTTGTGTCGCCTGTGTTTGCGAGCTTGCCGGCGGTCGTATTCGCTTGCTTGCCGTTGCCCGTGTTCGCCTGCTTGGAGGAGCTCGGTGCGGCGTCTTTGCCGGTCGCGGGCGAGCTGGCGGGCTGTGCCGTCTCGGCCGGTTGCGCTGAGTTGGAGGGAGGCGTCGTCTCGGTCGGTTGCGTTATCTCGGGCGAGGCGGCCTTGTCTGCCGCGGCTTTCGCCTCTTCGTATGCCTTGCAGGCGTCGTCATAGGCCGCTTGCGCCTTTTCCAAATCGCTAAGGAGCGCATTTCGCTTGGC
>NZ_WQPK01000027.1 GCF_018785265.1 Collinsella aerofaciens | reverse complement strand
CGGCCTCAAGAAGGAGTAACATCGGGGCTTGCAGCGACGGACCTCAGGACACTCTTACACCACGTCTGCGCGCGCCACCTCAATCTGACGTTATAGAGCGTGAAAACAGCTTGCAGAGCCAAAAACTCCTGCTACTAAATTGGTAACAGTACTCATATTTGCTATTTTTTGGCCACGGCGCCCTAAGACGGGTGTGTTGGGGCTTTCCATAGGGGAGCGACGGGCTCAATCAGAGCACGTGCGGTCCGTCCTGACCTGCGAAATCTGTACTCGCGATGCGAATAACGCCCCTAACCTTAAACTTTAGCTTGAACTTAGCTATAATGCGCTTCGTTCCTACCAGGCTGTGGTTGCGGACGGACGAAATGCCCGTCCTAGTCCAAGACAGACGCGGTCAAAGGGATCCACGTAAGCGACCGCGTGCGCGCGGCGCGATCATGGCGCGTCCTAGATGTAAGCCGCACCGTCCGTTCGACTTTCTTTGGGGCAATACCGCCTCGCGGGCGAGCGGGCCAGTCGTGAAGGTGGCTGCGGCCTCCCGAGCAAACACCCCGGTGCGCAAGTGTGGGGTCAAATACCAGGTCAGCTGGTGGGAACAACCTGATATTCCGTGCAACGCACGGATCGTATACGACACAGAAGGCAGGGTAGTGGACATGGTGAGGGGCAGCTTGATGCACGCGGCTCGGTTAGGTGCTGGGACCGCAGCGGTCATCGCCGTTTTGGGCCTGAGCGGATGCGCGTTCAACCCGCTGTCTACGTTCACGACTCCCACGATCGACCAGATCGAGTACGAGACCGTCACGCCGGCGGTGTCGGACGATGCCCTGGTCACTCCCGGAACCCTGACGGTCGCCCTCGATACTTCCGATGCGCCGCAGGCAATGCAGGGCGCCGACGGCGAGCTCACGGGGTATGCGGTTGACGCCGCCCGCGCCCTCGCAAGCCGCATGGGCCTTAAGGTCACCTTTGTCGATGCGTCCTCGGCAGGTTCCGCGCTCGGCGACAAAAAGGCCGATATCTTTATCGGCGAGATTAACTCCACGGACGGGGACATTAGCTCGCTCGGCACCTGCCTGTACGATGCCACTTCCGTGTTCGGTAAAACTAGCGATGGTGGGTCGCTAAGCGTTTCCACCGATACCCTTAACACGTCTACTCTGGGCGTTCAGATGTCCTCGGCCTCGCAGGAGGCGCTTGCTAAGCAGAGCATCACCGCCAACCAAAAGACCTACTCCAACATCAACGAGTGCTTTGAGGCGCTCGAGTCCGGCGAGGTCGACTATGTGATCTGCGACTCCACGGCCGGCGGCTATCTTGCACGCCTGATGAGCGAGGTCTCCTATGTCGGTGCGCTCGAGGCGCCCTCGACGCTTGGTGTTGCGGGCCTCTCGTCCAATGACGAACTGTGCCGTGCCGTGAGTGATGCCCTCGACGACATCACGGTCGACGGTACGCTCGAGGCGGTTCACTGCGTCTGGTACGGTCAGATTCCCTACGACCTCACCACTAAGACGGTTTCGGGCGCTAACGTGCAGCCGGGCGACTCTGAGTCCAGTGAGACCACGTCCTCCGGCAGCGAGTCCTCCGATTCCAACAATGAGACCGCATCCTCCGAGGACAAATCGTCCAGCCAGGAAGGCACCATCACTGACGACGACATTAACAAACTCAATAGCTAGTTATTGCTAGGGGTGGTGTCTCCTATACGTTGGAAAGGACACCTCTTCACGGTTTCAACACGCACTGCCGGGCTTCCCCAATAGGGGAGCCCGGCTTTTCCATCCCTATAAAACCAGCAGGTCAAAGCCAATTTTTGGGACCAAATATAAAGCCGCCAGCTCCCTCCTATAGCGCACTTTGCCATGGAAAAGTACGAGACTTCGGTATGCGGTATCAAGCAATCGTTATTCGGGTCTTTAGGAATCCGCGTGATTAAATGCACGGCAATGGGTACATAGCCAGTACAGTAAGTCCCCGAGGCAGATTGGAGCCACGTATGGATATCAAGGTTTCTGGACGCAAGACGACGGTAACCGATGCTCTGCGTGCGCATGTGGATGAGAAGATCGGCGAGGCGCTCAAGGTTTTCGATATCGAGCCCATGACGGTCGACGTTGTACTTCGCTATGAGAAGAACCCCTCGAACCCCAACCCGGCAATCGTCGAGGTCACGGTTCGTGCCCGCGGTTCGGTGATTCGCGTTGCCGAGCACGGTGCAGATATGTACGCCGCCATCGACCTCTCCGCCGATAAGGTCACCCGCCAGCTGCGTAAGTTCAAGACCAAGGTCGTGGACAACCGCCAGGGCGGTGCCAGCGCCGCGGATGTTGCGCCGGTCGAGCGCGTCGAGGATCTGGCCGACCTGCTGCTGCCCGAGGAGGACGACGACCTGCTCGTCCGCGAGAAGGTCATCGATGTCACCCCGATGACCGAGGAGCAGGCGCTGGTGCAGACCGATTTGCTGGGCCACGACTTCTACGTGTTCGAGAACGCGACGACCGGTCTCATCAATGTGGTGTATCACCGTAAGAATGGTGGATATGGCATCATCAAGCCCCGCATCGAAACACTTGACGAGTAAAATACGTTAACTTGCATGAGTTAACGGTTGGCGGCCATCCCATGCGGGTGGCCGCCTTTTTACGTAAGGAGTCGCTTTGATGGACAAGGCCGCATCCGCCGGTCATTCGAACCGTTGCCGCATCGTCGTCGATACCTGCTGCGACTTTAGCCCCGAGGTCGCCGCGAACCTCGATGTCGATATCCTGGGTTTCCCTTTCATTATCGATGGCGAGGAGCGCACAGACGACATCTGGTCGAGCATGAGCCCTAAGGAGTTCTACGACCGCATGCGCGCCGGTGCCCGCGTGTCCACCTCGGCTGTGTCGCTCGGTCGCTATATCGAGTTCTTTACCGAGTGCGCCAAAGAGGGTACGCCCACGGTCTACCTGTGCTTTACCTCGGCGCTGTCGTCGAGCTACAACTCCGCGTGCCAGGCGGCAGATGCCGTGCGCGCCGAGTATCCCAACTTTGAGCTCTACGTGGTCGACAACGCTCTGCCCTGCGCGACCGGCGCGCTCTTGGCGCTCGAGGCCGTGCGCCAGCGTTCGGCGGGACTGACCGCCAAACAGCTGGTCGATTGGGCAAACGAGGCAAAAACCTACGTGCACGGCTACTTTACGCTCGAGAGCTTCGACGCACTGGCTGCCGGCGGCCGCATTCCTCCCGCGGCGGCGCAGCTCACGGCAAAGCTCGACGTCAAGCCCGAGCTCTCCTACGACCTGGCCGGCTCGCTGTCGCTGATCGGCGTCAACCGCGGCCGCAAGAAGGCGCTCAAGTCCATCCTCAAGTCGTTCCGCGAGAACTACGTGCCCGATCGCACCATGCCCATCGCCATCATGACGGCCGATGCCGAAAAGGATGGTGACTGGCTCGAAGCCGCCATCCGTAAGGAGGAGGGTTGCGCCGACGTCACGATCATTCGCGGCTCCGTGGGTCCCACCATCGGCTCGCACGTGGGCCCCGGCATGGTGGGCTGCGCGTTTTGGGGCAAGAATCGCGCCGAGAAAGCCTCGCTTTCCGACCGTATCGCCCGCCGCGTGCGCGGTCAGTAGGCAAGCGCTGCGTCCGTAATCGCCCTCGACTCACAGCCCAAACGCTGGCACCGAGTATTCAACCTGGTAACAACACCCAACCCAAAAGGAAAGGTTTCATGGCAAACAAGCTCTCCGTCGCATTCATTGGCACCGGAATCATGGGTGCCCCCATCGCCGGCCACATTCTGGACGCCGGCTATCCCGTCACGGTCAACAACCGCACCAAGTCCAAGGCGGCGGCGCTTATCGAGCGCGGCGCCGTCTGGGCAGATACGCCGGCCGATGCCGCGGCGAACGCCGATGTCGTCTTTACCATGGTGGGCTATCCCTCCGAGGTCGAGGAACTCTACCTGGCGGGCGACGGCCTGCTCGCGTGCACCAAGCCGGGTGCGGTCTTGATCGACCTCACCACGAGCTCGCCCGAGCTGGCGCGCGACATTGCCGAGGCCGCCCAGGTTTCCGGCCGCATGGCGTTTGACTGCCCCGTCACCGGCGGCGAGTCGGGTGCTATCGCCGGCACGCTTACGGCTATCGTGGGCGCCACCGAGAACGACATCGCGCCGGTCCGCGACATCCTTGCCACCTTCGCGGCCAACATCTGCTGCTTCGACGGCGCCGGCAAGGGCCAGGCTGCCAAGCTCGCCAACCAGGTGTCGCTAGGCGCCTGCATGGTCGGCATGGCAGACGCCATGGCATTTGCCGAGCTGAGCGGCCTTGACCTGGAGAAGACCCGCCAGATGATCCTGGGCGGTACCGGCAAGTCCGGCGCCATGGAGAGCCTGGCTCCCAAGGCGCTCGACGGCGACTACAAGCCCGGCTTTATGGTCGAGCACTTCATTAAGGACCTGCGCTTGGCGCTCGCCTATGCCGACGATCGTGAGCTTGCGCTGCCCGGCGCCGACGTGGCCTTTACGCTCTACGACATGCTCGACGCCATCGGTGGTGCCAAGCTGGGTACCCAGGCCGTCACGGTCCTCTATAAGGAGGAGGCCGACGCCATCGCCGCCGGTCTGGACTGGTCGCAGTATCGTCCCGAGGAGCATGGCGCTCACGAGGACGGCTGCAGTTGCGGTGAGCATGGCGACGACCACGAGTGCGGTTGTGGCCACCACCATGGCGACGACCACGAGTGCTGCGGCGGCCACGGCCATGACGACGGCCACGAGTGCTGCTGCGGCCATCATCACGGGGAGTAGCGCACATGAGCTGGACGTTCGTGGTGCTTGCGCTGGTGCTCTTTATCTTTGCGATTTACATCGGCTTTTTGTGCGGCCAGTGGGCGTGCGAAAAGCGCGTCATCACCAAGCGCGACTACTGGATTGCCAACTTTGCGGGAGCTGCGGCAGTCGTTCTGCTGACCTGGGTGTTCTCGCTGTTCCCGCTGGTGCAGTTTGCGCCGATCGGCTGGCTCGGCGGCTTTATCGCCGGCCTTAAGATGAGCTTTGGCGAGTCCGTCGGCCCGTGGCGCAAGCATGACGAGGTCTTTAACGTCAACAAGGCCCATCGCGCCGCCGCCGATGCGGGCGACGCCGAGGAGCGCCGCCGCGCGCGTCACAATGGTGCAGCCGACCGACAGCTCATCTCGGTCACCGATGACAGCAAGGGTGCTGGCAAGCACGCTAAGAAATAGTAAGAAGAGGTAACTATGGCAGAAAACAAGGAAGAACAGCTCACCGATGAGGAGCTGGCACAGCTTCAGCTGGCAGAGGAGAACGAGAACGCCGTCGACCGTCTGGTCAAGGAGCTCGGCTGCCCCACGCGCCGCATCCGCCAGTTTGCCGCCCGCGTGCTGCACCTGCTTGCCGAGCGCGATCCGCAGCGCGTCGTGCCCTGCGTGCCCGCGCTGATCGAGGCGCTCGACCGCCCCGAGGCTCAGACCCGCTGGGAGGCTCTCGATGCCCTGGCGGCGCTCGCCACCACCTGCCCCGAGCAGCTGGGCGATGCCTTTGAGGGCGCCGAGACCGCGCTGTTCGACGAGATTTCGTCCACGCTGCGCTATGCCGCCTTCCGCCTGCTGTGCGTGTGGGGCGCCACGAGCGTCGAGCGTTCGCGCGAGGCTTGGCCCATCCTGGACGAGGCCATCCAGTGCTACCACGGCGACCTCGAGTATCGCGACATGCTCGGTTGCCTGTACGAGTTTGGCCGGGGCGAGATTGACGCCGAGGTCGCCGAGAAGCTCGCGCTGCGCCTTAAGTTCGATGCCGAGAACGGCAAGGGTAGCTATCTCAAGGCCCGTTCGAGCGAGATTTGCGAAATGCTTGTTAAACGTTTTGGCCTGGATCTCTCCAAAAAGAAGAAGCGTGCTAGCGTAAAAAAATCTGACGACGCCGAAGACGAGGAGTAACAGATTATGGCGCACGATGTAGTCCTGATTCCTGGTGACGGTATCGGTCCCGAGATTACGCAGGCTATGCGCCGCGTGGTCGAGGCCACTGGTGTCCAGATCAACTGGAACGTCCAGGAGGCCGGTGCCGGCGTCATGGACGAGTTTGGCACGCCGCTGCCCCAACATGTGCTCGATGCGGTCGCCGAGACCAAGGTTGCTATCAAGGGCCCCATCACCACGCCGGTCGGCACGGGTTTCCGCAGCGTTAACGTCGCCCTGCGCAAGCATTTTGACCTGTACGCCTGCGTGCGCCCCTGCCTGTCGCAGCCGGGCGACGGCTCGCGCTTCCGCGACGTCGACCTGGTTATCGTGCGCGAGAACACCGAGGACCTCTATGCCGGCATCGAGTTCGATGAGGGCGCTGCCGAGGTCGAGGAGCTCTCGCAGCTCGTCGAGCGCTCGGGCCAGAAGACCTTCGCCGCGGATTCCGCCATCTCAATCAAGCCGATTTCCATCGCCAAGAGCCGCCGCATTGTGGAGTACGCTTTTGAGTACGCCCGCCGCTGCGGCCGCAAAAAGGTGACGGCCGTGCATAAGGCCAACATCATGAAGGCGACCGATGGCCTGTTCCTGCGCGTTGCGCGCGAGGTGGCCGCCAACTATCCCGATATCGAGTTCAACGACAAGATTGTCGACGCCACCTGCATGGGCCTGGTCCAGAACCCCAACGACTTCGATGTCCTGGTGCTGCCCAACCTGTACGGTGACATTGTGAGCGACCTGTGCGCCGGTCTGGTAGGTGGACTGGGTATGGCTCCGGGTTCCAACATCGGTGCCGACTGCGCCATCTTCGAGGCGACGCACGGCTCCGCGCCCGATATCGCTGGCCAGGATATCGCTAACCCCACGGCCGAGATTCTGTCCGCGGCTATGATGCTCGATCACCTGGGCGAGAACGACGCGGCCAATCGCATTCGCGCCGCCGTTTCTGCCACGCTCGACGAGGGTGAGCAGGTTACCGGCGACGTTCGTCGTGCCCAGACCGGCTCCGTTGAGGGCGCTGTGGGCACGCAGGCCTTTGCCGATGCCGTTATCGCGCACCTGGCCTAAGGCATGCACACTGCAAACGCCTAAATAGTACTTAAGTGTTTGCGTATAACCTAAGAATCAATACGCCCGGCGCTCTGCCGGGCGTATTCTATTGGGGACTATGTTTCCTAACAAGGAGTAACTGATATGGGTCTGATTCAAAAGAAGGACGAGAAGGACGAGATCGACGGCATCCAGATCATCGAGCGCGGCGAAGGCCCCGACGGTGATGAGGACGAGAAGATCGACCTGGTCGCCGGCACGCCTGCTGAGCACATTGCTGCCGGTACGACGGCCGAGGAGGAGGACGCTCGCCTGGAGGCTCAGATTGCCGCGGATGCCGCTGACGAGAATCTGATGCCCGAGGCCCAGGATGAGGACGACGATATTCTGGGTTCCGATGAAGACGACCGCGCATCCAAGCACAAGAAGACGATGATTGCCGCCTTCGTGGTTGCAGTCGTGATCGCTGCTGTGGTCGGCTTCTTTATCGGCAACGGTGGTTTTGGCGGCAAGGGCGTCGGCTCGGCGACCCTCACCGAGGACCAGCTCGATTCGACCGTGGCAAGCTACAGCTACAACGGCAAGAAGAGCGACATCACCGCGCGCGAGGCCATTGAGAGCCAGTACAGCCTCGACACCGTCAAGGATGGCGATGGCAACTACACCGCTCCCTCTGCCGACGTCATCCTGTCCTACGTGCGCAACAAGATCCTGCTCGACGCTGCCGAGGACGAGGGCATCACCGTCTCTTCTAAGGAGATGAAGAAGTACGCCGAGGATTCCATCGGCACTTCGGACTACAAGACCATGGCCACGCAGTATGGCGTGTCCAAGGACCAGGCCAAGCAGATCGTCCGTCAGTCCGCGACGCTGCAGAAGCTCTACAAGAAGAAGGTGGGCGATAGCTCCGCAAGCATGCCGACCGCCCCGACCGAGCCTGCTGACGGCAACGAGGAGACCGCGAGCAAGGACTACGCCGATTACATCATCAAACTTGCCGGCGACGAGTGGGATAGCTCGAAGGGTACCTGGAAGGACGAGAACGGCACCTACGCTAAGGCCTTTGCCGACGATGCCTTTACGGCCGATAGCGCCACCTATAAGCAGGCCATGACCGCCTACTACACTGCTTACCAGCAGTACTCTTCGCAGGCTTCGAGCGCCAGCTCCAAGTGGACCGAGTATGCTAACGGCCTCTACGCCAAGGCCAACATCAGCATCTACGGCCTGTTTGCGTAAGGTTTGCCTGAGCCGCCGAGCGCGTAGCCAAAAATCTGATAAGCCCGCTAGAACGGACATCGTTCTAGTGGGCTTTTTGCACTGTGGGGAGGGCAATGGGAGGGGGTGGTTGTATGTAAATTTTGGGACACTTTATTCATATAAAGTGAAAACGATTTCGGCTAAACTGGTAGTAACAATGTGGTACCACTGTTCATCTGGTAGTGACCAATTTTGAAACGAAATCGAATGGAAATTGCTAAGAATTAGTTTGGTAATGAAATATATGCAACATGTCTACCTGCGCAAATTAGCATTTACGGGCCAAAAATAACCGTTTGGCAACGATATAGTAATTTGAACGAAATGTGGTGGACGTTTGAATTGAGTATGTGCTACCGCACATACCAGCAACCCCAAATAGGGACTGGGTTGTCTAAGTTTGCGCATCAATGCCGGCAAGCGGAGAAGCCGGTATGCACAAGGCGCGGACATGGAACTCGTTGGTGAACAACGAAAGAAAGGTTGGAGGAGATACCAATATGATGAAGTACCTCCAGAAGCTCGGCAAAGCGCTGATGCTTCCCGTTGCGGCGCTTCCCGTCGCAGGTATTCTTATGGGCGTGGGCTACCTGCTCGCTCCCGCAGTCATGGGTGCTGCCGGTGACACTACCGGTTTTGCCTATACCGCCGGTTTCCTGCTCATCAAGGCAGGCGGCGCTCTTATCGATAACATGGCCTGGCTGTTCGCAGTCGGCGCCGCTGTCGGCCTTGCCGACGATCACGATGGCACCGCTGGCCTCGCTGGCCTCGTCGCCTTCCTGATGATCCAGCAGCTCCTGAACCCCGCTGTTGTTGGCACCATTCGTGGTATGGACGCCGATGCTCAGACCGCTTGGCTTGCCACGACCGAGGGCATCGCGTTCTCCAAGATCGCTGGTAACTCCTTCATCGGCATCCTGTCCGCCGTCATCGGTGGCACTTGCTACAACAAGTTCAAGGACACTCGTCTTCCCGACTGGCTGGCCTTCTTCTCCGGCAAGCGTTGCGTCGCCATCATGACCGCCGTCATCTGCATCGTCGTCTCCGTCGTCCTGCTCTTTGCTTGGCCGCTCATCTTCGGTGCTCTTGTTGCTCTTGGTGAGGGTATCGCCGCCATGGGTGGTATCGGCGCTGGCATCTACGCCTTCCTCAACCGCCTGCTCATCCCGACCGGTCTGCACCACGCTCTGAACAACGTGTTCTGGTTCGACACCATCGGCCTGGGCGACCTGACCCACTTCTGGGCTGGCGAGACCTCTGCTGACGTCAAGTGGAGCCTCGGTATGTACATGTCCGGCTTCTTCCCCTGCATGATGTTCGGTGTCCCGGGCGCTGCCTTGGCTATGGTTCAGACCGCTAAGAACAAGAAGGCTGCTATCGGCCTGGTTGTCTCCGCTGCTATCTGCGCCTTCGTCTGCGGCGTCACCGAGCCCTTCGAGTTCGGCTTCATGTTCCTGTGCTTCCCGCTCTACGTCGTGTACGCTGCCCTGTACGGCATCTTCACCATCGTCACCTACTATGTTGGTTTCCGTGCTGGCTTCTGCTTCTCCGCTGGTGCTACCGACCTCCTGTTCTCCTCTAGCCTCCCGGCTGCCGCCAACACCTGGATGATCATCCCGCTGGGCATCGCTGCCTTCGTGGTCTTCTACCTCGTGTTCCGCTTCGCCATCACCAAGTTCAACCTCATGACCCCTGGTCGCGAGGATGAGGATGTCGAGGAGACCTCCGCTTCCGCCGCTGCTGGCGACGACAAGTTCGCCGCTCTGGCCGCCGCTGTTCTTGCTGCCGTCGGTGGCAAGGAGAACGTCAAGACCGTTGACTGCTGCGCTACTCGCCTGCGCTTCGAGCTCGGCGATTCCGCTCTGGTCGACGAGGCTGCCTGCAAGAAGGCCGGCGCTCTGGGTGTCATGAAGATGGACAAGGGTGCTACCCAGGTCATCATCGGCACGCAGGTCCAGGCTGTTGCCGAGGAGCTCAAGAAGCTTCTCTAAGCCTTAAAGACGTATCTGTCTTGCAAAGGGTCGTCCCGCTCCGCGGGGGCGGCCCTTTTTGCTACCTCGATACCTGATGTAGCGTTGTAATTGGTATTACAGTGCGCAGGCTATCAACCGGCAAACAATATTGAAATATGCTGGTTGACCTGCTGTTATTCCAATAAAACTGCTATAGTACGTGGTGTCTGGTTACAACCAATTTCGAGTCATTTATCCGGCAGGTATCATTATGGCAATGGGAGCGCGTAAACAACCTCTGTACGATCAGCTCGTCGATCTGTTGACCGATAAAATCGATCACGAACTTCGGCCCGGCGACTATTTGCCGTCTGAGCGTGACCTGTCGGAGCGCTACGGGCTCTCGCGTACGACGGTTCGTCTTGCCCTGCAGGAGCTTGAGCGCCTTGGCTTGGTGGTTCGTCAGCGCGGCCGTGGAACCATGGTGTGCGACCGCTCTCTACAAACGGCAAACCTCACGCAAACCTATAGCTTTACCGAGCAGATGAAGGCGATCGGCCGTGTGCCCAAGACGACGATTCTTGAGTTTACCGAGGTCGAGGCTGACAAGAATATTGCTGTAGAGATGAACGCGCGTCTGGGAGAGCGTCTGTACAAAATCAAGCGCCTGCGTATGGCCGATGGTGTGCCGCTGATGATTGAGTGCACGTATCTGCCAAGCCGCAAGTTCTTTGCGCTTAAGCGCCCCATGATCGAGAACAAATCGCTGTACGACATGATCGAGCAGGACTTTCACGAGAAAGTTCGCGTGGCAGAGGAAGAATTCTACGCGAGTATCGCTCGCCATTCCGACGCTCGTCTGCTCGAGATTGCCGAAGGCGCACCGGTCCTGGATTTGATTCGCACCACATATGACATGAACAACGAGGTCATCGAGTATACGCGTTCGGTTGCGCGTGCCGACCAGTTTAAGTACAAGGTCTACCACAACCGCGCAGTCTAGAGTTATTGGGTATAAACGGCTTGGCGTGTTTTGCGGCGGGTGCAAAATATACCAAGCGGTAGAAGGCAACGAACAATCGCTCGAATTAACAATGCAGTGGTTTTTGATCCGCCCTAAAATGCACTGCGGGTACGGGAGCATAGATGAGCACGTATGCTATCAAGGCCGACAAGTTCTTTTTGCCGGCGGGGCCGCAGCTGGGCGGCTACCTCATGGTCGAAAACGGCGTCTTTGGCGTTTGGCAGGCCGATGAGCCCGCTTGTGAGATCAAAGATTATTCGGGTACATGGATTGCGCCGGGCATGGTGGACACCCATATCCATGGCTTCTATAACCATGCCACGACCGATAACGATGCCGAGGGTATCAACATCAGCTCGACCGAGCTCGCTCGTCGTGGTACCACCAGCTGGCTGCCTACGACCTTTACCGACGGCGTGGAGCAGATTAAGGACGCCTGCGCCGCCATTGCACAGGCGGAAGAAGAGCGTGGACCCGAGTTCTGCGGTGCTCGTATTCAGGGCATCTACCTGGAGGGCCCGTTCTTTACCATGAAGCACGTGGGCGCCCAGAACCCCGCTTATCTGATTGACCCGTCCGAGGAAATTTTTGACGAGTGGCAGGAGGCCGCCGGCGGTCGTATCGTCAAGAGCGCCATGGCGGCCGAGCGCGATGGCGCTGCCGCTTACGCCGCGGCTTTGAGCGCAAAGGGCGTCGTGACCTGCATTGGCCACTCCGATGCCACCTATGATGAGTGCGCCGCCGCCATCAATGCTGGCGCCAGCTGCTTTACGCATACCTACAACGGCCAGCGCGGTCTGCATCACCGTGAGCCCGGTGTCGTCGGGGCCGCTATGACCACGCCCAACACCTATGCCGAGATCATCTGCGACGGCAAACATGTGAACCCCGCTGCTATCAAGGCCCTGCTGCAGGCCAAGGGCTGGCAGCACACGGTGCTGATCACCGACTGCCTGGGTTGCGGCGGCATGCCCGAGGGAAAGTACACCAGCGGTGGCATGGATGTTATTATGAAGGACAACCTTTGCTGGCTTGCCGATGGCTCTGCTATCGCCGGCTCGGTGCTCACGCTCGCGCAGGGCGTCAAGAACATCGTCGACTGGGGTCTTGCGAGCGCCGATATCGCCATTCGCATGGCGACCGAGGTGCCCGCGCGTTCTGCTCACGTCGAGGATAAATGTGGCAGCATTATGCCTGGCCGCGATGCCGACTTTGTCGTGTTCAATCCCGACCTTACCCTGGTCGAGACGTATGTGGGTGGCAACAGCGTCGGTAACGCGTTCGCCGAGTAGCCGCCAAAGAAGCGATCCGAGAGGGGATTTAGATGATTTACGGTGCATTGGGCGATATCGAGGAGTACCGCGGAATGCTCAAGGGCCTCGACGTGCTGATCGACTGGCTCGAGGAGAACGACCCGGCGCAGCTCGAGGTCGGCAGCCATCCGATTCTGGGCGACAAGGTCTATGCGAACGTCATGGCTCCCACGACGCGTCCCGAGGCCGAGGCTCACTACGAGACGCATCAGCGCTATCACGACCTGCAGATCGACGTCGAGGGTCGCGAGGCCTTTAAGGTCGCCACGGGCAGCCTGACGCTGGTCCAGGAGTTTGACGAAAAGGACGACTACGATCTGGTCGATTCCGACGCCTCGATCGCCGGCGATCTTGCCGACGACAAGTTCGCGCTGTTCGTTGCCGGCGAGCCTCACATGCCCACACTCGAGTTCCCGGGCGATGGCGCACAGCCGGTCAAGAAGATCTGCTTTAAGCTGCTTGCAGACGCTTACTGGGAGGAGTAACGCGCTGCTCGACTGAGTTGTTCGCCTGATGGCGTGATTCCCCTAGGGAAATCACGCAAGGACCCCGCCAAATGTGTTTCCCCTAGGGGAATCACGTTTGGCGGGGTTTTATGTTTATGAATAGGGGAACTGAAGCCGTGACGATGCTTGGGTTGGCGCACGCGCACTCAAATCGGCAACAACAAAGTAGATAAGCATTTGAAGAAATGCTGTTAGCGCCGGGCGATTTTAGCCGCTAATAGTCAAACTATTTTGACCAATCCCGGTCACCGAATAATGGCCACCGTGC
>NZ_WQPK01000026.1 GCF_018785265.1 Collinsella aerofaciens | reverse complement strand
ATTGTCGCAGCCCCGACCCGCGGTCACGAGCGGGGGCTCCTGTCGTTTCCGTGCCCCTGGATTGGGTCATAGTGTCTGACATTGCCAGAACATCGATGTTGATTTGCTGGTCAGTCGAATGGGTAGAATGCCTCCAACGTGTAACTCGATTCGGAGGAATTCGCATGCCTTATTACTATGGATACGGCTTTGGCATCGACCCGCTGTACCTGCTGGTTGTTCTTGTCTGCACGGTGCTTGGCCTTGCCGCACAGAACTATATCAACTCGACGTACAAAACCTGGTCCAAGGTTCGCTCGGACGGCGATACGGGTGCCACAGTCGCTCGCCGCATGCTCGATGCCAACGGTTGTAGCGCCGTGGGTATCAAGGGTGTCGCTGGCGAGCTCACCGACCATTACAACCCGCAGGACAACAACCTGTATCTGTCGGATGCCAACCGTTCGGGCGGTTCGGTCGCAAGCGTTGCCGTCGCCTGCCACGAGGCGGGCCATGCCGCCCAGCGTCAAAGCGGCTATGCCATGATGAAAGTGCGTACCGCCCTCGTGCCGGTCGTCAACTTTACCCAGAACACCTGGACCATCGTGTTACTCTTGGGCCTGTTTATGAACATTGCCGGGCTCACGACCCTCGCGTTGATCTTCTTCTCGTTTAGTGTGCTGTTCCAACTCGTTACGTTGCCTGTCGAGATTGACGCCAGCCGACGTGCTGTGGCGTACATCGAGCAGTCGGGCATGAGCTCCAAGCAGGTCAACGGCGCCAAGAAGGTACTGACGGCAGCCGCGCTTACCTATGTGGCTGCAGCGCTCACTTCGATCATTCAGTTGCTCTACCTTATGGCTCGCTACAACAGAAACTCCAACCGATAACAAATGGGACAGGCAGGCGCCGCGGGGATTCGTGTCCTCGCGGCGCTGTACTATGTGTTGGACTTAATTTCGCACGGGGCCGGAGCCTCTGTGCTCGATAACGAAAGGAGGCTGCGTGGCAGGCTGGAACCTAACCGGTAATGCCGTTTCCGCCGAGTTCGACGGTTCGGACGAGCAAGAGCGCAAGGAGCTCAGCGTGAGCCAGGCGGTGGAAATCGCCGCCGGTGCGCTCGATGCCATTCCGCAGCTGAGCGTCTTGGGCGAGGTCACGGGTTTTCGTGGTCCTAACGCCCGAAGCGGCCACTGCTATTTCCAGATCAAGGACGATTCGGCCGCCGTTGACTGCATCATTTGGAAGGGTGCCTATCTCAAGCGCACGTTCGATCTGCGCGACGGTATGCAGGTGAGCTTTAAGGGCAGCTTCAATCTCTATAAGGCTACGGGCCGCATGAGCTTTGTCGCTCGCTCGTTTTCGCTGGCGGGGGAGGGTCTGCTGCGTCAACAAGTGGCGCAACTGGCCGAAAAGCTACGCCGCGAGGGCCTGATGGACGAAGCGCGCAAACGCCGCATCCCGGTGTTCTGCTCGAGCGTGGCGGTCGTCACCTCGCTTTCGGGTGCCGTAATCGATGACGTCAAGCGCACATTGCGCCGCCGCAACCCACTCGTCGAGCTCGTCTGCGTGGGCGCCAAGGTTCAAGGCGAGGGTGCGCCGACAGAGCTCATTGAGGGCTTGCACCGCGCCGCTTCCATTACGCCGGCGCCGGATTGCATTTTGCTGGTGCGCGGCGGCGGCTCCTTCGAGGACCTCATGACCTTTAACGACGAGGAGCTTGCCCGTGCGGTGGCAGCCTGTCCCGTACCTGTGGTAACGGGTATTGGGCATGAGCCCGATACCTCGATCTGCGACATGGTAAGTGACCGCCGCGCCTCCACGCCCACGGCGGCGGCCGAATCGGTGGCGCCGGCTATGACGGAGTTGGCCGATGTGCTCGAGGCGCGCCATCAGCGTCTGGGTGCCGCGATGGCATCGATGATTGGGTCGAATCAGGTTGATTTGGAGATCATCGATCAGCGTGGACGTCGTGCCTGGGATACCTATACGGCTCGTTTGGGCGACGCGCTCGATGCGGCCGCATGCCGCCCGTGCCTCAACGATCCCACATTTATGGTCGAGCGTCGTGAGTCAGAGCTTGCACTGACTGCCGATCGCCTGTCGGGCGCCATGGTACGCTCGGTCGGAGCTTTCCGATCCAGCTTTGAACGCCTGCCCGAGCGTCTGGTTGCAAGCACCTCGGGACTCGATGGCAAGCACCATGCGCTCACGCTCGCAAGCTCCCGTCTGGAGCATCAGGGACGTACGATGCTCAGCAAGCCCGCATCCGACCTGGGCCGAGCTGCCGCGTCGCTCGATGCCCTGTCGCCGCTCAAGGTGCTTGCCCGTGGCTATTCCATCGCGTACAGCGATGATGGTGTGGCTACGAGCGCCAAGACCTTTAAGCCGGGCGACGCCATCCGCGTGCGTATGGCAGACGGCAACGTGGCGGCAACGGTCGATACGGTCGAGTAGGCCGCGTTTCATAGTGATAGACCTTTAGGAAAGGAAACAGATATGGCAGAGAAGACCCCGGTCGAGCAGCTTACGTACAAGCAGGCCTCGCAGGAGCTGGAGCTCATCATCCGCAGCCTGGAGTCGGGCGATATGGAGCTCGAGGAGTCGCTCGAGAGCTATACCCGCGGCGTCGAGCTCCTCAAGAGCCTGCGCACCCGCCTGTCCGATGCCGAGCAGAAGGTCTCGGTGCTTCTTAAGGACGTCGACGGCAACGACGTGCTCGCCGACGGCGAACCCGCCAACACCGACGACAACCTCTCGTTCTAACCATCCCGACCAAATATAATTACCCTGGTCTGTAAGAAAGGAACCAGCTATGTGTGATTGCATCTTCTGCAAAATTGCCAACCACGAGATCCCCTCGACCGTTGTCTATGAGGACGACCAGGTCATCGCGTTCGACGACCTCAACCCCCAGGCGCCGGTTCACACGCTCGTGATCCCCAAGAAGCACTACAGCGACATCGCCGACAACGTGCCTGCCGAGACCATGGGCGCCATGGCTCACGCCATCCAGGAGGTCGCCAAGGCCAAGGGTCTGGAGGACGGTTTCCGCGTCATCTCCAACAAGGGCGTTAATGCTGGTCAGACCGTCATGCACTTCCACATGCACGTCCTCGGCGGCAAGAACCTGGGCGAGAACCTCATCTGAGGGCGCACAGCCCGTCGCCTTGGCTGCCTTTGGAGTAACCTATGCAGCTTTCTCAACTCGAATACCTTCAAGCGGTAGCGAACTACGGCGGCGTGCGCAAAGCGGCTCGCGCCGTTCACGTGAGCCCACAGGCCGTTTCGTCGGCAATCAAAAAGTTGGAATCTGAGTATCAGATTGTTTTGCTCGACCGATCGGCGGGGGAGGCTGTTTTGTCTCCGGCAGGCAGAGAATTTGCGCGTCGTGCACGCGTGATCCTGGCGCAAGTCGACGATCTCAAAAAGTACGCTCAATCAAGGGACGACGGCGTCTCGCCCGATGGCCACTTTCGTCTTTACGTCCCCTGCCTTCATGGGCGGGGGCGTCTTTTTGCCGAAAACTGGTATGACTCGTTTGAACGCTCTCACCCTCATATTCACCTCGATGTGTGGCATCAGCCAACGGCTACATGCTTTGAGTCGCTTATGCTTGGAATTTCGGACGCGGCCATCTCATTTGAGGAACCAAGGGACAGCGTCCTTTCTTCGAAATACTTGGGTGAAAAGGAGCTCAAGGTTCTTTCGTGTCCAGCGGGTCATCAATCTGTGGGCGCCATGACCATTCGCGAGTTACTGAGCGGCAGGCTCGCTGTTCCCATTAATTTGTCACCCTGTCTCAATGCGATTAACCAATGCCCTGAAGCCCAGCTCGTCAATTTTCGCTTCCGTGATGTTGAATACGGAAGCAGGGCTCAGGCTGAGTTTCTTCAAGCCGGGGGATTGATATTGAGTTTGTCTGGGTCCTCTCTCGCATCGGATGGATCAGAAGTGAGTGAGTGCTCCATTGAAGCCTCGCATGACGTGGCCTTGCCCATCTATTTTTGCTATCGACAAAATGCCTGGACCGATCGACACCAGACGGTTTTTCTGCACCTATTGCGTCATCTTGCTTCGTGAAATTAATTGGCTTCGAGACGTCAAGTGATTATTGACGCCTTGTAACACATAGCTGACAGCTTTGCCCTCATGCTTTTCCAAGATTCTGATTTAGATTGCTGGCTCTTGGAGGGCGGAGCATGAAAAACCGTACGGTTTTGCTTTATATGACGTTCGTTTTTCTGTCGAACTTCAGCACCATTTTGTATTTTCTGACGGTTTACCTTGAATTCGTCGGATTCTCGATGGTAGCGATTTCTAGCATGATGATTGCATACCAAGTGAGTAAGTTCATCCTTGAAGTTCCCACTGGCTATATTGCTGATAGGTTTGGACGAAAGACAAGCGGTCTCGTTGGCGTCGTTGGGATGCTTGGATACTACGCCGCCCTGCTTCTCGTCCGTTCTCCTCTGCTTTTAATCGGCGCGTTTGCTCTCAAAGGATTTGCAGTTGCATGTGTGAGCGGATCCATAGAAGCGATCTACATTGACAGCGTCTCTCAGGACCAGCTCGTAAGACTTAATGTCGTTGAGCGATTTGTTTTCTATGCCTCTTATGCCATCTCCGCTTGCGTGGGCGGTTTCATTTCGTCTGTCGGTGCATATCTCATTGGTCTTTCGGCAGATATCATCGCAATGGTGTTGACGTTGGTTGTCGTTGTCTGCATTCCCGAGATGCGAAGAGGGGACACTGCAGCGACGCCTAAGCGTGGAATTAGCCCGAAGATGATCGGTGCCGCTATTGCGCGTAACGGCATTCTTCGTTCAGCGTTCATCATGGACTGCTCTCAGGCATTTGCTTTTGTCGCCCTGGAAGACTTTTTCTCACTGTTGCTTGCGGGTCGCGGAATGAATGCCGTCGCTTCGGGTGTGATCATTGCGGTCCAGCTCCTTGCCTCGGCCTCCATGGGGCTTATTGTGCCCAGTGTGATTGCTCATGTCGACAAGGGCCGTTTTGCGCGTATTTGCGGCATCGTGCGCCTTTCCCTGACTGCCCTGTTTTTGATTCCCTTTACTCCGGTCTATTTGCTGCCCGTGTTCTATGTGCTGCAGACGGTCGCTTACTCGTTATTTGCGCCAATTAAATACTCAATTTTTCAAAATGCTGTCGATTCTTCGATGCGCTGTTCACTAATTTCGGTCCAAAGCCAGATGGTGGCGGTGGGCGCTATCCTTTTCTATCTGTTCAATGCTGCGTTGAACAGCATCGCGGGCATTCGAGTCATATTGCTTGTAGCGCTCGGGATATCTTCTTTGGTGTATATCCCCGCGCTCTTTCGTCTTACAAGTCAAAGGCCATGAGTATTTGGGCACCGATAACTTATATATCAACGCAATAAACCCGAGCGCGAGGGCGTTTGGGTTTATTATTGAAGCGTATGTAACCTGGCGGCGCCACACCGCCTGTTAGTAGGGAGACACATGAACGTTCTGGTCGTCAACGCAGGATCTTCGACCCTTAAGTATCAGGTCATCGATACCAAGTCCCACAAGGTGTCCGCAAAGGGCTCCTGCGAGCGCGTCTGCTTTACCGGCGGTACTTTCACCCACGCTGCCAACGGTTCCAAGAAGGTGACCGAGAACATCGAGTTCCCCGACCACAAGGTCGCCATCGAGGTCGTCCTGAAGGACCTCGAGGCCAACGGCGTCAAGATCGAGGGCATCGGCCACCGCATCGTTCAGGGCGGTTGGTACTTCGGCGATTCCTCCCTCGTCGACGAGGACGTTCTCGCCAAGATCCGCGAGGTCGCCCCGCTCGCTCCGCTGCACAACAACCCCGAGGCCAACGTTATCGAGTACTGCCTCGAGCAGTATCCCGACCTGCCCAACGTCACGGTCTACGACACTGCTTTCCACTTCAACATGCCCGAGGTCGCCAAGACTTACGCCCTGCCCAAGGACGTCTGCGACAAGCTGCACATTCGTAAGTACGGCGCCCACGGCACCAGCTACCGCTACATCTCCAAGAAGGTTGCCGAGATGACCAACGGCGAGGCTCGCAAGGTCGTCGTGTGCCATATCGGCTCCGGCGCTTCCCTGTGCGCCATCGAGGACGGCAAGTGCATGGACACCACCATGGGCCTCACCCCGCTCGACGGCGTCATGATGGGCACCCGCTGCGGCTCCATCGACCCGGCTACCGTGTGCTACCTGCAGCGCGAGGGTGGCTACACCTTCGACGAGGTCGACGAGATGATGAACAAGAAATCCGGTCTTTTGGCTGTGACCGGCGGCAAGACCAACGACTGCCGCAACGTCGAGGAGCTCGCCGCCGCTGGTGACCCCGATGCTCAGCTCGCCTTCGACATGTTTGTCTACAAGATTGCCGCCAAGGCTGCCGAGATGGCTACTTCTATGTGCGGTATGGACACCCTGGTCTTTACTGCCGGCATCGGCGAGCACGCTCCGGCTGTCCGCGCTGGCGTGGCCGACCGTCTGGCCTTTATGGGCGTCAAGATGGATCATGCCCGCAACGCCCTGCGTGGCGACGGCGCTTGGTGCCTGTCCGCCAAGGATTCCAAGGTCAAGATTTTCGTCATCCCCACGGACGAGGAGTTCATGATCGCTTCCGACGTCGAGCGCATCGTCAGCGGCAAGTAATTGATGCAAGGGGAGGGGACTGGATGGCCTTGTGCCGTTCAGCCCCCTTTTATGCTCTTTGGGCGAAGAGTTTAATAGATATTTATTGAATTCTGATAACTTCTTATTAAGGGTACGGCCGCCCTATGGGTTTGCCGACCGTACTGTAATCACGAAGGAGTCTCATGAACGTACTTGTTGTCAACGCCGGCAGCTCGAGCCTTAAATATCAGCTTTTGGATACCGATACCCGCGAGGTTTTCGCCAAGGGCAACTGCGAGCGTATCGGCTCGGAGATGGGCATCTTTGGCCACTCCGAGAACGGTGGCGCCAAGCAGACCGAGGAGGCTCCCTTCCCCGATCATCGCTCTGCTATCGCTCGCGTGCTCGAGGAGCTTGAGAAGACCGACTTTACAATCGATGGCATCGGCCACCGTATCGTTCAGGGTGGCTGGCACTTCGATGATTCTGCGGTCGTCGACGACGAGGTCATGGCTAAGATCCTTGAGGTGGCCCCGCTCGCCCCGCTGCACAATTACGGCGAGGCCGCGGCAATCGAATATTGCCGCGAGAAGTATCCGGAGCTGCCCAACGTGGCCGTCTTCGACACCTCGTTCCACATGACCATGCCCGAGGTCGCCTACACCTACGCCCTGCCCAAGGACGTGTGCGACAAGTACCACGTGCGCAAGTACGGCGCGCACGGTACGAGCCACCGTTACGAGTGGATGATGGCCAAGGAAATCCTGGGCTCGCGCTGCCATCGCCTGCTTTCGTGCCATCTGGGCAACGGTGCTTCGCTTGCCGCCATTGAGGACGGCGTGTGCCGCGACACCACGATGGGCCTCACGCCGCTTGACGGCCTGATGATGGGCACCCGTTGTGGTTCCATTGACCCGGCCACCGTGTGCTATCTTCAGCGCGAGGGCGGCTACAGCTACCAGGAAGTCGATGACATGATGAACAAGCAGTCCGGTCTGCTTGCCATCTCGGGCATCTCCAACGATGCCCGCGACATCCGTACGCGCGCCTCCGAGGGAGACGAGCGCTGCCTGCTCGCCTTCGATATGTTCGCCTACAAGGCCATGCAGCAGGCCGGTTCCATGATTGCTTCCATGGCGGGCGTGGATACCATCACCTTTACCGCTGGCATCGGCGAGAACGACTGGTCGATCCGCAAGGCCTTCTGCGACTGCTTTGAGTGGCTGGGCGTGCGCATCGATAACAACAAGAACCGCGAGGCCGTGGGCTACGGTCCGCAGGTCATCAGCGCCGCCGGCTCTTCCGTCACGGTCATGGTCATCCCCACAGACGAGGAATACATGATCGCCCACGACGTCGAGCGTCTGACCAAGAACAACTAACGCACGCATTTGCAAGTAAACGAAAGGCCTCCAGAGCAACAGCTCCGGAGGCCTTTTTGCTAGCAAGTGGAAATCCGAGTCCCAAAGTGATCGGCACCAGCAACGTCTGCACTTTCAGCAACGACACCCATCCGTTCAGATTTTCAGACCCAGCTCGTAGCCAAGCCGCCGTCCACTCCAGATGCCCTGATTGCAACGTAGCGGCAGGGACCCTACAGGGTAAAGCTCTGAAAACTATCCGCAGGACGCATGAAACCCCCGCCGCACGAAGTGCGCAGCGGGGGTTTCATGCATGTCCGAGGACGTTTTCAGGGCTTTACCCTGTAGGGCCCCGAGGGGATATGTCAGCTACTCAGCCATCTGAGCCTGGACGGCGGTGATGGCCACGACACCCACGATGTCGTCGGCAGAGCAGCCGCGCGACAGGTCGTTGACCGGCTTGGCGATGCCCTGCAGGATGGGGCCGTAGGCGTCAGCGCCGGCGAAGCGCTGGACCAGCTTGTAGCCGATGTTGCCGGCCTCGAGGTCGGGGAACACGAGCACGTTGGCCTTACCGGCGACGGAGGAGCCGGGAGCCTTGAGCTGGGCGACGGTGGGGACGATAGCGGCATCGAGCTGCAGGTCGCCGTCGATGGCGAGCTCGGGAGCCTTCTCCTTGCAGAACTTCACAGCCTCCTGGACCTTCTTGGCGACCTCGCCACCGGCGGAGCCCATGGTGGAGTAGGAGAGCATGGCCACGTGCGGCTCAACGTTACCCATGAAGGTGGACCAAGAGTGAGCGGAGGCGATGGCGATCTCGGAGAGCTCGTCAGAAGACGGATTGATGTTGAGGCCGCAGTCGGCGAAGATCAGCGTGCCGTCGGTACCGAACTGCGGGGTGTCGGTGCACATCACGAAGAAGGCCGAGACCAGTTTGGTGCCCGGGGCGGTCTTGAGGATCTGAAGCGCGGGGCGCAGGGTGTCGGCGGTGGAGTGGCAGGCGCCGGAGACCAGGCCGTCGGCGTCGCCCATCTTGACCATCATGGTGCCAAAGTAGGTGGCGTCCATCACCTGGGCGCGAGCCTGCTCGATGGTGACACCCTTCTTGGCGCGGAGCTCGGCAAACTTCTGCGCGTACTCCTCATGCTTTTCGGCATTGCGCGGGTCGATGACGGTAGCGCCGGGAACGTCGATCTCGTCGGGGTTGCCCAGGATGACGAGCTTTGCCAGGCCTTCCTCGATGATCTTGTTGGCCGCGACGATGGTGCGCGGATCCTCGCCCTCGGGCAGGACGATCGTCTTAAGGTCGGCCTTGGCGGCAGACTTCATACGGTTAAGGAAATCGCTCATGTTACTCCTTACAAGCGTTTCACTAAGCTCCAGGCGCCCGGCTGTTCACGAATAAACCCGCTGCTAGCGGGTTTACCTTTCAATAATGTACGCCGCGGTGCTTGAGCTTTCCTTGTGTGGCAAGCTCATTATAGGACGCATTAGCGCTATAATCGCTCTGATAAATATGTCTCGAAGAATGTTCGAGAAAAGCCCAGCTAACGAGCACGTGGCTTTTGACAAGGAGTATCGATGCAGATTACCTCAGGCCTGCCTGAAGGCTTTAATTCCGGTGCGTACGACATGATTGTTGTCGGTGCCGGTTATGCCGGTGCCGTTTGCGCCCGCCGTCTTGCCGAAACTATCGGCTATCGTGTTGCCGTTTTGGAGCGCCGTAGCCACATTGCGGGCAATGCCTTCGACTGCACTGACGAGGCGGGAATCCTGGTCCACGAGTATGGTCCGCACATCTACCATACCTTTAACGAGCGCGTCCACAATTTCCTGTCGCGCTTTACCAAGTGGACGGACTACCAGCACAAGGTGCTCGCCAACATCAACGGTACCCTTATGCCCGTGCCCTTTAACCATGCGAGCCTCAAGCTCGCCTTTGGCGATGAGCGCGGCGAGGAACTGTACCAAAAGCTCGTGGAGACCTTTGGCAAGGATGTCAAGGTGCCCATTATGGAGCTGCGCAAGAAGAACGACCCGGATCTTGCCGAGGTCGCCGATTACGTCTACGAGAACGTCTTTTTGCATTACACCATGAAGCAGTGGGGCCAGACGCCCGATCAGATCGACCCTTCGATCACCGGCCGCGTCCCCGTCTTTGTGGGCGATGACGATCGCTACTTCCCGCAGGCTCCTTTCCAGGGCATGCCGCAGGACGGCTATACCGCGCTGTTCGAGCATATGCTCGATCACGATCTGATCGACGTATTCTGCGACGTGGACGCCCGCGACCTCTTCGAGATCGACGAGACTACCGTCAAGATCGACGGCAAGGTCTATGGCGGCGAGATCGTCTACACCGGTCCACTCGACGAACTGTTCAACCTCGATCTGGGCGCGCTGCCGTACCGCACGCTCGACATGAAGTTCGAGACGCTCGATATGGATCAGTTCCAGCCCGTGGGCACCGTCAACTACACCACGAGCGAGGACTATACGCGCATTACCGAGTTCAAGAACATGACTGGTCAGGTCCTGCCCGGCAAGACCACCATCATGAAGGAGTACTCCAAGGCCTATACGCCCGGCTCGGGCGAGACGCCGTACTACGCTATCCTGGAGCCCGAGAACCGTGAGCTCTACGAGCGCTATCTTGAGCGTGTCCAGAACCTGACGAACTTCCACCCGGTGGGTCGTCTGGCCGAGTATCGTTACTACGATATGGACGCCGTGACCAATTCTGCCCTCGATCTTTCGGATGAGATTATCGCCTGCCATGCATAAAGTCATAACATTCGGTATTCCCTCGTATAACGCCGCCAAGGACATGGACCATTGCATCACTTCCATCTTGGAGGGGAGCAATTACGCCACCGATATCGAGATTATTGTGGTGGACGACGGCTCCAAGGACGAGACGGCCGCCAAGGCCGACGAGTGGGAGGCCCGTTATCCTGGAATCATCCGCGCGGTTCACCAGGAGAACGGCGGCCACGGTATTGCCGTCCTTTCGGGTCTGCGTGAGGCGCAGGGCACCTACTACAAGGTTGTCGACTCGGACGACTGGCTCGACGGTGCGGCGCTTTCGACCATGCTGTCGATTCTGCGTGGCTTTGAGGAGCGCGACCAGCGCGTCGACCTGTTTATCTCGAACTACGTGTACGAGAAGGTTTACGAGGGCACGCATACCGCTATTGGCTACAAGTTTGCCCTGCCGCGCAAAAAGATTTTCTCTTGGGACCAGATCGGACACTTCCGTCCCGATCAGAACCTGCTCATGCACAGTCTGTGCTATCGCACCGATGTGCTGCGCGAGTCCAATCTGCCTATGCCGGCACACACGTTCTACGTGGATAATATCTACGCATACGTGCCGCTGCCGCGCTGCAAGACCATGTACTACGCCGACATCGACCTCTATCGCTACTTTATCGGTCGCGAGGGCCAGAGCGTCAATGAGGCCACGATGGTCAAGCGCCTGGGTCAGCAGTTCCGCGTAACGCGCATCATGATGGAATCGTTCCACCTGTACCAGGACGTTGAGTCCTCGCGTCTGCGTTCGTACATGATGGGCTACTTCACCATGATGATGGCGATTTGCTCGGTACTCACCAAGCTTTCCGAGGAAGATTGTGCCGATGAGCGTCTGAAGACGCTGTGGAAGGACCTGAAGGAGTACGACGAGCGCATGTATCGTCGCGCTCGCTACGGCGTGGTCGGATTCTTTACCAACCTGCGCGGTCGAGCCGGTGATAAAACCACACTCGGCCTATACCGTCTTGCCTCAAAGATCTTCAAATTCAACTAGCTGCTGAGTAATCGCTGCTGATAGGTTGACTGGGCCCCTTGGCCTTTAGTTTGCTACTGCGAACAGTCCTGCTCGCACGGAAAGCACATTAAGTGCTTTCCGGCTCGTGCGGAACTTGTATCAAACTAAAGGCCAAGGGGCCTCTGCCATAAGAATCGATTGTCAGGCTGCCTGAATTTGAAGATCTTAGACGCGCGGTACACAGGGGCCTGGGCTGAAAAGATCTTAGTTGGTAGTCGGTCGGAGACGGGCGGGCGTTACGTTTGTCGCGAGTTCCGCATGCAAAGAAGGCCACTTAATGTGGCCTTCGTCTTGCATAGGACTGTAGAGCAGCAAACGTAACGCCCGCCCGTCTCCGACCGACGGTCGAGTGAGGCTACTTCGCGGCGCCGGGGATGCCGTGGGAGGTTTTGGCGGTTTTTGCTCCGTTTACGATGGCGGTCTGTAAGGCCCTTACGGCGAGCATGCCCAGCAGGTCTAGGGGAACGGCGGCGCTTGCCTGGGCACCCAGTTTGCCGCTGGCGAGGGTGTAGATGGTGTCGCCGTCGTTGGTGGTGTGCGTGGGGCGGATGGCGTGCGCATAGGCGTCTGCTGCCATCTGGGAGACCTTGGTAGCCTGCGCCTTGGTGAGCTCCACGTTGGTGACGATGCAGCTGATGGTGGTGTTGGTGCGGTCGAGCGGCATCTGCATAGAACCGGCGGCGGCAAAGGCTGCGAGCTCCATGTCGACGATCTGGTCGCTATCTGCTGCAGCGCGCATTCCGGCGACCCATTCACCGGTGAAGGGGTCGACGACATTGCCGCAGGCGTTGACCGAGACCACGGCGCCCACCTTAACAGGGCCGAGTGCCACGGCGGCGGCGCCAAGGCCGGCCTTCATGCAGGTGGCGGGGCCCATGAGCTTGCCCACGGTGGCGCCGGTGCCGGCGCCTACATTGCCCTGCTCGAGCGTGGTGGGGGTGTTGTCGAGCGCCTCGCGCACGGCAGAGATGCCAGCCTCAATGTCGGGGCGCACGGTGGGGTCGCCATAGGCGAGGTCGAAGATGCAGCTGGAGCACACGATGGGCACCTGCGTGGGGCCGACGGGAAGGCCGATGCCGCGGCTCTCGAGCTCGCGGGCGACGCCGCTTGCGGCCTCCAGACCAAAGGCCGATCCACCCGAAAGGCAGACGGCGTGGACTTTGTCCACGGTGTTCTCGGGACGCAGCAGGTCGGTCTCGCGCGATGCCGGGGCACCGCCGCGAACGTCAACACCGCCGGTGGCGCCCTCGGGTGCCACGATTACGGTGCAACCGGTGCCGGCCTCCTCGTCCGTATAGTTGCCAAAGCAAAAGCCATCGACATCGCAAACGTCAATGGCCTCAAGCAGTGTATCCATGTTTTACTCCTATCGGTTTTCCGCCGGGCCTTATGCCCGGTCGGGATCCGTACGGTACGCCGAAATTGTAGGCGCTGGGGGATACCCAGCGCCAGATGCAATTACGATAGTTTTTGAATCGCGCGCGCGACGCGAGCGACGGGCAGGCCCACCACGTTGTAGAAGTCGCCCGAAATATCATGCACGAGCATGCGCCCGCCGACGCCCTGGATGCCGTAGGCGCCGGCTTTGTCCATGGGCTCGCCTGAGGCGACGTAGCGCTCAATCTGCTCGTCGGTGAGCTCATAGAACGTCACGTCGGTCACATCGACAAACGACAGGCTCTCGGCGGCGTGCGGGGCTGTGACGTCTCCGGCTCTAACGATGCAGACGCCGGTTGCGACCTGGTGTGTGCGCCCCGAGAGCTCGTGGAGCATGGTGCGGGCTTCATCCTCGTTTGCCGGCTTGCCCAAAAGCTTGCCATCGAAGGTGACGATGGTGTCGGCCGCGATGGTCAGCTCATTGGGCTCGGCGTGCTCGGCGGCAACGGCGGTAGCCTTGGCGCGAGCTAAGCGCTCGACAAGCGTAAGCGGGGCCTCGTCATCAAAAGGAGTCTCGTCGATGTCAGCGGGAATGACGCGGATGTCGTAGCCCGCTTCGCGCATGAGCTCGATGCGGCGCGGTGATTGCGAAGCCAAAATCATAGCTGAATGCCCTCGGCGACTTTCTCGACGGCCTTGTCGCCGGCGAGCGTACGCAGCAGCTCAAGCGCAAAGGGGAGCGACTGGGCCATGCCGCTGGCGGTGATGATGTTGCCGTCGTGCGTGACCTTGTCGCCGGTATAGGCGCCCTCGGGGAAACTCTTCTCAAAGCCGGGGAAGCATGTGGCGTGGCGTCCCTCGAGCAGGTCAAGCTCGCCCAGGATAAACGGGGCGGCGCAGATGGCGGCAACATGCTTGGTCGCGGCGAACTCGCAGACTACATCGCAGACGCGCTGGTCGGCGCGCAGGTTGGTGGCGCCGGGCAGGCCGCCGGGCAGCACGACGCAGTCGTACTCATCAAAGTTAATCTCGTCAAAGAGTGCGTCGCAGGTCACGGGGATCTGCAGCGAGCTTACGACCTCACGCGTGGGCATGATCGAGACGAGCGTGGCACGCACGCCGCCGCGACGCATGACATCGATCATGGTCAAGCACTCAATAGTTTCAAAGCCATCGGCGGCGAGAACGGCAACGCTGGGCATGAGGGTTCCTTTCATAGGCGGCATACAATTAGCCGTCTTATACCCCGAAGACCTCCGCTTGCCACGCTCGATTTCCCAATGATTTTCTGAGCAATGATTAAGCGGCTAGTTGCGCCTAAGGTGGACGACGGTCTCGCAGTGGAAGGTTTGTGGGAACAGGTCGACTGGCGTGATCTTTACGGGGGAGAAGGTGCCTTCTTCGACAAAGCGTTTGAGATCGCGCGCCAGGGTGGCCGGGTCGCAGCTCACGTAGGCGACATCGCGGGCACTCGTGCTGGCGATAAGGCCGATCGCCTCGGGGGCGAGGCCTGCGCGCGGCGGGTCGACCACCAAGATGTCGGCATCCTGGTCGGGGAACTCGCGCACCGCGTCTCCGCCAATGACGTCGACGTTATCAAGCTTGTTGATTTCCAGGTTACGGCGTAGATCGCGCACGGCGGGGCCGTAGGCCTCGACGGCAGCGACAAAGTCGCAGCGGCGGGCGAGCGGCAGGGTAAAGGTGCCGGCACCGCAGTACAGGTCCACGGCAAGCTCGTCTTCCTGCGGGTCGAGCGCTTCCATGACAAGATCGATCAAAATCTCGGCACCCTTGGTGTTGACCTGGAAAAAAGACGGGGCAGACAAGCGCATCTGACCCTCGGCGATATTCTCGGTCCATGAGCCCTCTCCGGCGAGCATTTCGACCTTGGAGACACGGCGGGCTTTCTTTTCGCCCTTGCTCATCACGCGCACGATGCTCGTGGGATGAGCGGCGTCCGCCAGCACGCGGGAGACCTGCGAGCGCGGAAAAAAGCCTGTGGGCGTCCAAAGCGCGACCTCGAGTGCCTTGGTGCGACGCGAGGCACGAATGCCCACGCGCTCGAGGCCCAGGTCGTGGCTGCCGCTCAGATAGTTGAGCGCGCCGACGACCGATTTGAGCGCCTTCGGGAAGCGCTTATCGAACAGCGGGCACGTATCGACGGTCACGATTTTGCTGGGGTCGACACCGTGCATGCCAAGGCGCACGCGACCGTTGACGACGGTCGGTTCGAGCTCGATTTTATTGCGGTAGCCCCAGTCGTCCTTGGTGTGGCAGATGGGCTGTACCAACTCATCGACCTGCTCAGGAGCGAACTTGCCGATGCGCTCGAGCGTGGAGCGCAGGTTTTGCTCCTTGGCGGCGAGCTGTGCCGTGCGTGAGAGATTGCCCCACGAACAACCGCCGCAGATGCCAACGAAGGGGCAGGGGGGCTGAATGCGATCGGGGCTCGGCTCCAGAATCTCGGTCGTGCGGGCGCGCATGAACGACTTGCCGTCCTGTACGACCTCGGCCTCGACGGTGTCGCCTGCCACGGCGCCCTGCACAAAGACGGCCTTGCCGTTGTCGGCGTGCGCCAGCCCGTCGGCGCCGTAGGTCATCGATTCTATAGTGAGCTTCATATCCCTGCCTGTCATTCGTGTTGTTGCTCGCACCATGGTAGCAGGGAAAAGCGCCCCGCATCCGAGGCTTTCCTCAAATGCGGGGCGCTTCTACAAACTGCTTCTACAAACGACTATTTCGTCTTGCCGGTAATGAGCGTCTTAAGACCCAGGCCGATCAGGCCCAGGCCCATGCGCACACGACCGGGGCGATGGCGCTCGATGGCCTTGGTCTTGCCGGCGGGCTTATCGCGACGGGCGCTCGTCTCGGGTGCGGGCTTAGCTGCCTGCGGCTCGGGCTGAGGTGCAGGTGCGGGCTCGGGCTCAATGACGGTCGCCTGGACCTTCTGAACCTCGGGTGTGGCCGGCTGCGGCTTAGGAGCAGGGGCGGGCTTTGCCTCAATGACGGGCTCGGGCGCGGCCTCGGCGTTGCGATAGGCACGCTCCAGTAGAGCTTCCTGCGAGTTGAAGGGTTTCTCACCCTCTGCACGCTCCACGGGGACCCAGGTGCCGTCGCTCGTGAGGCTGCGGGCCTTCACGTTGTCCCGCAGCTGCATGCCCATATACTCGTGCACTAGGGCGCGGCAGGTGGGGTCGAGCACGGGGAAGGCGATCTCCACGCGGTGCTCGGTGTTGCGCGTCATCATGTCTGCCGAGCTCAGGTAAATCATGTCCGAGTCCACGCCGAAAGCATAGACGCGCGCGTGCTCCAAAAAGCGTCCGACGATGGAGCGGACATGCACGTTCTCGGTCTTGCCCGGAATACCGGGCTTGAGGCACGAGATGCCGCGGATGATCATGTCTACGCGCACGCCGGCACACGATGCCTCGGCGATCTTGTCGATGACCTCGCGGTCGGTCAGCGAGTTGAGCTTAAAGAACACGCGGGCGGGCTCGCCGGCAAGGGCGCGCTGAATCTCGCGGTCAAGCCCGCGCATGATGAGCGGTTTCAGTCCGACGGGCGCCACACCCAGGAAGCGGTAGTCGCCGCGCAGGTTGCCCAGCGACAGATTGCGGAAGAACAGGTTGGCGTCTTCACCGATGCCGGGATGGGCTGTCATGAGCATAAAGTCGCTGTAGAGTTTGGCCGTCTTCTCGTTAAAGTTGCCGGTGCCCAAAAGCGTGAGGCGGGTGAGCGCCATGCCCTCGCGATAGGTGAGCTGGCAGATCTTTGAGTGGCATTTAAAGCCCTCGGAACCATAGATGACGGTGCAGCCCGCCTCTTCCAGACGCTCGGCCCACTCGATGTTGTTCTGCTCGTCAAAGCGGGCACGAAGTTCCATGAGCACCGTGACCTCTTTGCCGTTCTCGGCAGCATCGATCAGCGACTCGCACAGGCGGCTCTGCTTGGCCACGCGGTAGAGTGTGATGCGCAGCGAGATGCACTCGGGGTCGTAGGCGGCCTCGTGCACCAGATCCAGGAAGGGGTTCATGGCCTCGTAGGGATAAAAGAGCAGCTTGTCGCCCTGCAGCACCTGTTCGCGGATGGAGCGGGTCATATCGATGGTGGGGTTGGGCTGCGGCTTAAACGGCGTAAAGAGGAGCTCGTTGCGCAGGTGCTCGGGAATCTTGCCCTCAATGCCAAAGACGTAGCCCAGGTCGAGCGGGATATCGCAGGTAAAGACCGAGCGGCGCGAAAGCTCGAGCGCCTTGCGGATGGTCTTGAGCGTCGCCTTCTCGAGCGACCCCGAGACCGCGAGCACAACCGGCTGCAGACGCAGGCGCTTCTTGAGAATGCGCTTCATGTGCTGGCGGTAGTCCTCTTCCTCTTCGACGCCCTCGCCGTCCGGATCGATGTCGGCGTTGCGGGTGACTCGGATGAGCGCGCGGTCGAGTGGCTTGTAGGAGCCAAAGCAGCTGTCCAGGCAGGCGAGGATGACATCCTCGAGCAAGATGTAGGAGTAGGTGCCGGTGGGCGAGGGGATCTCGACCACGCGGTTCATCGAGGCGGGAATCTCGATCAGGCCCAGCAGGCTCTCCTCGTCGGTGATGCCGTCCAGGCCACAAGCCAGATAGAGTGCGCCGTTGCGCAGGTTGGGGAAGGGATGGCGCGGGTCAATGACCAACGGTGAGATAACCGGCGACACGTAGGCCTGGAAGTAGCGGGTTACAAAGGTGCGCTCCTCGGGCGTAAGCGAATCGATTTGCGCGCGGTGAACGCCCAGAGTGTCGAGATTGCCCTCGATGCTCTTAAAGATGGACTCCCAACGGGTAAGGAGCCCGGGCAGCTCGGCCATGACAGCGTCGACCTGTTCGGAGGCGGTCATATTGCTCTTGTTGTCGACAGGCTGTTTTTTGAGCTCGGCAAGGTCGGACAGGCCACCCACGCGCACCATAAGGAACTCATCGAGGTTTGACTCGAAAATCGATACGAACTTTAGACGCTCGAACAGCGGAACGGTCTCATCGAAGGCTTCGTCAAGCACGCGGTTGTCAAAGCGCAGCCAGCTAAGCTCTCGGTTTTGCGTGTACGAGAAGTCGCGCGGCGGTTTGCGCAGCTTTGCGGCGGCTTGCTTCTTTTCGATTTTGCTCGGCATATGCATCTGTCCGTTCAGTCCCCGTAGGGGACGGTAGCCTAACTCTAATTCACTATTGTCTCAATTTAGTCGACCGCTGGCACGGACGTATCGCGTGAACGGTATCTTTACCTACTTCTTACGCTGCCAAGGCATGCAACTAACTGTCCAACTCGTTTGGAAACAATCTATATCCATACTCAACTGGTGAGGATGTATGAATAAGAATGATTGCGAGCTGAATATAATCGAATCCAAATTGATTCATGGACAAACGACATATATATGCAGAAAACCGTTTTATCTATGCAATTCCTAAACATGAAAATATTTGTGCAATCTAGCTTAATTCCTTAGAAATAAGAACATTTACCTTTGAAAACCTGCTTTAGAGAACCGAAGTGCATCATGGGGGAATCATATGCGATATACCGTTCATCGCACTTTGCTGACCGTTCGGGGGCGAGGTGGAATTGCAGGTGGTATTTGGATATAACTAGAGCTGTCAGCAAGCAGCGTCCCATACGGAGGGGCGCTGATACATTCGGCCAGTAAGGCCCGAAAGAAAGGTAGGAGGCCATGACGAAAGGTCTGCACGTGCCTTCCGAGATCGGCAAGCTCAGGAAGGTCTGCCT
>NZ_WQPK01000025.1 GCF_018785265.1 Collinsella aerofaciens | reverse complement strand
TCATGGAGCGTTTCATGGAAAATCCCCCTAATCTAGCAACGGTTTAGAGTCTACTAGATTGGGGGGACGGGGGCCAAGCCGATAAAGGTAATTAACCATCAGCTATTTAATCAGACAAACATGCTGATTGATCTCGGCCGGATTTGAATAGTTGTAGATAGACGAAATCTGATTGGCGGGCGATGAGGAGTGCCACATCTTATTATCACGGGGATTGTCGCCCCAGAAAAACCCGATATGGCAATCGACGTTAGGAGCAGTCTTAAAGAATATGACGTCGCCCTTTCTTGCCAACCCGCTATTCAGCAGATCCTGCACCTTGTTGAACTCATAAACCTTTGAGCCGGAATCAATCGCATAACCGTAAAAACGCCAAGCATTGATATAGCTACCGCCACCGGGGCCTCCAGCCCAAGGAGAATGGTTATTATTTGCGGCTACCGCTGCAAGATTGCCGCCGCATTTCGACCATGCGTGGGCGACAAAACCGGTGCAATTCATACCAGAGTATCCATCCCAACGCCTCTCACCATTGGGATAGGTGCAGGTAGGAATAGAGAATCCAGTGGAATATGGAGTCCCGACGTAGTAGCCGTCATATTGATGTTGGGTAAGCCAAGTAACGAGTCTGATCCGCGGAACGCCAATCACTTTCTCATCAGCAACGTCTCTGTACGCGCCCTCCGTGGGGCCCGGTGCCGCCGAGCCCTTCGCGAGGATGCGGACCTGGAGCGCCTCGACGCGGTAGCCGATGCCGGTCGTGCCGGCGCGGGCCCCGTCGCTGGCCCAGCCGAGCCAGCCGTAGTCCTGCACGTAGGCGCGGTACCACACGTCGTAGTACTCGGAGAGGCCCCCGGTCAGGCGCATCTTGACGCACTCGACCGCCCTGCCCTGGCCGGTGGTGCCGGCCACGGCGCCGCCCGAGACCTCGTCCTGCCAGCCGACGCCGGAGACGTGGGCGCTGTAGGACAGGCCGCCGGAGACCGGCGAGGAGACCTCGGCCGTGATCGCCTCGACGGCGCGGGACTGGCCGGTGGTGCCGGCGGTGCCGCCGTTGCCGACGGCGGCCTGCCAGCCGACGCCCGAGACGTGGGCCCTGAGGCTGAGCGAGGGGACGGAGAGCTCGGCGGGGGCGCCCGACGAGGGGGCGTCGCCGCCCTTCTCGACGAGGACGACCTGGAGCGCCTCAGCCTGGACGCCGAGGCCCTCGGTGCCCGCGGCCTCGCCGTCCTTGGCCCAGCCGAGCCAGCCGTAGCCCGCCGCGTGGACGCGGTACCAGACGTCGTAGGAATCGGAGACGGGGCCGGAGAGGGACACCCTCACGGCCTGGACGGCGCGGCCCTGCCCCACCGTGCCGGCGTAGGAGGGGGCGGGGGCGGCGTCCTGCCAGCCGATGCCGGCCACGTGGGCCGCGACGGAGACGGAGCTCCCCTCGCCCGCCCCCTCGAGGGAGGCGCGCACCGCCTGGAGCGCGAGGCCCCTGCCGGTCGTGCCGACGTCCTCGCCGCCGCCCACCGCCTGCAGCCAGCCGCGCTCCGCGACATGGCCCTGCAGGACGAGCGCCGGACCGGAAGCGGCGCCGGAGACGAAGGCCCCCTCGGTCGGGCCGGGGGCGGCGCCGCCCTTCGCGACGAGGGCGACCTGGACTGCGGTGAGGCCCGAGGCGCCCGACTCGACGCCGGAGGGCTCACCGGAGCTCGCCCAGCCGGTCCAGCCGCGCGCGGAGTCACAGGAACGGTACCAGACGTCGTAGCGCTCCGCGAGGCCGCCGGACAGCCCGAAGCGGACGGCCTTGAGCTGCAGCCCGCCGCCCGAGGCGCCTAGCTGCGCCCCGTCGGAGCTGGGCTCCCCCTGCCAGCCGGAGCCGAGCAGGAGGCCGCGGTAGCTGACCGACCCGTCGGACTCGAGGTTGTCGACGGTCGCGGCGACGGAGCCCAGCACGGGGCCGCCCTCGGAGCCGAGCGTCAGGACCCCGCCGGAGAACGACGAGCCCGCCGGCGAGCCGGAGACGGAGAGAGCCGAGCCGGACAGGCGCTCACCGGCGCCGCGGAAGGCGCCGCCGGCCGGGCCCGGCGCGGCGCCGCCCTTGGGGACGAGCACGACCTGGACGGCCTGGACGGCCTTCGCCAGGCCCACCGTGCCCGCGGACGCGCCGTCCTTGGCCCAGCCGAGCCAACCGTAGTCGGAGCAGTGCACGCGGTACCACACGTCGTAGGACGAGGCGGCCCCACCGGAGAGCCTGAACTGGAGCGCCTCGACCGCCAGGGAGCGCCCGGTGGTGCCGGCGGCGCCCGAGGTCCAGCCCTGCCAGCCGACGTTCGAGACGTGGGCCCTCACCTCGAGGGAGGAGGAGCCGTGCCCGTACCAGGACACGGAGCCCGAGAGGGCCTCGAGGGCGCGGCCCTGCCCGGTGGTGCCGGCCACGGCGCCGTCCGAGACGGCGCCCTGCCAGCCGATGCCGGCGACGTGGGCGCGGTAGGAGACCGAGGGGGGCTCGGAGGACCTGTCGACGAAGGGCGTGGAGGTGTCGCCCGGGGCGGGGTCGCCCTTGGGCAGGACCGCGACCTGGACGGCCTGGACGGCGCGGCCGTAGCCCGCCGAGCC
>NZ_WQPK01000024.1 GCF_018785265.1 Collinsella aerofaciens | reverse complement strand
ATCAACCGTATTCCAGATTCTAGGACGCCGGGCCGACTCGCTTCGGATGGGGCTCTACACCAACTTTCTCGACACTACCATCTATCCCCCAACTTAGCTCGGTTAATTATAGCCCTCAAGTCATCGCATTTAGTCACCCGCCGGCGAGCGGTAATAATGTCGCACCTTTGGTCAACTGACGAAGAACCGGGAGGGTTCGAACCCCAGATACCCTTTTGGGGCACACCCGCTTAGCGGGCGAGTGTCTTCGGCCTCTCGGTCAGCTCTTCGTAACGGCCGTTTTAGCTGTAACTAAACTCGTCGGATGGAACAAGGGGAAAGGTATAGGAGCCGCGCACGCCGTAATGCCAACATGTCTCGGCTAAAGTTACTAGCTCTCGTGATAGGCCATAATCGACCGGCACGGATACCCTTCAGAGCCGCATTCCGCAGACGCTACGACCTTTCCGTCTTTATAAAACTCGACGTACCAAACGTACGTTGCCGCCCCCTCCCAATAGCTTGGCCTATCAGCGACCTTGTACGTAATAGAGGCGTCATCTGTCACAATCAACTCGCGCTTGGCGTTTGCAATGAACGCATCCATGTCGGCGATCACGCCATCGTCGCCCGCAGCGGCCTCCCCATCGTCGCCGCTATCGGATGCCGCTTCAGATGGTGCTTGAGATGCGCCAGTTCGATCGTCTGCAGCGCCAGAGCCGTCCTTCAAAGAGCTCTCCGAAGGCTCCGCTCCTTTGAATGCCTTCCACATATCGCTGCTTGCAGACGGCTTTTCAATGTCGGCCTCCGGATGCTCCCCGGCAATCTCGTCAAGAATTTTGCACGCTTCTTCACGCCCCTGGACCATCGTCTCCTGTGGTTTGCCACCATCCTCGACGGTCCTCACCAAGTAGGCGCCATTCTGTCTATCGAATTCCTTATTTTGAATTTGCACCGCGTCTACGACCTCAGGACCCTTTGCAGTAAGCGAAATATAGAAGTCTGCCTGGTTACAATCCTGACTACAAGTAAATTTAACGATGCCGTCCTTACAGACAGTAATGACTTGGCTCTCACCCTGAGCAATAAAACCGTCATACTGATTCGTCATATTGCTGGAGCCTTCTACCATCTCTGACGAAGGCATAACCGAAACGGCCTTTCCATCAACAAAGCAGTAGGCACCTACAATCGCCGAAATATCGTTCTGCGCATCGACAGACCCAATAAACAATTCGTCAATTCCGTCGCCGTTCAAATCATCGAAAGCATAGTAGTAGTTTAAAAAGCCGGGAGCATTCTGGCTGTCATAAACGAATATCTGCCCCAGCCCAGAATCATCGCCGCGCCCCAGAGCCCAGTCGTCGTAGTTGGCAGTACCAGCTCCCTTCTGCTCGCAATAGCTCACAAAGTCCTCGTAACGCGCAACCACGCCCTCGTAGGCCTTGTGCGCTTTCTTGTTAGCTGCCGCGACCTTCTTTTGAGACGACTTATTCTCGACTGCAGCCGGCTGTTCCTGCTGCTGCAGCTGAGGCAGCACAAAGGCCTCGTAAGCTTTGACCAGTGCGTAGGCGACACTAGCGGTAAAGATGATTGCTGCAAAAATGGCGACAAACGTAGGCACGGCAAAACGGCCGATCTGCCGACGCTGCATCATAAAGGCCGCAAAGGACATATGCTCAGAGGGCGCCGGAGAAGCGCTCTCTGCGCGAGATGCAGCAGGATCGCTCGTCGCTTTTCTATCAGCAGGCGCCTTTGGTGTACCTGAAAGAAGCGGCTGCTGAGCATTCGCCGGCGCATCATCCACATCCAACGGTTTTCCGCATGCGGAACAGTATCGCGCCCCGTCTTTGATCTTTGCCCCGCAGCTTGCGCAGTACATATATCCCCCCCTAGAACTTCAGCATATCGAAACGATAGTCCACAGCCTGCAAACAGAAAAGGCCCAGGACAATTTGCTCGACTGTAAACCTTTTCTTTCACCTTTCAAATTCGCCTGACCCCACGCGGAAGGCATGCGACGGGCTACTTGCTAGGCGCGAGCCATGTGCAGCTTGATTGCCTTGAAGATGATGTTGGCAACCGAGACGATAGGCCAAAGTGCCACCATCGTCATCGGGGCTAATTCGGGAACAACCGGAACCGCTCCGTGAATCACGCTGCCCAACCAGTAAAAAAGCATCAGAACAACGACAGGAAGGCCCACGAGAACCACAAGTTCGATTAGCATAATCGTGATACCGATAATGCCGCCACCATAGACAAAGGGAAGCCTTACACCGCTGCGGTACAGCGAGATAATTACCTTCCAGGGACCAATCAGAAGCAGCCCCAGCAGAATCATATAGTCGAGCCCCAGTGAGCCCCCTCCCAGCACGTAATTGAAAAAGAGCACATAGAGCAACGAAATCACTGACGCTCGCGTAAGGGACCCGATGGACTCGCGAAGTGAATCTTGCAGGCAAGCAGCGGCCTCTGCATCCTCCGCCGCTTGAAACTGAGCCTCGACAGACTGGCTCTCAATCGGCCGGGCCTCGACGTAAATCGCGTCTCCCGCCGTGCTGGCCGCAGCCGCGACTGTAGGCGTTCCGCACACGCCGCAGAACTTGGCGCCGTCGTTAATCTCTGCTCCACACTGTTTGCAATGCATGATCGGGTCCTTTCTCGTTACCCCTTTTCTTGACGATCACAAGATACGATTGGCCGTTTATCCGATATAGAGATTTTGACCGGGTAATTTTCCTAAACGTGCTACGCTATTAAACCTTCAGCTAGAGACAGGGGTAACAATGTTTGAGTTCTCCCAAACACGCACCGTTGAAGGTTCGATTCCGTTTAAGAAAGTCAACCTCATAGAGAACGAACCCAATAGGCCCGTTGGCGAGGCCCAGCTTGTCTTTGAACTCTACATGCCCACCGAGCTGGCCGGCAGCAAAAGCAACGAAGGGTCCGCACACAGCGAGCGCCATGCCGATCTGATCAGGCTGGCATCATGCATCGAACCCACCGCCGTTAAAGAGCAGCCCTTCCGCGCAAGCCTCTTTAACGTACTTGATTACGCCGAACAGACCGGGCCGCTTTTTGGCAAGCACGCAATAGAATCCGTACGCGATTGGGCCAATGCCGCGATGGCAGCACTTATTGCCATGCGCATCCAGGAATACCTCAACGGGAGCTGCACCATCGCAAAGGTCTCCGCATTGGAAAGAATCGAGAAATCAGTGGTAACCTGCGCGGCAAACGGGTCATCCTTCAAGATCTACACCACTATCCTGAGGGCGGGCGGAGATTATACCGACTCATTCAAAAGCCTGCCCATCGTGCGCAAAATCGAATCCGATGCGGGATATTTCTACGCCTTTATGTTTATGATCGACGAGGAAGAATCCCTCGTTGCACTCAACGTGCTCTCTTTTGAACACGAGCTCACCGCTAATGACTTCAGTGTTTTGCAGGCGATGTTCTACATGGACGAAGACTCCAGCTCGGAGATTTCAGCGCGACTCAAGGTCAGCAATAGCGAGGAGAGCTTCTATGTAATCGACCCTCAAGCAGATATCCAGGAGCGCCGCGAAGAACTTGACAACGATGACCGCGATGTACTCACCGCTTTGGTGCAGGCGCTCGTGATCTCGCATCTCTCGGGCGCGCACGTGGATGTGTTCCAGGGCAACGAGTCCACAGGGTTCCTCTCCTTTGACAGCTATCTCTCGTGGCTCTGGTTTGATTTTTCGCGCAAGCTGAGCACCGTCAAAATTGGCTATTGCGAGCAGTGCGGACGCGCCTACTCACTTGCCGGGCATCGTGGCGTCAAACGGCACTACTGCAGCGATCGATGCAAGACCGATGCCAAAAACGAGCGCACGCGCAAGGAGACGGCGAAGATACGTGAGTCGTTTGGAACGGGCGCCAGCGTACGCGACATCGCCAACGAGATAGAACGTCCCGCGGCCTACGTGCGCTCGCAGCTCAATAAATGGACCAAGCTCAAGCACGATCTGGATGAAGACATTGAGTCAAACGGCTTTGACAGCTCCGAGCTACTCAAACGCTGCACCATTGAGAAGCTCGACCTCAACAACCTCCTCAACGCCAAGCGCAAAAAGCAGATTCAGGACTATGCCAAACTCAAGCGCCTCGTTAAGTAGAAGCGCTGTCATTTCTTCTCCGTCCGACTGGAAAATTGCTCACATACGTGTTAGTACTATATATGTTAGTAACACGCATATGAGCGAGGCATGCCATGTTTGTCGGACGCCAGAGTGAGCTTGAGTCCCTAGAAACCGCTTATCAAAAGGGTTCCTTCCAGTTTGCCGTAGTCTACGGAAGGCGCCGCGTGGGCAAAACAAGCCTGCTTCGCGCTTTTACGCAGGATAAGCCCAGTGTGATCTTCTTTACCGGGCAGCAAACCGTTGCAAGCGAAAACCTTGCGCTGCTCAGCCGCGAGATGCTTGGTGATAGTGCCGCAGGAGCAGCATTCCCTTCCATCCAGGTTGCACTCGAGTCCGTCTTTGAACGCGCCAAAGCGGAGCAAGTCATTCTGGTCATTGACGAGTATCCTTACCTCGCCGAGAGCGACCCGGGCGTGTCGTCGTGTCTGCAAACGCTTATCGACCGACACAAAGACAAGAGCAACCTGTTCTTGGTGCTCTGCGGATCGTCCATGAGTTTTATGGAACACCAGGTGCTAGGACACCAAAGTCCTCTCTATGGGCGCCGCACCATGCAGTTGCGCATCGACCCCTTTGTCGTTTTCGATGTAGCGCAAATGCTTCCCGATGCACCCATCGAGAGAATTATCGAGCTGTATTCCGTTGTCGGCGGCATGCCGCTCTATTTATCGCAGCTTGATAGCACGCGCTCCACGCAATGGAACCTTGAGCACGCTCTGTTGCGCCAAGATGCGTTTCTGTACGCCGAGCCCCAGAACTATCTGTTGCAGGAAGTCCGAAGCCCGGCTATCTACAATGGCGTCATAGCCGCCATCGCTAACGGCTGTGTACGTCCCAAGGAAATCGCCGATGTCACCCGACTCGCAACGCCACAAGTCGCGCGATTACTCGACGCATTGATTGATCTGCGAATCGTTGAACGCGTCACGCCCGTTGCCAAAGCAACAAAACGTCAGGTGGTCTATCGAATCTGCGATAACCTGTTCAGGTTTTGGTATCGATTTGTTCCGCAGTACACGGGAACAATTGAAGAGGGGCTCGGAGCCGCTGTTGCCGCGCGTATCGTCAAGCGCGATTTGTCTACCTTCGTGGGCCCCACATTTGAAGAGGTATGCCGCCAGTGGTTGATACGACAGGTCGTTGAGGGCGAGCTGGATGTACTGCCCAAGGCAATCGGCTCTTGGTGGGGCACTAACCCGGCAACGCGTCACCAAGAAGAGATTGACATTGTATTAGAGGATGCCGATGGCGAGCTCGTCGTTGGCGAGTGCAAATGGAGAAACGAGCCCGTAGATACCGACGTTCTTGAAACACTCGAGCGGCGCAGTGCGCTGCTGGGCCGGCCGATCAAACAGTATTACTTGTTTAGCAAGGGTGGATTTAGCGAAGCGTGTCAAAATAGAGCGGCTCAAGCAAGCAGCGCGAGGCTTGTTGGACTCGAGCAGCTACTATAAGAAAGGGGCTTGGAAACAGTTTTCCAAGCCCCTTTCAGTTTTTATTCGATTCCCACCTTTTTGAGCGTATCTTTGGCGACTGCCGCAACTTGATTGGGATCGACGTGGGATTCCCCCGAAATAGTGCCGTAACCTGAGGTTGAAAAATCAAGGAAATAATATGTCCGGTGATTGTGCCCATAGCCAAATTGCTGATATAGGGCATTATAGTCCGTCTCGGAAATTTCCTTGCCCTCCGACGCACAATAGTATTCGTAGCCATTGCCCTCGCTCGGCGCAACTCCCCAGGACTCGTAGTTGCTTACAAGCGAAAAAGCATCGCTTTTCTTGCCATATACCGAAGTATTGTCCCCGGCCAAAACCTGCCTTCCAGCAAGCAATGCCGTAATAGCATTGCTCATCTCATATGTTCTTTGGCTTACGAGGATGCTGCCGCCATCCGCTTTAATCAGCGGAAGAAACATCGTTCCTCCGTTGCTGTTATCAAGCCAATTTTGACTGTAAAGCCTCTTGATGCCACCATCAGCTGACGACCAAACCTCTACGGTGTAGGACTTCTGAAGTCCCTCCATATCTCCATTCCAGGCACTCTTTAGTTCGGCATCGCTCATACCGTTCACAACGGTCAAGAGCTCAGGCTGGCCATCCTGATCAAAATCAACGAGGTCGACAAGACAAAGCCCTCGCATCGCATAGACAGAATCAGTCACCTCAGCAATTTGCGGCTCTCCATAGCACGCGAGGTATTCCTGGCACTTTTGCTTGTAAGCGGCATGCGTAGCGGTATTGTCCGCAGCGGTGCCTCCATCCTTCTTGTCGCCTTCGCCTGTCTTTGTATCGGCCTCGTTGGCCTTAGGCACCTCGAGGGAAACCTCTTTTACGGCATCAGCGGATTTAGAGTTATCGACGACTTTGACGGGAATACTCCACTCGACTTTTGACTTGGAGTCCTTAACGGTGAGGGTATATTTCCCCGGTTTAACATCGGGAAACTGGCTTACCGTGAAGCCCTCGTCACCCTTAACCTCAGCATTGGTGCTGTAGCCGTTGTCGCCGTTCAGGGTCACCGAGTACTTCTTGAGTTTCTCGCCCTTTGCGTCGGTCGGGGTGATCTTGGATTCTTGGACCACCACGATGGCCTTGTCCTGGCCGTAATGGGCAACGTCGCCGCCGGACTTGCTAAAGAACAGCAGGTAGCTAAAGATGGCAATGACTGCCAGGCCAACGACGACACCAACGATATAGAGCGCCTTGGGCTCCTTTTTCTGTGCGGATGCATTCGCCGCAGGAGCAGGGGCTGGCGCCGCGACGGGCTTGGCGACCGGATTGCTCAGTTTTGGTCGGTCGGCACGCACGGCTGGAATCGAAGGCGTTGCACCGGACGACACGTCGTCTTTAGGTTGGTCGTCTTCTTCGTCCGCTACGGGCTCGCTCTCCACGGGCGACTTTTCCTCCCCCGCCTCGGCACCGGCGAAAGGCTCCTTCTCCGTTTCGTCGCTAGCGAAAATCTCTTCCGCAGCCTCATTGATAACGGAAGGTTCTTCTGCCACTTCGTTGCTGACAGAGTTCAGCACCGCCTTTGCATCTTCGAGTGCATAGCCGCACTCGGTGCAGTATCGCAAATCGCCATCAAGCTCAAATCCACAGTTGGGACAGAACATGTTAGTCCTCCTTATCGACTTTCACCGTTGTACCGTCCTTGACCTCATCGGGGGTTACTTCGGACCCCACTTGAGACCCATCATCCCAAGACGCAACCAAAATCTCGCAATTGCCGTCCGCAAAAGTACCGAGCTCATAGTCTTCGGTGCGATACACCAGTCCCTTGGATGTCACATACAAGCATGTTGAGCCCTTGATTGAATAGTCTGAGGAATTGCTCCGCATGAGCATAGAATTGTAATCAGACGGATACTCTCTGCCCATTTCCGTAAGATACGGCCAAACTGCCGAACTCATAGAACTGGCAAGATCCTCGGTATCAATGCCAAACATGTCCTGAGGGCTGACAGTATCACCCGTATGCAAATCAAAAATAACACCAGTCACATACGTGTCGCCATGCGGACCCCATCCCGTCGAATAGCGCTCGTCACGGATACAAAAATAGTTCTCATCCATGTACGTAACCGTCACGTTTCTCGATATGCAGGGAAATTCGCCGTCGGGGTACAGCTCAGCATCTGATTGCTCATTATCTGATGCTCGATTCGTTCGCTCCGCATCAATTTGAAGGGGCTCGAGAATCGCCTTGTTAATTTTGTCTGCGACGTCGTCTTTGGCGGAGCTCTTAAGTTGCGGATAGGACCATTCCACGTCAGTCCGCTCGCCCTGATTGAGCATAGGGTCGACCGGAGCAGACACCGTCAATGACTTTGCCTCCAACGTATAGACAACTTCTTCGGCCGCCCCCTCGTCCTTCTTGGGTCTTTCGGTCGCTTGCTCCTGTTGCACGGATTGCTGCTGGAGATTGGGCTCGATGACGTTCTTGTAGAGAATGAAAGCAGCGTAAGCGATGCCTGCCGCGGCGATAAATGCGGCGATCATGATAGCAAACTGCGGCACCAGGCGGTTACCGACCTGACAGCGTTGCATAAAGAGGTTGTACATCTGGGAGTGACCGCTACCCGCGGTCTTCGAGACCGGCTCGGGACTCGGTTCTGCTGTGGACTCGACATTCGCGGATCCTATCGCAGAGTCCGTTTCGGTATTTGCAGACTCCAACATGACTTCAGCGGACGAGGATTCTCGCGCCAGCGGCTCGGCGCCGGACCCTTCCTCGGCCGCAGTTTTACCCGAGAGTCCTTCCAAGGGCAGCCCGCATTCGGTACAGTACCGCGCATCGTCACTGATCTTGCTACCGCATTTGGGGCAAAACATGGGCTTTCTTCTCCGATTCCCTTTAGTCTCACTGAGTCGTAAGTTACTCACGTGCTGTACGCTACGTAGTTTAACCATTTCTTAAGCAAGCCAATGGACCGCTTGAACAGACGCATACCCACTCAAGTGACCCTATACCGGCTAGTTATCCTGGCTCATGGCATGAGTGTCAGTGTAAGAATTTTCGCTGAACAGGTCCGCCCCCTCGAAGTCCGAGCCGATGCTCAACTTGAAGCCATTTTTTGCCGAGATGGAGAAATCGCCGCTGATATCCATATCATGCTCGCGGCCAACCGCCCTCATTTTCCGAAGTCCCACCCGTCACGTTATCAGGAGCCCGAAGTCAAAGAGATAGTAAAAGCCGATTGGGGCACATGTGATTCCATATGCCCCAATCGGCTTTATAGTCGTTTACGCCTCAGAGAAACCTAGGTGACCCGTTTGCACGCGCTAGCGCGCTGCATCAATTGCGACCTTGCCGCTCTCCAGCACGTGGACGCGGCCGTCGGCGAGCATTTGCACGACCTCGGGATACAGCACGTGCTCAATCGCATGGATGTGCTCCTCGAGCGTGTCGACATCCCAGCCCTCCTCGACAGCCAGCGCGCGCTGGGCGATGATGGGGCCGTTGTCGTAAATCTCGTTGGCAAAGTGCACGGTCACGCCGGTCACCTTGACGCCGCGCGCAAAGGCATCGTCAATCGCATGCGCACCGGTAAAGCTCGGCAGTAGCGCTGGATGCAGATTGACCACGCGGTTGGGAAACGCCGCCAGCAGAGGCGTGTGCACCATGCGCATGTAGCCGGCCATGACCACATACTCGCAGCCGCGCTCGAGAAGCTCGTGCGCGATGATCTCGTCGGCGGCAATAGGGTCGGCATAGACATCCTTGGACAGCGTGAGCGTCTGGATGCCCGCGCGCTCAGCGCGCTGCAAGCCCTTGGCCGAAGGACGGCTCGACACCACAAGCTCAATCGAGGCGTTGAGCTTGCCGACGGCGATCAGGTCGATCAGCGCCTGCAGGTTGGTACCCGAACCGCTGATAAGCACGCCGATCTTAAGCGACTCGGCCGTATCGGTGCCGGTCGGACGGGAGTAGGGCACATAGCCCAGGCCCTCGGCAGCAGCCATCTGCTCGTTAGCGTTCATCGGAGTACACGACCTTACCGGAACCCTCGACGCACTCGCCCACGCGGAACGGCTTTTCGCCCAGCGCGACCAGCGCCTCGGTCACGGCAGCCTCGTCCTCGGGGGCGACGATCAGGCACAGGCCGACGCCCATGTTGAAGGTCTTGCATGCCTCGTTGGGCGCGAGCTCGGCCTGACGCGACACGTAAGTAATGACGGGCGGAACGTCCCAGCCCATCTCGGCGCCGTTGCGAGTGACCACGGCATCGACGTCGTCGGCAAGCGCGCGGTTGAGGTTCTCGGTAATACCGCCGCCGGTGATGTGGGCAATGGCATGAACGTTGGCGCCATTGCGCAGCAGCTCCAGAATCGGCTTGACGTAGATGCGCGTGGGGGCCAGCAGGGCGTCGGCCAGCGAAGCGCCACCGAGCTCCTCGAGCGGACGGCTCAGCTCCTCGGCCTTAGCGGCAGCCTCGGGCGTGCCCGGCTTGATGCCGTCGACACCGATGACCTTGCGCACGAGCGAGTAGCCGTTGGAGTGCACGCCGGTGGAAGGCAGGCCCAGGATCACGTCGCCGGGGCGAACGTTCGCGGGGTCGAGCATCTTGGGACGATCGACAACACCCACGGTAAAGCCGGCGAGGTCGTAATCGGCGGGGGCCATGACGCCCGGGTGCTCGGCCATCTCGCCGCCCACGAGCGCGCAGCCCGCGAGCTTGCAGCCGTCGGCCACGCCCTTGATGATCTTCGCCATGTGCTCGGCCTCAATGTGACCGATGGCAACGTAATCCAGGAAGAACAGCGGCTCGGCGCCCGAAGCCAAAATGTCGTTGACGCACATGGCGACCAGGTCCTGGCCCACCGTCTCGTGACGGTCCATGATCTGGGCGAGCACGAGCTTGGTGCCCACGCCGTCGGTGCCGCTGATCAGGATCGGGTCTTCCATATCCTTAAGCGCGGCGGCCGAGAACAGGCCACCAAAGCCACCGATGCCGCCGATAACCTCGGGGCGGTTGGTGTCCTTGACCATCTGCTTAATAGCGTCGACGGCGCGGCCACCCTCGGCGGTATCGACGCCGGCGTCCTCGTACGTCACATGCTTGCTGTCGCTCATCTGAGCCTTCCTCTCCCACTACCGTGGCGCCGCACGGGCGCCAAACGGTGCTCATAGTTGCGTTCATTTCGGCGCGCGCCATAACAGCACGCGCCGTCATATCAACAAAACAGCAGGTAAAACCTACCAAAATAAACCTGTCCCCACATGGCAGGTTTTAGGCCTCGCCGTGCTCCTCTTCCCAGCTGCGGTCGTCGTATTTCTCGACCACGGCGTCGTCGTCAAAGTGCAGCGGCTTGTCCAGGTTGCGGGGCTTAAAGCCCTCCATAAACTTGTCGCGGCCAAAGCTCTCGGGAATCGCCACGGGATAGCGGCCGGTAAAGCACGCGTCGCAGTAACCGCCCTTGGGCATGACCTTCAGCAGGCCCTCGACCGAAAGGAAGGCCAGCGAATCGGCGCCGATGTACTCGCAGATCTCGTCGACCGTCTTGTTGGCGCTGATAAGCTGCGACTGCACGTCGGTATCGATACCGTAGAAGCACGGCCAGATGACCTCGGGCGAGTTGATGCGGATATGAATCTCCTTGGCGCCGGCGTTGCGCAGCATCTTGACGAGCTGCACCATGGTGGTGCCGCGCACGATGGAGTCGTCGATGACGACCAGGCGCTTGCCCTCGATGTTGTCGCGCAGCGGGTTGAGCTTCATACGCACGCCCATGGCGCGCAGCTCCTGCGTGGGCTCGATAAACGTACGGCCCACGTAGCGATTCTTGATGAGGCCCTCGCCAAAGGGAATGCCGCTCTCGTGCGAATAGCCCTCCGCGGGCGGCAGGCCGGAGTCGGGCACGCCGATGACCAGGTCGGCCTCGACGGGCTCCTCATGTGCCAGCTGACGGCCCATGTCATAACGGCAGGCGTAGACGCTCTTGCCGTTCATGATGGAGTCGGGGCGAGCGAAGTAGACCTGCTCAAAGATGCAGTTAGCAGGCTCTTCGGCGGCAGGCACGCCCTGCTCGGACACAAGGCCCTCGGCGCTGATGCGCAAAATCTCACCGGGACGGACGTCGCGGACGTACTCGGCGCCCACGATATCGAGTGCACAAGTCTCGGAGGCAACGACCCAGCCGCCGGCGCGCGTGACATGGGTGGTAGCGTCGACCGTTGCGGCGGCGTCTTGCGACGGCAGCTGCGAAACGGATGCGGCGTCGGCTTGGTCCAGCCCCTCATCCACGAGTTTGCCCAGCACGAGCGGGCGGATGCCGTGCGGGTCGCGGAAGGCGTAGAGCGCCTGCTCGTTGATGAGCGTCATGGCGTAGCCGCCGCGCACGAGCTCCATGGTCTTGCGAATGCCCTCGCGCAGATGGCCTGTACGCTGAGTAAAGTAGCCGATGAGTTTGGTCGCGACCTCGGAATCCGAGTTGGAGAGGAACGGCACGCCCAGCTCGATCAGCTGGCGGCGCAGCTCGTCGGTGTTGACGAGGGTGCCGTTGTGCGCGAGCGCGATAATGACGCTATTGATGGTAGAGAGGTGCGGCTGAGAGGCTTCCCAGCTCTTGGCGCCGGCGGTGCCGTAGCGCACATGACCCACGGCCAGCTGACCGGAGAGCGTCGACAAGTCGGCATTGGAGAACACACGGTCGAGCAGGCCCAGATCCTTGCGGACCATAACCGTACCGCCGTCACCAACGGCGATTCCCGCCGATTCTTGGCCGCGGTGCTGCAGTGCACGCAGGCCAAAGTACGTCAGTCGAGCCACGTCGCGATCGGGCGCCCAGACACCAAAAACGCCGCATTCCTCATGCAGCTGGTCGGAGTCCGGATCATACGTCGACATGGCGTTCACCTGTCCCGCGGCACGCTCGGCCGCGCGGATGGTTTCTTGAGACATGGCATCCCCTCAGAGCCTCGTATTTTGGCGTTACCCGCCTTATTATACGCACGGCGCGACGCGCTCCCCAGCGCATGAGCAGCGCTTTTTAAAAGCCCACCGAGCTAATAATCCGTTTTGCGGCCAAACATTTTATCGGTCTGTCCAGTGCAAGCGTCCGCGCCCCTAGATGGCCGCCGCGTCCACCGTTGGGGATGACAAAGTTGCAATTGGGACGTTCGTCCTGTCTTTTGGCAGGTCGGCGGCGTATCCTTGTAACCTAGGACAAAGCGAGAAAGGTTCTGTATGGATCGAAACGAGCTCGACCCCAGCGTCCCCAGCGCCACGGAGGTCAAGAAAATTCCCCCCATCATTAAGGTGTACGCCGTCCTGTGCATCCTGTCCGGCGTGGGCACCCTCCCGTCGGTCGCCGCCTTTATGTGGCAGGTCATCACCGCGCTCATCAACGGCAACGCCGCCGAAAAGCTCGGCGACAATATGCTGGTCTCGGTTGGACTCATCGTCGCCGGCATCATGCTCTCTGCGGCAAGTGCCGTCATCCTGATCATCTTTGGCCTGGACCTTATCAAAAACCAGCGCCGCAACGCCGCCCGCCTGTCCTACATCCTTATCGCATTTACCGTCGTCGAGCTTTTGGTCGACGTGATGCTCCAAGGCATCGGACCCTTCCTGCTGCGCCCCGCCGTCCAGCTCGTCATCCTCATCGCGCTTTCGGCCACCGTCGACCCCACGCTGCGCCAGGAGCGCGAACTCCAGCGCCGCCTGCAGGAGATGCTCGACCGCGACGCCGCGGACGAGGGCATGCTCGGACGCGATGAAACCGGCGAGGGCTACATCAAGCTCAACTACTTCAACCTGTTCTGGGTATTCTTCGTCTGCTGCGTGCTCGGCCTGATCGCCGAGGATATCTGGCACATGACGGTCGACGACCCAGGCGTCTACCAGAACCGCGCCGGCATGCTGTTTGGTCCCTTCAGCCCCATCTATGGCTTTGGCGCCGTACTCATGACCATGGTGCTCAACCGCTTCTATAAAAAGAACCCCATCATCATTTTCCTGGTAAGCGCTGTGCTCGGCGCGAGCTTTGAGGTGTTCGTGGGCTGGTTTATGCAGACCTCATTTGGCGTGGTCTCGTGGAGCTACTCGCACATGAAACTGTTCGGCATGCCCGACCCACTCGCCGTCCTTACGGGCGGACGCACCTGTACGGGCTTTGCCTGCCTGTGGGGCCTGGGTGGCCTTATCTGGATCAAGCTGCTGCTGCCGAGGCTGCTCAAGCTCATCAACATGATTCCGTGGAAGAGTCGCTACTCGGCTACCGTCATCTTTACCGTCATTATGCTGGTCGACGGCGTCATGACGCTGCAGTCGCTCGACTACTGGTACCAGCGCGTCAACGGCACGGAGCCGGATATTCCCGTCGCGCAGTTCTACGGTAAGTATTTCGATAACGACTACATGGAGAACCGCTTCCAGAGCATGACCATGAGCCCCAAGGATGCGACGCGCGTGTAGCACCACGCAATGCCGAGATTTCCAACGCACAGAAAAGCCCGCTGGCAGACTGATTGAACTGCCAGCGGGCTTTTGCTGTAGATGGACTCGAATTGATCGCAAAGTCCTATGCCTCGCGCTCGACCTCGCTCACACACTCATTTTTGATGGTACCGACGAGCGCCTGCAGCGCATCGACCACATGCGGGCGAATGTCTCCGCCAATGAGTACGAGCATGATGTCATCGCCCACGGTAAGCTCGCCACTCGCCAGCCACACGCGCACATAGCCGATACCCGGCATCGTGCGCGTTGCCTCGATAGCAGCCTGCACCTTTTCGGCATCGAAGCCGAACACCATGCCGCCCACCTTATGTCCAGGCGCCACACCATCCGTCTCGACCCCACGCACCTCAGACTTAGGCGTCGCACGCACCACGCCGTTGTGTGTCAGGTACATCCCGCAATCAGCCGCCGAAACATCGGCCTTGGCTTCGCGCAGCCAGGCATCAACCGAAGGCATCGATTTGCCACTTTCAAGCATCATTTCTCCTTTTTACCGTCGTCGAGTAGCTCATTTGGGACGGGGCCCTTTTTGCCACTCTCGAACAACTTATTCCTCGACCGGCGTGAGCACCATGACTGCGCGCGTATTGCTAAATGACAGCGAGCGGCAGGTCACAAGCGTTACGACCTTGGTTGCCGAAGCGGCACGATCAGTGGCATCGCTCGCCACGGCAGAGGCACCGTCGAGCATCTCGGACAGGTAATTCTTCAGTCCGTCATCGCCTTCAAAGTTGGGCGTGCGCGCCTTGGCATACGTGTCCTCGACCACCTTGGTCGCCAGCGGGCGCAACTTATACGTCGCATCGCGCGTGATGTAGTACACGTATTCCATGCTGTCGAACGTCGCTTGATCGGTCGTATCCGAAATCACGTTGAACATCGAACCGTCGTTCATGTGGTGGCCGTAGATCGTGGTCTGCTGATCCACCATGCCCGGCGCGGTGTCGTCGCTATCCAAAAAGATGGCGCCCGACGCATTGGCGGTGCCGTCGAACAGCGTGTTGAGGTACTTGGAATTATTGTTGGTCTGCACCACGGGGTAGTTGATGTTAGTGCCGGGCGCGTAAATCCAACCCACAACCTCGGGATTTGTCTGGGCAAGCGCGTTGAAGTCGATAATCGGCACGCCGCTGGCGTCCTTGTCGCTCACATATTGCTTTTCGATCTTTTGATACGACTCGCTCGCCTGCTTGTAGCCAATCTGCGCGTTGATAAAGATGGCGGCCGCGGCAACGATCAGGCCAATGCCGATGATGATGAGCAGAATGGGAATGACGGAGCGGCGCTTTTTGCGCGGCGGCTCGGTATAGCTCGATGGCGCGGTATGCGCCGAAGAGCGAGGTGACTTCTTGGCCGTACTGTATGACGAAGGGCGATATGCAGCCGGCGTATCCTGACGGCGATGCTTCGCCGGCGTCACGGGACGCGGCGCGCGCGGCTGCTGAGGAGAGGATGTCCGACCCTGCTGCGGCGCGCGGGCTGCTCCCAACTTGGCTGAATCGGGAATCCGAGAAGCCGAAAAATGCTTTCCCTGATAGTCGGACATGGCTCTCCTTATGCTGCAAATGGACTGGCAGAGCGCTTAGGCGTCAGCCATCTCCTGCTTCATCTTCTCGATAACCTTGCGGTACTCGGGATCGCAGGCGCCCAGGATCTGCGTGGCGTAGATGGCAGCGTTCTTGGCACCGTTGATAGCCACACAGGCAACGGGCACGCCCGAAGGCATCTGCACCATCGACAGCAGCGAGTCCATACCACCCAGATCGCTCGTCTTCATAGGCACGCCGATAACCGGCAGCGGCGTAAACGCAGCCACGACACCGCCCAGGTGAGCAGCCTTGCCGGCAGCAGCGATAATCACCTTGATGCCGCGGTCGGCAGCAGTCGAGGCCCACTCATGGACCTTCGCCGGCGTGCGGTGCGCGCTCGCAATCACGAGCTCATAGGGCACGCCCAGTGCCTCGAGCTCGGCGGTGCAACCTTCCATAACGCCCAGATCGGACTTGGAGCCCATGATGATCCCGACAACCGGCTTCTGATCTGCCATAAACAAAGACCTCCTGTTGAGAGCGGTGACGCGGCGAATCCGCGACCCTTAACTACTGAGAGTAGTATAGCTGCTCCCGTCCCTGCGGTCTCTGTGGCGCTTCGCGGGCGGGCCAGGCTTTATCTTCACTCCGGTTGCTTCGCAAAGTCGTTCAGATAGAGCCTGGCCCGCCCGCGAAGCGCCCTGCGACCTACCGGATATTGCCATGACGTACGTTGGCTGAAATAATAAAGCAATGCCCGCCGTCCTTGACGGAGCGGCGGGGCCGTTTGCTTAGTTGTCGCTGGGACTACTTAGCCTTGCTGCGACGATGGAAGAAAGCGCCGATCGCGGCGATGATGGCGCCAAGACCACCGACGGCCGCGACGGTCGCCGCCGTCTGGTCGCCGGTATTGGGGATCGCCGAACCGCTCTTCTTGCTGCCCTGGGCCTTGTCGCCTGCGGGCTTGCCCGCCTGGTTGCCGCCGTTTGAGCCATTGCCGGAACCCTGGTTGCCGGAATCGGCATCCTTGAGGCTCTCAATGGCCAGCTTGAGCTGGTCATAGGCCGCCTGGAGCTGGATGTCGGAAGCATTCTCATCACCCAAGACGTCCTCGGCGTAGGTAATGGCATCCGTCAGGGCCTTGACGGACTCGTCCGTCTTGCCCCTGGTGTCAGTCTCCTTCGCCTGCTTGACCAAGGCCTTGAGCTGCTTCTTGGTCGGGTTCTCGACCGGGGTCACCGGAGTCTTCTCAAGCGCGTCGCGAGCACTCTCGAGTGCCTTGAGTGCCTGGTCGACCTCGTCCTGCGTGGCGTTCTCGTCGTTCAGGATGGCGCGGGCGCTCGCCAAGGCGTTCTGGAACGCGGTCCAGGAAGCCTCGGTGTAGTCGCTGGCCTTAAGGTCGCCGGCTGCAACCTCGGCATCAACCTTTTCAATCGCGGCAGTGAGGTCGTCCTTCGCCACCGGATTGGGAACGGCCGTACCGTAGAACTTGAGCTCCGCCATGCTGCAGTAGGCGTCAACGCTGCCACCGCCGGCGTGGAGCACCTTGACGGTCACGTAGCGACCGCGCGCGGCACCAAAGCTCATCTGCTTCCAGTCGCCACGGTCGGTGAGCACGCGGCCGTCGTTGTCGAAGGTAAACGTACCCATCGACGTGGCGGTGCCCATCTCATAACCGTCGGCGGTGTCGGAAACCAGCACCTCGGCCTCAAAGATATCGCCGTTCGTGCCGCCGTCCTGGCGCGGCAGGAACGTGACGTCGGTGAGATCGTAGTCGCGGCCCAGGTCGACGGTCAGGTACTGGGGCATACCGGCCTTATAGGCCCAGTCGCTGTGCCAGAGCGTCTGCTCATCGCCGTCAAGAGCGTTGACGGCGTTGCTGCCCTCATAGTCGGCCTCGCTCGAGAAGCCGGTCACCTTGACGTTCTCGCGGTTCTCGGGCGTGTTGATGAGGCTCTTCTCATCGACGGGGCGCATCTTGAGGCCGTCGATTGCCTTCTCGATCTTGGCCGTGGCGTCTGCGACATCCTTCTTGCTATAGCTGCCCTGGCCGCCATCGAGGAGCTTCTGAGCCGCCTCGACCGCAGCGGTGAGGGCTGCATAGGAATCCTTGGTGTAGACGGACTCGCTGTAGCCCGCGGCCTTGGAAAGCGCTGCCATGAGCGCAGAGGTGTCGACACCAGCCTTGACCTCGACCTCATAGGATGCGGTCTTGGAGGGATCGAGCACCGACGCCACCGTGATCGTTGCCTTGCCGGCCTTGTTGGCGCGCAGGTAGTAGCTCACGCTATCGCCGGCCTGGACAGCGGAGACGCTCACCACAGAAGGATCGGAGCTCTCGACCGTCACATAGGGGTAGCCGGCGCTCTCGGGCGTGGCCTTGGCGTCGACGAGCGTCACATCGCCCTCGAAGAACTCGGTCTGGTTCTTGCCCAGTTCGACACCCTCGATGGCCTCGACACCCTGTGTGTAGTTGAAGTTGATCTCGCGCAGCGTGAGCATCTGGTCACCCGATGCCTCAAGCGGCGTGATCTCGACCTTGGTCGCCTTCTTGCCCTTGTTCTCGGCAGAGAGGCCAAAGGCGTAGCGAGCCTGATAGGAATCAAAGCTTCCGCCCGAGAACTCCTGGGTCGAGCCGTCCTCGAACGTCACGACGGACTTAATCTTCTGCACGGTGCCGTTGCCACCGTTGCGGTTAACGACCTCGACGCTATCGAGTTTCGACGGCGTCTTGAAGGCGAACGTCATCGTGGCGGGCAGCTTGACGTAGGTCGGCATCTTGCCGTCGATCCAGTTGGGCCCATAGTTCCACAGGAACTCGAAGTCGTTGCCGCCCTCATTGTTGTCGAACAGTCCGTCATAGCTCTTCTGCTGGATGAGCTTCTCGACGTTGGTGCCGTCGTCGGTGGGGAGCTCGTCGTTGGTCATCGTGATGTCAAAGGCGTCGCGGCCGTACTCGGACTTGGTGGGCTGCGGGACACCGGGCATCGTCACGGTGCCATCACTCACGAACTCGAGCGCGTCGCACGCCGGGCCGACGAGCCAAGACGTCGAGGGCAGCTCGACCTTGCCGGCCGTCTTAGCCTTGAGTTTAAAGCTCGCGACCACACCAGTACTGTTGAAGAGCTTGGCGTCGCCGCGGTTGGCGAAGGCCAGGTTGATGGTCTGGTGGCCATCCGTGAACTGCACTTTCTCGCGCGAGAGGTTCTCCATGCCCGCCGTCGACGCATCCTGCGCGATGCTCTCGGAGACATACTCGAACTGGTCGCTGTTGAAGTTGACGAGCGCACCGAGCGCGTTGACGTTCTCGGCGTCGGTGGCGTAGACGTCGACCGTGATCTCGTCGCCGGCCTCGACCTCCATCTTGCTCGGGATCACCGCGAGGGTGCCAGCAGCCTTGCCCTTTTGCTTGGTGCCGCCGTCGAGCGCCGCCATGGTGAAGGAGTAGTCGTACACGTCGTAGACGCCGTTGCCGTTGAGGTCGGCGAAGTGGGCGCGGATCTGGGAGTCAAACGTCGAGGTGTCGGGCTCGCGGTTCTCAAGACCCAGGTAATTCTTCATGTTGGAGTAGTCGCCGTCGGAGACCGTGGCCTTGTTGAGGTTGGAGCCTACGGCGAAGCCGTCCGTGCCGTCGGTCTTGTAGATGGCGATCTCGGAGGCGGAGAAGAAGTTGCCCACGGACGCGAGCGGCGTCATACGCACGTAGCGCGCGGCCACGGCGCCGTCGAACGCCACCGTCTTGCAAGCGGCGGAGCGCTCCCAGTCGACCTCCTGCGTCGTCCAATGCACGCCGTCGAGGCTCGTCTCGATGCGCATCTTGGTCACAGTGCCGTTACCGGCATCATCGCGCGGATAGTACTCGAGCTTGTCGAGCTTGTAAGCGCGACCGTAGTCAACGGTAAGCGCCTTGCCCAGATCGTTGCCACCGGAGTGGAAACCGCCGTCGCCCGACTGGAACTCATGGTCGAAGGCGAGTTCGGCCTTATGGCTACCGTAGAGCGAGCCCTCCCAAGTGATTTCCTCGGCCTCAGGCACGTTCCGCCACGGGTCGAGCGCAGAGTTCGCCTCAAGCACGTCGCTCCATGCGGAGTAGCCATCGGCGTTGCGCGAACGAATCTGGTAGGTATGCTTGCTGTTGTAGGCAAGATCGGTATGCGTGAATTCTGCCGCATCGCCCACGGCGAACACAGTGCCGTCTACCTTAAGGTCGTAGGAGGTAGCACCATCGACCTTCCCCCAGGTGAGCTTAATGCTCGTGGGGGTCGTGGCGTCCTCGGGGGCAGCAAGGTTCGCGGGTGCGGAGAGGCTCTCGTTGAAGCGGTCGGCCGCGAGCGTGGCATCGGCGTTCACGAAATCGCCCAGTTCGAGCGTCTGCGCTGCCGTGGCGACATCGGTCTTCGCGAACTTGACGTAGACCTTGGGATTCGTGGTGATCTTGGTGTTGTTGAAGCTCTCGCCCTGCTCGGCCTCGGTGCTGCCTGCGTCGCTACCGTAGTGGTTGAGGTTGGGGGTCTCGTTGTAGAAGTAGACCGCCTGGCCGGCCTCGGGGGTCGCGGCGTCAAAGGCCTCCTGCGAGTCGACCTCAACCACGTTGAGCGCGGATCCGCCGTTCTTGGCGGAGACGCTCGTGGGCTTGGCGGAGACGTTGGCCACAAAGGTCGTGGTGCGGTTGGAGTCGTAGCCGCTGTAGCCGCCCTGCGAGGCCTCGGCGGTAAAGGTCGCGGTGCCGCCTGCGGCCTCGGATCTGTAGACGGTGCTCACATGCTCACCGTAGGAGATATTGTCGATCGTACCGTAGGAATCGTCCTCAGTCGTGTTGTTCTCGATGGAGGAGCCGTCGTCCTCGTACTGCGTAAAGGTGCCGTCGCCCTCGGTGGCGAAGAATTCGACGATACGCTGGCTGCGGTCGGTACCCTTGGTGTTGGTGTCGCTCACGGCCTCGGGGTTGTTGTTCTCGGCGTACATCGGCACGATAGCGTTGGCCTTCACAAACAGCGGCAGCTTCCAAAGCGGAGCCTCGTAGTTGTTGAGAACCTGGCCGCCGCGATACTGCTTACCCGAGAAGTAGTCGATCCAGATGGTGGGATTCTCGTCGGTGCCGTAGTTGGGGAGGTAAATCCCATTGCGAATGTCGTTGCCGTTCTCATCTGCCTGGGTATCCTGATACACCGGTGCCACTAGGAAGTTCTCACCGAACATATACTGGTACTGCGTCGAAGTGCTTGCGGCGTACTCGGAGTTGTCGGAAAGCAGCATGGCGCGGATCATGGGCAGGCCGGCATCGCCGTTACCCGTGTCGATGTTGGCCGCCGAGGCCGCGCTCGTGTAGATATAGGGCATGAGCTGCGCCTTGAGCTTGAGGTAGAAGCGCGAGATGCCTGTGTAGGGATCGCCGTGCGTCATGGGCGATTTGCGGTAGGTGCCCCAACCGTCCATATCGAGCATAGAGGGCGTGAACGTCTTCCACTGGTAGTCACGCGCAGAGATGATGGGGTCGCCGCCAAAGATGCCATCCATGTCGGAGCCGATGTTGGGGTTGCCCGAAAGACTCTGACCGATATACGTGGGGATATGGAAGCGAATGTACTCCCAGTTACCGCCATACTGGTCGCCGGTCCAAATGCCGCCAAAGCGCTGCGTGCCAGCCCAGCCATCGAGCGTGATGATGTTGGGGCGCTTGTTGGCGCCGGTCGTCACCGTGTCATAAGCTGTCTTGATGCCATTAAGACCAAAGGAGTAGCCAGATCCAACCCAGGCGACGTCGGTCTTAAGGGTAGAGATGCCTCCCGTCTTGACCTCGGCGTCGAAGTCGCGAAGCAGGTGCCACGGGGTCTCGGAGTTGCTGTCGGGCTCAAGGTTGGACTGGGTCCACAAGCCCGTGCTCACACCCTTGGAGTTGGCATACTCGGTGAACTTCTTAAGGTTGTCGACATTGGCACGCACAGCGTTAAGACGGTCAGCCGAGCTCGTTCCGTCGGAGTTGACGCCGCCGGTCTTGTAGTAACCGTTCTGGCCATAGCCGGCGCCGTAGCCGTCGTTCGGCAGGAACCAACCGAGCGGCATGTCGTTGTCCTCGTAGTCATCGATAACCTGCCGAGCAGAGAACTGGCGGTCGAAATCGGTCGCTTTCATGTTCTCGGTATCAACCGAAGGGCCCTCACCGTTGAGCGTCTCGGCCGCAAGTGTGCCGTCGAGCTTGTAGCCCGTCGACATGCCAGACTCGTACTTAACGTCGCCCTTCTCGCTCGAGGACTTGCTGCCCTTGGTCTCCCACTTCTTTTGACCCGAGGTCGTTGACCAGCCATCACGGTTGTAGGCATTAAGATGACCAAGGTAGAACCCGTACTCGGGCAGCAGTACCGGGTTACCGGTCACCTTGTAGTAGTCCTGCAGCATCTCGGTTGCCACGTTCGAAGCGCCCTCGTTGGTCGCCACGAAGTAGTAGGCATCAAACTCATTCTCGCTGTGCAAAGTCGTGACCGTCGATGAGTCCGTGGAACCGAAGTCGTAGGAACCCTCTGCAAACGTGTTTCGGAGTACGCCGTAGCCGTCACTCGTCCAATAAAACGGGTTGGGCGAGGCAACGCCGCCATCGGTCCAGTTGTTCGTGTTGGAGATGGCGATGGTCTGGTTGGTGTGCAGGAAGCGTCCGTTCTGGGTGCCGCCGCCAAAGAAGTTCTCGGACTTCTCCTTGGCGAGCGTCTGGACGGTACCCTTCTTATCAAGGTCGAGGGACGCGGACTCGGAAACCACGACACGGTCGCCTGACTTGATACTCATCTTGCCAGTCGCCTTGTCCAGGATCACGGTCGCCTTTCCGCCGGTGATCTCGATAGTGTCGCCCTTGTCGGCAACCGTCGCGCTCGGCTTGCTGTAGGTGTCCGAGGTATCGGGCTGAGCCTGGATTTTAGCCGTGTGGGACTTACTGCGCGGCGTGGCGTAATCGGAAAACTCACCCTTGGGGTCGACGTTATAACGGAAAATACCGTCCTCGAGGAACGTAATACGGCCCTTGATGCCGTCAGCGAAATCGATGTCGACGACATTCGAGGCAGACTGGGACACGGTCGCCGAGTCGACGCCCTTGAGTGGCGTGGCAATCGCCTGCTGGGGATTGGCAAACACGAGCGTCGCTGCAGTGGCAACGAGGACCGCACTTCCCTTCACCCACCGTTTCGTAAAAATGGAATTCCTGCGCACCTGGTCTCCTTTCTTCCGAGATGCTAAGGCGCCGAGGACGCCCCCCCCCGGCAGCATGAGAAAACGTATCAAACGGGGATGTTCGGTACATTCCGCACAATGGGGCCACCCGTTACCAAGGGGCCAACTGGTAGTAACCAGATAGCCACCTACTAGGTCATATCAATATATGGGAGCACTTGCGCATCCAAGTTCGGAATTCTCCCAGCGACAGTAAAATGAGCGTCAACGGCAAGGTGGGCTTAATAAGCCATACCAATTGGTTCTTCAGTCAAATACCAATCTAGCAAAAATGTACTGTTTATCTGGTATTACACAGACCATACCTTTCCCTCGGGAACTGGGCTTCGCGAAGTTTCCCGAGAGAAAAGCTCGACCGCCGTCCTGCGACCTACCGGAGATTGCTATGACGTACGTTGGCTGATTTGGTTTGGAATGAGAGGTTGACGGAGGGTGGTGGACAGTTAGTTCAGATTTGTATTTTTTGGCCGGGTCCTTACGTGCAAACGTATCGTTTTGAAGCCGTTTTAGACCCAATGACGCCCTTTTCTCATTCCTGACTGCGCATCCTTGTCGCATCAGACCGCCAAGAACGGCTCATTTGAGCTCAAATCGGCCTTTTCCACCCTCACAAAAATACAAATCTGAACTAACTGTCCAGCGGCACTCTCAGCCAGCCACAAAAAGGTCCTCCGGTGAATGCAATTCACCGGAGGACCCCATACAAAACGTGGGCTCTGCCCACACTCTCTTTTTTATCCAGCCCTAGTCATCGCGCAAAGCCCCTTCGGCAGCACACGGTGCAGCCGAGTCACCGCAGGCCGGGGCGGAGGGGGCCGAGTTTCCCACTGAGCGACTCTGCTTGCAGCCGGGGCGAAGGGGGAAACTCGGCCCCCTCCGCCCCGGCCGGACAGGTCAATCTACACCGTGTGCTGCGGCAGGTCCTGCAGGGCGATGACGTCCATGCCCATGTCGTTGGCGCTGCCGTGACCCTGCTGGTCCTCGCGCACCGCCTCGATGGCACTCACGTACGTGTTGGCAGCGGACATCGCCGTCACGCAGGTCACGCCACGACGGACGGCCTCGGTGCGTAGCAGGTAGCCATCGCCACGCGAGCCCGGGCCGTACGGCGTATTGATGATTACCGCAATCTTGCCATCGGCGATGAGGTCACCAATGTTGGGACGCTCGCCGTCGTGCGGGCCGCTAATCTTTTCCACGACCTCGCACGTCACGTTGCCGCCGCGCAGCACGCGCGCCGTACCCTCGGTGGAGCAGATATCAAAGCCCAGGTAGCGCAGGATACGGGCGACCGAAAGGATATGACGCTTGTCGCGGTCGCACACGCTGATGAACACCTTGCCGCAACTCGGATCGGGCAGTTTGTAGTCGATCGCCAGCTGCGTCTTGGCATATGCCTCGGGATAGCTCTTGGCGATACCCATGACCTCGCCCGTCGACTTCATCTCGGGCCCCAGGATAACGTCGGCACCGGGGAAACGACCCCAGGGCATAACGGCTTCCTTCATGCAGAACCAGTCCAGCTGACGCTCGTCGCTCGGCAGGCCCAGGCTGGCAATGGAATCGCCTGCCATGATACGCGCCGCGCACTTGGCCAGCGGCACGCCGGTGGCCTTGGAGATGAACGGTACGGTACGACTGGCACGCGGGTTGGCCTCAATCACGTAAACGGTCTCGCCCTTGATGGCATATTGCACGTTGACCAGGCCGCGTACGCCCAGCGCCATCGCGATGCGGCGCGTGGTCTCGCGAAGCTTTGCCTGCAGGCTCTCGCTAAAGCTGAACGGCGGGATGCACGTCGCGGAGTCGCCGGAGTGAATACCGGCCTCCTCGATATGCTCCAGAATACCGCCGATGTAGACCTCTTCGCCGTCGCACAGGGCGTCGACATCGGACTCGATCGCACCCTCCAGGAAGCGGTCCAGGTACACCGGGTAGTCGGGGCTAATGCGCGCAGCCTCGGCCATGTAATCGCGCAGATGCTCGGCATCGTAGGCGATCATCATGCCGCGGCCGCCCAGCACGTAGCTCGGACGCACCAGCAGCGGGTAGCCGATGTGCGCGGCAACGGCCTCGGCCTCCTCAAACGAGGTGGCCTGGCCCGCCGGCGGGTACATGATGCCCAGCTTGTCGAGCAGAGCGGCGAAGCGCTCGCGGTCCTCGGCAAAGTCGATGGCATCGGGCTTGGTGCCCATGATGTTCACGCCGCTCTCCTCGAGCATGCGCGCCAGCTTAAGCGGGGTCTGGCCGCCAAGCGTCACCACGACGCCATCGGGGCGCTCAACGTCGATAACGTCCATGACGTCCTCGTAGGTGAGCGGCTCAAAGTACAGGCGGTCGGACGTGTCGTAGTCGGTCGAAACGGTCTCGGGGTTGCAGTTGACCATGATGGTCTCGAAGCCGCGGGCCGCCAGCGCATAGCTCGCGTGCACGCAGCAGTAATCGAACTCGATACCCTGGCCAATGCGGTTGGGGCCGGCGCCCAGGATCATCGCCTTGGGCTTGTCCGCCGGCGTGGTCTCGTCGGGAGCCACGCACTTCTTGGCATCCGGGCTCGTGCGGTAGATGTTCTCGTACGTCTTGTAGTGGTACTCCGTGGCGCTCGAGAACTCCGCAGCGCAGGTATCGACCGTCTTCATGCTGGGAACCACGCCCAGACCCTTGCGATAGGCGCGCACAAAGCGCTCGTCCGAGCCGGTCAGCGCGGCAATCTCGGCATCGCTCGTGCCGTACTGCTTGAGCAGGCGCATCGCGTCGGCGTCGATATCCTCCACACGCAGGTCGCGGATGCTCTCCTGGACCTGCACCATATCGTTGATACGGTTGAGGTACCACGGATCGATACCGCAGATGGCATGGATGCGAGCGATGTCCCAGCCACGGCGTAGGGCCTCGACCACAAAGAAGATGCGATGCTCGGTCGGGGTTGCCACGGCCTGAGCAAGCTCGTCGTCGCTCAGCTTATCGGCACCCTCTTTGCCACCGGCGCAAATGCCCTGGTGGCCATCCTCCAGCGAGCGCATAGCCTTGCCAAAGGCCTCCTCAAAGGTGCGGCCGATCGCCATAATCTCGCCCACGGCCTTCATGCGCGTGGTGAGTGTGGGGTCGGTACCCTTGAACTTCTCGAAGGCAAAGCGCGGCACCTTGACCACACAGTAGTCGATTGTGGGCTCAAAGCAGGCGGGCGTAGCCTTGGTGATGTCGTTGACGATCTCGTCGAGCGTATAGCCCACGGCCAGGCGCGCGGCGGCCTTGGCAATGGGGAAACCCGTGGCCTTGGAGGCCAGCGCGGACGAACGGCTCACGCGCGGGTTCATCTCGATGACGATCAGGCGGCCGGTGTTGGGGTTCACGGCAAACTGTACGTTGGAGCCACCGGTCTCGACACCGATTTTCTCCAAGATGGCGAGCGAGGCCACGCGCATGCGCTGATACTCAAGGTCGGAGAGCGTCTGCGCCGGCGCCACAGTGATGGAGTCGCCGGTGTGCACGCCCATGGGGTCGAGATTCTCGATGGAGCACACGATGATGCCGTTGCCGGCGTGATCACGCATGACCTCCATCTCATACTCTTTCCAGCCCTCGATGGACTCCTCGACCAACACCTCGTGGGCGGGCGAGAGTTCCAGGCCCTGGCTCACGATGGAGACGAGCTCCTCGTGGGTGTGAGCGATGCCGCCACCGGCGCCGCCGAGGGTAAAGCTCGGGCGCAGTACGCAGGGATAGCCCACGCGCTCGGCGATAGCCTCGGCGTCGGCCACGCTGTAGGCGTAGCCCGAGCGCGCGACCTCCAGGCCAATCTCGGCCATGGCCTCGTTAAAGAGCTTGCGGTCCTCTCCGCGCTCGATGGCGGCCAGGTCGCAGCCGATCATCTCGACGCCGTACTTGTCGAGCGTACCGTCTTTCGCCAGCTCGACGGCGGCGTTCAGACCGGTCTGGCCGCCCAGCGTGGGCAGCAGCGCGTCCGGGCGCTCTTTCTTGATTACGCGCTCGATAAACTCGGCGGTGATGGGCTCGACATAGGTGCGGTCGGCAAGACCCGGGTCGGTCATGATGGTCGCCGGGTTGGAGTTGACCAGGATGACCTCAAAGCCATCCTCCTTGAGCACCTTGCAGGCCTGGGCGCCGGAGTAGTCGAACTCACAGGCCTGGCCAATGACAATGGGGCCCGAACCAATAACGAGGATGCGCTTGATGTCAGTACGTTTCGGCATGTTTAAAACCTCCTAGAGAGGCTGACTCAATGTTTTGGAAAAGTCAGCGAGGGTGCAGCTGGTGCATCAGGTTGCCGTGATGCGAGGGCGCGCTGGGCTTATGCCCGCGCGTCCGAAGCAGAGCGGCAAGATGATGTGCCAGATGCAGCCGCAGCGTCGACCGGTCCGCCGTTCGGTAGAACGGCGGAACCATCGTCGGCAAAGTTCCAGCCGGCAAGGCGGTCCTTCGCGGTGTCGATGTCCAGGTAGTTCTCCTCGCCGTCCATGAGTCGCGTAAAGGCGGTAAAGAGATAGTGGGCATCGGTGGGGCCAGGCGAGGCCTCGGGGTGGTACTGGACCGAGAAGCACGGTGCGTCGAGCAGCTGGATGCCCTCGGCGGTGCCGTCGTTGAGGTTCACGTGCGTCAGGCGAATGCGACCAAAGCGCTCGTTCATCACGACCGGCGCGATTCCGCGGCGCACCCAGACGCGCAGATCTCCATCGGCCGCATGCTCGGTCTCGCCGCCGGAAAGCTCGGGGACAAGCTTGCCCAAGCTGGGGAACAGCAGGCCAAAGCCATGGTTTTGCGCGGTGATCTCCACACGGCGGCTTACCAGGTTCATAACCGGCTGGTTGCCACCGCGGTGACCGAACTTAAGCTTTTCCATCTGGGCGCCGCAGGCCAGGCTGATCATCTGGTGACCAAGACAAATACCAAAGACCGGCACCTTGCCGATCAGCTGCTGCACCTGCTCGTAGGTCTCCACCACGGCGTCGGGGTCGCCGGGGCCATTGGACAAAAAGACGCCGTCGGGATTCATGTCGAGCACCTCACTCGCGGGCGTGTCCCACGGCACGACGGTAAGGTCGCAGCCGGCGCGGACCAGCCCCTCCAGAATGCCGCGCTTCACACCGCAGTCGTAGGCGACCACGTTGTGACGGGCAGGAGCGGCAGCCGCAAGTGCAAAGTCATGCGTGGCAGGCAGGTCGGCAGCCACAAACTCATGAGGCGCGGGGCAACTTACGGTCTTGACCAGGTTCTCGCCTACCAGCGTGGGCGCTGCGGCCAGACGCTCGGCAAGCTCGTCGACGTCGAAGATCTCGGTCGAGATAATGCCCATCTTGGAACCATTGTCGCGCAGGTGGCGTACCAGAGCGCGGGTGTCGACGCCCTCGATAGCGACGATGCCGTGGGCGCGCAGATACTCCGGCACGCTGACGGCCGAGCGCCAGTTAGAAGGCGTGGCGCACATGTCGCGAACGATCATGCCGCGCATAGCCGGAGCGCTCGCAGGGCGCACGGCGTCGCCGGGGAAGGCCGACTGGACGTCGGTCTCGTCGATACCGTAGTTGCCAATCTGCGGATAGGTCATGGTTACGATTTGGCCGGCATAACTCGGGTCGGTCATGACCTCAAAGTAGCCCTCGAGCGAGGTATTGAAGCAGGCTTCGCCGGTCGCGGTGCCCTCAGCGCCGCATGCACGTCCATAAAAAATGGTCCCATCCTCAAGATACAGGATGCAGGGACCGCAGGTGCCCTTGCTGGTTTTGGCCAGCATACGCTGGCAAAGCTCGCTGGGCGCGAAGGTGCGGGCGGCAGCGCCCGCGGTATGGTTGTTCGCCATAATTCTCCTTCCCGGTCTCACAGGACCGGCTTAAAGGTGTGTAGTTAGGCCTCGCGGTATTGTAACCGCAAGCATGCCTCATGGCGTTAATTTCATCGAAATGTTTACGAAATGATAATTATGACTTTCTATGCATAATGATTTTTCTGGGACGGGGATTAAAAAATCATTCTGAGAGCAGGGCTTTGTCGCCAACTGCATACACAACAGAATGATTATTTAATCCCCGTCCCAGAAAAATCATCCCGCGTGGGCCTGTAACTCACGCGGGATGATGGCGTCTTATTTGTCCTGCTCCAGCAGATCGGACGGCGTGCGGTCGGGCTTGCCACCGCGGAAGATCTCGCGGCCATGCAGACGATGCTCCAGGTCACGTTCGGCCTTTTCCTCGTCAATCTTGGTCTGGCTCACCGACGGATCCTCAATCAGCGACGACACCGAGTTCACCTGCTTTTGAATGCGCTCGGCAATCGTGTCGTCCATGCTCACGATATGCATCTTCCAGTCGATGTTCGTAGCGGTCGATGAGCTCTTGGTCCACACGAACGTCAGAATGGCGCTCTGATGGCCCCGTGCGGGAAACATGCCAAAGAAAGAGTCGTGCTGGATCTTGCTGTCCTCGTCGATATAGGCGTGCACGTTATACACCACGCGGTCGATCTTATCGTTGAGCAACGCGTTGGTCGCAAGCGCCGCAGCCTGAATCTGCCCGTTGGACAGCAGCTCGAGCTCGTTGGCAGATGATGTGTCCAACACCGTTACCTCGACCGTGCCCGTACGTTCATCGGCTTCATCGACGGTAAAGTCGAGCGGGAACTGCGTAAAGCCGTTGCCCCACTCGAGTCCACCCTTGAGTGCTGTAGAAACGGTATCGACCGAAACGCTCTCGGACAGATTGGCGGTATTCAGACGGCGCATCACGCCGTAGCCAATCTGCATGCCCACGATCAGCACCAAGATGCCGATAACCACGACCATGGCAGTCTTCGTAATGGTATGGCTCACCTGCGAGCCCGAAGGATCGTCCTCGGACAGTGGGTCGATATGTTTTGCCTGGCTCGCGCGATCCTCGCTGCGCAGCCGCGCCAGCGTCGCCTTGTCACCGCGCTTGACGGCAGCCTCTTTCTCGCGCATGCGCTCGGTACGCTTTTTGGCGAGCGTAGGATCCAAGACGCCGGATGCATCGATTTCGGAGAATAACTCCGTCACTTCTTCCGGAGTCAAAGGGTTCTTGTCAGCCATAAACTTCCTGTCGTATCAATCAGTCGAGCTCGTGCGCACGCGCACCTTCGAACTGCATTCGATAGTAACGGGCATAGGTGCCGCCACGGGCGAGAAGCTCCTCGTGCGTGCCACGTTCCACAACGCGACCATGCTCAACGGTCGCAATCTCGTCAGCATGCTTAATAGTCGAGAGACGGTGGGCGATGATAATCGTGGTGCGGCCGCGCGCCAGCTCTTCGAGCGACTCCTGTACCGCTTCCTCGCTCTCGTTATCCAGAGCACTCGTCGCCTCATCCAAAATAAGGATCTTGGGATTCTTGAGAAACACGCGCGCAATGGCGACACGCTGCTTTTGACCACCCGAAAGACGGCTGCCGCGCTCGCCCACCACGGTGTCGTAGCCTTGCGGAAGCGACTCGATAAAGGTATCGATATTGGCGCGGCGGGCCGCCTCGGCGATCCCTTCTGCCGTGGCGCCCGACTTGCCGTAGGCGATGTTCTCGCCAATCGTACCGTCAAACAGATAGACATCCTGCTGCACCAGGCCAATGGCGCGGCGCAGACTCTGTTGCGTCACGTCGCGCACGTCCTGGCCGTCGATGCTGATGGATCCGTCCGCCACGTCGTAAAAGCGCGGCAGCAGCGAACAAGTCGTAGACTTGCCGCCGCCCGAGGGGCCAACCAGGGCAATGGTCTGTCCGGGCTTGATGGACAGATTCATATGGTCGATAACAGGGCGTCCGTCGGCGCCGCCCTCGCCCAACTCAACATCCTCGTAGCTAAAGCACACGTCGCTATATTCAACCGCGCCTGCCGTCACCTGCAGGTCCGCGGCATCCGGCTTATCCTGGATATCCGGGGCGGTCGAAAGCACCTCGTCCATGCGCTTAAAGCCGGCGATGGCCTTCTGATACGTTTCGGCCGAATTGACGAGCGTCTCGAGCGGCGTGCAGAACAGCGAAATATAGAGCGCGAAGGTCGCCATATCGACCGCCTGCAGCTGCCCCTGGGCGACCAGCCAGCCGCCCAGCAGCACCACGATCACGTACAGCACGCCCGAGAGCAGGCCATACGTCGCAGTATAGATGCCCATGGCATGATACATATTCTCCTTGGACGAAAGATAGCGGTCGTTAGAGGCTCGGAACTTGGAGCGCTCAGCTTCCTCGTTCGCAAAACTCTTGACCACGCGCATGCCAGCCAGCGAATCCTGCAGCTGAGCATTAATACCGCTGATCTTTTTGCGGTTGTCGCTAAAGACCTCGCGCATGCGCATGTTCTGCCAAAACATGATGACCGCAAACACCGCCGTCACCACGGCCATGGCAAGCGCCAGCACCGGAGCGATGGTAAAGAGGATCACAAACGAGCCGATAATCTCGATACCGCAGATGATTATCCACTCGGGCACGTGGTGTGCCGCCTCGCAGATATCGAACAGGTCGTTGACCACGCGGCTCATCATGTCACCCGAGCTGTTGCGATCGAAGTACGCAAAGCTAAAGCGCTCGTACTGATCGAACAGGTCCTCGCGCATCTTGGACTCCATGCGCGCGCCCATCACGTGGCCCCAGTAACTCACAAAGTAGCGACAGGCGCAACGGATGGCATACATCAGCACCAGACCAACCGCGATCATACCGAGCGCCTGCATAATAGCAGCCTGACCCTGGGTAAAGAGCCCACCAGTCAGATTGCGCAGAATAATAGGAAACGCCAGGTCGATGGCGGCAAGCACCAGGGCGCAAACAGTATCGGCAACAAAAAGCCCCATCTGGGGCTCGTAATACGAAAGAAACCTCTTCAGCATGTGATCCTCAAAGAAATATCAGCAATGTAAGGCCCTGGGACAAAGCAATCAGTACCACTTGTCCCAGGGCTATCCCCACTCGTTAAAGATCGGCTCCGCCCAAGCGGTGCGCGATGCTATCGCAGGCCAAGGCGCCCACGACGGTCTTGGCATCTTCGATCTTGCCGTCGAGCACGGCGTCAATCAGCTCGTGCAGCGGCACCAGATCAACGTTGACAAACTCATCATCATCGGGGTTGGGTGCATCGAACTCGAGCTTGGTGGCCAGGTAGATGTGAATGATCTCATCACAGAAGCCGCAGGACGTGACAATCGACGTCAAAAAGCGAATGCGACCAGCCCTAAAGCCCGTCTCCTCGTGCAGCTCGCGCTTGGCGCAATCGAGCGGGTCCTCGCCTGGATCGAGCTTGCCGGCGGGAATCTCGACCGTCACGCGGTCGATGGCGGTGCGGTACTGACGCACCAGTACGATCTTGCCGCTCTCGGTCAGTGCCACAACGGCCGCCGCACCCGGATGGCGAACGATATCGCGGGCGGAGCGGTGACCATTGGGCAGTTCAACCTCAAGACGGTGGACGTCGAGGATCTTGCCCTTCCAGGCGCACTCCTCCGAAAGAATCTTCTCGTGCAGCTCGGCATCGTGCGGGTCGTCGTCGCCCAGCACCAGCGCCGGCTCGTCAGCGACCTCGCCACCAGGCTCGCCCTCGGCGTGCCCATACATGCGGCTGTCCTCTTCGACGATCTGCGCATCCACGAGCTCTTCGTTCTTCTCGTCCATCCGTCTCATTCCTCTCGGACTTTAGGCATCCCAGGCGTCGCGGCCACGCAGCGCGCGCAGACCGATGTCATGACGCAGGGTCTTGCCCTCAAAATCAATCTTCTCGCAGGCCTCGTAGGCAAGGTTGCGAGCGTTCTCGAACGTGTCGCCCAGCGCGGTCACGGCAAGCACGCGGCCACCGTTGGTCACGAGTTGACCGTCCACCACGGCGGTGCCGGCATGGTACACGGTCACGTTCTCCATGGCCTCGGCGTCGGCGATGCCGGTGATGACTTTGCCCTTCTCGTAGCTGCCGGGGTAGCCCGCGCTCGTCAGGACAACAGCCACGGCCCACTCGTCACGCCAGTCGAGTTCAATCTGATCGAGCTCGCAGTTGGCACAAGCCAGCATGACCTCGACCAGGTCGTTCTTGAGGCGCGGCAGCACGACCTGCGTCTCGGGGTCGCCAAAGCGGGCGTTGAACTCCAGCACCTTGGGGCCGGCGGGGGTAAGCATAAAGCCGCCGTACAGGCAGCCGCGGTAGTCGATGCCCTCGGCGGCGAGCTCGGCCACGGTCTGCTCCATGACCTTCACCATGGTGGCGTGCTCCTCGTCGGTCACGATGGGCACCGGGCTATAGACGCCCATACCACCGGTGTTGGGGCCCTTGTCGCCCTCGAGTGCACGCTTGTGATCCTGCGAGGTGGCCATAGGACGCACGGTCTTGCCGTCGGTAAAGGCCAGCAGCGAGCACTCGGGGCCAACCAGCATTTCCTCAATGACAACGGTGTTGCCGGCATCGCCAAAGGTGCCGCCAAAACACTCACGCACGGCTTCCTCGGCCTGCGCAAGCTCAGTCGCCACGATAACGCCCTTGCCTGCAGCCAGGCCGTCAGCCTTCACGACCAGTGGGGCGCCCTGCTCGCGCACATAGGCGAGGGCCGAAGCCTCGTCAGTAAACGAGCCGTAGGCGGCCGTCGGAATGCCGGCACGCTCCATGAGCTGCTTGGAGAACAGCTTAGAGCCCTCCATCTGGGCGCCCTCGGCACCCGGGCCAAAGCAGGGAATACCCGCCGCGCGCACGGCGTCGGCCACGCCTGCCACGAGCGGAGCCTCGGGGCCAATTACCACGAGTCCGCATCCGTGGCTCTGGGCAAACGCCGCCACGGCCGCAGGATCACAATCGTCGAGAACCACGTTCTCGCCGCAGCTCGCGGTGCCGCCGTTACCCGGTGCAATGTAGAGCTTGCCGGCGCGCGGTGATGCTGCGAGCTTTGCTGCCAGAGCATGCTCGCGGCCGCCGCTGCCCAACAACAGGATGTCGATGGTTTGAGTGTCCGCCTTCAAGGGTGCCTCCTCTATGGATGAACGGCCCGCCAACCATGCGGACCCATTACAAAGCAAATATACCCCTCGGCCGCCCGCCTGGGCTGCAAAGGGGTATATCGCAATAACCGAATAGTGCCGATTACTTCCAGAATCGGTTGATGATCTGCTCGCGACCGGCGCCGACGCCAATGAACGTCACGCGGGTGTGTGCCAGATCCTCGATAAATGCCACGTAGTCCTGAGCCTCCTGCGGCAGCTCCTCAAAGCTGCGGCAACCGGTGATGTCGCACTTCCAGCCCGGGAGCTCCTCGTAGATGGGCTTGGCGTGCTCAAAACGAACCTGATGCTCGGGCACGCTCGTGTAACGCTCGCCGTCGACGTCGTAGGCAACGCACACCTTGATGGTATCGAAGGCCGAAAGCACGTCGAGCTTGGTCATGGCGATATCAGTGAGGCCGTTAACACGCGAGGCGTAGTTGGCGATGGGGCCATCGAACCAGCCGCAGCGACGACGGCGACCGGTGGTCACGCCGTACTCATAGCCTTCCTCGGTCAGCGTATGGCCGGCCTCGGACTCATAGGAAAGCTCAGTGGGCATGGGGCCCGAACCGACGCGGGTGATATAGGCCTTCATGACGCCCAGCACGCGGTCGACATTCTTCATACCAACGCCGGAGCCGGTGATGGCGCCGCCGGCGGTGCAGTTGGAAGACGTCACGTACGGATAGGTGCCGTGGTCGATGTCGAGCAGCGTCGCCTGGGCGCCCTCGAACAGCAGGTCCTTGCCCTCGTCGATCATGTTGTTGAGCAGCAGGCTCGTCTCGGTGATGTAGGGGCGCAGGCGCTCGGCCATGGGCAGGTACTCGTCGCAGATCTGGTCCACGGTGTAGGTGGGCAGGTGGTAGATGAGCTCCAGCTCGGGATTCACGCGGGCAAGAGCGGTCTCCAGCTTGTCGCGGAACAGCGCCTCGTCCAGCATGTCCTGCATGCGCAGGCCGATGCGGGCCATCTTGTCCTGGTAGCACGGACCGATGCCGCGCTTGGTAGTACCAATGTTCTTCTTGCCGAGCTTCTGCTCAAAAGCACCATCCAGATCGATGTGGTACGGCATGATAATGTGCGCGTTGCCACTGATCTTGAGGTTCTTGGTGGTGATGCCGTCGGCCTCGAACATGTCAATCTCCTCAAGGACAACCTTGGGGTTGACGACGCAGCCGTTACCGATCACCGACATATGGTCGGAATACATGATGCCGGAGGGCACCTGGTGCAGGCCGTACTTCTTGCCGTTGACGACGATGGTGTGGCCGGCGTTATTACCGCCCGAATAGCGCACGACGGCATCGAAGTCGCCGGCGACCAGGTCGCAGATCTTACCCTTGCCCTCATCGCCCCACTGGGCACCGACCAAAACGGTTGACGGCATGTTTACTCCTTACATTCATGGACTGTCTACGCGCCACGCCGGCACGCAGAAGCACAAAACATTCCCAGTATACCCGTGCAACGGGCGCCTGTCCTACTCCTCGGTATGCGCCCCATCAAGCTCATAGAACTTGGTGGATGCCGGCAGGAACATCAGGTCGACGTCACCGATCGGGCCCGAACGGTTCTTGGCCACGACGATACGCGTAACGCCCTCGTCGGGTCGATCGTCACGCGAGGCCTCGGCCTCATCAGCGGAGCGATCCAAGAACATAACGATGTCGGCGTCCTGCTCGATGGAGCCCGATTCACGCAGGTCGGACAGCTGCGGGCGCTTGCCGGTACGGGACTCAACCTGACGCGACAGCTGCGATAGCGCGATTAACGGAATCTTGAGCTCCTTGGCCATGATCTTTAAACCACGCGACATCTCGGAGACCTCGACGGTACGGCTCTCGGAGCGACGTCCCGGCGGAGGACTCACCAGCTGCAGGTAGTCCAGGATAATGATGGCCTTCTCCTTGTTGTGGAGCATGCGGCGGCTCTTGGCGCGAATCTCGGTCACCGTGGTGCCGGGCGTATCGTCAATCAGAATGTCGAGCTTAGACAAGGTCTGCGTGGCCTCGTTGATATTGGCCCACTGTTCGGGACTAATGCGGCCCGTACGGAAGTCGCTGATTGAAATCATGGCGTAGGCGCAAATCAGGCGCTGGGCAATTTCCTTGCCCGACATCTCCAGCGAAAAGAAGCCGACGGTATAGCCCGCAGCGGCGGCGTTGAGCGCTAGGTTCAGAGCGAACGACGTCTTACCCACGGCAGGGCGGGCGCCGATAATGATGAGCTGGCCCTCGCGGAAACCCATAAGCATGCGGTCGAGCGACGGGAAGCCGGTGGGCACGCCAGCGGCCTGTCCGCCGGCCTTACACACTTCCTCGGCCTCGTTATAGGCCTCGACCATAAACTCGGTCAGTGTCTTATAGCTCGACTTGACCTCGCGCGCCGTGACCTTGAGCAGCTTGCTCTCGGCCAGCTCCACGACCTCTTTGGTGTCGGTAGGGGCGTTGTAGGCCAGCGCGTTGATCTCGTTGGTGGCACCGATCAGCTCGCGCAGCATCGAGTCGCGACGGACGATGGCGGCATGGTGCTGCCAGTTCACGAGCGACAGGGTCTGACCCATCAGCTCCAAAATGTAGGCCTCGCCGCCCACGGCATCAAGCTTGTTAATGCTGCGCAGGTAATCGATCAGCGAGATAGAGTCGATGGGAATGCGGCTGTTGTACATATCGACCATCGCGGTGTAGATGGTCTTATGAATGGGCCGGTAGAAGTCATCGGGCTGCAGCTCGACCTGGGCCTCCTCGACCACCTCGGGCGACAGCAGCATGGCGGCCAGTACGTTGGCCTCTGCATCTTGGTTTTGAGGGAGACCCAATTTGGAACCGCGGTCCTCAACCGTCAGCCCCATCTCCCTTTCGTCATATGCCATGAGCATCCTCATTCATATCGCTTGCGAGCATCCATAGTATCAGCCACGGTCCCAAAACGGGCCGCGCCCCGGCAATCATCACCGAACGAAACGGATGAACGGTCCCGTATATAGGACTTCGACGCACCGTTCACCATGACACTCACTCAGCGCAAAAAACAAAAGGGCGCCCTGGTCTCCCAGAGCGCCCTTCTTAGAACAAGATTGTTGCGTTGCAGCAAATGCTACTCGGCAGCAGCCTCAGTCTCGACCTCGGCGGTCTCGGCCTCGGCGACCTCAGCGGCCTCCTCAGCCTCAGCCTCGGCAGCGAGCTCCTCGGCGGTAACGCCAACGAGAACGACAACCTCGGCCTTGATCTCGCGGTACAGCGAGATGGCAACGGTGTGGGCACCGGCAACCTTGATGGGCTTACCGAGCTCGACGCGCTTGCGGTCGATGTCCATACCGAGCTGAGCCTTGATGGCGTCAGCGATCATAGCGGCGGTAACGGAGCCAAAGAGGATGCCCTCGTCGCCGACCTTGACGTCAACGGTGACCGTCTTGCCCTCGAAGGCAGCCTTGGTCTCGTTGGCGGTAGCCAGACGGACGGCCTCGCGCTTGGCGATGTTGTTGCGACGCTCGTCAAGCTGCTTGAGGTTGCCCTTGGTGGCGGCAACAGCGAGCTTCTTGGGGAACAGGAAGTTCTCAGCGTAACCCTGAGCGACCTCTACGACGTCACCCTCGCCGCCCTTGCCCTTGATCTCATCGAGAAGAATAACCTTCATGATGTGTCTCCCTTCTTAGCCGCGGTCGCGGTTGCCACGAGAGGAAACCACGGGGACGGTGTACGGCAGGAGAGCCATCTCGCGGGCGCGCTTGATGGCGTTGGCGATGTCATGCTGATGCTGCGTGCAAGCGCCAGTGACGCGACGGGGCTTGATCTTGCCACGGTCGGTCATGTACTTACGGAGAAGCTGAGTGTCCTTATAGTCGATGAACTCAGTGTTCTCCTTGCAGAACTGGCAGTACTTACGACGCGGCTGACGTGCAGAAAAATCATTAGCCATGTCAAAATACCTTTCGTTTGGCAACTTCGGCGAACCGAAGCCGCCTCTCACTCAAAAATAGGTGAACAGCCCTTAAAACGGGATGTCCTCATCGTAGACGTCGACCGCGGGCGGCGTAGCCACCGGTGCGGCAGGACGCGGTGCGGGCGCTGCAGGGGCTGCGGGGGCGTAACCGCCCTGATCGTAGCCACCCTGGCCACCGCGGGAGCTCATAAACTCGATCTCATCGACGATGACCTCAAGCTTGCTCCGGCGCTGGCCGTCGCGCTCCCAAGAGCTGTAGCGCAGCTTGCCCTCGATCGCGACCTTGTTTCCCTTTGCCAGGAAACGGCTCACGGCCTCGGCGCGGGTGCCGAACATAGTGCAGTCGACAAAGTTGGGATAGTCCTCCCACTCGCCAGTCTGCGCGTTGCGGCGACGATCGTTCACGGCGACGCCAAAAGACAGAACCTGGGTTCCGCCGGCGGTGGCGCGCAGCTCGGGATCGCGGGTGAGGTTACCGGTGATGTTCACTCGATTGATGCTCATAACTCACTACTTCCTCTTGGGGCACAAGCCCAGTCCAAAACGACAGTCTTACTCCTGGTCGTCGCGACGGACGATCATGTGGCGGACCACAGCGTCGGTGATGCGCAGGACGCGATCAAGCTCGGCGATCTGGGTAGGATCTGCGTGGAAGTTGATGAGGGTGTAGTCACCATCGGTGAGGTCGTTGATCTCGTAGGCGAGCTTGCGCTTGCCCCACTCGTCAACGGAGTCGACCTTGCCAGCGCCCTCAGCGATCGTGGTATCGATACGCTTCATAACAGCGAGACGAGTCTCGGGGTCGAGCGACGGGTCAACAAAGAACAGCAGTTCATAAGCCTTCATATTGTCACCTCCTCTGGGCAAATGTGGCTTCAGGTCGTGAAGGTGCGCCTGAAGCAGGAAAAGACTTGGTAATAATATCTTTCAACCTCCCAAGCCGCAAGAATATGCAGCTACAACCTCATGACCTCCACATATGCCCATGCTCGCACCACGTTTCATGCGCATTCCAACCAAATGCCGACCAAGAGCTTGACGGATTTGTGAACAAGATACGGTGCCGCGGGGACAAGCTGAGCCAAGCCGCAGGTCAACGGGCACAAGGCTGTGGTCGCAAAATGCATACCAGTGGTCCACAGTACCACCCATAGATTTTTAAATTCATTGCCAAGTCGCTTATGAATACCCCTTTTGAACAATTGAGTTAATCAACCACGCTGGTCGGAAGCCGTTTTTTGGCACCTCAAACCCCACTGCAACGCCAGGCGCGGCCAAGCGTTTTAAAAAATGCCAACTTTTCTGTTTGCACTTTGCGATTCCTCGTGTATACTGACTTTCGCATTTAACGGAGAGTTGTCCGAGTGGCCGAAGGAGCACGATTGGAAATCGTGTAGGCGTCAAAAGCGTCTCCAGGGTTCAAATCCCTGACTCTCCGCCAGTTAATTCCAAAGCAGGCCTTCGAGCCTGCTTTGTTTTTACCCCACGCGGAGGGGTGGCAGAGTGGTTGAATGCGGCGGTCTCGAAAACCGTTTGGCCTGTATAAGGTCACGAGGGTTCGAATCCCTCCTCCTCCGCCATTTAGATTGAGAGAGCTCCCGAGAATGGGAGCTTTTTTGTTATCGAAATACGTCTCGATCCCACGCTTCCCCAAACATGTACGTCACCCTCCAAAACCGACATTTTTCGACATCTTTGAAGGCTGACGTACACGTTTGGATTGAGTTCACGGGAGTGGCACTATTCGGAAGGTGCCTCTTCGTCTCGCATGCCCTTCCAGTTGCGAATAAGCGCCTTGCGTAGTTCGTTTTGCTCTCGCTGGTACCCGGTGTCGGTACAGCGAGGCATGCCGAGTGCTTCGCGAATGTTGTTCATGGCGCGGTGAAAGGCGAGCTGGCTGCCGAACTGAGCCGAAGTGAGCGTAACGATTCGATATCCCATTTGGGAGAGAACGGCCTCTCGCTCCGCATCTGCTCCCTTGCGCTCGAACTCATCGTGAAAACCGCCCTTATATTCGATACCGAGCTCCCTGCGCTTATAGGTAATGAGGGCATCGATTTTGAGTGTTCGGGCTTTTGTGCAATGCCAGAGACGTTGAGGGATCTCGAGCGGTTTGTTGAGTTCGATACCTCGGATACCAACGCCGCCTTCGCTTGTTGGGAGCGAGAGGGCAATTGCCGAAGCGGTCTCCATAGGCGAGGCCGAGTGATCGTAGATGTGCCTGAGCGCGAGCCGTGCACGTGTGGCACCGGGTTTGCCGGGGTGCCGATCGAGCAGTTTGGTTATTTCATCCTTGGAGGTAGTGGCTGGTTGCCCGGTATAAGGGTCGGCGGGATTGAGCCTCATGCGATAATCGCCGCAAACTTCATAGCCATATTCGAGATATTCGATCCTATCCATCCACTCGGCAGCGAGCACAAAGGTGAAGGCTTCGTCGGTGATGAAGATTCCGGGCGTCAACTCGTTAATATGCTCGTAGGGAAGATTTTGTCCAAGAATGTGACAAACGACGCCTTTGGTACGAATTCGCTCGAATTCGAATACAACCGCGATATCGATAGTCTTAAGCATATCGGACGGAATGCCGCAGTCGGTAAGAGCCTGTCGTATGCGCGCAACACGTTGCTGGGTTGAGATGCCTTGTGCGCCTATCTGGTAGTCGTGCCGCGCAAGAGACTGAACCAAATTCTGGGGTGCATGATGGACAAGCCATGCGGTTTTATGCGAAATGAGAACAGGGGTATCCATTAAGGGCCTCTCGCTCTGAGCCGGTATCCAACTCTTATGTCCGTTGAAGTGGGGAAATATACCGGATGTGAGTAAATCAACTCACTCATGCTGTGAGCTCAATCCAAACATGTACGTCCGCCTCCAAAGATGTCGAAAAATGTCGTTTTTGGAGGGTGGCGTACATGTTTTGGATCCCTGGCATTCCAGCAATGCCATGTCAGCATCCGCTGTCAACCGTTTACCGAGCAATAGGGTCGCAATCGGCGCCGAACATGTACTATGTACGGGCATTGTCTAAACCCACAATCCAAAGGACCCCATATTGCCCGTCGTCGCCGCCATAACCGTTACCTCACATGCCTCGGATGCCATGGTCGCTATTCCGTTTTGGCTCGAGATGTTCGCTGTTGTCGCTGCATCGATCTCGGGTGTACTGGTTGCGCGCGAGCACAAGCTCGACCTGGTGGGCGCGGTCGCGCTCGCGGTGGTCTGCGGTCTGGGCGGCGGTCTCTTGCGCGACATGACGCTGCAGGTGGGCAACGTCTACATCCTCAACCAGCCAATGGCGCTGCCGCTTTCCATTGCCACGGCAGCCATCATCTACATTTTCCCGGCAATCGTCGACAAGCCCGAAAAACTCATTCCCCTGCTCGACATCATCTCGGTCGGCATCTATGCCGCCACCGGAGCGGACAAGGCGCTTGTCTACGGCTTTGCACCGGCGGTGTGCATCATGATGGGCTTCTTCACCGCAGTAGGTGGCGGCATGCTGCGCGACGGCTTTATGGGCGTGGTTCCGGGCATTTTCCAACGCACTAACTTTTATGCCATCGCGGCCATCGCCGGATCGACAAGCTACGTGTGTCTCGTTATGAGCGGCATCATGAGCAATGTCGCCGCGCTGATCGTATGCGTTGTCGTGACCATGGGTCTGCGCTGGCTCTCGCTGCGCTTTGACATCAAAAGCCCCACCGAAGAAGACATCGCGCGCTTTTTGCACCGTAAAAAGTAGGCAGCACGACACGACCCCTCGAAATGCAACCGAGAGGTTCTTTTAGAGCGCCCGCGCGTTGGGTACCCTGTTAGATGCATATCGAGCATCTGACGAAGGATTCACTATGCCCTGTAATCAATTCCCGTTGACCCAGCGCCGTAAAGCATGGGGCCGCATCACCATCCTGTTCGCGCTCATCGCGCTCGCGCTCACCGCACTTCCCACGGCGTCGTTCGCCGGCACGGACACCGCAGGCAACGTACTTGCGACCGACAATGACGCCAATCCGTCCGGCGTCGATGGTGACCTGTACTGGGCCGGCCAGGCCCTCAACTTGGACGATGCCTCCATCGGCCGCGATATTATCGCGGCGGGCGAGAGCCTATCGATTCGCGACTGCACCGTAGGCGGCGCTATTCGCCTGGCGGCGCGCACCATCGACATCGCCAAGACCACGGTTGATGGCAGCGTCACGGTGGCCGGCCAGCACGTTGTGCTCAACACCGGTAGCACCGCCAACTGTTTCTATGCGATGGGCGAGACGGTTGCTCTGCGCGGCTCCGCCAGGTCGGCAGCGCTTGCGGGCGACACGGTAACCATCGATGGCACCGTCGATGGCGATGTCGAGGTTTGGGCCGACAAGCTCATCCTGGGCAAGAACGCCCACATCACCGGCACCGTGAACGCGCACGTCTCCGAGGACCCCGAGCGCGCCGCGGGAGCCGAGGTCGGCGCACTCAAGATCGACCGCACCGAGAACGAGGATACTTCCACCGTTAACGATGTCATCGGCGGTATCGTCGCCGCGGCACTCTCGACCTGCTTTGTCGCTCTGCTGCTCGAGCTCGTCTTTCCGCGTGCGACTGCCAGCGCCGCCGGTATGCTCCACCAGCGCCCCATGCCCCTGTGGGTGAGCGGTCTTCTGGGCACGATTGCTATCGTCCCCGCCGTCCTGCTGCTAATTATCTCTATCGCTGGTCTGTCGCTTGCCGGAGCCCTCATGTGCGGTGTTATTGGCATCGCGCTGGTGTCGAGTGCCTTTGCGGGGTGTGCGATCGCCCGCATGGTCGGACACAGCCAAAACCGCTACGCCATGGCAGCCATCGGCGGCGTGATCGCCGGCGCCCTCACGGGGCTTCCCTTCGTAGGCGACTTCATCAGCGGCGTGGCCTTCGTCTTTGCACTCGGCTACATCATCCAAATCATCTGGCGCAACGCCCACCTCAAACCGCAGCAGTCGGCTAACACGCCAGAACTCCCCACCGCTTAGCCGCCAACCGCCACAAAGGGGCCAAGCACCTTTGTGGCAATGCAGACCAGCTAAATCCCCTTGCACCAAAAAGGGCGCCGACCATTACGGTCGGCGCCCTTTCTTGTTAGACGTTATAAAGCCCAGCGCTTATTTGTTGACCTGACCGGCGCGGACGGCGGCCTTCTTGCGGTCGGTGGCATTGAGCAGACGCTTGCGCAGGCGGATGTTCTTGGGAGTAATCTCGACCAGCTCGTCGTCGGCGATGTACTCCAGCGCCTCCTCCAGCGAGAAGGTGCGGGGCGGCACCAGCTGGACGGAGATATCGGAGGTCGAGGAACGCTGGTTGCCCAGGTTCTTGGTACGGGCGATGTTGACGACCATGTCGCCAGCCTTGCTGCGCTCGCCCACAATCATGCCCTCGTAGCACTCGGTGCCCGGCTCAACAAAAAGCTGGCCGCGCTCCTGCAGCGTACCCAGGGCATAGGCAACGGCCTTCTCGGTGGTCATGGAGATCATTGCGCCGTTCTGACGGTTACCGATCTCGCCGGCGTAGGGACCGTACTCCAGGAAGGTGTGGTAGAACACGCCCTCGCCGTGGGTGACGTTCATGATGCGATTCTTAAGGCCCATGATGCCGCGGGTCGGGATCTTAAACTCGAGGTGCGTCACGATGCCCGAGGTGTCCATGCTCGTCATGATGCCACCGGAGGTACCGAAGACCTCAACGACCTTGCCCGAGTACTCGTCCGGGCACTCGACGACGGCCTGCTCGACAGGCTCCATCTTGTTGCCGTTCTCGTCCTTCTTAAACAGAACGCGGGGACGGCCGACCTGGAACTCAAAGCCCTCGCGGCGCATGGACTCCATCAGGACGGACAGGTGCAGAATACCGCGGCCCGAAACCTCGACGCCACTCTTGTCCTCGAGTTCCTCGATCTTCATGGTCACGTTGTTCTCAGCCTCGTTGAACAGGCGCTCCTTGAGCTGACGGGCGCCCACGATGTCGCCGTCGCGACCGACGAGCGGGGAGGTCGAAGCCTCAAAGACGATGGACAGGGTCGGCGGGTCGATCTCAATGGGCTCGAGCTCGACGGGGTTCTCGGGGTCGGTGTAGACATCGCCGATATCGGTGCGGTCAATGCCCACGACGGCAGCGATGTCGCCGGCGCCGACTTCCTGGCACTCGGTACGGCCCAGATAGTCGAAGGTAAAGAGCTGCTTGACGGTAGCGGTGGCGCTGGAGCCGTCGTTCTTCACAACCAGAATCTGATCGCCCTGATGGATGGTACCGGAGTACACGCGACCGATGCCGATACGGCCAACGAAGTTGGAGTGGTCGATGGTCACGCACTGCATGGCCAGCGGGGCGTTCTCGTCAACCTCGGGCGCGGGCATGTCGTCGATGATCATATCGAGCAGCGGATACATGTCCATGTTGCCGTCGTTGGGATCAAGGCGGGCAAAGCCATTCATGGCGCTGGCGTAGACCACGTGCTCCATGGCGAACTCAAGCTGGTCGTCGGTGGCGCCCAGGTCGGCCATGAGGTCCAGGCAGTCGTTGTAGGCCTTCTCGGGGTTGGCGCCCGGACGGTCGATCTTGTTGATGACGATCATGATCTTGAGGCCGGTGTCGATAGCGTGACGCAGCACGAAGCGGGTCTGGGGCATGGGGCCCTCAAAAGCATCGACCAGCAGCAGGGCGCCGTCGGCCATACGCAGCACGCGCTCGACCTCGCCGCCGAAGTCGGCGTGGCCCGGGGTGTCGATGACGTTGATCTTAACGTCCTTGTACTCGATAGAGATGTTCTTGGCGAGAATCGTAATGCCGCGCTCGCGCTCCTGGTCGTTAGAGTCCAGGACGCGGTCCTCGACCTGCTGGTTGGCACGGAAGGCGTCCGTGGCACGCAGGAGCTTGTCGACCATCGTCGTCTTGCCATGGTCGACGTGAGCGATGATGGCGATGTTCCTCAGATTGTCTACGCGCATGTAGTTCCCCTATCTTCTATCTATATACAACCGGCACGCGTATGCGACCCACCCAGCAATGCAACGCTCGGCGGGAATATTGAGCCTTTTACCGAAAACTCGTTTATTTTAGCGATTTTAGATGAGAGGGGTTTCCTCACCTGCAGGTTCAGGGTCGCTCCACATAAAACCATCGCCGGCGCCCATGCCCTCATACAGCACATATGCCGAAAAACCGCTCTCGAGCGTGGTTTCGAAGAAGCTCACGAGCAGAGCATCGTGATAGCCGCCGTCAATCTCGACGCAGCCGGTGTAGCCGATGGCATAGCGAGCGATACGGCCCAGGCCCTCGTCCTTAAGACCCATCTTGTGCTCGGAGATAAAGTTGGTGGCCGCCTCGAGGCACGCCTCTTCGCCGTCCTCGTCGAGCGCCGCCAGATAACGGTTGGAAGCGGCGTCCTCAATTGCCACGACCACGCCAGGGTTTTCACCGGCGGCAAGGTCGTCCAAGAACGCGCCGATCAGATCGCACACCATGGCGTCGAGCTCGGCGGAGACGTTACCGGCGTCCTGCATATCCTGTGCCATCTTTAGACCTTCCCATCGAGTCTGGCGTCGTTACAGTTCTTGTGCCTCAGCAGCGATCTTAGCGGCAGCGTCGCGGGCGCGCATCATATCCATCGCGCGCTTGTCGAGTACCTTGATCTGACTGGTCAGCATGACCGCATCGACCACGCCCCAGATCATAAGGCCCGTAGAGATCGAAAACCCAAGCGCACCAACTGTACCACGAAGGCGCGAACAGATTGCCGCGACAAGGGCGGAGACGACAACCATCTTGATAAACGAGCCGCGGCGTTCGCGAAGCGTGCGGGCCTGCGTCACATAGGCAATGCGAGCCGCCTCAGAAGCCTCCGAGCGCATCTGGGCCTCGCGCGCAATGGTCGCCGCCTCAGCCGACATACCGCCGGCCATCAGCGAACGCTCCGCAGCCTGGACGCCCCGCATTTAGAAGTCATCGGGGGAGAGCGTATGGACGAACTCGTCGAACTTCTCGAACTCTTGCTCGTCGTCGACTTCCTCGGCATGGGCAGAAACGGTGCCCAGGCGATTCATGATGTCGTCTTCAACGAACATGGGGGCATTACTGCGTACGGCGAGGGCGATGGCGTCGCTCGGACGCGCATCGATCTTATGCTCGTTGCCATCGGCCAACACGACAACCGTCGCGTAAAACACGGGCGGCTCGGCGCGAACGATTTCGATGCGTTCGAGCTTGGCACCCAGGGCACCAACAGTATCGAGCAACAGGTCATGGGTAATCGGGCGCTCGGCGCGACCGCTATCGATGCCGCGGCTGATGGCAGCAGCTTCAAACGAACCAGTCTGAATGGAAAGGGAACGCAGTGGCGCGGGCGAGTCAGGTTTGCTGCAGCGCTCGCGAAGCACGATAAGCGATGGCACGGGACCGGCGGCCATGACGATGGTCTCTATGTCGACACGAACCATGGAACACCTCCGGTACGTAGCGGTTAACACGCGGCAGTCCGCCGCATTGAATAGCTATACTACCCAAACTTTCGCACAGCACACAAAACCAAAATGAGATTTATCGCAGACAAGAAAAAAGCCCCGAGGCAATGCCCCAGGGCTCTTCACAGTTTTGATGGTGGACCTGACAAGATTCGAACTTGTGACCTCCCGGTTATCAGCCGGACGCTCTAACCAACTGAGCTACAGGTCCATCATGGTGGAGGTTAGGGGGATCGAACCCCTGACCTCAGGCTTGCAAAGCCCGCGCTCTCCCAGCTGAGCTAAACCCCCACGGAGACAGTAATAAACACCCCAGCGGCGACTCGGCTCTCGCTGGGGTGTTTATTGCGAAAGAAAGTGGTGGACCTGACAAGATTCGAACTTGTGACCTCCCGGTTATCAGCCGGACGCTCTAACCAACTGAGCTACAGGTCCATCGCGCAAGGGATATATTAGACGAGTCGTTACGCGCGCGTCAACAACTTTTTTTGAAAATCTTTGAAGGGTGTTCGCCCCGGTCGCACGGCGGCATGTGAAGTCGCCTACTCGGACAGTCCTGACTCGCACAGAGAGCACATTAAGTGCTCTCCGGCTCGTGCGGAACTCGCGATCGACTTCGCATGCCGCCGGGCAGCCGGGGCCGACGCGGGGTTCAAAGGTTTTCAAAAAAGCGGTCGGCGCGCAGTGCGCCGACCGCCGATATATGGGGTCTGATATTTTCTAACAGTTAGGGCCTCTTACTCGTCAAGGAGATCTTCCGGCATGTCGTTGCCGTCGCCTAGATCGACAGGGGTTTCTTCGGGGGCGGAGCCGTTTTCTATGGCTTCGCCTTCGGGCCTCTCTTTGGCGGCCGTCATGCGGGCCACGGCGCAGATGCGGTCGTTGTCGTCGACGGTCATCATCTTGACGCCCTGGGTGGCGCGGCCGGTCTGGCTGATCTCGTCGGTCTTGACGCGAATGACCGTCGCGCCCTCCGTCACGATGAACAGCTCGTGCTGCGGGCCCACCGTCTTCATGGCCGCGAGGTTACCCTTACGCTCGGTCATTTGAATGGTGTAGACGCCCTGACCGCCGCGATTCTGCTCCGGGTAGTCCGCGACCGGCGTGCGCTTGCCGTAGCCGCGCTCGGTGATGACGAATAGATCGCCGTTGCCGTTAGTGACTTCCATGCCCAGAACGCTCACGCCGTCCTTCAGACCGATACCGCGAACGCCGCTGGTATCGCGGCCGGTGGCGCGCACCTGCTCCTCGGAGAACATGATCGCCTTGCCCGCGGTGGTGGCCAGGATAATCTTGTCGCCCTCGCGCACGCGGCGCACGTTCAGCAGCGCGTCGTCGTCACGCAGGTTGATAGCGATCAGGCCGTCGCGACGGCTGCGGTCATATGCGCTCATCACGGTCTTTTTGACCATGCCGCTCTTGGTGGCAAACATCAGGTACTCGTCGGCCGGGAACTCGCGGCAGCTGATGACGCTCGCGATCTTCTCGCCTTCCTCGAAGGGCAGCAGGTTGACGATCGCGGTACCGCGCGCCTGGCGCGTACCCACCGGCAGCTCGTGCACCTTCAGGCGATAGACCTTGCCCTTGCTCGAGAAGAACAGCACGTACTCGTGCGTGGACGCGATGAACATCTCATCGATAACGTCGTCCTCTTTGAGGTTGACGCCCGACACGCCCTTGCCACCGCGCTTCTGGGCACGGTAGGCAGCCACTGGGATACGCTTAACGTAGCCGGTGTGGGTGATGGTCACGACCATATCCTCGTCGGCGATGAGGTCCTCGACATCCAGGTCCTTCTCAACCTGGCTGATTTCGGTACGGCGCTTGTCGCCAAACTTCTTGGAGATCTCGCGCATCTCTTCCTTGATGACGCCCAGAATCTTCTCCTCGTGCGCCAGCAGGTCCTCGTAGTAGGCGATGGCGCGGCGCAGGCCGTCCAACTCTTCTTGGATCTTGTCGCGCTCCAGGCCGGTCAGGCGGCGCAGCTTCATCTCGAGGATGGCCGTGGTCTGCTCGGGCGTAAAGCCAAAGCGTTCGATCAGTCGGCTGCTGGCCTCGGAGTCGGTCTGCGAGGAGCGGATGATGCTGATGACCTCGTCGATATGGTCAAGGGCCATCAGGTAGCCCTCGAGGATATGCGCGCGGGCCTGGGCCTTCTTAAGGTCGAAGCGGGTGCGGCGGGTGACGACGTCGACCTGGTGGTCGATGTAGTGCTGCAGCATCTCGCGCAAGCTCAGGCATTTGGGAACGCCGTTGACGAGTGCCAGGTTGTTGGCGCCAAAGGTCGTCTGCAGCGAGGTGTACTTATACAGGTTGTTGAGCACGACCTGCGGAATGACGCCCTTCTTGAGCTCGATGACCAGACGGATGCCCTTCTGGTTGGACTCATCGCGCATATCCGAGATGCCCTCAATGCGCTTGTCGTTGACGAGTTGGGCGATCTTCTCCTGCAGGGTGCCCTTGTTGACCATGTAGGGAATCTCGGTAAAGACCAGGCGGCTGCGGCCGGTCTTGGTGGACTCCACATGTGCCTTGGCACGCACGGTAATGGAGCCGCGGCCGGTCTCGTAGCTCTGCTTAATGCCGGCGCTGCCCATGATGATGGCGCCGGTGGGGAAGTCCGGACCGGGTATGATCTGCATGAGCTCGTCGACGGTGGCGTCGGGGTTGTCGATCAGGTAGCAGGTGGCCTCGATCGCCTCGGTGAGGTTATGCGGGGCGATGTTGGTGGCCATGCCGACGGCGATGCCCTGGCTGCCGTTGACCAGCAGGTTGGGGAAGCGCGCAGGCAGTGCCACGGGCTCGGCGAGCGATTCGTCGTAGTTGGGCTGCCAGTCGACGGTATCCTTCTGCAAGTCACGCAGCAGTTCCATGGCGGGCTTGGCCAGGCGGCTCTCGGTGTAACGCATGGCCGCCGCGCCGTCGCCATCGATGTTGCCGAAGTTGCCGTGACCGTCGATGAGCGGCGTGCGCATGGAGAACCACTGCGCCAGGCGGACCATGGCCTCGTAGACCGCAGAGTCACCGTGCGGGTGGTACTTACCGATAACTTCGCCGACCGTCCAGGCCGACTTTTTGTGTGGGCGGTTGGGGTAGATGCCGCTCTCGTTCATCGCGTACAGGATGCGGCGGTGTACCGGCTTTAAGCCGTCGCGCACGTCCGGCAGGGCACGCGCTGTGATAACCGACATCGAATACTCGATGAACGACTGCTTCATCTCGCGACCGAACTCCGAAATCTGGAGCTGGCCGCCGTTGATGTCCTCGCCGGCCGAGGCGCCACGATCGACTTCGCCAAAGCTCTCCTCGAGCTCACCGTCGTCGTCCTCTTCCTCATCATCATCGGCATCGGGGTTATAGGCGTCCGGATCGCCGTCCTCGCCCTGCTCAGCACGGGCAAGCAGGCGCTTCAGATCATCGGGCATACCGGCATCGCCGGCCTCGTCCATACCCTCGTTATTGTTGATATCGTCTGCCACGTTACCTCCTCATGGTTTGCGTGGTCTATTAGTTCCCTACCACGGAGACGGCTTTTCCAGGTGCCGCAGATTCGCCCGAAAGAGGAGGGAAGCGTACTTGGGTACGCGACCGACGATTGAGGGCGAAGGTGCGGTGGCTGGGAAAGCCGCGGGGATTAGGCATCCAAGAATCGTGCGTCGTGGGCGTGTTTTTCAATGTACTCGCGGCGATAGCCGACCTCGGAACCCATCAGCTCGCGCACGGCGCGGTCCGCCACCACGGCGTCCTCGATCGACACGCGCTGCAGAATGCGGGTCTTGGGGTCCATCGTCGTCGAGGCAAGCTGCTTGGGGTCCATCTCGCCCAGGCCCTTGTAGCGCTGGACGGTATAGCCCTTGCGCTTTTTGGTGATCTTGCCGTCCTTGGCCTTGCCGTCCTCGTCGTTATCGTCGGGGTTCAGGCCCAGGCTCTGGATGGTGTCGCGCAGGATCTCGTCTTCGGGCTGGCGGCCGTTGGGATACACGTAGTGAATCTTGTTGCGCACCTTAATGCCAAAGATGGGCGGGCAGGCAACATAGACGTAGCCGGCATCGATCAGCGGACGCATGTACTTGTAGAAGAACGTCAGCAGCAGGATGCGGATATGCGCACCGTCGACGTCTGCATCGGTCATGATGATGATCTTGTGGTAGCGCGCCTTGGTGATATCGAAGTCGCCGCCGTCGCCGGCACTCGTCGTGACGCCGCAGCCGATCGCGGTAATCAGCGACTGAATGGTGTCACTCGAGAACGCGCGATGGTCACCAACGCGTTCGACGTTCAAAATCTTGCCGCGCAGGGGCAGAATCGCCTGGATGTCTCGGCGACGGCCGTCCTTGGCCGAACCGCCTGCCGAGTCGCCCTCTACGATGAAGAGCTCGGTCAGCTCGGCATCGCGCACCGAGCAGTCGGCGAGCTTACCGGGCAGGGACGCCGTCTCGAGCAGGCTCTTGCGGCGGGTCGCCTCGCGCGCCTTGCGGGCGGCGTTGCGGGCCTTGCAGGCCTGCTGGGCTTTCTTGACGATCTCGCGGGCGGGCTTAGGATGCTCCTCAAGGTAGTCGGCGAGGCCGTCGGTCACGATCTTGAGCGTCAGCGCGCGCATATAGGAGCTGCCGAGCTTGGCCTTGGTCTGGCCCTCAAACTGCGGATCGGGCAGCTTGACCGAGATAACGGCCGAAAGGCCCTCGCGCACATCGTCGCCGGTCAGGTTGGCGTCTTTTTCCTTGAGCAGGTTCTGCTTGCGCGCGTAATCGTTGATCACGCGGGTGAGCGCGGTACGGAAGCCCTCAAGGTGCATGCCGCCTTCGGGGGTGTAGATGTCGTTGGCAAACGACATGACGTTCTCGCCGTAGCCGCTATTCCACTGCAGGGAAACCTCGACCTCGCCCATCTTGGCCACAGGCGCGTCCGGGTCCGATTTGCCCTCGATGTAGATGGGCTCCTTAAAGGCCTCGGGGACGTCCTTGCCCTCGTTGAGGAACTTGACGAAGTCGATGATGCCGCCCTCGTAGCAAAACTCCTCCACGTGGGGAGTCGCTTCGCGCTCGTCGGTCAGCACGATTTTGAGGTTCTTATTGAGGAACGCCGTCTCCTGCAGACGGTTGTGCAGCGTATCGAAATCGTAAATGCAGGTCTCGAAGATCTCGTCGTCGGGCCAGAAGGTGACGGTGGTGCCCGTCGAATCCGAGGTGCCCACGACCTCCATCTTCTTGACGGTCTTGCCGCGCGAGAACTCCATCTCGTAGGTGTTGCCGTCGCGACGAACCTGAACGACCACGCGCTTGGACAGTGCGTTGACGACGGAGATGCCAACGCCGTGCAGGCCGCCCGAGACCTTATAGGCCGAGTTATCGAACTTACCGCCGGCGTGCAAAATCGTCATGACGACCTCGAGCGTCGGGATCTTTTTAACAGGGTGCTCGTCGACGGGGATGCCGCGCCCGTTGTCGACGACCGTGATGGAGTTGTCGGCGTGGACCGTCACCTGGATCTCGGTGCAGAAACCGGCCATGGCCTCGTCGACGGAGTTGTCAACGATCTCCCACACCAGGTGATGTAGACCGCTGGCGCTCGTCGAGCCGATATACATGCCCGGGCGCTTACGAACGGCCTCGAGACCTTCGAGAATCTTAATCTCGCCGCCATCGTAATCGTTTTCGTTTGCCACACGTCCTCCTTCAGTCAAGAAAATGTGTACAGCCTTACTAGTTTATCGTAAAAAAATACCCTCGGGAACGAGGGTATTTGGCTCTACAAGGCCACCAGATGCGATTTAAGGCTCTTTTTTGCTTTGCACGCCCTTGGCCCACTCGGCGCTGGCTCTCATGGCATTCTCGAGGGCCTCGCGCAGTTTTTGGTCTTCGATGGGCGCCACTTGGCGCTCAATCTCGGTGCGCTCGGCCTCACTTAGGTCGGCGTGCGGGGCCGGCGGGCGCTCGGTCGTCGCCGGGCGCAGGCGCTGCTTGGCGGCGGGCGGCGTGTGACCGGGCGCGGTGGTTTTGAACACCAGGCCGTCCACATGTGCACCGGCGCGCTCCATACGTGCGCGGATGATCTCGCGCAACAGCGTCATTTCCTGCGTCCACGAGGGCGAGTCGAGATATACCAGCAGCTCATTGGACTCGGGCAGGTAGCGCAGGCCCGTCACATGCCGCCCCTCGCGCGTGCCCGAGCACACCGCGTTCCACGCGCGATAGATCGCGCGCGACTCCTCGGCAGCCTCCATCTGCGCACGGCGCTCAGGTGTTGCAGCCGCCAGGATGCGCTGGCGCTCTGCGTTCAAAAACCCACTGAAGGCGACTGTCTCGCTCTCGCGCTCGTAATTAGCACGTCTCACCCATGCTCACCACCTTGGCTCGATCAAGCAGGTCATCGGTAAAGTACCCCAGGTTGGTCGTGGTTATGACCGTCTGGATATCATCGCCGATCAGCCGCAGAAAAGCGCCGCGACGCTCGCCGTCGAGCTCGCTCATCACGTCGTCTAAAAGCAGCAGTGGGGCGGTGCCCAGGACATCGCGAGCCACGGCCACCTCCGCCACCTTCCAGGCCAGAACCAACGTTCGCTGTTGACCTTGGCTGGCAAATGAACGGGCGGAGCGACCCGCCACGGTAAACTCAATCTCATCGCGATGCGGTCCCACCAACGTCACGCCGCGGCGAATTTCCTCGTCGGCGTGCTCATCAAGGGCAGCCAGCATGCGCTCGTACGCCCAGCCCTTCAGCTCTTCGCGATCCTCGACCTGGGGCAAATCCCCCAGCGTGGACGTATAGGTCACGTTGGCAGCCTCGCCGGACGCCACTTGCCCGTAGGCAGTGTGTACATGGCCCGCCAGCCGGTCGAGCAGGGCCAACCGGTGCACGAGCAGAGCCGCGCCCGCGCGGGCAATCGAATCGTTCCACGCGCCGAGCATCTCACGGCAGCACCAGGTCTCCTTGAGCAAGGCGTTACGCTGGGTCACGCAGCGCCCATAGGTGCTCGCAAGATCGGCATAGCGTGCGCTCAGTTGCATGCCAAAGTCATCGAGGGCGGCGCGGCGCACACTGGCGCCTCGCTTAACCATGTCCAGATGGTCAGGGCAAAACAGCACGCTCGGCAGAACCCCGCGTACACCGGCGGCAGAGCATCTCTTGCCGTTGCGGCTAAACGAGCGCTTACCGTCCTCCGCGCTCAATCCCATATCAAGCACGCGGCCGTCGCCCTCGAGCCTCAGCTCGACCTTGCACGAGCCCACGCCGTCATGGACGAGCTCGGCTGCGGTCGGATGCCTAAACGAGGCGCCGCTCGTCAGCAGCTGCAGCGCCTCTATGAGATTGGTCTTTCCCGCCGCGTTTGGTCCCGCAAGTATCGTCACGCCCTCGTCCAGGGCAAGGCGATAGCTATCGAAGCTGCGGTAGTGCGCGACGGAAAGATCGCGGGCGAACATGGTCATAGGGCAGTTGCTAGATGCGGACCGGCATGACCAGGTACAGGTAGTTGATCTTGTCGTAGGACTTGAAGATGCCCGCCTGCGAGTAGCTCTTGAGCTCCAGCGTGATCTCCTTCTCCTTGGACAGGGCATTGAGGCAGCCAAAGATGTAGTGGTAGTTGAAGGCGATGGTGCCCGACTCGCCCTCGGCCTCGACATCGATCGTCTCCTGCGCAAGGTCCTGGTCATTGGAAATGGAGGACAGGCCCATCTGCCCGTTCTCGACATCGATCTCGAACTTGACGGCGGGGTTGGCGCTCGCGATAACGGCCACGCGCTTGAGGGCGGCGTTAAAGGCGGCGACGTCGATCTTGACGCTCGTCACGCACGAATCGGGGATGAGCTGCTTGTAGTTGGGGTACACGCCCTCGATGCGGCGCGACACGTAGGTGGTGTTGCCGGCCTCAAAGACGACCTGGGTGTCGGTAGCCCCGATCATGATGGTCGCCTGGCTGGCCATGATGTTCAGCGCGTCGTTAAAGGCGTCGGCCGGAACGTTGAGTTCAAAGGAGCCCTCGAGGGTTGAGGTCTCGACCTGCGTATCGCACACGGCCAAGCGGAAGGAATCGGTCGCCACCAGGCGCACGGTGTTGTTCTCGACCTTCATGTGCACGCCACCCAGGATGGGGCGGGCCTTGTCAGTCGAGGTGACGCGCCACACGCGGCCGACCATTTCGGACAAGATATCGGTCGGCAGTTCCACGGCGCTCTCGATGGCATAGGCCGGAAACTCGGGGAAGTCATTGGCATCGAGCGTGTTCAGGCGGAAAGAGCTCTTCTCACAACCAATCAGCACCTGGCGCTCGGACAGCTCAAAGGTGACCGGGGCATCGGGGAGGGTCTTGGTGATATTGGAGAGCATCTTACAAGGGATAACCATCTCGCCCCCTTCTTCGACATGTGCCGCGATGCGATGACGGATCGAGATGGTGTAGTTAGAGGTCTGGAATTCCAAGATGCCGTCTTGCGCCTTGACGAGCACGCCCGACAGGATGGGAAGGGTGGACGCCGAAGCGACACCCTTCATAACGACGCCGATGGCTTGTGTAAGCGAGCTCTGGCTGACGGTGAACTTCATCTTTTAATACCTTTCTTTAGATATAAATATCTTAATAATAGTAATAGCACTGACGAAACTGTTGATTACTCCCAAAGACGCAGGTCAGACCCAGAAAGAGAATCGACAGCAACCTGTGTGCAACGGGGGTGGTTTTCCACGTTCAAAACCTGCGCAAAACTTTTCACCACCGCGGGTTGGGTTTTAGACACCTTATGCCCATGGTTTCGACAAGTTTTCAACAGGTGTCTCTATTTCCCTACGAGCGCAGTGTAATTTTATCGCGCAGCGATTTGAGGTCTTCGGTGACGGTACGGTCTTCCTGGATCATCTTCTGGACCTTTTTGTAGCTCGTGCTGACGGTCGAGTGGTTGCGGTTGCCAAATTCGGCGCCCACCGCCGTGGTCGTCATCTCGCACATCTCGATGGCCAGGTAGATAGCGATATGGCGTGCTTTGGCGATATTGGCGTTGCGACGCGGGCCGATGAGCTCCTCGTGCGTCACGCCGTACTGCTCTTCGATGACGGACTGAACCGTCTGGACGTTGATCTTTTTGGCCGATGTGTCGAAGTACTGGCTGGCGATGGCGTCGATATCGTCAAAGGTGAGCTCCCCGCCCTCGCGCTCGCGGTCGCCCGCCTCGCCGGCGCAGCGCTCGCAAAAGCTCTCGAGTTCGCGGATGTTGGTGCCCGAGACCTCGGCCATGTGTTTAAAGTGCTCGTCGGTCAGGTGTCCGCCGTCGCCCCCATAGGCCGCCAGCAGCGAGTCGTCGCCTGCCTCGGGAGCGGCGACGATGGTGTTCTCGTAATAGCGCTGCAAGATCTTGTATTTCATCTCGTAGCTGGGCTCTGCGACCAGGCAGAGCATGCCGGCGTTGAAGCGGCTGGTCAGACGCTCGTCCATGCTCAGGTCCTTGGGGGCACGGTCTGCCGCGATGACGACCTTCTTGTTGTTGCGGATGAACTCGTCCATGAGCTGGAAAAAGTAGTCCACGCTCGCGCGCTTGCCGATGATGTTTTGGATGTCATCGATGATGAGCACGTCCACGCCGTGGTACGCCTGCATGATGGGGGCGTTGCTCTTCTTTTGGCGGTCGAACTCGGTCATCAGGTCGTCCAGATATGCCTGGGAGTTGGCATACTTGACCTTGATCTCGGGCGACTTCTCGGCGAGCTCGTTTTTGATGGCAAGCAGCAGGTGCGTCTTGCCCAGGCCCGATTTGCCGTAGATGAACAGTGATGTGCATGTGCCGCGCTCGTCCGCGAGGGCGGCAAACTTGAGTGCCGAGCGATAGGCATGGCTGTTCTCGGGGCCGTAGACAAAGTTCTCAAAGGTAAATTTTGAGTTCGCGGCGAGCGGGGCTCCATCCGTATTCTGCTCGGCCGGCACGGTCGGTGCTGGCATGGGTGAAGCGGGGGTCGCAGCTTGCGTGGATTTAGTCGGCGCTCCGCCCTTCATCTGGTTCATCATGCGACGAAAATCGTCGGCCGAGAGCGTGTTCTTGATTGCAATGCCCGAATCCGCGCCCGCCGCTGCGTCGTGAGCGATGGGCATGTGCGTGACGGGTGCGTTCGTTGACGTCGCTACCGCGGTCGGCAACGGCGCCATGGTTTCACGGGAAACATCGCTGTGCTGGTGCTCGATTGTCGGCACGTCGCCTGCGGAGGCCGGCACCGCCGGGGAAGCAGCGGGAGCCGTGGCGGGCGCCGTCGCGGCAGCGGATTCCGTCGCGGCGCCTTGCGGTGCCACGATGTCGAGCGCAATCGGCGCAAAGGCGATTTCTTCCAGATAGGCCTCAATAGTCGGCTGATGCTTTTTGAGCTGCGCGATGGCAAAGCGCGAGGGGGCCTCGATCGTGAGCGTATCTTCGGTCAGGCTTATGGCGCGCGATTGCCCCAGCATGTTGATGAGGCGTGCATCTTGGCCGTCGCGCTGACAAAAGGCGATGGCATCCCCCAGGATGATGCTTGCTTCCTCGTCCACTGTCTCTCCCGTTCTTTAGCTCTGAGCTCGCACGCGAGCGGCGCCGAGTTCGGTCAGATGGTATTTCTGGCCATGCTTGATGACCAAGCCGGCCTGCGCCAAGTCATTGAGCGTGCGTGACCAAGTGGGGGCCGAGTTTCCAAACGTCCTCGCCAGATCGGTTGCACCGCACGCTTGATTTTGCGCCAGATAGCCCAGCGCGGCGTTGCCGCGATCGCTTACGAACACGTCCGGTTGTGGCTGCGCATACTGATTTGCTGCATTAGGATACATCATTTGAGCTGCTGGTTGTTGAGAACTCTGCATCGGCGGCATTTGCTGTTGAAAACTTTGAGGCCACTGTTGGTAAGGCTGTGGAGGCATCTGCTGGGTCCAAGGGTTGTACTGCTGCTGCGGCATCTGCTGGTACGGCTGCTGATATCCCTGCTGGTACTGCTGCGGGAACTGCTGGACATACCCCAGTGGCGGCATCTGCTGATATGGATATCCCCGTTGGTACGGCTGATAGCCCATTTGCTGGCCACCCGGCGCCCCCGTCGCCTGCTGCATTGCTGCTGCATCCTGATCAGCCAGCGGCATGGCCTCTGGCATGTTTGGCGGCATCGACATAGATGCCGCCTGGGGTTCTTGTGTGGGAAGCATTCCGGGCTGCTGCATCTGTCCCACGGGGGGCTGCATCTGCTGCGTTGCCACGGGCCGCTGCGCAAAAGCTCCCGGCAGGGGATATGTGGGCTGCTCCGTCTCGGGCCGCACGGCAGCGCCGCGTCCGCCGGCACGCTCGATTTCCTGCACGCGTTTAGGGTTCAGGCTTACCGTAACCACGGTGCCGTTGCCCATGTTGTCCTCGATGGATACGGCACCGCCGGCGTTTTCCAAATACTCCTGCACCATGGGAAACCCTGCTCCGGTTCCACGGATATAGCGCTTCATCTTGCTGTTTGCGCTGGTAACGCCAAAGTCGAAAGCACGTTCCTTGTCGTCGATGCCGGGTCCTTGGTCAGCAAAGCGGATGGTGTCTCCGCCGTCCAGAATCGAGATGATGGGCTCGGCAAAGTGTGCGTGGATAAAGTTTTCGACAATCTCGCGGATGACCATGAGCGAGATGTGGCCACCTTGTTCTTTCATGCACTGGTAGACGGTGTTGGTCGTCTCTTCCAAATACGTGCGGACATCTTGCGGATCAATGACGATCACACGCGGTGTCGACAGCATGTCGTCATAGACGGCGATGCGCGCGGCGTACATGGCTTTTGGCGCCTGCGTTGTCGTCTGTTCACCTTCGTCACGCTCTTCGCGCACGCCGGTGATGTGCTCGTTGTCGGGTGCCGGGTCTCCGGAATCGACCATGGTGTAAAAGTCGTCAGACATGCCGCTCGCAATCTTCCAAAAGGTTTCGAACAAATAGTAGCTCACTGTGCAATGTTTCTCATCTTTCGACAACTTTTCAAAACCTGTTGAAAACTTTGGAAAACGGACGAAAAGTTCTCAACATTGCCAACATGACCTGTTGAAAACTCGATGAAATATCGTGAAAAGTTGCCATGCACCGCTAAATCGAGCTTGGCTTATGGGGGAACCGTGTGAACTGCGCAACCTTTTACCTTTGATTTCTTGACATTTGAACATTGATTTCCCTACAATCTTCAAGCTCACGTGTCTATATCTGCGTCCGCGTCCCCGCGGACACTCGAAATGCAGCAGGAGGAACTTAAGATGAAGCGTACGTATCAGCCTAATAAGCGTAAGCGTGCCAAGACCCATGGCTTCCGTGCCCGTATGGCCACTAAGGGTGGTCGTGCCGTGCTCGCCCGTCGTCGCGCCAAGGGCCGCAAGCGTCTCACTGTCTAGCAGCGATACACACATCTCGCATGAAGACTATTAAGTCTCGGCAAGATTTCGAGCATGTGTTCAGTCAGGGGCGTCGTTTCAATCACCCTCTGATTCGAATGACCATATGTGAATCGGTTGGCGAAGGCGACTCCGGAAGGGTCGCCTTCGTTGGTGCTAAGCGACTCGGTTGTGCCGTCGTGCGCAACCGATCCAAGCGTGTGATGCGCGAGGCCGCCCGCAGCTGCGGATTTCCCGTTGCGGGTTATGACATCATCTTGTTCGCAACTCCCAAGACGAGGGTTTCCTCGCCGCAGGAGATGGACAAGGCGTTGCGTTCGCTTATGAAGCGCGCCGGCGTTGCCGGGGAGGAGCGATGAGCAATCACGTTTTGCGACGTGTTGCCATCGCTCCTATTCGCATATATCAACAGGTTATTTCGCCCTTATTGCCTGACGCCTGCATTTATTACCCAACGTGCTCGCAATACGCCGTCCAGGCGATTGAGAAGCACGGTGTTTTGAGAGGCTGCTGGCTTGCCGTGAGGCGCATCGCTCGCTGCAATCCCCTGCACGTCGGCGGTTATGACCCTGTGCCCTAGCGGGCACTCGCTATCGGAGGAAAACTTACATGTGGGATTGGATCGTTAACATCCTTTTCGAGCTGCTCAAGCTCATCCAGACCTTTGCGGTCGACTGGGGCCTGTCCATCATCATCCTGGTGGTCATCATCCGTCTGCTGCTGACGCCGCTCATGCTCAAGTCGACCAAGTCGACGGCTCGCATGCAGGTGCTGCAGCCCAAGATGCTCGAGATCCAGGAGCGCTATGCCGACGATCCCCAGCGTCAGGCCGAGGAGATGCAGAAGTTCTACAGCGAGAACAAGTTCAACCCCATGGCTGGCTGTCTGCCGCTGCTGATTCAGATGCCTATCCTGTTCGCCCTGTTTACATTGCTGCGCAACCTGCCGCAGTACTTTAACGACGGCACGTTCTCGTTCTTCAACATCCTGCCCGACCTGACCACCACGCCGAGCGCTTCCTTTGCCGATGGCTTTATGGTCGCGCTGCCTGCGCTGGTCTGCCTGATCCTGTTCGCTGTCCTGACCCTGATTCCGCAGCTCTATATGTCGCGCAACCAGACCGGCCAGCAGGCTCAGAGCATGCGTATGATGGCCGTTGTCATGACGGTCATGATGCTTTGGATGGGCTGGAGCCTTCCCGTTGGTGTTCTGCTGTACTACGACGTCTCGTCTGCTTGGCAGGTTATCCAGCAGATTTTTGTGACGCAGAAGGTCATCGACAAGGCGAAGGCCGATGAGGAGGAGCGCCTTAAGAACGCGCCGCTGCAGGTTGAGGTCACTCGTCGCGAGAAGAAGCCGCGCCCGCACAAGAAGAAGTAGCGGGATATCAATCTTATTTAGGTACCTAACTTTTGGAGTACGTTATGTCTGAAGAGATCATCGAGGGTATGCTTGAGGAGGTTGCCCCGCAGGTCGCGGGCGATTATCCCGAGATTGCACAGCGCTACAAGGCCGGTGAAGAGCTGACCGACGAGGAGCTCGACACCATTGCCGATGTCGCGATTTCCATCCTGCGTTCCATCCTTTCGCACTTCGATGCCGCCAACTCTCCTATCGATGAGTATGAGGGCGACGAGGGTGAGCTGATTCTGGATGTAACGGCTCCCGACCTTGCTGTTCTCATTGGCCGTCATGGTCGCACCCTTGATGCCCTTCAGGTTATGTTCTCTTTGCTGGTGAGCCGCAAGCTTGGCTTTAGGTATCCGGTTGTAGTGGACGTCGAGGGATACAAGAGCCGCCGTCAGGACAAGGTTGCCTCCATGGCACAGTCTGCAGCCGAGCGTGCCATCCGCACTCATAAGAGTGTTTCGCTTCCGCCCATGAATGCCTATGAGCGTCGACTGGTTCACATTGCACTTCGTGGCAATGATGCCGTCGATACTCATTCTGAGGGTTCTGACCCTGATCGCCATGTGGTGATTGTTGCTCGATAATCTGCTCGAGCTTATGCTAAGGGGACGTGGTTTCCACGTCCCCTTTTTTTGTCAAAAGTTCTCGATACACTGATTTTTGTCAGAAAGGAGCTTTCGTTGTTAGTACTTACTGATCAGCAAGCTGACGAGATGTTGACTCGTCTAACTTCCTATTGCAAAGAGTATTCCTTGAGCGTATCTGATGTTGAGCTGAGGAAATGTATTCAGCATTTGGATTTGGTTCTCGAAACAAATAAGACAACTAATCTCACCCGTATTCTTAACGTAGAAGATACTGCGGTACTTCATATCCTCGACTCACTTGTTTTGCTCCCCTATATCAATAAGGCTTCTGAGGGAGCTTTGCTCGATATGGGGACTGGTGCGGGCTTCCCTGGTATTCCGTTAACCATAACCACGCATCGTAAAGCTACTTATATTGACTCTGTTGGTAAGAAGGTTGATGCCGTCAATTCTTTTGTTCATGCTCTTGGGTTGAAACATGCTCATGCGATTCATGATCGCCTTGAAGAATATGCTCGAAGCCATAAGAAGCAGTTTTCTGTCGTAACCGCCCGCGCACTTGCCCCTCTACCGATTCTTGTTGAGTATGCGGCTCCGTTCCTCAAGGATGGAGGTCTATTTGTTATCACCAAGGGTAATCCTTCGGATGAGGAGCTAGTTTCCGGCATGTCGGCAGCTAAGATTTGCGGCTTCACTTTGCTTCTTAATGACGCAATCGATTTGCCTGAGGGCTTGGGCCACAGGGAGTTCATTGTTCTTAAGAAGAGTCATCCAGCATCCGTTTCATTGCCTCGTGCAAATGGCATGGCTAAGAAGAATCCGCTTGCCTAGATGTTTCACGTGAAACATAATGGATACTAACAACTTGCAGTGTTTCACGTGAAACATGGCGGTTGATATCGAATCGGAATGTTTCACGTGAAACATCCTCCGTTTGACAGCTTTAATACACACCAGGAGGGACCGTGGGATTTCGCGACGTTAAGCGTTCTAAGAACGCAAAAGACACGCGTATCATTGCAATCATCAATCAAAAAGGCGGCGTCGGTAAGTCAACGACGGCTGTAAACCTTGCAGCAGCACTGGGTGAGCAGGGTCGTAAGACACTGATTGTCGATTTTGATCCGCAGGGAAACAGTACCAGTGGATTTGGAATTGAAAAAGAAGACCTTGATCACTGCATCTATGATGCATTGTTGAATGATGTGCCGGCAGAATCGCTTGTTCTTGATACAAATTGCAAAAAGGTATTCGTAATTCCAGCTACGATTCAGCTTGCAGGTGCCGAAATTGAGCTCGTAAGCGCAATTGCTCGTGAAACCCGCCTCAAAGATTTGCTTGAGCCGATTCAGGACGAGTTCGAATTTATTTTCATTGACTGTCCTCCTTCGCTCGGCCTGCTTACTATCAATGCCTTGACCGCAGCAGATAGCGTTTTGATTCCAATCCAGTGTGAGTATTACGCACTCGAGGGCGTTACGAAGCTGCTTGAGTCAATGAAGATGGTCAAATCACGTCTGAACAAGGGCTTAGACACCTATGGCGTGCTTATGACCATGTATGACTCACGTACTTCTTTGTCGAATCAGGTTGTTGAGGAAGTTCAATCGTACTTTGGTGATAAGGCGTTTAAGACGCTGATTCCCCGTACGGTTAAAATCTCTGAAGCTCCGTCTTTTGGAGAACCGGTAATTACCTATGCACCTCAAAATAAGGGTGCAAAAGCGTATATGAACCTTGCAAAAGAGGTGATCAAGCGTGCCTAGTGCAAAGAAACGTGGTGGATTGGGACGCGGACTCAATGCTTTGGTCTCAGAGGCTGAGTATGAGACCGGTGGTTCTGCTGCATCTGCTTCAAATGCCGCATCTGAAACAAAGCTACCTATTGAGGATATCGTTCCCAACCCTAATCAACCGCGAATTCACTTTAATGAAACTGAACTTCGCGAGTTGAGCGAGTCAATCCAAGAACATGGCGTTTTGCAGCCGCTCTTGGTTCGCAAGCATGGAAACGGCTATGAGATCATCGCTGGTGAGCGTCGTTACCAGGCGTCAAAGCTTGCTGGTCTTGAGGAGCTGCCTGTCATCATTAAAGATGTTAATGATGAAGAGATGCTGGCTCTTGCTCTTATCGAAAATCTTCAGCGTTCTGATCTGAATCCCGTCGAAGAGGCTAAGGGCTATCGCCAGCTCATCGATGCTAGCGGTATGACCCAGGAGGCGTTGTCGAAGGCCGTAAGCAAGTCACGCTCTGCAATTACAAACTCGCTGCGCCTTCTCGATCTCCCCGAAGTAGTTCAGCAGATGATTTTTGAGGGTAAACTTACTGCTGGTCACGCACGTGCGATTCTTGCAGTTCCCTATGAGGATGCTCGAATTCGACTTGCAGAGAAGGTTGTTGCGGAGGGCCTTTCTGTAAGAGCGACAGAAAATCTTGCTCCATTGTTTTCTGCCGGAGAGACACCTAAGACGCTGCGGCCTGCAACGCCTCAGTCTTTTAAAAAGGCTGCGCGTGTACTTCGTCAGGTATTTAATACCAACGTGCGCGTGAAAAGCTCGCGTGGAAAGAATAAGATTGAGATTGAGTTTAAAGACGAGGAAGAGCTCTCTCGTATTCTTGGTGAAATGATTCAGTTTGATCAAGGAGGCCAAGATGAGGAATAAGATTTTAACTGCGATTGCATTGGTGACGACTGTCGCGGCCGGTGCCTTTGCTGGCTATAAGATCGCGACAGACGATGAACTTCGAGGTCGTTTGCTTCGTGGTGCGCAAGATATTGTCGATACTTCCAAGAAGAAAATGGATGTTATGACAGAAGATGTTGCCATGCGCACTGCTCAGGTAACAAAAAATCCTAAGATTAATCAAGGTTGGGTTAGCAACCAATGGGAAAATGTAGGCTATTAGGTACCTAACAATTACCCTGCATATTTTGAGCGGCCCTTGTCTGATTCATGAGACAAGGGCTGCTTATTTTGTCCGTAAACAATGGGGAAGCTAGCGGCGGTCCAAAATTGAGGTCAATAAATGAAACGGCCCCTGTTGCATATCCTGCAACAGGGGCCGTCCGATGTTTCACATGAAACGTTTTGGAGTGCGACTCCCCTATGCGCTCTTCTGAACTTTGAAGCGCTGTTTCAGCTGTCCGCAAGCGGCGTCAATATCGTTACCACGGGAGTTACGAATCGTGGTCTCGATGCCACGGGACTCAAGACGACGCTGAAGATCCTCAACCTTATGAATCGGCGACGGCTTGAGCGGGCTGCCCTCGATGTCGTTAAGTTGAATCAGGTTAACGTGGCACAGCGTTCCCTCGCAGAAGTCGCAGAGTGCCTGCATCTCGGGATTCGTATCGTTGACGCCTTCGATCATGGCATACTCATAGGTCGGGCGGCGGCCAGTCTTCTCGGTGTAGAGCTGAAGCGCTTCGTGAAGGCGAAGCAGCGTGTATTTCTTAACACCGGGCATGAGCTTATTGCGCGTCGACTGGATGGCGGAATGCAGGGAAACGGCAAGAGTGAACTGCTCGGGGATATCGGCAAATTTGCGAATACCGGGAATAACGCCGCTGGTAGAGACGGTGAGGTGACGAGCGCCGATACCGATACCATCGGGGTCGTTGAGGATACGCAATGCCTTGAGAACCTCGTCGTAGTTGGCAAACGGCTCGCCCTGGCCCATGAAGACAACGCTTGTGGCACGCTCGCCAAAGTCGTTGGATACATGAAGTACCTGGTCGACGATCTCTTGAGCGGTCAGAGAGCGCTTGAGGCCGTTGAGACCGGTAGCGCAAAAGGCACAGCCCATGCCACAGCCTGCCTGGGTGGAAACGCAGACGGAAAGCTTGTTACGACGGGGCATGCCGACGGTCTCGACGGAAACGCCGTCGTGGTACTCGAGCAGATACTTGCGAGAGCCATCTTTGGAAACCTGCTTGGTGAGTTCAGTCGGCGTGTCAAAGGCAAAAGCCTCTTTAAGCTGCTCGCGGAAAGCCTTGGGAAGGTTGGTCATATCGTCAAACGAACAAACGTTCTTCTCAAAGACCCATTCGATGAGCTGCTTCGCGCGGAAGGCGGGCTGGCCAAGTTCGGCCACGAGCTCGCGAATATCGTTTTGGCTCAAGTCGCGAATGTCCTGAGATTTAGTCCTGGGATTCATGGAAGCCTTTCGATTTTGGGGAAACGTAGAGGGTATCGCTACAATATGGTATCAGCTGCAGAAATTATAGAGGAGGAGTCTGCCCATGCCGGGTAAAAGCCTAGAGAACATGCACGTAGCGGTCTTGGCGGGCGGTCATTCCGCCGAGCGCGAGATCTCGCTCGATTCGGGAAAGAACGTTGTGGTGGCACTGAAGGAAGCCGGCTACACCTCGGTGGAGCTGCTTGACACGGCCGCTGATGACTTTATGGTAACCATGGCGACCGGCGGATTCGATGTGGCATTTATTGCCATGCACGGCGCCGGCGGTGAGGATGGCGCCATGCAGGGTGCCATGGAGACCCTGGGTATCCCCTACACGGCCTCGGGCGTACTTGCCAGCGCCTGCGGTGCCGACAAGGAGGTCTCTAAGCTCCTATACGCCAAGGCGGGCATTTCCATTGCCCCCGGCCTTGCGCTCGAGGTGGGCGATGAAGTCGATATCGATCATATCGTCGAGGTTTGTGGCGAGCGCTGCTTTGTGAAGCCGGCCGTCAACGGTTCCAGCTATGGCATTTCCCTGGTCCATGAGCCCTCCGAGCTGCCCGCGGCAATCGCCAAGGCGTTTGAGTACGGCGACAAAGTGCTGGTCGAGAAGTATGTCGAGGGTACCGAGATCACCGTCGGCGTATACGGCGAAGATGACGTACGCGCCCTGCCGATTGTCGAGATTCGTAAGCCCGAGGACTGCGAGTTCTACGATCTGGACGTGAAGTATGTCGACCCTACGGATATCCATCGCATTCCGGCGCAGATTTCACCCGAGAATTACGCTCGCGCTCAGGAACTTGCCTGTGCCGCTCACAAGGCCCTCGGTTGCCTGGGTATCTCGCGCAGCGACTTTATTGTGAGCGAGGACGGCCCCGTTATCCTCGAGACCAATACCATTCCCGGCATGACCGATACGTCGCTGTATCCGGATGAGATCCGCCACACCGACGACATGACGTTCCCGCAGGTCTGTGACAGCCTGATCCGTATGGGCCTTCGTCGAGCGGGCATTGCATGCTAATCGAGGACGCGGTTTCGTCAGGAACGCCGCAGTTTGTCATCGACTCCTATGCCACGCTTGCTGACCGCGCCAAAACGCAGTCCTTCGGCCTTATCGAGGAAGATGTGATTGTCCTCGATACCGAGACCACGGGTCTTTCGGTGCAGGACAACGAGCTGATCGAGATCTCGGCGGCCCGTCTTTCGGGCCGCGAGGTCATCGACCGCTTCGATACCTTCGTGCATCCCAAACAGCTGATTCCCGCCGAGATTACCGAGCTCACGAGCATTACAAATGCCGATGTGGCAGATGCCCCGTCGGCGGTTGAGGCCGTCGCCGCTCTCGCCGATTTTGTCGGTGGCTGCCCGGTGATCGCACACAACGCCACGTTCGACCGCTCGTTTATCGAGTCGGTCAAAGGCGGCGTCAACGTGAGCGATATTTGGATCGATTCGCTGGCGCTGTCGCGCATCGCGCTTCCGCGCCTGGCCTCGCACAAGCTGTCTTTTATGGCCGATCTGTTTGGCTGCGACTCGGTATCACACCGTGCCAATGCCGACGTCGACGCCCTGTGTGGCGTATGGCGCGTGTTGCTCGTGGCGCTCACCGACTTGCCCCAGGGCCTCATGGCGCGCCTAGCCGACATGCATCCGGACGTGCCTTGGTCCTATCGTCCTATCTTCTCATTCTTGGCAGGGCAGAACCCTGGTTCCATCTTCTCTCTCAGCGCCGCTCGTGCTGACGTTCTCAAGGCCGATCGCGCCGACGATCGGGTGGACGCCGATGAGCTGCCGGTTCTCAAGATGCCGAGTCGTGAGGAGATCGAGGCAGACTATGCACCAGGTGGCCTGGTCAATCGCATGTATCCCACCTACGAGCCGCGTGATGAGCAGATCGCGATGGCGCTCGAGGTCCGCGATGCGCTGGTCACGGGCACTCATCGAGTAATTGAGGCAGGCACAGGCGTCGGCAAATCGATGGCCTATCTGGTGCCTTTTGCCGAGGCAGCACGCCGTAACAACATCACGGTTGGTATTGCGACCAAATCGAACAATCTTGCCGACCAGCTCATGTACCATGAGCTGCCAAAACTTGCGGAGCAACTGGACGGTGGTCTGTCATTTTGCGCTCTCAAGGGGTATGACCACTATCCGTGCCTGCGCAAGCTCGAGCGCATGAGCCGCGGCCAGGTCGAGATTACCACCAAGCGCGATCCGGCGGACACGCTCACGGCGGTCGCGGTCATTATGGCGTACGTCTGCCAATCAGCCGATGGCGACCTTGACTCGCTCGGCATTCGGTGGCGCAGCGTCAACCGTCCCGACTTTACGACGGCCTCGCGTGAGTGTGCTCGTCGCCTCTGCCCGTTTTTTCCTGATAAATGTTTGGTCCACGGCGCTCGCCGTCGTGCGGCGCATGCCGATGTGGTGGTCACCAACCATTCCCTGCTGTTCCGCAACGTCACGGCCGAGGGCAGGATTTTGCCGCCGATTCGTCATTGGGTAATCGACGAGGCCCATTCCATCGAGCGCGAGGCGCGCCGTCAGTGGGCGCGTGTGGTTTCGGCGGACGAATCACGCGTTCTGTTTGAGCGTCTGGGTGGCTCGAGCACCGGCGCGCTAAGCCAGGTTTCCCGTGATTTGGCAACCTCCGAGGGCTCTACGCTCTATCTGGGCCTTACTGCCAAGGCGACGTCGACGGTTGCGCGCGCGAGCATGGCGATCGCCGGCGTGTTCGATGGCGTTCGCGAGCTCGGTCGCCGTGCCCGTGGGGGCTATGACAATGCCAATCTATGGATTGGCCCCGAGCTGCGCGAATCTGACGACTGGCATGATTTCTTACAGTCGGCCTACACTGGCATCGACGCATTGGAACAAGCTGACAAGAGCGTCGACGCGCTGGTGCAAGCCGTCGCCGCCGACAAGCCAGAGGTTGTTGTCGACCTGGGTGATATCTCGCGCCGCCTGCACGAGCTGGCCGAGAACCTAAAACTCATCATTGATGGTACCGATGAACACTACGTGTATTCGCTGCAGGTCAATCGCAGGCTGCGTGCCGGCGGAGAGTCAATGACCGCAGGGCGCATCGACATTGGCGAGGCCTTGGCAACCGAGTGGCTGCCCGAGGTTCACACGGCTATCTTTGCCTCGGCGACCATGACGGTGTCCAAAAGCTTTGAGCACTTTAACCATGCGGTCGGCCTTGATCGCATCGGTGCTTCAACGTCGTCATCGCTGCACTTGGATTCGAGCTACGACTTCGATTCGAACATGGCTGTAGTCGTTGCGGGCGATATCCCCGATCCGCGCGATCGTGAGAGCTATCTTACGGCGCTCGAGCGCGTACTGGTCGACGCCCATCTTGCCATGGGCGGATCGGTGCTCACGTTGTTCACCAATCGGCGTGACATGGAGGACCTATACGCCCGCGTTGAGCCCAAGATGGCCCGTGCGGGTCTGGAGCTCAACTGCCAGCAGCGCAACTCATCTCCTCGTCGCCTGCGCGACCGGTTTATCAACGAACCGACCTCGTCGCTTTTTGCGCTCAAGGCCTTCTGGGAGGGGTTTGATGCCAGCGGCGAGACGCTGCGCTGCGTCATCATTCCCAAGTTGCCGTTCTCGAGCCCCACGGACCCGCTCTCGTGCGAGCGCAACCTGCGCGAAGACCGCGCATGGGCGCGCTATTCGCTGCCCGAGGCGGTGCTCGAGGTTAAGCAGGCCGCGGGGCGTTTGATTCGCTCGTCGACCGATAGCGGTGTGCTGATCTTGGCGGATCCTCGCCTGGTGACGAAGGGCTATGGCAAGAAGTTCTTAACGTCGCTGCCCACGAGCTCCTACCAGCGCATCGAATCGGCGCAGATCGGGCACTATCTACAGCTGTGGCGTGCACGCCACGAGCGGCGGCGCTAAAGCGGACAGACGAGGGTTTTTGCCATATCGCACAGACGCTTTGACAGGGCGGGATCATCCAAGATGCGGATGGCTCCGCCCGCTGCGATTATCTGGCTCAGCAGCCAACGCTCGGAGCCATAATGTACGGTTACCGTTGCCATGTCTGTCCCGCTGCGCTCGATTAGGGTGATGCCGGCCCAGTCCAGATGCTCCGCCATATCGAATGGCATCAAGAGCTTTGCGCTACGCTGCGTCCGGGCAAGGGAATCGTGGAGGGATGCAACGTCCGGTGCGTGAGGCACGACGGAGTCTTCCGTCAAGGCGAGTCCCTCGATTTTATCCATGCGATAGGTGCGCTGCTCATCGACCGCGATGTCCCAGGCAATCAGATATGTTTGGTCGCCGTTTGCTGTAATGCGCAAGGGGTCGACCAGACGCTCGCGTGGCCGCGCATCGTCCATCGAGCGATACGAGATACGACAGCGAACGCCGTCCTGAATGGCGCAGCTCAGCTGCTGCCAGTGCGACCCGTGGTTGACGGTGTCAAAGACGTGCTGGTTATAGCCGAGCTCTTCGGGTAGAAGAGCATGTCGAATTCGAGCCGCCGCCTGGGGCTCGATCCCCAACGATTCAAGTTCGTGGTTGAGCACAGCGCCCTCGGCGGCACTCAGGCGCAGCGGTAGTACACGCCCGGCGTCACCGGTGAGGACCACGCGCTCGCCGTGGCATTCGCAGATGATACGCGCACCCGATTCTCGGTCCGCGAGCGTCGAGACGATTTCGAGAATCTCGTCGAGCGACGCCCCCGTGATGTCAAAGCGACTGCAAATCTCGGTTCGTGTCATGCCGCTCTCGCCGGCGGCGTAGACGGCCTCCATGATGTCGATGGCGCGCGAGAGTCTCTGCTCGCTGGTGAGTTTACGCACGGGCATGCTCGTGCACCGTCCTTTCAATGAGGTGGTTCCACGCCTGCTTGAGCGATTTGGGGGCCATGGGCCTCATGCCGTCCATGGCGTGGGCCATGCAAAATGAGGCGGCGGCTTCAAGATCGCGCACGTCAACGGTCCAAGTCCATCCCGAATCGGTGTGTGCGAGCTCACCTCGCCCGCGCGTGAGGCCGTTGATCATATCGATCTGCGTCTGCGGGGCGAACGAGAACGTAGCCGCAACGGGCGGGCGGTCGGCAAAATCGAATTCAAAGAACAGGTAGTCGTTGAGATTGAAGTCTGCAGGGATGGCGTAGGCCTTCGAAGGACGCCAAGCGCGAACGATACGGTCGCAGCGGAATGTCCTGATGTCGTCGGTGGCATTGTCGAGGCCGCAGAAGTACGCAACGCCCTCGCGCTCGAACATGCCGTAGACGCAGACGGTACGCTCTTTCTGCTCACCGCGTCCGTTCTGATATAAAAATCGCAGCGCGCATCGCTCGGCAAAGGCGCTCCATACCGCATCGACGGTGGGAGAGCGGCGGATCGGTGCTTCGTCCGCCGTCGTCCTGCCGGTGAGGTAGGCAATCTTGGAACGAATATCGGCAAGCGGCGCGGCAAAAGTGGATGAGCCGGCCGCTATTGTCTGGTCGATAGCGTTGAGCAGGATATCGGCGTCGTCTGCGGTGATGAGGCCGCCTGCCGCAAACGTGTGCTCGCGGTCGATTGTCCATGAGCTTTCCTCGGTCTCCTGCGCGCCGGCGGGGCGAACCTCCTTGATTAAGATGCCGCGTTCGAGCAGTTTGTCACGATCGCGCCGAAACTTGCGCTTATCCGAGTCGATATTGCCCGAGCCATATCCCAGGTCAGAATCCAAGACGATCTGCTCGGTCGTCAGCGGTTCGGGGGAGCTGTTGAGCACAAAGAAAAGATTGAGGATGCGCTGAGCCGTTTTATCGAAACTGGGCTCCGAATTCCCCTTTTTAATTGTCGCGGTCGCGTCGCTTGCCGTCATAGAGTCCTCGCATGAGAAGGTGGTTTGCTGCCATGATTTTAGTCCGATATGGAGATTAGGCTATATCCTTGTCCGCTCGGGGCGTTAAGATGGCCCGAATTCGGTCGTTTGCGCTCGCTCGGGGTATACTTTCGACTATATACGGTTCTAATGTGCATGCATTGGGCCTATTTGTCGGATTATGGATGTGGAGCGCACATGGCGAACACCCAGAACTATATTAACCACCTGCTGCAGAACACCGGCATCACGCCGGCATGCAGCGAAGAAGAGCGCTTGGCTGCCGAGGATATCGCTCAGATCTTCCGCAACCACGGCTTTGATCCCGAGGTTCAGGAGTTCAATGCCCCGGCGCCCAGCAGGTTGGCATTTGCCGTTACCGGTATTCTTGCGTTTGCCGGCGCCCTGCTGATGGGCATCGGCGGCGGCATCGGCTTGGTCGGCACCTTGCTGGCCATTGTCGGCGCCGTTCTTTACGTGCTCGAGCGCACGGGCCACCCCGTGGTTTCACGCCTGGGCAAGACGGGCGTGAGCCAAAATGTCATCGCCTACCACAAGGCCTCGGGCCCGCTCGCGTCTCCGCGCAACCGCCCGGTGGTCGTTGTCGCACACTACGACTCTCCCCGTGCCGAGCTGCTCGCCCGCGAGCCCTATGCTTCGTATCGTGCGCTCATCGCCAAGCTGTTGCCCGTTGCCACGGTTGCCCCTGCTGCCGTTGCCATCTTGCGTATCCTGCCGCTCCCCGGCGCGCTCAAGGTTCTGCTGTGGATTGTCGCGATCCTCGCTTCCCTCGTTGCGCTCGCCAACGCGGCAAACATCATTTCTAACCGCTACATTCTTCCCTATACGTCCGGCGCGGTGTGCAACAAGTCTTCTGTCGCCGCTATGCTCGGCGTTATGGACAACGTTGCTCCCTTCCAGGGCGAAAACGAGTTTCCCGACGATGTTCCGTTCGATACCTATTTTGGGGAGCAGAAGCGTCGTGCCGAGGAGATGGCGCGCGCAGCAGCGGAGTATGCCGCGGCCCAACAGCAAAACGACTACGGCAACACCATCGAGTATGAAGAGCCTACCTACGCCGAGGATGAGTTCGGTCAGCCGATTGCTCCCGACGCTCAGGCCGAGCCCGAACAGGGTGAGGATTTCGACGAGCAGATCGAGGGCTTTGAGGGTGCGTCTGCCGACGAGACGCTGATTGGCGCCATTGTGCCCGAGGATCAGAATCAGGCTGTCCAGGCCGAAGAGTTCAATGACGAGGTTTCCGCTGCCGAGCCGGCGGAGGAGCCTGTCGCGGCCGAGCCCGAGCCCAAGCTCTATCGCAATGCCGCCGGCAACATCCGCTTTGGTTCGGATGCCATCCGTGCGCTCGGGATGCTTCCCGAGTCCTGCACGCTCGATTACGAGGAGGGCGAGGAGCCGACGTTTGAGCCCGAGCCTGCCCCCGTCGTGACTGCACCTGCGCCCGCCGTCACCGTGGATGATGAGTCTGCCGCGGTTACCGCTGCCGTTGCCGAGCCCGAGGCGGTGTCCGCGATCGATCCCGCGGCAGGACTGGACATTTTGGCCCCCGCCGCGCCGGCGCAAGACGTTGCGGACGAGCCTGACGATGATTACGCTGAACAGCCGAGGCGCGTGTCTTACGAGAGCGATACTGATTTCTCGGCCGAGATTCCCGCGGCAACGCCCCATGCCGATATTGCATCCGCGTTCTCTTCGATTGGCGCCAGCGCTTCCAACTTCTTTAAGGGTGCGCTTGCAAAGGGCAAGAAATTTGTCGACGATTTCGAGGAGAAGCGCGCTGCCGCACGCGAGGCTGCCGAGCAGGAGGCTATCGCTCAGCAGCAGGCAGCCGAGGCGGCACGTGAGCGCGCGGCGCAAGAGCTCGAGCAGAACGAGGCTATGCAGTCCGTGCCCGTCAACGCTGCCGAAGCTACAACGTCCTTTGAGTCCCAGCAACCGGCGTCCACGGATGTTGTTGAGGCGACGACGTCTTTCGAGGCTCAGCAGCACGTCGATAGCACCATGTCGTTTGATGCCGCGCAGTTCGATTCCACGATAACGTTTGAAAAGCAAGGAACCGCGATTGCCGAGCCCCTTCCTGTTTCCGATGAGCAGGGCGACGCGGCAGACGATGACGAGCCCATTGATGCTGCCGAAATTCAGGATGCTGCCGAGGACGAGTCCGTCGAGGCCAACTCTGACGAAGAGCAATACGCGGCAGCCGATCAAGGTGATTCGGCCGAGGTCGAGCAGGAGGAGGTGCCTGCGGTTTCCGAGACTCCCGAGACGGATGAGTCGAGGCCTTACTCCACGCAGATTTTCACCATGCCGACCCCGAGTGGTTCCGGTGCCACGGTTGCCAATGTCGCTCCCACCCAGGACGAAACGGTCGATTCCCTTATGGCCCAGATTTCCTCCCAAGCATCGCCGCGTCCGCAGATGAATGTTCCCGATCCGGCGTCGGCACCGTCGCCTGCACCCTCCTCGTCTCCGCTGGCTTCGGTCCCCGATCCGTCGCTGCCGTCGATGAAGCAGACAAACGTTGCGTCTCGCACGTCGCTGTTCGACCTTCCCGATCCCTCCGCACAGGTCAACGACCCCTTTGCTACCGCCCAGGGTCCCGAACCCACATCGGCACCCGTTGCGCCTCCTATGCCCGTTGCGTCGGGCGCACAGCCGATCGAGACCATTTCGGCTCCCGCCCCTGCGGCACCCAAGTCTCGCAAGCGCGGCCTGGGCGGCCTGTTCGGTCGTAAAAAGAAAAACGAACAGGACAGCATGAGTGACTGGCTGGGCGTCGAAGACGATTACGATGCCAAGAAGTCCGGTCGCGGCATCGGTTCGTGGGATAATTTCGAGGACGATAACGATGGCTGGAAGGGCGGCGCTACGTCTTCCGACGGCGCTTCTTCCGAAGATATGCTCTCGGCTGTCGCCTCTATGGGCGACGATGAGCTGCTCGGTCACGATATCTGGTTTGTGGCAACGGGCGCCTCGGATTGTGATGGCGCCGGTATGAAGGCCTTCTTGGCTTCGCATCGCGATAAGCTCCGCGGCGTATTCTTTATCAATCTTGAATCCGTCGGCGCCGGTAGGCTTTCGGTGGTGACGGTTGAGGGCGAACAACAGCTGCTCAAGGGCGATCGCCGCATCATGAACCTGGTCAGCAAGGTGTGCAAGTCGTTCCATGTCGATTGTGGCGCGCTCGAGATGCCCTATGCCAAGACTGATGCCTATGCCGCGCTCGAGGCGAGCCGCCGAGCCCTCACCATCGCCGGCGTGGACGGCACGCGTCTGGCTTGCGCTCGTACTGAGGACGACCTGCCTCACAATGTCAACCCGACGAACATTGCCACGGTATCCGAGGTCGTGACCGAGGTTATCCGCCGTTCGTAGACGGAGCTCTAAGGAGTCAACGTGTTTTCGTATATTAAGCGCCATTGGCCTGTCTACGTGATTTTGACCTTGATTGCCATTGCGTTAGGATTTGGGGCTGCCTACATCGTGGGTGCGAAGGGCTCGACCCCTGCCTCCGCAATCAGCGAAGAGGTGGAGCAAGAACAGAGTACGGGTGCCGATGGGATTCCTGAGTCCGAGCAGACAATCGTTGATGGTGGATCTTCGTCTGCAGAGTAGATACGGCGATTTACATGATTGAAAGCGGGCGAGCCAGGGGACTGGCTCGCCCGCTTTTTCATCGCGCTAGCGCTTCTTTGGGATCGACCTAAGGCGAGCGAACCATAGGGCTGCGGCACCCGAGGTCAGGAGCGCGGTGATGCAAGCGGCGATGGGAACTGATCCTGTTGCCGGTAGGTCCTGCGGTAGGGTACAGCGTTGAATGACACGGTCCTCGTCATGTGACTCAAGTTTATCGCCGCCACCGTTGCGGCAAAGATCGACGCGTGCGCTGTTGGTGAGTGCGGTTTGGGGCGTATAAGCCGACGTTGCCTGCATGTGTACGACTGCGCCCCGAGCGTCTGTGCCAAGGATTGCTTTGGCATCGTCAAGGTCGTCGTGCTCATCCTTGAGATCATCGCGGGTCCAAGAATCCGCATCGCTTCGAGTCGTAAAGTCGGCGGCTACCGCACCGTATTCAATTCGAATGCCCGTTACGACGGTATTGGACGCAAGGTCGAGTTCTTTCGCCTCGAGTGTGGTGGATTCCGTGGTCGAGACATCCGCCTTCCAGAGGTGCCAGCCGTCGTAATCGACGAGGCGGCAATCCTCACCCAGACTCTCCCTTACTTCATCGGACTCAAGCCAAGGATTTTCGTGCCCATCGTCAAGTGTCGCGTTTGCCGGCTCATCGACGTCTGTCGAGTCCAACGGCGTCGTGCGATACCACACGTTGCACAGACCATTGAGGTCGCCGATGGCGACGGGGGTTTCGATTGAGACGAATCTCGCCGTGCCGTCTTTGGCGCACTCAAGATCATCGGTAATCGTAAACTCATCAACCCAAGTAGCGGAATCGTTTCGAGCATCGATGGTATAGGAGAAAAGCCCATCCGTATTGGTTTGCATCGCGGCGCGGTTTTTTCCATCGCCGTTAGCCAACAGACCCTTCCCGATAGGTTGGACAAGTTCCTGACGCTTGTCGACCTGTCCTTTGATCTCGATGGGCGCATCCTTCATCGCGACGGATTGGACTTCTCCCGTATCCTTTATTTCAAACGTTATCTCCTCGGCAAGGTCATAGGTCCGCGGAGACATCGTTTCGCGCAACGAGTAGGTGCCGGGTGCAAGATGTTCGATACGGTGCGGCTTGTCGGATGAGGTCCAGGAGTCTATTTCGGTTTTATCGGGACCATATAAGGTGAGCTGTGCGCCTTTCACTTCCTGCTCTCCGCTTGCATCGACCTTGGAGATATCAACCTTGGTGTAATCGTCGGATACGTTAAGCCGCGCTTCCACAACGGGTGTTTTCTGGTCGGCATAGGTAAGGTCGACGATATGGTGCGTCCGGTCGAGTAAGAAGCCGGTCGGCGCTTGAGTCTCGACGACCTCGTAGCGTGCGGTGCCAGATCCCAACGGGAGGTCGTCCGCGCGTGCTTCTCCAGTTTCATCTGTCGTGACGGTAGCGACAGTCTCACCGTCGAGCGCGGCAATGCTACCGTCGGGGCGCACGATATCACCTGAGGCACGGATCTCAAAGATGGCGCCCGCGAGGCTGCTGCCGTCTACGGCATCGGTTTTAACGATCCTGATGTTTCCGGTCGCGGCGTGGTCATAATACGAGACGATTGCAACGGGCGTTAGGTTTATATCGGCGGGTATGTTTACCTCGATCTCTCCGCCGACAAGATAGGGCTCTTTGGCCGAGGTTTCGCGTACATAATAGGTGCCCGGCACGAGCGATTCGGGCAGTGTGACGGTGCCGGTCGCGTCAGTCGTAAAGGTGTCCATTACGTTATGTGCTGGATACCAGCATGTTTGTGAGACAGGTTTGTGATTGCTGTCGAGGAGTTGGAAGGTGAATCCGGCTAGGGGAACAGAAGCGCCTGTTTGGGCATCGCGTTTTACAATCTGGAGATGCGTCGACAGAGCGTGGTTGTCCACGATATATTGAAGCTCGGCGCCGTCGGAAATCTGATTAGCCTCGACGGTCCATTCCCCCGCACGTTTAAAACCCTCGGGGACGGTTTCCGGAACCTCACGAACCGTGTAGCCGGCGCGGTCGTATGGGACGGCTCCGTGGACACCGGCTGGTCGCTTGCCTGTGCCAAACCATGCTTCGGGCTGGTCTTTGGTGGAGGCAAAGCCATAGATGTTTGTAGTCAGTGTGCCAACAACCTGCTGAGAGCTGTTACTGACAACCTCAAAGACAACATCTCCTGCCGGCTGCTCCAGGCCGGATTGATCGCTATTGCCGTAGTCCTTGAATTTTGAAATCTCAAGGTCAAACGCAATGGGAATATCGGAAACGCGAGATTCGATCTCGACCACGCCTGAATCGCCGAGTTGGTCGGCTCCAACGGTGTAAGACCAACTGTCACCGGAGGGCAAATAGCCCTCGGGCGCCTTCGATTCATAGATGGTAAAGGTTCCCAGGGGGACATCGGTGAGGGTAGCTCGACCGCTTTCATCGGTCCTGAGAGTTTGTGTCCATCCAGGGGTTGATTGCGATACGCACACGAATTCTGCTCCTGCGAGCGAAGCCCCAACTTGGGGGCCTGCATTCGTTGCGGCGTCGAGCTTTACAATGCGCAAGGTAATGGTGCCGGGTTGTTCATCAATGGTGACGTATCCGCCGTTATCCGTCGTGGTAAAGGCAATGCGATCGTGCCGGGGGATATAACCAGCTGGCGCTGTTGTCTCAACTAGGTAGTATGCCGTGTTGGGTTGGAGTGTTGCCTGCGCTCGACCGTTGCTGTCCATCTGGACGGTGCCGACACGCGCGCCGCTGGCGCTCTCAAAAACATCGAATGTTGCCCCATCAAACTGATAAGTATTGTTTCCGCTGGTAATGGCAGCGTTTGCAGACTGCTTTTGGAAGGAAACAGAGACCGCCGGTAGTACATAGAGCATGTCTTGACGTTTGCTGCCGCCCGATACGGTTCCTAGATAGCGCCGCGCGCGGTGCGGAGCGGCTTTGATGCTTCCTGATTTTGCGCTGTCGTGGAGCCATCGCGCAGCCGCCACGACTTCATTGTCGGCGGTAAAGTGCCCACTCTTGGTTTTGCCCTGAGCGGTCGTGTAGGAGTAGGTGCCGTCGACATGGGTAGTGCCGTTGAGCATCCATACGGCAAGCTGGGTGGCGGCGCGGGCGCGATCGGGTGAAAGATGGTAACCGCCAAACGACGTGGCGGTAGGATATCCGTGACAAACGATTGCCGCGAACTCGTCGTCGAGCCACACCCAGCCTTGATCAAAGTTGAGCCATGGACCGCCCGGCTTGGTGGGCCCGGGGCGTTCCTGGTTCATGCAGTAGGCGATCGAGGCGTCTTGAGCTTCATACTTGCCGATGAAGAAGGGCCCACAATCATCGCTAATAGTGCGGAAGCCGAGCTGGTCGTAGCCATCGACGGCAAATGCGGCTCCCGGTGCCAGACAGCCGAAAAGCAGGAAGAGGAGCAGGAGCAGCGGACCTGTTGCGATTGCGCTGTGGACAGAGTGCGTGGGTGCGTTGGACATGGCTGCTCCTTATCCCTCGTGCGCCGCATGGGGAGGTTGCGACGCGTAGGATGAGGCTACCCCCGAGGTTCATGCGGGTAAGTACCGGAGCCTGACCAAAAGCTTGCCCAATTCCTGACAAATTGAGCTCAAATACAACAATCAGGCAAAAGCGCAGGTAGAAGATAAGGAGAACAGGAGGCCAAAGGTCCTCGTCTCCACAATTGATGCGATTTTCAAACGAATCTCCACAGCTAAAACAAGCATCGCCACCCTTGTATCGAACAAGACAACCGCGTTATACTAGCCAACACACAAGCGGGCATCGCCAAGTGGTAAGGCATCAGCTTCCCAAGCTGACACTCGCGGGTTCGAGTCCCGTTGCCCGCTCCAGAAAAAGTAAAAGCACGACACCGTTCCGGTGCCGTGCTTTTTTCAATAAAGCGCCGGGACTCGAACCCGCCAGGGTGCGAGCGTAAAACAAACGCGAAGCGTTTGGAGCGAGCAGGCGAAGGCGCCGGCAGGCGCCTGAAGCCGGTGCGGATTTGCGAAGCAAATACGCGGACGTCCCGTTGCCCGCTCCATCGAGCATGGGAGACAGCCGGGAGTGTCAGATTCAACCCATATTGCCCGCGCATAGGCGTAGGTCCGGGACATGCCGACCGCAGCCGGTGCGTACTTGCAAAGCAAATACGCAGACGTCCCGTTGCTTGCTCCAATTCCAAAATGTTAGGTTAATGCCTGCTGCCCATACTTGCACCTGCGCACGGTACAATGGTTGAGTTACGACCAACGTGCCAATAACCAAAAAGGAGCCGCTATGATCGATCGCTATACCCGCCCGGAGATGGGACACATCTTCTCCCTCGAGAACAAGTACGCCATTTGGCAGGAGATTGAGGTCCTGGCCTGCGAGGCTCAGGCGGAGCTCGGCAAGATCGGCATTTCCAAAGAAGAGGCCCAGTGGATTCGCGACCACGCCAACTTTGAGAAGGCGAAGGTTGACGAGATCGAGGAGGTCACGCGCCACGATGTCATCGCCTTCCTGACCAACATGAAGGAGTACATCGACGCCGATGTTCCCGAGGGCGACCCCAAGCCCAGCCGCTGGGTTCACTACGGCATGACCAGCTCCGACCTGGGCGATACGGCTCTGTGCTACCAGCTCACCCAGGCCTGTGACCTGATTATCGAGGACGTTAAGAAGCTTGGCGAGATCTGCAAACGCCGTGCCTTCGAGGAGCGCAATACGCTCTGCGCCGGCCGCACCCATGGCATCCATGCCGAGCCGATGACCTTCGGTATGAAGTTTGGCTCCTGGGCATGGGAGCTCAAGCGCGATCTCGATCGTCTTGAGGATGCTCGCAGGAACGTTGCCTTCGGTGCCATCTCCGGTGCCGTCGGCACCTACAGCTCCATCGAGCCGTTCGTCGAGGAGTACGTCTGCGAGCACCTGGGCCTGGTCCACGATCCGCTGTCCACGCAGGTCATCAGTCGCGATCACCACGCCTACCTTGCCGGCGTGCTTGCCACTACGGCGGCCACCTGCGAGCGCATCGCGACCGAGGTCCGCAACCTGCAGAAGACCGATACGCTCGAGGCCGAGGAGCCCTTCCGCAAGGGCCAAAAGGGCAGCTCCGCCATGCCGCACAAGCGCAATCCCATCACCATGGAGAAGGTCTGCGGCCTGTCGCGCGTCGTGAAGTCCAACGCTCAGGTCGCCTTTGACAACGTTGCCCTGTGGCACGAGCGCGACATTTCGCATTCTTCCGCCGAGCGCGTCGCCCAGGCCGATAGCTTCATCGCGCTCGACCACATGTTCCAGTGCCTCATCCGCGTTATCGACGGCCTGCAGCTGTATCCCGCTCGCATGATGGCCAATCTCAACAAGACCCGCGGCCTCATCTTCTCCTCCAAGGTGCTGCTTGCCCTCGTCGACACGGGCATCACCCGCGAGGACGCCTACGCTATCGTGCAGGAAAACGCCATGGCCACCTGGCACGAGGTGCAGGATTGTGTCTCTGGCCCCACCTTTAAGGAGCGTCTCGAGGCCGATCCGCGCTGCACCGTCAGCCAGGAGAAGCTCGATGAGATCTTTGATCCGTGGGACTTCCTCACCCGTATCGACACGGTCTTCGATCGCCTGGAGCAGCTGAGCTTCGAGTAGGTTCGGGCATAACGTTAGCTTTTTAGGGCGCTTTGCTGGTAATGTGTGTTGCCGGCAAAGCGCCTCGTTGCATTTAGGGAAAGACGGGGATAATAGTCGTCTCGAATAACATTCTGAGAGGGGATCGCATGATTTCGTTTGATTACAAGCCTCAGGGCGTGTGTGCTCGCAATATTCACCTTGACCTTTCCGATGACGGCAACAAGGTGATGGGCGTTGAGTTTACCGGCGGCTGCGACGGCAATCTCAAGGCTATCTCCAAGCTGGTCGAGGGCGCTCCTGCCGATCGCGTAATCGAGGTTCTCGCCGGTAATACCTGCGGTATGAAAAAGACCTCCTGCGCCGACCAGCTTACACGCGCTATCGAGGCCGCTCGCGCCGAGATCGCCTAATGGGTATCGCCGATCACATCAAGAACGGAATATCGCGTCGCGGCTTTGTGCTCGGTGGGGTTGCTGCGGGCGCTGCCACGGTGCTTGCCGGATGCTCGAAAAAAACGGGTACCAGCGATGATGCCGCCGGCGAGCCGCAGGTTATCAAGGACGATTCCAAAATCATCTCGATTACGGATGAGTACGAGGCAGTCGACATCGATCTTGAGCCGGCGGCGTCGTGGACGCTGCCTCTGGGTACGCTGCTGTACTACTGCGACGGCGATTACGCCGCGGCGATGATGGCGCCCGCATCGGCACTGCACGCCAACACGCTCGGTGTGCTCAACCTGGGCGATGGCTCGCTTACCACATTAATCGAGGATCCTATCGAGGGCACGGGATATGCATTCTACGATGTCCGTGCCGGCGACGGCGTATTCGCGTGGGTTGAGATGAACTTTGCCAATTCATCGTGGAAGCTCTACGCTCAAAATCTGTCGGGCGCTTCGCTCTCTGGCGACGTGGTTGAGCTCGATCGAGGTGGCAAGGACTATGATCCGCCCCTGTTTACGGCGTTCGGGTCATCGGTCATCTGGTATAAAATGCCTTCGGCAGGCGGCAATAAAACGAGTAGTGATTCGTTTTGCTATCGTCGCTCGCTTGATGAATCCAAGGCCGAGGTAATTTGGAAATCGACGGGCCGCTTTGCATCGGCCCCGCGCGCGAGCGACGGCATTTTGACCATCTCGCCGCGTGTCCGCAACGACGAGGGCGTCTACTACGGCATAACGGCAATCGATCTGACCGACGGCAACAACACCAAGCGTGCCCAGTTGGTCCTCCCTTCGTCAGTTTCGCCTTTCGAGGCCGCATATATGGGCGATACCTTCGTGTTTTCTATCGAGGCGGCCTATAGTGGCGTGGGCAGCCTGGGCAATATGGGCACGTATATCGGTAATGAGGGAGGGCCGTACCTCTTCCTGTCACGCGAGCCGCTCGCATGTGCGGCTGGCAAGAAGAATAAATACCTTGTTAAGGTACAGGCGTCGCATTTCCTGATCGACACCTCTGCCAAGACCTATGGCTCGCTGCTGTCGCCCGACCGCGCTTTGGAGTATGGCGATTATCCAGCTACGGCGGGAAAATCGGACTCATTCCTTACGTACGCCACGGTGCGCAACAGCCAGGGTATACCAGAGACGGTCACTGCACGCCTATTCTCTCTTTAAGCTTAGAGGGGTTAAAAAGGCGCCAACAGGGGAATAAACGCGTTGTAATTGTGAGTACCGCCCGCCGAGCTGCCGCGTCATAGCGGCATCCGGCGGGCTCAGGTGCGTTAAAATGGGCTTGTTCTTAGCTAATTGAGACAGGGGGGCCGTGTTATGGCTTCAGATGCAAAAAAGATTCTGCTGGTCGAGGATGAGAAGGCAATCCGTGACGCCGTCGCTGCCTATCTCGAGCGCGAAGGCTACTGGGTTGTGGGCGTCGGCGACGGCCAGTCCGCGATCGAGGAGTTCGAGAAGCATCAGTTCGACCTGGTCGTGCTCGACCTTATGCTCCCCAAGATTCCCGGCGAGCGCGTTTGCCGCACCATTCGCGATACCTCGGATGTCCCCATCATCATGCTGACGGCTAAGGGCGAGATCGAGGACCGTATTATCGGTCTTGAGCTCGGCGCCGACGACTATCTGATTAAGCCGTTCTCGCCGCGCGAGCTCGTCGCCCGCGTTCGCGCTCTGTTCCGCCGTGCCCATCAGGCCGACGAGCCCGCCGTCGAGGTACTCGACTTCGGCGATCTGGTCATCGATATCTCGGGCCACAAGATCTTGGTCGAGGGCAAGGAAGTCGATCTGACGGCTTCCGAGTTTAAGCTGCTCACCACGCTTGCCCGCCATCCCGGCCGTGTGTATAACCGCATGGAGCTGGTCGAGAAAGTGCTCGGGTATGACTTTGAGGGCTATGAGCGCACCATCGATAGCCACGTGAAGAATCTTCGCGCCAAGCTGGGCGATGATCCCAAGAAGCCCAAGTGGCTCTACACCGTCCATGGTGTCGGCTATCGCTTCGAGGCTCCGGCCAAGACCGATAAGTCGGACGAGAAATAGGGAAATCACATATGACACCTGCGCGCTTTGAAATCGGACAAAAGCACAAGCAGGAGAGCGAGGCGGGTTCCAAGGCTAGTTGGAACACGCCTCGTTCCGATTCACGGCCAACGATGAGCTATCCCTCGCGCATGGCACTTGCTTTTGCTCTGACATCGCTCATGACAGTATTGGTGCTGGTGGGCGTTGTCTCTGTTGTGTGGGGCACGGTCTTTTCGGATTACACACGCTCCAATATCGTCGAAATCGCAAATTCCGCTGCCGAGAAGTTGGCGACCTCATATGAGGAAAATGGCTCTTGGACCGCGGGAGAACTGCGCACGGTCGCAACGTCGAGTTTGGTTTCCGACGATCTGGGCATGCAGGTCGTCAATAAAAAGGGCGTGATCGTTTATGACGATTCCTGGCCCTCGGCAAGCGCCACCGCCGATGTACGCGAAAACCAGGCTACGACCGACGACACGAGCGGCAAGAGGGCATCGCATAGCCCGGTCTCGTCTGCTCCAACCGACTCCGATAGCGTTGCTAACGTCGAGATTGTAACGTCTTCCGGCGAGCATGTCGGACAGGTAAAGCTGTGGGCCATCGGCTCCGACGCTCTGCTCACCAAGGCGGACTCTGCGTTTAGGGAGAAGACCTTTAACGCCATGGCCCTCGCCGCGGTTGTTGCAATCTGCATTTCGGTCGTTATCGGATCGCTCGTGTCGCGCATGCTCACCAAGCCGATTCATCGCATCACCAGTACCGCAAAGCAAATCCGTGACGGCGACCTGTCGGCTCGCACGGGACTGCGCGGTGATGACGAGATCGATCAGCTGGGTGAGACCTTCGATGAGATGGCCACTTCGCTCGAGAAGGATATGAAACACGAGAAGCGCCTGACCTCAGACGTTGCACACGAGCTTCGCACGCCGCTTATGGCCATGCTCGCAACGGTCGAGGCCATGCAGGATGGCGTGTATCCCACCGACGATGAGCATTTGGAAACCGTTGCTTCCGAGACGCGTCGCTTGGCTCGTCTGGTGCAGCAGATGCTCGACCTGTCGCGCATGGAAAACAGCGCGGCTCCGCTCAACCTTGAGCCGGTGGACATGGTTCCTTTCGTGCGTTCCATCGTCAATGCCCAGGAGCGCCTGTTTGTCGACCGCGATCTGCGCCTGCGTTTTGCGGACGAGACCCAGGGTCACGACGATGTCGTCGAGGCCGATCCCGACATGATCACGCAATGTGTTATCAACCTCATGAGCAACGCCATGCGCTACACCCCCGAGGGCGGTTGGGTCGTGGTGTCGGTGCTCAGTGACCGCAAGCACGTCAGCATTGCCGTTTCTGATACCGGTATCGGTATTGCCAAGGACGATCTGTCGCGTATCTTCGGACGATTTTGGCGCGCCGATGCCAGCCGCGCCCGCGAAGCCGGCGGCCTGGGCGTTGGCCTCGCCGTGACCAAGCAGATCGTCGAGCGTCACCATGGCTACATATCCGTGGAGTCGGAGCTTGGAAAGGGTACGACTTTTACAATTCATCTGCCCCGCGAGCACACGGCAGACGCGGCATCTACTACAATGGAGCACTAGCTTTTCGCTATTCGGTGAAGGAGGGGCCGCGTCCCTGCCGCTCCGAGTTTGCGAAAACATGCGGGAAAGAACCCGCATTTCTGTCGTATTTAGGTAAGGAGTGACTCACGTGACAACGATGGAGCGTCGTCCGGATTCCCGTGGCAAGGTTCGTGATATTTACGATGCCGGTGAAAACCTGCTGATGGTCGCCACCGACCGCATTTCTGCGTTTGACTTCATTCTTCCCGACGAGATTCCGTTTAAGGGAGAGGTACTCAATCGCATCTCGGCATTCTGGTTCGATAAGTTTGCCGACATCGTCCCCAACCATCTCGTTTCCATCGACCCGGCGGATTTCCCCGAGGAGTTTGCTGAGTATCGTGACTACCTCGCTGGCCGCGCCATGCTGGTTAAGAAGGCCCAGACGATTCCTATCGAGTGCATCGTCCGCGGCTATCTGACCGGTTCGGGCAAGAAGACCTACGACGAGAACGGCACCGTCTGCGGCATCCAGCTGCCTGAGGGCCTGACCGAGGCTTCCAAGCTTCCTGAGCCGCTGTTCACGCCGTCCACGAAGGCCGAGATCGGTGACCACGACGAGAACATCTCGTTCGAGCGTTGCTGCGAGATCGTGGGCGAGGACATCGCCACGCAGATTCGTGACCTTTCCCTCAAGATCTACAAGGCCGCTGCCGAGTACGCCGCGACCCGTGGCATCATCATTGCCGACACCAAGTTCGAGTTTGGTGTTATTGATGGCAAGGTCACGCTGATCGACGAGTGCCTCACGCCCGACTCCAGCCGTTTCTGGCCTGCTGCCAGCTACGAGGAGGGCAAGATCCAGCCTAGCTACGACAAGCAATTCGTCCGCAATTGGCTCAAGGCCAACTGGGATATGACGGGGGAGACCCCGCACCTGCCCGCCGAGGTCATCGATGGCACGTCCGAGCGCTATCGCGAGGCCTTCCAGATCATCACCGGCTCCCAGTTCACAAGCATGAAGGAGAACGCATAAGTGAGTACCCGTAGCGCCACGAACAAGCGCACGCAATCCCACGAAGTTACCGGGGTTGCGCGCAAGTCTGCCGCATCTGCTAAGCCCGCCCGCCAAGCAGCGAGCTCCGTTCGCATCGTGCCGGCTTCGTCTAAGGCACGCCGCAAAGAGCTCGAGAAGGGCGAGAACCTCGAGGGCCTCTCTAAAGAGGAGAAGCGCGCCCGCAAGGCCAAGCAGCGCGCCAAGGAGGACCGCATCTATACGGTGTCGAATATCCTCCTCAAGCAGGACGAGGACTACACCAAGCGCCGTCGCATCTGGTGGATTGTGCTCGCCATTGGCATGGTGCTCGTCGTGGCAATTTGGGCCTCGCTGTACTTCGCTCCCGCTGGCATGGTGTCCAGCCCTGTCCAGATGGTCGGCATCGTTTTGTCCTATGTCATCATCCTAGGTGACTTTATCTACGACTTCGCTCGTATTCGTCCCTTGCGCAACGTGTACCGCGCGCAGGCCGAGGGCATGTCCGAGAACAAGCTCAACGCTCTTATTGAGCGCGCGGCTGCCGAGGAGGACCAGAAGGACTCCAAGAAGAAGTAGCGTTTGCATACATACTTATCGCTAAGATATAAGGCGCGTCGTTTTTGCGGCGCGCCTTTTTACTGTTCTATAGATAGATGGAGTGGCACATGATTCGAGCTGCCCTGACGGTCGAAGAGGCTCTGGAGGGCATGAAGGCCCTGGAGCCCAAGATTAAAAACTACGCGCGCCTGGTCGTCCGCAAGGGCGTAAACGTCAAGCCCGGCCAGGAGGTCGTCGTTCAGTCTCCGGTCGAGTGCGCGCCGTTTGCGCGCGTGGTGGTCGCGGAGGCCTATGCTGCCGCCGCCGGCCACGTGACGGTCATTTGGGCCGATGATGCCGTGACGAGGCTCACGTACGAGCATGTCGAGAAAAGCTATTTTGAGCAGACACCCGAGTGGAAGCGCATGCAGCTGGATTCCTTGGCCCAGGATGGTGCCTGCTTTGTCTTTATCGAAGGTGCGGATCCTGCGGCCCTCAAGGGCATCGATCCAGCCAAGCCGGCCGCGGCATCAAAGGCGAGGAATACGCAGTGCAAAGTTTTCCGCCGTGGACTGGATTACAACATCAATCCGTGGTGCATCGCCGGCGCTCCGGTCGTGGCTTGGGCGCACGAGGTGTTCCCAGGAGACGCCGATGAGGTTGCAATCTATAAACTGTGGAATGCGATTCTGCACACCGCGCGCGCCGATGGCCAGGACCCGGAGAGCGACTGGGAACTCCATGACGCCGCATTCGAAAAGAACCTGCGTTTCCTGAACGACAATCGTTTCGACTACTTGCATTACACCGCGGCAAATGGAACCGATCTGACGATTGGCATGACGAAGGGTCACGAGTGGGCCGGCGGCAAGGGCAAGACGCCCGATGGACACCCCTTCTTCCCCAACATTCCCACCGAGGAAGTCTTCACCTCGCCCGATCGCATGCGCGCCGACGGTATCGTGTACTCGGCCATGCCGCTCATCCACCACGGCAATAAAGTCGAAGATTTTTGGATTAAGTTCGAGGGCGGCCGCGTGGTGGACTACGACGCCCGCGTGGGCAAGGCAACGCTTGCGAGCATTATTGACACCGATGAAGGTGCCGCTCATCTGGGCGAGGTCGCGCTCATTTCCAAGAACACTCCGATCCGCGAAAGCGGCGTTCTGTTCTATGACACGCTCTATGACGAGAACGCTAGCTGCCATCTCGCGCTAGGTGTCGGTTTCCCCGAATGCATCGAGGGTGGGTATGACATGTCCAAGGAGGAGCTCCTGGAGCATGGCGTTAACGTCTCGAGCACGCACGTCGATTTTATGATCGGCACGGACGACATCGATATTACGGGCATTACGCCTGATGGACGTGAAGTTGTGATTTTCCAGAACGGCCAATGGAGTTGGGAATAGTCCCAGACCGTGGTACAATGCCACCCGCGGGCCGTTAGCTCAGCTGGCAGAGCAGGGGACTTTTAATCCCAAGGTCCAGGGTTCGAACCCCTGACGGCCCACCCAAAGATTGTTGAGACGGTCAACTTCGGTTGGCCGTCTTTTTTGTTGCCGGTGCACGGGTTCGAACCCGTCGGGGCGCGGAGCTAAGTAAACGCGTGAGCGTTTGCCAGCGCAGCGCGCAAGGCGCGAAAGCGCCGCAGCGGCCGCCTGCGAAGCAGGCTGAACCCCCGACGGCCCACCCAAAGAAAGGAAAACGAAATGAAAACAGACAGATACGGAATTAGCGGCAGCACATTAAAGATAATAGCGGCCATTTCGATGGTTCTCGATCATGTAAGCAGGATCGTCCTGACCAATGGAATCATGACTCACGCATCGTACAATCAGATATCAGACGAGCAGTGGGCGATTCTAAGCGAGGCTTCGGATGTGCTTCATGTTCTTGGCAGAATTGCATTTCCCTTATTTTGCTTTTTGATAGTTGAGGGATTTTTGCATACTCATGACATAAAGAAGTACCTGCGAAATATGCTTGTCTTCGCAATCATTGCGGAGCCCATATACGATTTCGTTCAAACCGGGCAACTATTCGACCTTCGGCAACAAAATGTTATGTGTGAGCTCCTGCTTTCCTTGGTCTTTTTGATTATTCTGGAAAAGATACAAAGTCTTTCAAAATGGAAGAGGCACATCGCAGAATTTGCTCTGATTGTTTTGATAGCACTGGCAGCTGAATACACTAAACTAGATGGCGGCGTGTATGGCATTCTGCTTGTGGCTGCATTCTATTTATTCCACGACAGCAAGGCCAAGATGTTCTTTGCTGCAGTATGCGTAGTGCTCCTTTCGTCATGCCATATAGTTGGCGGCGGATTTGAGTTTGCTACAGCTAATGTATTTAATCCTGATGTTGCTGCCGCGGTCGTTTCGTTGCTGCTTATCAATCTTTATAATGGCAAGCGAGGGCTGAAGCTGAAATACTTCTTCTACGTTTTCTATCCGGCACATCTTGCTCTGCTTTATGGTGTCTCACTTATTGTTTTGAACTGTCTTTAATAACTCTCAAACAAGTCTCTGAAAGCAGAAACAAACTGACCCTAAGACTGCTTGTGAATTTCCGGAAGACCTGAGAGATGCGAGGATAGACAACGAGGGCTGCAGAAAGATGCTTCTCAGTTCTCTGGCGGATCGCACGTATCTGTATGAGGATCACTTCCGCACACTCATTAATAGCAGTGATAAACACGGCAGATCCTCAAAACATGGGACTGCGGAGGTCGAACGATGCTTCGACAGCATGAATGGCAGCGAGAAAGTGAGTTCGGAAACATCCTTTGGATGCTCCACCATAGAACAGAAAGCGATCGACTCCGGTTGATCGCTTTTTTGTTGCCGGTGCATGGGTTCGAACCCGAACTTCTCTATATATAAGAACGCTTGGCGAACAAAACCTGCCTTTTACCGACGGGAAACAAATAGCTGATGCTTTTGGAGTAAAGTGGCGCTCCAGAGATGACCGATGCCTTAACACCTATAAACCAGCTGGTCATCGCCAATATCAGAAGCCAATGCTTCAGTTATAACCTCAGGGACGCGACTGAGGGACATATTCGTTTGTGAACAAAATATGGAGTGCCAGATTCCCGCCCCCGGCGCCCCTCCGGTCTGGCAATATATCTCCTTGCCGC